>NZ_JBFTST010000012.1:0-197069 GCF_056400165.1 Rhizobium sp. 01L410
AGGCCGCAGGTTCAAATCCTGCCCCCGCAACCAAATCCTCTTCATGGATACGTACAACAGAATAGACAGAACCCGCGTTAAGCGGGCTTTTTGCGTTTTAACTCTATTCTCTAGAAGAACGCCTGAATGCCGGTCTGCGCCCGGCCCAGGATCAGCGCGTGGACGTCGTGCGTGCCTTCGTAGGTGTTGACCGTTTCCAGGTTCTGCGAATGGCGCATGACGTGGAATTCGATCTGGATGCCGTTGCCGCCGTGCATGTCGCGGGCCTGGCGCGCGATGTCGAGCGCCTTGCCGCAATTGTTGCGCTTGACGATGGAGATCATCTCCGGCGCCATCTTGTGCTGGTCCATCAGCTGGCCGACGCGCAGAGATCCCTGCAGGCCAAGGGCGATCTCGGTCTGCATGTCGGCGAGCTTCTTCTGGTAGAGCTGCATGCCGGCGAGCGGCTTGCCGAACTGCTTGCGGTCGAGGCCGTATTGGCGGGCGCGGAACCAGCAGTCTTCGGCCGCACCCATCACACCCCAGGAGATGCCGTAGCGGGCGCGGTTGAGGCAGCCGAAGGGGCCTTTGAGACCCGAGACGCCGGGCAGGATCGCGTCTTCGCCAACTTCGACGCTGTCCAGCACGATCTCGCCGGTGACCGAGGCGCGCAGCGACAGCTTGCCGCCGATTTTTGGCGCTGAGAGGCCCTTCATGCCCTTTTCAAGCACGAAGCCGCGGATCTCATTGTTGTGGGCTTCGGATTTCGCCCAGACGACGAAGACATCGGCGATCGGCGCGTTTGAGATCCACATCTTGGAGCCGCGCAGGCGATAACCGCCCTCGATCTTCTCGGCACGGGTCTTCATGCCGCCCGGATCGGAGCCTGCATCCGGCTCGGTGAGGCCGAAACAGCCGATCAGCTCGCCCGAAACGAGGCCTGGCAGATATTTCTTCCTCTGCTCGTCGGAGCCGTAGGCATAGATCGGGTAAATGACCAGCGAGGACTGGACGCTCATCATCGAGCGGTAGCCGCTATCGATGCGCTCGATCTCCCGGGCGACGAGGCCGTAGGCGACGTAGGAGGCGTTGGCAGCGCCATATTCTTCCGGCAGCGTGACGCCGAGCAGGCCGGTCTGGCCCATCAGCTTGAAGAGGCCCTTGTCGGTTTGCTCGTCGAGATAGGCTTCCTGGACGCGGGGCAGCAGCTCGGCCTTGGCGAAAGCGGCTGCCGAGTCGCGAATCATCCGCTCATCTTCGCTCAGTTGCTCGTCCAGCAGGAAAGGATCATCCCAGGCAAAGGCGCTCGACGACGATTTGGAAACTGTGTTGGCAGAGTTTGACAAGCGATCCTCACGGCAAAGACATGGGTTTCATCCGGAATTATGCGTCTATCGATTGCCTGATGTCTATGGAAACTGTATTTGCGAATGAGTTGATGCATGCGATGCATAGGTTGACCATGCGCCAGAGACGATTTCTTCCCCATATCAGCCATCTCTCGGCCTTCGAGGCGGTGCTGCGCAATGGATCCACGGCGGCGGCTGCGCGCGAGCTCAATCTGACGCAAAGCACGGTCAGCCGGCTGATCCAGACGCTGGAACAGCAGCTCGGCCGCCCGCTTTTCGACAGGTACAGGCAGCGCCTGGTGCCGACCGAGGCGGCGCAGGCCTATGGCCGCGACATCAGCCGGGCACTCGATCTCATCCAGCGCGGAAGCATGGAATTTTCCGCCAATCCCGGCGGCGGCACGCTGACGCTCGCCATCCTGCCGGCCTTCGGTACACGATGGCTTGCGCCGCGGCTCGGAGATTTCCTCAAGGACCATCCCGGGATCAATGTCAGCCTGGCGACACGCCTGAAGCGCTTCAATTTCGCGGCCGAAGGGTTCGACGCGGCAATCCATTTTGGCGCCGCCGATTGGCGCGACGCCGATCATCTCGAGCTCTTCGAGGAGCGCCTGACGGCTTGCATCTCACCGGCGCTGCTGAGAGAAAAGCCTGTCAACGATGCCAGCGACGTGCTGGACCTGCCGCTGCTGCAGCTCGAAACGCGGACGAAGGCCTGGGCAATCTGGTTCGAAGCCCAGGGGATCAAACCGAAAAACGTCACCGGCATGCTTTTCGATCAGTTCGCGACGATGACCCAGGCTGCGATCGCGGGACTGGGCGTGGCGCTGCTGCCCGACTATCTGGCTAGGGATGAAATCCAGCAGGGGCGGCTTCTTTCGCTACTGAAACCGTCGGTAACCGGCAGCGGAACCTACTGGCTCGCCTGGCCGCAATCGCGCGCAAACTATCCGCCACTGGTCTCCTTTCGCAACTGGCTGGAAAAGCTGGTGGCGGAGAGCCCATGGAGTGTGGAGGCAGGCAGCGATCAATAGGCCGCCGCTGTTCAGCCGCCAAGCGAGTCGATTGCTGCCGTGACGCCGTCGCGGCCGGGTTTTACGGGCCGGTACTCCATTCCCACGACACCCTCATAGCCTTTCGCGTAGAGCCAATCGAGTCGATGCTTGAGGTCGATCGTTCCTGTGCCGGGATCGTTGCGGCCGGGATGGTCGGCAATGTGGAGGTGGACGACGCGGGAGACGCGCCCGCCGATGACATCTTCGGTTTTCTCGTCCATCACTGCGGAATGGTAGATATCGTAGACGATGCCAATTTCCGGCCGGTCGATGTCATCGACGATATCGAGCGCTTCCTCCGTCGAGCCGAGGAAATAGCCGATATGGTCGATGCGCGTGTTGAGCGGCTCGACGCCGAGGCGGACGCTGGTGCCTTTCAGGATATCGGCGGCGGCGCGCAGCGTGTCTGTCAGCGCGGCACGCTGCTCCTCGCGCGACAGGCCCGGCAGGTCGTCTCCGGCTTGCGCGATCAGCACCGGGGCGCCGAGCCGCTTTGCGACCTCGACGGATTGCTTCAGGCCTTCGAGCCAAGCTTCGCGATTAGCGATGTCTGTCAGCGGAATCATCGGTTCGGCTACGAGGCTCGAAACCTTGAGGCCGGTGCTCTTCAGTTTGCGCTCGATGGCGTCGAGATCCTTGTCGGTCCAACGCCAGAATTCGATGAAATGCAGACCGGCCTCTGCGGCGCTATCGATGCGGCTTGAGAATTCGTCGCCCGGTTCGGCAAACAGCCATTCGATGCAGGCTGAGTAGTTTCGCATGCGGCATCCTCCCTGATTTATCCAAGGCATGCGGGAAATGCATCGGCTCGGCAAGGGCCCGATCGCTACGGCACGGCGGCAAGGCCCTGTAGAGCCATAATTTTTGTTCGGTGTACGGGAACTGTGGCGGCGTTTCGCACGTTGAGGCACGCATCGAAAAAGCGTGGGGCACCGGCACAGGATGATGGATTTTCAAGCGGCCGGCGATAGCCGCAAGACGGCAAATGCAATCGATCTGATTGCCGGAGCGGCCCGGCGCACGATGAAGGCCGCGGTCACGGCCATCCCGGGTGGCATCATTCGCACTGGCCGCAATGCCTGGCGTGCCGGCAAAGCCGAGAAAGTGGCGTTCCTGGTGGATGGATCTGCCTATTTTTCCGCCCTGGATCAGGCGCTCAGGAAAGCGCGGCAGACAATCTGGATCGTCGGCTGGGATTTCAATCCCGATATACGTCTCCGGCCAAAGCAGAGTTCCGAAACGCTCGGGGAATTGTTGCTGTCGCTTGCCGATGAGCATCCGGGTTTGCAGATCCGGATTCTGGTCTGGGGTATGGGGCCGATCTATTCGGGCAAGTCGCTGCGGCTTTTCCGCGAGAGCGGGTTCTCGTCTCATCCGCAGATCAGCATGCGTTTCGATCTGCGCCATCCGTTGCGCGGTTGTCATCACCAGAAATTGGTTTCGATCGACGACAGTCTGGGTTTCCTGGGCGGCATCGACCTTACCGCGCGGCGATGGGACGAGCCGGATCACCGGATCGGCAATCCGCTGCGCAAGGCGCCTGACGGCACGCCCTATGAACCCGTTCATGACATGCAGTCGATGGTGTCAGGTGAGGCCGCGGGCCTGATCGGCGATGTCGCCCGCCGCAGGTGGCGGAAGGCGACCGGCGAGCGGATAGAGCCCGGCGCTGCAAGCGACACCGAATGGCCGTTGGCCGTCCCGGCAGAAATGACCAATGCGACGGCCGCGATCGCGTTGACCGAACCCGGGCTGATCGGCAAGCGCGGGCATTACGAAGCTTTCCGGCTGACGCGGGATGCGATCCGGGCGGCGCGCAAGCATATCTATATCGAAACCCAATATCTGGCCTCCTTCGGTGTGGCGCGCGAGATCGCCAAGCGGCTGAAGGAGATCGAAGGTCCTGAAATCGCGGTTCTTGTCACCCGCAGTTCGCACGGCTTCATTGAGAAACTGACGATGGGCAACAATCGCGATCGCCTGATCCGCCGGCTAAAACGGATCGACCGTTATGACCGGCTGCGTGTCATGTATGCCGTGGTGCCTGACGAGAAGGGCGGCGAGCAGGAAATCGTCATCCACTCCAAGCTGATGATCGTCGATGATGCATTTATCCGCATCGGCTCGTCGAACCTCAACAACCGCTCCGAGGGCTTGGATACGGAATGCGATCTGGCGATCGAGGCGGAGACTGATGGTCACCGCCAGGCGATCACCGCGCTTCGCCACCGGCTGATGGCTGAGCATCTCGATGCGCAGCCCGAAGAGGTGCGGCGGATGGAGAGTGAAAAGCGATCGGTGCTGGATACTATAAAGGCGCTGAATCGCGGCCCACGCGGGTTGCGCGAATTCGCTGTTGATATTGCCCATGGTGGGATCAGTCCGTTGCCGGGGACCGGGATCGTCGATCCGCGCAGGCCGTACTGGCCGTTACAGCGGTTGCGCCTGCGCGTCGGCCGTCTGGTCAGCGTGTTTTTCTGAGCTTGCCGTTTTCCGCTTGCGGATGACGATTTCGCTGATGGCGAAGACCGGCAGGCCGATCAGCAGGGGCAGAATGAAATAGATCACCCTGAAGGCCACAAGTGCGCCGATCGATGCGGCGCCCGGAAGAACGTGGCTGACGGTTCCCTCCAGCACGCCCAGTCCGCCCGGAACATGGGTGAGCAGGATGGCGATATTTGCGAGCACGAAGGCGGTTGCTGTCTGCACGAAGCTGGCTTCGCCCTGCGCCGCCAGCATCTGATGCAGACAGGCGGAAACGCAGATGAAGTTCAGCGTTCCGATCACCACCTGCCCGGCGGCCAGCTTAACCTCCGGCATCTGGAACTGCCATTTCCACAGTTTGAGCGGCGCGCGAACGGTGGCAGCCAGAAGAACGTAGACCGCGGGAATGCCGAGGCACGCGAGGCCGAGAAAGAACAAGCCGGTCGAGCTGAGGTGCAACAGATTGGCTGCATCGCCGGGATTGACGAGAAGCGCGATGCCGGCGAGGGCCGACAGGCCGATGCCGACGGTGACGCCGCAGAAGAGGATCACCTTGGCGACTTCCTCGGTGTTCAGTCCCCAGCGGGCGTAGTAGCGGTAACGGACGGCGCCGCTGCTCAGGGCGGCGATGCCGAGATTGTGGCCGATTGACAGGCCGGTAAATGAGGCAATCGCTGCTTTCGGGTAGCTCAGCGGTTTGCCGGCATAGCGCAAGCCCATCCAGTCGAAGCCGGTAAGGCAGAGATAGGAGAGTGCTGCAAAGCCCGTCCCGGCGGCGAGCCTGGACACTGGGATCGCCGCGATCGACTGCATCACCTCGTCCAGCGAGTAGCGGCTGAAGACCTTGTAGAGAAGGTAGGCGGCCAGCAGCAGGCCAAGAATGAGTGTGGCATTGATGATGAGGCGTTTGCCTGGCATGAGTTTTCCGTCTTGCGTTGCAGTTTCCAGTTTATGGAACGAAACAAGCGGAATGCGGGTTCCCCCAGCATGAGCACATTCTCCGGTATTTCACCTTTGCAGGGCGGCCGATCGATCAGGATCCTGACCTACAACGTGCATAGCTGCGTCGGCACCGACCGGCGGATCGATCCGCACCGGGTCGCCGATGTCATCGCCCAGTCGGGTGCCGATATCATTGCGCTGCAGGAGCTGGACGTTGGCCGCAAGCGAACGGGAGGCGTCGATCAGGCGCATCTCATCGCGGGCCTTCTGAAGATGGAGTCGCATTTCCATCCAGCCTTGCATGTCGAGGAAGAGAAGTATGGTGACGCCATCCTGACGGCGCTGCCAACCAAGCTGATGCGGGCAGGGCCGCTGCCTTCCGTCGGCGAGACCCGCGGGGCGATCTGGGTGCAGGTCTATGTCAAAGGCCTGACGCTCAACGTTCTAAACACGCATCTTGGTCTCAGAGGCGTGGACAGGGCGCAGCAAATAGCGGCGTTGCTCGGCAGCGACTGGATCGGGTCGCCGGCATTTCAGGCGGCACCGGCCATCATCTGCGGCGATCTCAATGCCATTCCGCTGTCACCCGCCTACCGGATGCTGGCGCGGCAGTTTCGTGACGTGCAGCTGCTTGCCGGTGGTAAGCCGCGGCCGACCTATCCGTCGCGGCTGCCAGTGCTGCGGATCGACCACGTCTTCGTCTCGGAAGGGCTTGGTGTCAGGCGGGTGACGGCGATCGCCGATCCGCTGGCACGCCGCGCGTCCGATCATCTGCCGCTGCTTGCGGAGATCGAGCCGTCGGCAGCGCTCACAAGGGCGGAAACACGATCTGTGGCGTCTGGATGAGCTGGCGGTTGCCCGCTGCTTCCGGGTCGTTGATGCGTTCGATCAGCATCCGGCCGAGCAATTCGCCGGCGGCAACGAGGTCTTCGTAGATCGTCTCGACCTTTGGCTGCAGCTGGGTCAGTAGGCGCGAATGCTCCTTGGCGACGATATCGTAATCCTCGGCCAGTTGAAGCCCGGCATCGCTCATGCCGGTGATCGTCGCAAGGGCCGACACCTCGCCAGGACAGATGAAGCCATCCGGGGCATCAGGGGCAGCAGCGCGCGTACGGACATAGTCGCGGATGGCACTTGCCGGTGAATCGAGCGTGATCTCCTCGGAGATTTCGTAGCTGGCGCCCGCCTCGCGCACGGCGGTCATGAAGCCGTGCAGCAGGTGCTGGTAGAATGTCAGCCGCCGTGGCGGCAGCAGGAGCGTCACCTTCTTGCGGCCCTTGGTGATCAAGCGGCGCGTCGCCTCATAGGCAAAGGCATAATTGTCGTAGTCGACATAGGGATGCTGCGTCGAAAATTCGGTGCGGCCGTGGCTGACGAACGGAAAGCCGGTTTCGATCAGCATGCGGACACGGGCATCGAAGGGTTCGGTGCGGGTAAAGATGACGCCATCGGCGAAGCTGTTGCGGACGATGTATTCGGCAGCCTCGAGCTCGGTGGTCGAGAGGAAGTTCGGCGCGACGACCAGATGGTAAGAGGTCTCTTTCAGAGCCTTGGCAATGCCGTACATGATCGAGGTGCCGAAGCCGACGACTTCCTGGTGCGAGTCGAGCAGGATGCTGATGACATTGGTGCGGCCGGTCTTCAGGCGCTGCGCCGCGCGATCCGGGAGATAGCCGATTTCGCTGGCGATCTTGTGCACCCGCTCGCGGGTTTCCAGCGAGATTTGCGGTGCGTCGCTGAGCGCGCGCGACACCGTCGTCACCGCCAAACCGGTCAGGTTGGCGATCGTGCGCAGCGTCGGCTTGCCACGTCTCAGAAGATTGTCTTGGTTTTCGCCGCGGGGCGGCTTCATCGGATCGGTCAACTTGGCCTTCCTGGGCTGCGGCAATCAACATAACGGGCAGATGCATTGCAAGCAATAAAGTTATGAAAACGTTTTAAATTTTTGCGATTTTAGCGCGATAATTCGCATTATATAGCAATTTCAGTAGTTTGGTTCATTAATAATCTTTTTTCTCGGAAGTCGAGAAAGACTTGACGCCGCGTAATTTATATCGTTTTAAATTGTCAACCGCAGCCGGGAGGCGGCGGCATGTTTGCTCACTCGGCGAGTGGGAAGCATCAGGGTGGCGGAAAAGGCTTTCGCTGCCGACTTGCAAACGGGAGGAAGACTATGCGCAAGTTTTTGGGCTCGGTGGCTGCTGCTGCCGTGATGATGGCTGCGTTCGGCGCCCATGCGGCCGACGTCAAGGAAGTGCAGATGCTGCACTGGTGGACTTCGGGCGGTGAAGCCGCGGCGCTCAACGTCTTGAAGGGCGACCTCTCCAAGGAAGGTTACGCCTGGAAGGATGTACCGGTTGCTGGTGGTGGTGGTGATGCTGCAATGACCGCGCTGAAGGCGATGGTTGCTGCCGGTACCTACCCGACCGCATCGCAGATGCTGGGCTACACCGTTCTCGACTATGCTCAGGCAGGCGTCATGGGCGACCTGACCGAGACCGCGAAGAAGGAAGGCTGGGACAAGTCGGTTCCGGCGGCTCTCCAGAAGTTCTCCGTTTACGACGGCAAGTGGGTCGCTGCCCCTGTTAACGTTCACTCCGTCAACTGGCTGTGGATCAACAAGGCCGTCATGGACAAGATCGGCGGCACCGAGCCAAAGACCTTCGACGACCTGATCGCGCTTCTCGACAAGGCCAAGGCAGCTGGCGTCATCCCGCTCGCTCTTGGCGGTCAGAACTGGCAGGAAGCCACGATGTTCGACTCGATCGTCCTGTCGACCGGCGGTCCTGAATTCTACAAGAAGGCCTTCAACGATCTCGACGAAGACTCTCTGAAGTCCGACACGATGAAGAAGTCCTTCGACAACCTCGCCAAGATCATCAAGTATGTCGACCCGAACTTCTCGGGCCGCGACTGGAACCTGGCAACCGCAATGGTCATCAAGGGTGACGCTCTGGTTCAGGTCATGGGCGACTGGGCGAAGGGCGAATTCGTCGCTGCCAAGAAGACCCCGGATAAGGACTTCCTGTGCTACCGCTTCCCGGGCACCGATGGCAGCGTGATCTACAACTCCGACATGTTCGGCATGTTCAACGTTCCTGAAGACCGCAAGGCCGCTCAGGTGGCGCTCGCAACGGCAACGCTGTCGAAGAGCTTCCAGTCGGCCTTCAACGTGGTCAAGGGTTCGGTTCCGGCCCGTACCGACGTTCCTGATACGGCTTTCGACGCCTGCGGCAAGAAGGGTATCGCTGACCTGAAGAAGGCAAACGACGGCGGCACGCTGTTCGGTTCGCTCGCTCAGGGCTACGGCGCGCCTCCGGCCATCGCCAACGCCTATAAGGACGTCGTCTCGAAGTTCGTTCACGGCCAGATCAAGACCTCCGACGAAGCTGTGACCCAGCTCGTCCAGGCGATCGACGACGCTCGCTAATACCTGTTCGACATCCGGCCTCCCCGCACAGTGCGGGGAGGCCTTTGCGCCCTGCAGGTATGCTGTGGGGAGGAGATTGATTTCATGAGCACTGTTGCGACCACCGATCCGGTCCTGACCTCCAGTCCTTCGACCCGCGCGTCCATTCGCGGCCGGTTGCAGGATGCCCTGCCGAAAATCGTGCTGGCGCCGAGCTTCCTGATCACGATCGTTTTCGTCTATGGCTTCATCGTCTGGACGGCGTATCTTTCCTTCACCAATTCCAAGACCTTTCCGTCCTACGCACTGACAGGGCCGCGCGCCTATCAGCGCCTCTGGCGCTGGACGTTCGAGGGCGATCCGCCGTCGTCCTGGTACACGTCGATCACCAATATGGGGATCTTCGGCTTCCTCTATATCGGTATCTGCCTGGGGCTCGGTCTGCTGCTGGCGATCCTGCTCGACCAGAAGATCCGTGGCGAGGGCGTGTTGCGCCCGATCTTCCTCTATCCGATGGCGCTGTCCTTCATTGTCACCGGCGTTGCCTGGAAATGGTTCCTCGATCCGGGCCTCGGCCTGGAGCAGACGCTGCACCAGTTCGGCTGGACGAGCTTCCATTTCGACTGGATCAAGAACAAGGATTTCGTGATCTATACCGTCGTCATCGCCGGTGTCTGGCAGGCGTCCGGTTTCGTCATGGCGATGTTCCTGGCGGGTCTGCGCGGGATCGATGGCGAGATCATCAAGGCGGCGCAGATCGACGGTGCTTCAACGTTGCAGCTCTACCGCCGGATCATCATTCCGATGCTGCGCCCGGTGTTCCTGTCTGCCTTTATCGTGCTCGCCCACATGGCGATCAAGTCCTACGACCTGGTGGTCGCGCTGACGTCGGGCGGACCCGGCGGTTCGGCCTGGCTGCCGTCGAACTTCATGTATGAATACACTTTCAAGCGGAACGAGATGGCGGTCGGTTCGGCCAGCGCGATCATCATGCTGATGACGATCTCAGCGATTATCGTTCCCTATCTCTATTCCGAACTGAGGGAGAAATCCCGATGAGCAGCGTCGTCTCTCCCGCCGTTTCCAACGGCAACAACAATCGCTGGATCGGCCGCACGGCGATCTACGGATTGCTGATCATCTTCGCGATCCTCTATCTGATGCCGCTGTTCGTGATGCTCGTCACCTCGTTCAAGACGATGGACGAGATCCAGAACGGCAACATGCTGTCGCTGCCGCAGTCGCCGACGCTCGATCCCTGGTTCAAGGCCTGGGGCGAGACCTGCGTCGGCCTGACCTGCGCCGGGATCAAGGGCTACTTCTGGAACTCGATCAAGATGGTCGTGCCGGCCGTCGCGATCTCCACCGTGCTCGGTGCGCTGAACGGTTACGTGCTGACGAAGTGGCGGTTTCCGGGTCATACGCTGGTTTTCGGCCTGATGCTGTTTGCCTGCTTCATTCCGTTCCAGTCGGTGCTGTTGCCGATGGCGACGATCCTCGGCATGTTCGGCCGTTTCGGCATGACGCTGCAGAACGCGACGGGCATGAACTTCGGCTTCGGCAACCCCACGGTCAACCTGGTTTTCGTCCATGTCGTCTACGGTCTCGGGTTCACGACGCTGTTCTTCCGGAATTTCTATGAAGCCTTCCCGACGGAGCTGGTGCGCGCTGCCCAGGTCGATGGCGCCAGCTTCTTCCAGATCTTCCGCCGCATCATGCTGCCGAACTCTCTGCCGATCATCGTGGTGACGGTCATCTACCAGTTCACCAACATCTGGAACGACTTCCTGTTCGCCTCGGCTTACGCAGGCACCGGCGAGTCCATGCCGATGACGGTGGCGCTGAACAACGTCGTCAACACCTCGACCGGCGTGGTCGAATACAATGTCAACATGGCCGCGGCGATGATCGCCGCCGTGCCGACGCTCTTCGTTTACATTCTCGCCGGCCGCTATTTCGTGCGCGGTCTCATGGCGGGCGCCGTCAAAGGATAATCCATGGCTTTCCTTGAAATTTCCGGTCTCAAGAAGCGCTTCGGCGCCGTCGATATCCTCAAGGGGATCGATCTCGAGCTCGAAGAGGGCGGCTTCCTCGTGCTCGTCGGCCCGTCCGGTTGCGGCAAGTCCACGCTGCTCAACACCATCGCCGGTCTTGAGACGATCACCGAAGGCGAAATCCGCGTCAACGGCCGGGCGATCAACGACCTGCATCCATCGAAGCGCGATATCGCCATGGTGTTCCAGAGCTATGCGCTCTATCCTAACATGACGGTGGCGGGAAACATCGCCTTCGGCATGGAAATCCGTGGCGTGCCGAAGGAAGAGCGCGAGAAGGCGATCAAGCAGGTTTCCGAGATGCTGCAGATTGGCCATCTACTGGATCGTAAGCCGAGCCAGCTTTCCGGCGGCCAGCGCCAGCGCGTTGCCATGGGCCGTGCTCTGGTGCGCAACCCGCAGGTCTTCCTGTTCGACGAGCCGCTGTCCAATCTGGATGCCAAGCTTCGCGTCGACATGCGCACGGAAATCAAGCGCCTGCACCAGCGGATGGGCACGACGATCGTCTACGTGACGCATGATCAGATCGAGGCCATGACGCTGGCAACCAAGATTGCCGTCCTGCGCGATGGCGTCCTGCAGCAGTTCGGCACGCCTGCCGAAATCTACAACAGCCCTGCCAACGTCTTCGTCGCCGACTTCATGGGTTCGCCGGCGATGAACCTGCTGAACGCGACCGTCGAAAACGGTGCCGGAGGTCTGCAGGTTTCGCTCGACCGCCCGAATGCGGAACCGCTGAAGCTGCCGGTGCCCTCAGGCAACAACAGCCTGACGAGCTACAATGGCAAGCCGGTGATCTTCGGCATCCGCCCGGAAGCGCTCACCGATCTCGATGGCGTCGATCGCAAGGCGAAATCGGTGTCGCATGGTGATTGCATGATCGAAGTTGTCGAGCCCGCGGGTGCCGATACATTCGCCGTCACCAAGCTCGGCGGCAAATCCGTCGTCGCGCGCCTCGGCGCCGATGCCGGCATCGATGCGGGCACGAACACCCGCCTTGCCTTCAATCTCGACAAGGCGGTGTTCTTCGATCCGCAGAGCCAGCTGCGGATCGCCTGATCCGTCACTGTGCGGTTACGGTGAAACTGACAGACGGGAAGCGGCTTGAGGTCGCTTCCACGGTGATCGTGCCTGTCAGTCCCGTTGCTTCCAGCCAGAAACCAGCCGTGCCACCCTGCAGCGGCACGCTGCTCGGGCCGACGATCTTCGCCGGTCCCTCGACGCGCAGCGTGACGCTGTCATCCATGAAGGGCAGGCGCTGATCGCGCTGGTCGAGCGCGCGAATGATGACGCGGGTGCTGTCGCGCTCCCGGGCTTTCAGAGCGATCGCATCGGGTGCGAGTTCAAGCCTTGCTGGCAGCGGATCGGCTGCGAGCGTCAGATGCGCCACCGGCTCGCCATCGATGAAGCCGGTGAATTCTCCATCGATCCATTCCAGACCCCACGTGCCGAGCTCATCGGCGGTGAAATGTCGGTGGTCGAGAACAACAGGGGGATGCGGCAGATGCGGGTAGTTCTCGCGGTCGGGGCCGATCCGCTTGGTCAGCGTTCCATACTTCAATTCGACTTCGTCGCAATTGGTCAGGATGATCAGCGGCAGTACGCCGCCGATGCTGCGCTCGCCGCGCGCCCAGAAGGTCACCGGCTTCATGATGACCTCGTCTGAAGGCTCGCACTGGCTGGCATAGACGTAAGCCGCGAATTTCGGTTCGCGGAACATGTCCATGACGCCGTGGTAGCAGATGCGGTCGCCGGAGCCGAAATCCTTGTGCGTGTTGTAGTCGAACATGCACCAGCCGATCGCGCCTGAGATGTCAGGATCGTCATAGGCGGCGTTCAGAACTTCCAGATGACGGCGCACATGTTCGGCTTGGCGCTGTTCCGGATCGTGCATCTTGGTTGGATGCATATGCCCGTTATACTCGGTGATCAGGTAGGGCACCTTGTGCGCCAGGCCGGTATTTTCCTGCTGCGGGCGCAGCGCGGTGCGTGGGCGGTTGGCGCCCGGCAGTTCCTCGTTGCCGAGGATGAAGTCGTTCATCGTATAGACGTCTTCCAGCAGCTCGCTTTCCGTCAGGTACCGGACACCGCCGGTCTGACGGGTCGGGTCGAGCTCGCGGGCGAGGCGGTTGGTCTCGGCATAGAAGTCGTGGCTGTCGAGCGACTCGTTGATGCGCACGCCCCAGATGATGATCGACGGATGGTTCCAGTCGCGCTCGATCATCCGGCGCACGTTCTCGATCGATTCCTTCTGCCAGTCGAGGTCGCCGATATGCTGCCAGCCGGGGATTTCCTCGAAGACCAGCAGGCCGAGGCGGTCGCACTGGTCGAGGAACCATTTGGATTGCGGATAATGCGAGGTGCGGACGATATTGCACTTCAACACCGTCTTCATGATCGTCGCGTCGAGTTCCTGGGCGGAACGTCCGGCGGCATAGCCGACATAGGGGTAGGCCTGGTGACGGTTGAGGCCGCGCAGCTTCAGCGGCTTGCCGTTCAACAGAAAACCTTCGGGCGTGAACTCGGCGGTGCGGAAGCCGAAATTCGAGGAGAGGCGATCCGAACCATGGCTGGTCTTGAGGTCGACTGTGAGCTCGTAGAGAGCCGGATTGGCGATATCCCAGACCGCGATGCCGCTTAGATCGCTGAAGCCGAGCGTCACGTCCTCGCCCGTGGTCTCAGCCGTTGCCGTGGCGATGACGATGCCCGAGGCATCGCGGATCGTGCCGGATATCGTGCCGAGGAACGTCGCGTCCTGCGGATTGGCGAGCTTGCAGCGAACGGTCGCCGACTTCGTTTCGGCAAGGGCGTTCTGCGTCTCGATCTTGATGTTGCTGAGCGAGACGGCGCCGGTGACTTTCAGCCAGACTTCGCGATAGATGCCGGCGTAGGTCAGGTAATCGATACGGCCGCCGAAGGGCGGGATGGCAGGGTTCTCGCTGCCGTCGATCTTGACGGTGATCAGGTTGTCGCCCTTAACAAGCTTGCCTGTCAGTCGCGCCTCGAACGGCGTGTAGCCATCCTTGTGGGCGATGATCTCTTCGCCGTTCAGGTAGACGACGCTGTCGGCCATGGCGCCGTCGAAGACGATGGAGACTTCGCGGCCTTCGAATTCCGGCATCCAGCGCAGCAGCTTCTGATAGGTGAACGGCCGCTGATAGCTCTTCTCGTCGAAATAGTTGAACGGCAGTTCGACGGCCGTGTGCGGCAGGCTGACGGTTGTGCTGCCGTCGAAAGCTTCGAGCAGCCGCTGGCCGAAGCCCTCGTGGAAGCTCCAGGATTCATTGAAGGAGACGACGGAACGCATATCAGGCTTCCTTGCTGCAGGCGCGGGCAATGATGCGGCGCGAGGCGCGCGCGCGTGAAATCATGGTCATGGAAATTCCTCCTCGATGCAATGAAAAGCGCTGCCTTACGCGGTGGAGCCCCAGCGGGGCGTGCAGGCAAGCGTGATGTTGTGCGGGCCTTCGATATCCTGCTCATGGCGTTCGATCACTTCCACCACGGCATCCATGAAAGCGGCATGGTCAAGGCTCAACGTTGTCAGGTCGTTGCAGTCCCAGGCGGCCATGGCGATGCCGTCCTGGCCGACGATGGCGATATCGCCGGGCGTCTGCTTGCCGAGGACGCGCCGGGCCGCGTCGCGCGCACCGATCGCCATCACGTCGTTGCCGCAAATGATCGCATCCACCTTCGAGCGGTGCAGCAGCATGACGGCTTCCTTGAAGCCGGAATCGTAGGAATAGTCGCCGAACGCCTCTGCCTCGAAAGCCAGGCCGTGCTTGGCGAGACCGTCGGCAAACCATTTGCGGCGCAGCTTGTCGATCCAACTGGATTTCGTTCCGGAAAGATAGGCGAAGCGCTTCTTTCCATCCTTGACGATCTTGTCGATGATCTCGGCAGCGCCGACGGCGCCATCGATGCGGATGCTGGAGACATTCTCGTTTTCGAGCGGCTCGAAGGAGACGATGATCGGTTTTGTCGTATGGAAGATATCGACGGCATCCTGCATCGACACCATGTCGGAGAAGACGACGACGTGATCGACCTGATAGGTCGAGGCCAGCCGCATCAGCTGGAGCCGGTCGGAATGATCGGCGCAGCAGAGAATGATCGGCAGAAGCTGGCGTGCCTGCAGGCGATGGACGAGCAGCTGCTGCTCTTCCGCCTCGCAAGGATTGCCGATGGCGTTGACCACCAGGGCGACCAGGCGGGAGCGCTGGTTGTTGAGCGACCGGGCAATGGCGTTCGGCTGGTAGCCGTGCTCGCGGGCGACAGCGAGGATGCGGTCGCGCGTGGCGCTGCCGATGCGGGAATCAGGTGAGAAGGCGCGCGAGATCGTCGCCGAGGACACACCGGCGAGTTTTGCCAGCTCCTTGGATGTGATGCGTTTCCTGCTCATGCTGCTTCCACCCCGTCTAGACCCATTCCGCTCTTCTCCGTATCGCGGAGCGGGTCTACCTCTGTTGTTACGCAATTCCGGACGCAAAACCGCTACGCAGTTTTGCTGGAATTGCTTAGACGGCGATCCTGACGGGCACTCCCTCCGCCGCCGCCGACTCCTTGATTGCGTCCCAGAGCCTAGCGAATCGCAGGCCCATTTCAACGGAGCCGGAGTTTTCCATGCTTCCGGCGCGGATGGCGAGGAAGTTCTTCATCGGATTGCCGAGAATCTCGGCTTCTTCGCGGGGTTCGCTGGTCCGGCCGAAGCTGATCTCGCGCCAGCCGCCCCAGGCGTCGATGCGCACGATGGCCTTGGAATAGAAGAAGGTGATGTAGGAGGCGCAGCCGGGAGGGCCTTCGCCGGCTGCCGTCAGCGTCGCCAGTGCGCCATTCTTCAGCCGAGCGGAAACGGCTGTGGCGATATCCACCTTGCGGCCATGATTGTGCATGTAGGCCGAAACGCTCTCGAAGTCCGAATTGGCGAGCAGGCAGACGGTGTTCATCATGTGAGCGCCGGTATCGAACATGAAGCCGCCGCCGGATATTTCCGGCTGCTGCTTCCAGTGACCTTCATAGTTGGCGGCCCAGCTTTCCCAGATCATGCCCGATATGGCGATCAGGTCACCGAACTCGCCTGACAGCGCCCGCTTGCGGGTGTCGAGCACCAGCGGCGAGAGTCCGCCCTGGAAGGCGGTGACGATGGTGACGCTGGTCTTCTTCTGTGCGGCGATCAGCCGTTCGGCTTCGGGGACGGTTGTGACCATCGGTTTTTCCAGGAAGAGGTCGAGTCCAGCCTCGGCGACGGCGACGGCCTGTTCGCCATGGAATGCATGCGGGGTGGAGATATAGATGATATCCAGCGCGTCGCGGCGCTTCGCCAGCATGTCGCGATAGTCTTCAAAGGCTTCCGGTTCGGGTGCGCCGGCTTCCTTGCAGACGTCGATCAGCCGTTTGCGCGATCCCGGGATGGTATCGGCGAGAGCGGCAAATTCGATCTCCGGCATCTTGGCCCAGCTATGGGCATATTCGGCCGCCTTCAGCCCGGCGCCAATCACGCCGAGGCGCAGTTTCTGTACCATGCAAAATCCTCCCGAATGCGATTGTGCAAACGATTACACAAACGTTGTATTTGTTGCAAGCTATAAATAATCACATAAAAACAATAACTTAAATTTTGCGTTGGAAACGATTGCAAAATCATCTTGTCAGGCATGGGAATGCGTGTACATTTTCGACAGGTGCTGGAGGGCGCCATTGTGAACAAGAGGGAGGACTTCCGTTGAAGAAGACGGTTATCGGTGGCCTTTGCGCCATATTGCTCAGCGCAGTATCGACGCTGGCTCATGCTGAAACGATCCGGATTGCGAACCATGGCCAGTCGGGTATCGACGCCATGAAGTCGACGGTCGAGCGCATCGAGAAGAAATACGGTGTCACGGTCGAGGTCGTCGAATACCCGGCGCCGGACAAGGATTATCTGACGAAACTGCTGACCGAGCTCGGCGCAGGCAACGCGCCCGACTTGTTCTCCATCCCGACTGCATCTGCCGTCGCCGATATGGTGGAAGCCGGTTACCTCGCTCCTGTCACCAAGGAATTCAAGGCCTGGGAAGGCTATAACGGCCTCTACGATGTGGCCAAGCAGCTGGCCGTCAGCCCCGATGGCGAGACCTATGTGATGCCCTTCATGCTCGGCATCCAGGAAATCTACTATCGCAAGGATGTGCTCGATAAGGCCGGTATTTCGACCGAGCAGCCGAAGGACTGGAAAGACCTGCTCGACCGCGCTGCCGAGATCAAGAAGAAGACCGGCGCCTATGGCCTGCTCTTCCCGGCCGGTGTGGCCTGGGGCGGCGGTGCCTTCGACGAGGGCTTCCAGCATCTGATCGTCGGCTCGAAGACGCCGCAGATCGTCGATGCCGATGGCAAGTTCGATCTCAACGGCGAAGGCGTCAAGGATGTCTTCGATGTCTACAAGCAGCTGATCGATAACGATCTGATGCCGGTTCAGCCGCTGCTCGGCCCCGAGCCGTGGGTCGTGCCGAAGTATGAGATGTTTCCGCAGGGCAAGCTTGCCGCCACCACATGCGGCTCCTGGTGCTACATTTTCGACTGGGGCCGCGAGAGCAAGAACCCGATCCCTGACGTGACCAAGATTGTCGGCACCTGGACGGTTCCGGGCCAGAACGGCGGCCAGTACGTACTCGCCAACCTGGCGGCTCCGTGGGCCGTCAATTCCAAGTCGGCTAACGCGGAACTGGCCATCAAGGCGCTGATGGAAATCGGCTCCGTCGAAACGCAGGTCTCCTATGCGGCCCGGATCGGCAATATTCCGGCGAGCAAGGATGCGGCTTCGAATGCCGACTTCCAGAAGCTGACGGAACTGGTGCCGATCCATGCGGCTGCCGGAAACGGCGTGTTCCTGAAGCAGGCTTCCGGCTTCGGCACCGTTTCGGAAGGTGTTGCCCGCGCCACCGAAGCGCTGCTGCGCAAGGAAACCGATGCAGCCGGCGCCCAGAAGATCCTGGTCGACTACGTCAAGGAAACGCTCGGCGACGATGCCGTGAAATAAGCTTGGGTACTTTCTCCCGCCCAAGATTGGGAGGCGCGGCAAGTCTGCCGCGTCTTCCGCTTCATTCGATAAGGTTGTGAGCTTCGATGATCAGAAACTCTCATGAACGCCGCGCCGAGCGCCAGCTTCTCATCATCCTGCTGCCGTCGCTGGTTCTGCTGCTTGCCTTCGTCATCTACCCCGCGCTGTACTCGGTCTATCTGAGCTTCACCAACGAGGCGCTGACCGGTGCGGCTGCGCTGCGGCCCCGTTTCGTCGGTTTGCGCAACTACGCGCGGCTGTTCAATGATGCGAAGTTCTGGAATTCGCTGCTCGTTACCTTCTTCTTCGTGGTCGGCTCGGCCGTCATCGGTCAGTTCGTGCTCGGTCTCGTATCCGCCATGGCGCTGCGCCGCGAGATCCGTTTCCGGCAGATCTTCTCGTCGATCATCCTGCTGCCGAACGCCGCTCCTGAGGTCGTCGCCGGCTTCATGTGGATCTCGATGCTGGCGGGCGGCGAGCATGCGACGCTGTCGCGCATCGTCAGCTTCTTCGGCATTGCGCCGGCTGACTGGCTGAACACCTTTCCGCTGGCGATGATCATCATCGTCAACACCTGGCGCGGTATCGCAACGGCGATGATCCTGCTGACCGCGGGTCTCAGCACTATTCCCAACGAAATCTATGAGGCTGCCCGCATGGATGGTGCTACCCCATCGCAGATGTTCCGCCGCATCACGCTGCCGCTGATGATGCCGACGATCCTGCTCTACATGCTGATCTCTGCCGTCTCGACGATCGCCGTGTTCGGTCTCGTCTATGCCCTGACGCGCGGCGGCCCGGGCGGCGCGACGGAACTCGTCAGCATCTATATCTACAACCAGTCCTTCACGGCGTTCCAGCTGGGCTACGGCGCTGCTGTCGCGGTCGTCGCGTTGATCATCTCGCTGATCCTCGGCATCGGCTATGTCCGGGCCATGAAGGTGGAGATCTGATATGGCGGTGATCTCTCCGAGCGAAGGCGCCAACAAGACGCGCTCCGATCTCATGGCCTATGCCACGCTGTCGGTCATCTCGATCTTTTGCGCCGTGCCGTTCTTCTGGGTACTTCTCGCCTCCCTCGATGGCAATGCCCAGCTCTTCCTGCGCTGGCCGGAGCAGTGGAGCCTTGGGAATTATGCCCGCGTCTTCATCAAGGAAGATGGTGGCCGGTGGCTGTTCAACTCGCTGTTCATCGTTGGCGGCGCGACCCTTATCGTCATGGTTCTGGCAGGGCTTGGCGGCTATGCGCTGTCGCGGACCCGCGCCTGGTGGAAGCTGCCGTTCCTCTACACGATCCTGCTAATCCGTGTGCTGCCGCCAACAGCGCTGGTAGTGCCCCTCTACAAGTTCCTGCTGACGCTCAACAATGCCGAAGGCGCGATCCTCCGGCCGATTTTCGGCAGCTATGCGCGTGACATCATGCGCTGGACAGGCTTCATCGACGGCTATCTCGGCATCATGCTAGTGCTGGCCACCATGCAGCTGCCGCTGGCGCTGTGGATCATGAAGACCTTCTTTGATGGTCTGCCGCGCGACTATGAAGAGGCGGCCGTCATGGACGGCGCCACGATGGTGCAGCGCATCCGCCGGGTGCTGATCCCGCTGGCGCTGCCTGGTCTTGCCGCAGCTGGCCTCTTCACCTTCATGTCGGCCTGGGGCGATTTCCTGCTGCCGCTGATCTTCCTGTCGTCGCCAGAGCTGCAGACGCTGCCGCTCGGTCTCTTCCGCGCCTTCCTGCGCATCAACGAGATCGATTACGGCCTGCTCGCCGCCCTTGCCTTCATCTACCTCCTGCCTGCCGTCATTGCCTTCGGCTTCGCGCGGCGCTTCCTCGTCCAGACATTCTCTGGCGGCGTGAAGGGCTGAGACAAGAAAGAGAAACCGAATGATCAATCTGAAGAACGTCCGCAAATTCTACGGTGCGCTCGAAGTCATCAAGGGCGTCGATATCACCGTCAATGATGGCGAATTCGCCGTCTTTGTCGGCCCCTCCGGTTGCGGCAAGTCCACATTGCTGCGGATGATCGCCGGTCTCGAGGGCATCGATGACGGTGATCTCATCCTCAACGGCCAGCGCATCAACGACGTGCCGCCAGACAAGCGCGGCATTGCCATGGTGTTCCAGTCCTATGCACTTTATCCGCATATGACGGTCGCCGAGAATATTGGCTTCTCGCTCAGCCTGAAGAAGGTGCCGGAGGCGGAGATCCGCAAACAGGTCGAAGGCGTCGCCGAAACCCTGCAGCTGACGGACTACCTCAATCGCCGCCCGGCTGCCCTTTCCGGCGGCCAGCGCCAGCGCGTCGCCATCGGCCGGGCAATCATCAAGAAGCCGTCGCTGATCCTGTTCGACGAGCCGCTCTCCAACCTCGATTCCGCACTGCGCGTGCAGATGCGCGCCGAGCTGCAGCGGCTACATAGGGAGCTGAAGGCGACGGTCGTCTACGTCACCCACGATCAGGTGGAGGCGATGACGATGGCTGACCGGATCGTCGTGCTGAACAAGGGAACCGTGGCTCAGCAGGGTGCGCCGATGGATCTCTATCACAAGCCTGAAAACGAGTTCGTCGCTACCTTCATCGGCTCGCCGAAGATGAACGTCATTCCGATGACTGCGACACGGCAGGGCGGAAATCTGCATCTGGAAAGCACGATCGGCCTGGCGATGGACATGTCCGGTGCGGCCGATGTTCCCCAGGGCGAGGTGCGCCTCGGCGTCCGGCCCGAGCATCTGAAAATCGCGGCCGATGGGCAGGGTAACTTCAATGCCGAGGTGGCGATCGTCGAGCGTCTCGGCGTCGAGACCTACATCACCGTCGGCACCACCAAGGATCCGATCGTCGTCCGCTCGGATGGCGATGTTGCGGTCCGGCCCGGCGACCGCGTTTCGCTCTCGGCAGATCCTGCGGCCTGCCATCTCTTCGACGCGTCGGGACGGGTCATCCGTCCGGCTCAAGCTTGATAACATTCGAGGATACCATGACGATCAAGGTTACGATCTGGAACGAAGGCCGCCACGAGCAGGTGCACAAGGAAGTACAGGATATCTATCCCGACCGTATCGACGGCGCGATTGCCGCCGGCATCAAGCATGCCGATTTCGAGATCCGCCGCGGCACGCTCGATGATCCGGATGAAGGCCTGCCTGACGCGCTGCTCAATGATACCGACGTGCTGCTCTGGTGGGGCCACATGGCGCATGAAGAGGTAAGCGACGGGTTGATCGACCGCATCCAGCAGCGGGTGCTGAAGGGCATGGGTCTCGTTATCCTGCATTCCGGCCACCACTCGAAGCTGTTCCGCCGCCTGATGGGCACCAATGCCAATCTCTCCTGGCGCGAGTCGCCGGCTGGCGATCTGGAGCGCGTCTGGGTCATCAATCCCTCGCATCCGATCGCCGAGGGACTGCCGCCCTATTTCGAGGTCAACGCCTCGGAAATGTATGGCGAGCCCTTCGACATTCCGCAGCCGGACGAGCTGATCTTCATCTCCTGGTATTCGGGCGGCGAAGTGTTCCGCAGCGGCTGCACCTGGCAGCGCGGCCGCGGGCGCATCTTCTTCTTCAGCCCGGGCCATGAGACCTATCCCATCTATCACGACAAGATCATCCATCAGGTCATCTCGAACGGTATCCGCTGGGCGCAGCAGAAGCACAGGGATGGCCGCATCCTGGAAAACTGGCATCGCGCCGAGGCGCTTCACGGCCGTCCCGACGGAAAAGTCTGAGCTTCCTCCCGTGGGGGTTGGGGCGGATTTGCTCCGGCCTCCGCGGGCGGGTCCTTCAAGGAGAGAGACGATGCAGCTGATATCGCTGAAGGCCGAAAGCGACGTTCACGAGTTTCTCATCAGCAAGACGTTCTGGGCTGTCGTCTATCGAAACGTGCCGGAGCGGCTGGCAGCGCTTGCCCGGCTGGCTGCCGAGCGGCCCGACGTTTTCGCTTTCGAAAGCAGCCAGAAGATCGCCGAGCGCTGCAATGTCTCGCAGACAAGCGTCGTCCGCTTCGCCCAGCATCTTGGCTTTGACGGGTTTGCCGAGATGAAGCAGGTGTTTCAGCGGGGGCTCCGCCAATCCGCCCGTCGCGCCTCGTGATCAGTTACGGGTACTGTGCACCATTGACGGTCGTGTAGATCGAATAGAGCGACTGTGTCGCGGTGATGAAAAGGCGGTTCTTCTTGATGCCGCCGAAGCAGATGTTCGAGACCGTCTGCGGCACCAGGATCTTGCCGAGGAGAGTGCCATCGGGCGCAAAGCAGTGGACGCCGTCGGCGGCACTGCTCCAGAGATTGCCTGAGAGATCGAACCGGAAACCGTCAGGCACGCCCTTGTCGATCGAGCAGAAGTAGCGGCTGTTTGCCAACGTCTTGCCATCGACAACGTCGAAGACGCGGATGTGGCGGGGCACATCATGGTTCGACGAACCTGAATCGGCGATATAGAGCTGTTTTTCATCGGGCGAGAAGGCAAGGCCGTTCGGCTGGATGAAGTCGGTGACGACGGCATCGATTTTGCCGCTTTGCGGGTCGATGCGATAGACGTTGCGGGTTTCCTGCTCGGGCTCGGCCTTGTGGCCTTCATAGTCCGACATGATGCCGTAGCTCGGGTCGGTGAACCAGATCGAGCCATCGGATTTGACGACGACGTCGTTGGGAGAGTTCAGCCGCTTGCCTTCGTAGCTGTCGGCAAGAACCGTGATGCGGCCATCCGGTTCGGTGCGCGTCACCCGCCGTCCGCCATGCTCGCAGGAGACCAGCCGTCCCTGGCGGTCGCGGGTATTGCCGTTCACGTAGTTGGAAGGCGAGCGGAAGACGGAGACCGTACCGTCGGGCACCCAGCGCATCATCCGCTCGTTCGGAATATCGCTCCAGAGCAGGCAGTTCCAATCGGAGAACCAGACGGGACCTTCGGCCCAGCGGCAGCCGCTATAGAGCTCTTCAAGCCGGGCACTGCCGGCGATCAGGCCATTGAAGCGTTCATCACGGATATCGTAGAGCGGTTTTTCGGACACGGATATGCTCCTCCCAAAGCAATGGATGCGTCTTTCGTAGCGACAAACGGTGAGACGTGCCAGAGCCCGGCGCTGAAAATTACCGGGCTCCGGCAGTCACTTAGAGAGCGGCAACCGGATGCGGCGAGCCGTCATAAGCGCCCCAGATCGATTGGTCGAAGCAGATGACCGAACCTGTCATCAGGCCCGATTCCGCAGACGAGAGATAAGCGCAGGCGCGGGCCACTTCCTCGGGGTCGACAAGGCGGCCGAAGGGCTGGCTTGCGGCGGCCTTCGCCAGCCAGTCCTCGGCGGCGCCATGGTATTCCCGCTGGATCCGGTCTTCGCCCTCAGAGGACATCCAGCCGATGTTCAGGCCGTTGACGCGGATGCGATTGCGCAGCAGCGCATAGGCGGTGTTCTTGGTCAGCGTCTCCAGCGCGCCCTTGGAAGCGCAATAGGCGGCGATGAAGGGCTGACCGGCTTTCGCCGACATCGAGCCGATATTGACGATCGTGCCTTCGATCTTCGCACGGCGCATCACCTTGATCGCCTCCTGGATCAGGAAGAACGGCGCCTTGACGTTGACGGCGAACATCTGGTCGAAGAGCTCCGGGCTCGTGTCGAGGATCGTGCCGCGGTCGGTGATCGCCGCGGCGTTGACCAGTGCATCGACGCGGCCGAAGGCCTGGTCGCAGGCGCGCACGACGTTCTGCGCGTCCTCGACCTTGCCAAGATCTGCCTTGACGTAGACCACCTTGGCGCCGGTTTCGGCCGAGAGTTCTTCCGCCTTGGCCTTGCCTTTCGCTTCATTGCGGCCGCAGATGACGATGCCCTTGGCGCCGCGTTCGGCAAACAGCCGCGCGATGGTGGCGCCAAGGCCCTGGGTGCCGCCGGTGACGATGGCGATCTTGCCGTCCAGGCGGCTCAAGTCTGTGCTCATGTGGTTCCTCCGTTGGTTGATATGCAAATAGCCCCTCGCGGGTGCGAGAGGCGGTTTGGTTCGTGCGTGTGGCCCCCTCATCCGGCTGCCGCCACCTTCTCCCCGAGGGGAGAAGGGATTTGCCGCGCTCTCAGGTTTCCCCTTCTCCCTAGCGGGGAGAAGGTGCTCGAAGGGCGGATGAGGGGGCCTTGTTCTTACGTCAGCTTCTTTTGCGCCTGATCTGCAAGCGCCTTGGTGAAGGCTTCATCGCTCCAGCCTTCCTTCAGCGCCTCATGCATAAGCTGCGCCTGCGTCTTCGGCGCCAGGCCACCGACCGGCGGGTCGCGGTCGAGGTTGGTCGGGAAGGAATAGCCCTCGGCGCAGGAGGCGACGGCGTTGACGATATCGGTTTCCGAAAGCTGTCCTTTCAGCTTTTTCAGCGCCGGGAACAGCTTGGCGCTCATGCGTTCGCGGTTGACCGTCTCCATGGCGCGGCCGAAGGCGGAGGAGACCTGCAGGAGGTTTGCGACGCGCTTGATATCGGCGGAGCGGTTGGTGCCGGCGGCGTGGAAAAGGGCCGGGTTGAAGAAGACCAGGTCGCCCTTCTGCAGCGGCAGCTGGATATGGTGCTTGTCGAAGTAATCCTTGAATTCCTGGCGCTTGAGCGCGAGGTAGCCCGGCACATAGGTCTGGCTATGCGGCAGGAAGAGCGTCGGTCCGCTTTCGAGCGGCATGTCGCAATGGGCGACCGCGCCCTGCAGCGTCAGCACCGGTGAGAGCTTGTGGACGTGGGCGGGAAACTGCTCAATGACCTTGGAAGACTGGAAGCCAAGGTGATAATCGCGGTGGGCGGACTGGGCGGCGCCGCCCGGATTGACCCGGTTGACCTGTGCCGTCATCTGATAGCTCGGCCCGAGCCAGGCTTCGCTGGCGATCGCAATGATCGGATTGGCGTAGTAGCGGGCGAAATTCTCGGGATCGGCGAGGCAGTGCTTTTCCAGCGAATTCCAGATGCGATCATTTGCGCCCGGCTTGGCAAAGTGGTCGCCGCCGCCGGTCGATGTGCGGTGCTGTTCCTCGATGATCTCGTCGAAGATCTTGCTGGCGCGGTCGATGATCGAGGTATCCTCGTAGGCGCGCTTGAAGACGACGACGCCAGGGCCTGCACCGAAGGCTTCACAGATTTCCGCCAGCACAGCGCGGCGGCCCTCGGGATCGGCGATCGCTGCGACGACCTTACGGCTGTCGTAGATCAGCACGTTCTTCTCGACGCTATCGGCATTTGGGTAGTCTGCGAGCAAGGTCGTCTTCTCGGCCAGATCGCGAAAATCGCCGAGATCGCAAGCGTCTTCGGTCAGCCAGACGCGGTCGGCTCTCAGTTTCTGCAGGTTGTCGGTTTTCATCAGGTGCTCCTCCAATCGCTGATGGAGGGCACTATACGCCGCAGCATTTGCTGATATAGATCAGCGATCCATCAAAAAACCATCAGAACTGCGCCGATGCCGCACCATTTCCTCGTCAAGGATATCGCCTTTCAGGCCGGGCTCAGCACGGCGACCGTCGATCGGGTGCTGAACGAGCGGCCCGGGGTGCGCCGCCAGACCGAGCAGCGCGTGAAAGCGGCGATTGCCGAACTGGAAAAGCAGCAGGCGGGAGGCCGCCAGCCGGAAGCTGTCGATCGATATCGTCATGGAAACGCCGGAGCGGTTCAGCGATGCTGTCCGGGCCGCGTTCGAGGCGGAAGTCGCGACGCTGCTGCCGACCGTTTTTCGCTGCCGGTTTCACTTCGCCGAAGTGATGAGGCCGGCCGAGCTGGTGCAGCTGATCGATCGCATCCGGCTTCGCGGAACGCACGGCATCGTGCTGAAGGCGCCCGATGTGCCCGACGTCATTGCCGCCGTGCGGCGTGCCGACGAGGCCAACATTCCTGTCGTCACGCTGGTCACCGATCTGCCGAACTCGCCGCGCGCGGCCTATGCCGGCGCCGACAACCGGGCAGCGGGGGAGACGGCTGCCTATCTGATCGGTTCGCAGATGGGAGAGCGGCCGGGTCATGTGCTGGTGACGCTGTCAAGCGGACGGTTCAGGGGGGAGGAAGAGCGTGAGATCGGCTTTCGCCGCATCATCCGCGAGCGCTATCCGTCGATCGGGATCACCGAAATCAGCGAGGGGCATGGGACGGATGCGGCAACGGGGACGCTGGCGGCCGAGGCGCTCGCAGCGAACCGGGCGATCGATGCCGTCTACTCGATCGGCGGCGGCAACCGGGCGGTGCTTGCCGCCTTCGAGGCGTTGGGGCGGCCGTTGCGGGTGTTCGTGGCGCATGATCTCGATGCCGATAACCGCACGCTGCTGGCAGCGGGCAAGATCAACTTCGTTTTGCACCACGATTTGCGCACCGATGCACGCTCGGCCTTTCGCGCCATCCTCGACCGCTCCTCGAAGGCGCAGCGAAGCGGCCACGGGCCGCTTTCGGCCGTCGAGATCATCACGCCGTTCAACATGCCATCCGGTGGCTGACTGCCACTCTCTTGTTTTTCTTTCTCATGGGACGAAATCCGGATAGTTGTTGGCAAAACAGGGAGGTGGATGGCATGGAATACAGCGACATTGGAACCATCGCGACCTGGCTGACGGAACAGGGCCTGAAGGGCGCAACCGAATCCGAACTGCTCGACGGCTTCTGCATCGCCTGCCGTGACAAGGGTCTGCAGATCGACCGCGGCATGGCGCTGATGGATACGCTGCATCCGGTTCATGAGGGACGCGCCTTTCGCTTTGACAGCGAGCAGGAGATCGAATCCGAATTCGAGTATGGGCCGACCGGCGAAGGGGAAGCGCTGGAAAGCTGGAAGCGCTCCGCCTTCTATTATCTCTGGGCCGGCACCGAGAACGAGGTTCGCCGCCGTATCGGCTTCGGCGATCCCGCCGATTTCCAGATGCTGGAGAAGATGGCCGAGCTCGGCCATACCGATTACGTCGCGTTGATCCACCGCTTCGAGAAGGAAGGCACCATCGGCGAGATGGACTGCTTCTTCTCGCATTTCTCGACGCGTCACCCGGAAGGCTTTTCGGACCACGATCTCGT
Organism: Rhizobium sp. 01L410; assembly: GCF_056400165.1. Lineage (NCBI taxonomy): Bacteria > Pseudomonadati > Pseudomonadota > Alphaproteobacteria > Hyphomicrobiales > Rhizobiaceae > Rhizobium > Rhizobium sp. 01L410. The sequence goes on from NZ_JBFTST010000012.1 coordinate 27,304, forward strand.
CATCCTGCGCAAGCTGGTGCCGGTACTGGCGCTGGCGATCAAGTGTATCGCGCTCGGCCGCATCGCCCGCACCATCGCAGAGGTCTATCTCGGGGAAGACGCGGCGCGTCAGGTCATGGAAGGAAAGATCAGCCGCGGTAAATCGGAACGAATCTCGGCGGCTCTCTGGTTCTCGGACCTGCTGAACTATACGAAGATTTCCGACAACGCCTCGCCGGAAGAGATCCTGCCGTTTCTGAACGAGTACAGCGAAGTGGTGATCTCGGCGATCCACGAGTCCGGCGGCAACGTTTTGAAGCTGATCGGCGATGGCGTGCTGGCGATCTTCAAGGGCGAGGATCCCTCGGAAGCCTGCTGCGCAGCGCTGAAGGCCGAACGGCTGCTTCGCGAAAAGCTCGCCAAGCTCAATGCAGCGCGCACGATCGATAGCCGGCCAACGACCGATGTCTATCTTGGCCTGCATATCGGCGACGTCTTCTACGGCAATATAGGCAGCCAGGAGCGGCTCGACTTCACCGTCATCGGCCCTGCCGTCAACGAGGTCAGCCGTATCGCCTCGATGTGTCGGTCGGTGGATTTCAACGTGCTCATTTCGTCGGAATTCGCCGATACGATCCCGAGCGCGGATCGCGCCGAACTTGCCTGCATCGGGCGCTATGCGCTGCGCGGCGTCAAGCGCCCGCAAGCTCTTTATACGCTGGAGACAGCCTGGCTGGGCGCAGGCAACTAAGGGCACAGTTTAGTGCCGTTGTCTGGTTCCTGCCGCCGCTCCTAAAAGAGAAGGGCCGCTTTGGCGGCCCTTGCTATCTTACCATTCGGCGAAGCTGCCATCTTCGTGGCGCCAGATCGGGTTGCGCCAGCGGTGGCCTTCCTTGGCGCGTTCGATGACATAGGCTTCGTCCACCTCGATGCCGAGACCCGGTCCCTGCGGGATGGAGACGAAACCGTCGGCATACTGAAACACCTCCTTATTGGAGATGTAATCGAGGATGTCGTTGCCCTTGTTGTAGTGGATGCCGAGGCTCTGCTCCTGGATGAAGGCGTTGTAGCTGATGGCATCGACCTGCAGGCAGGCGGCGAGAGCGATCGGACCGAGCGGGCAATGCGGGGCGAGCGCCACGTCATAGGCTTCGGCCATCGAGGCGATCTTGCGGCATTCGGTGATGCCGCCGGCATGCGAGAGATCCGGCTGGATGATATCGACATAGCCGTCGGCCAGAACCGACTTGAAGTCCCAGCGCGAATAGAGCCGCTCGCCGAGCGCGATCGGCGTCGAGCAATGGTTGGCGATTTCCTTCAGCGTTTCGCGGTGTTCCGAGAGCACCGGTTCCTCGATGAACATCAGCTTATAGGGCTCGAGCTCCTTGGCGAGCACCTTGGCCATCGGCTTGTGGACGCGGCCATGGAAATCGACGCCGATGCCGATATGCGGGCCGATCGCTTCGCGGATAGTGGCGATGGTCTCGACGGCGCGATCGATCTTCTCGTTGGAGTCGACGATCTGCATTTCCTCGCAGCCGTTGAGCTTGATCGCTTTGAAACCGCGGGCGACGACATCCTTGGCGTTGCGGGCAACGTCGGATGGGCGGTCGCCGCCGATCCAGGAATACACTTTGATACGGTCGCGCACCTGGCCGCCGAGGAGCGAGTGGATGGGCTGGCCGAGCGCCTTGCCCTTGATGTCCCATAGCGCCTGGTCGATGCCGGAAATCGCGCTCATGTGGACGGCGCCGCCACGGTAGAAGCCGCCGCGATACATGACCGTCCAGTGGTCCTCGATCAGGAAGGGATCCTTGCCGACGAGATAATCGGCCAGCTCGTGGACGGCGGCCTCGACCGTCAGCGCCCGTCCCTCGACAACCGGTTCGCCCCAGCCGACGACGCCCTCATCCGTCTCGATCTTCAGAAACAGCCAGCGCGGCGGAACGATGTAGGTCGTGAGCTTGGTGATCTTCATGGGGTCGGGCTTTCATTCATCTCGTGTTGCGTCTGCGGCGGTGCCGCCTGTCTGTTTACTTGGTCCGGCCGATCGCCTTTTCGGCGGCGGCCAGATCGCGCACGGCCAGATCCAGCATGCGATTGGCGCATTCACGCGCCTTGGCGCGGTTGCGCAGCCTCAGCGCCTCGACAAGCTCGCCATGCACGGCAACGGCGTCCTCGCGGCTTTCGACGGCAATGTTCGAGGCATGCAGCGCATATTTCAGCGCAGCATGGATGGCGCTGAGCAGGCGCCGGAAGACCTGGTTATGGCTCGCCTTGAGAAGCACGGCATGGAAGGTCACGTCGGCATCGGTGAAGGCTTCGGGATCGCCGGCGGAATCCCGCATCTGGCGCCAGGCGCTGTCGAGATCGGCGATCTCCTGGGTCGTTGCCCGTTCGGCGGCATATTCTGCTGCAGCCGGTTCGATCGTGCGGCGTGCCTCCAGAATGCAGCCGAGCAGATCGAAGTCCTTGATATAAGGTCCCATCCATTCGAGTACTTCGGCGTCGATGATATTCCAGTCGTCACGGTCGCAAACCGAGGTGCCGATCCGCGGCTTGCCGCGTACGAGCCCCTTGGATTCCAGCACCTTGAGGGATTCGCGGATGACAGTGCGGCTGACGCCATAGAGCTCGCAGAGATCGTTTTCGCGCGGCAGCGGCGATCCGGCAGGGTAGCGCTCCGAGAAGATGTCTTCGGCCATGGCGGCTGTCACGTTCTTGCGGACGCGCGGACGGCTTCCGATGCGCGGACTTGCATCCCCACTCTGCTGCTCGATGGAATCCAAATGACTTCTCCGCTTTCCCTTGCCCGCGAAGCAAACCGAACCGTCTTAGCCGAATTCGATTTCCTTTGCGACGGCTCCTCCCGGCACGCTTGATATTATCTTATTATTCCAATCATCATACAAAAGCAATTGACTGGTATGATGATTTAACTTAATTCTAGCGCACTGCCTGGGAGGCAGATGCTCATTTTTGAGAGTTAGGGAGAGAGACATGCGCTTGTTCAAAGCAGCCATCCTGGCTGGCACATTTGCCATTCTGGCCGCCGGCTCCGCCTTTGCCGAAGACGTCAAGATCGGCTTCATCGTCAAGCAGCCGGAAGAGCCGTGGTTCCAGGACGAATGGAAATTCGCCGACCAGGCCGCCAAGGAAAAGGGCTTCACGGTCGTCAAGATCGGCGCCGAAGACGGCGAGAAGGTTCAGTCGGCGATAGACAATCTCGGTGCCCAGGGCGCCCAGGGCTTCATCGTCTGCACGCCTGACGTCAAGCTCGGCCCCGGCATCATCGCCAAGGCTGCCGCCAACCAGCTCAAGGTCATGACCGTCGATGACCGCCTGGTCGATGCCGATGGCAAGCCGCTGGAAGATGTTCCACATATGGGTATCTCCGCCACCAAGATCGGTGAAACCGTCGGCCAGGCGATTGTCGACGAGATCAAGAAGCGCGGCTGGGACATGAAGAATGTCGGCGCGATCCGCGTTTCCTACGACCAGCTTCCGACCGCCGTCGATCGTGTCGAAGGCGCGATCTCGGTTCTGAAGACCGCAGGCTTCCCGGCTGAAAACATCTTCGATGCGCCGCAGGCCAAGACCGATACGGAAGCCGCTCTGAACGCTGCGACCACCGTTCTCAACAAGCATGCCGACGTGAAATACTGGGTTGCTTTCGGTCTCAATGACGAAGCCGTTCTCGGCGCGGTCCGCGCATCGGAATCGGTCGGTATCGCTGCCGACCACGTGATCGGCGTTGGCATCGGTGGCGCTGACTCGGCGATCAACGAGTTCAAGAAGCCTGCCGCAACTGGCTTCTTCGGTACCGTCATCATCTCGCCGAAGCGTCATGGCTACGAAACCGCCATGAACATGTACGACTGGATCGCCAACGGCAAGGAACCGGCCAAGCTGACGCTGACTTCCGGTTCGCTGGCACTGCGCGGCGATTACGAAAAGGTTCGCAAGGACCTCGGCATCGAATAATCATCCTCCCAAGGTGATTTTAATCCCGGCGGCGCATGTCTGCCGCCGGGCTCTTTCTCGATGGAGCGATGATGGCTTTCCTCGAATTCAAGACCATTTCCAAAGGCTATCCGGGCGTGCAAGCGCTCTCCAATGTCTCGTTCGGTGTCGAAAAGGGCGCCGTCCATGGACTGATGGGTGAGAACGGCGCCGGCAAGTCGACACTGATCCGGATACTCTCGGGCGATCAGTCGGCAGATGAGGGCACGATCGTCATCGATGGTGAGGAGCAGAAATACGGCTCCGTCCGCGATGCCTTTAACGCTGGCGTTATCGTCATTCACCAGGAACTTCAGCTCGTTCCCGAGCTGACCGTTGCCGAAAACCTCTGGCTCGGCCGCTTCCCGGGCAAGGCCGGGGTCATCGACAGCAAGACGCTGATCGAGACGGTGCGCGCCAAGCTCGATGATATCGGCATCGACGTCGATCCCTCGGCAAAGGTTGCGACGCTGTCGATCGGTGCCCGCCAGATGGTGGAGATCGCCAAGGCTGTGATGCTGGATGCGCGGGTAATCGCGCTCGATGAGCCGACATCTTCGCTGTCGTCACGCGAAAGCGAGATTCTCTTCTCGCTGATCGAGAAGCTGAAGTCCAAAGGCACGGTCATTCTCTATGTCTCGCACCGGCTGGACGAAATCTTCCGTCTCTGCGACAGCCTGACCGTTTTGCGTGACGGCAAGCTTGCGGCCCACCATCCAAAAGTCGCCGATACGACGCGCGACCAGATCATCGCCGAGATGGTTGGGCGCGAGATCAGCAATATCTGGGGCTGGCGCGAGCGCCCGCTTGGCGGCGTCAGGCTGGAGGTCAAGAACCTCTCCGGTTCGAAGCTGCGCAACCCGATCAGCTTCTCTGTCCGTCAGGGCGAGATCCTCGGCTTTTTCGGCCTTATTGGGGCGGGGCGCAGTGAAATGGCGCGGCTGCTCTATGGCGCCGATAACCGGCATCAGGGCGCGGTGACGATCGACGGCGTTGCCGTCTCGCCCAACAATCCCAAGGCGGCAATCAATGCCGGGATGGTTCTATGCCCTGAGGATCGCAAGTTCGACGGGATCATCCAAGGACGGTCGATCCAGGAAAATATCGCGATTTCCTCGCGCCGCCACTTCTCGCCCTTCGGTGTGCTGAACCCGAAGAAGGAAGCGTCGGTCGCCGATCAATTCATCGCCAAGCTTCGGGTGCGCACGCCGTCGCGCAAGCAGGACATCATCAATCTGTCGGGTGGCAACCAGCAGAAGGTGATCCTTGGCCGCTGGCTTTCGGAACAGGGCGTCAAGGTCCTCGTCATCGACGAGCCGACGCGCGGTATCGATGTCGGCGCCAAGTCCGAGATTTACGAAATCCTCTATGAGCTTGCGGCCGGTGGCATGGCGATCGTCGTCATCTCCAGCGAATTGCCGGAGGTGATGGGTATTTCGGATCGCATCATGGTCATGTGCCAGGGCCGCGTTGCCGCCAATGTGGCGCGCGCCGATTTCGACGAACGCAGCATTCTGACCGCGGCCCTGCCCGACAAGAATGCCGCCGGCACAATCTAATTCAGGAACAGCACGATGAACTCGTTGAAAAAAATCCTTCTCGGCGAACAAGGCCTCGTGGTGATCTTCGCCATTGCCTTCGTCATCGTCTCGATCTTTGTTCCGAGCTTCCTGACGGAACGCAACATGCTCGGCCTGCTGCAGTCGGTGGTCACCATCGGCATCGTTGCCTGCACGATGATGTTCTGCCTGGCGTCGCGCGACTTCGACCTCTCGGTCGGCTCGACGGTCGCCTTCTCCGGTATGATCGCGGTGATGGTGTCGAATTCCACCGGCTCGATCCCGCTCGGCCTGCTGGCGGCGCTGATCTGCGGCAGCATCGTCGGCGTCATCAACGGTGTGGTTATCGCCAAGTTCCGCATCAATGCGTTGATCACTACGCTGGCGACGATGCAGATCGTCCGCGGCTTCGCGCTGATCGCTTCGGATGGCCGTGCTGTCGGCATCAACGATCCTTCGTTTTACCAGCTGGCGCTGTCGCGCTTCCTGACGGTGCCGACGCCGATCTGGATCATGATCGCGCTGTTTATCGTCTTCGGCTTCGTGCTGAACCGCACGGTCTTCGGCAAGAACACGCTCGCCATCGGCGGCAATCCGGAAGCCTCACGTCTTGCCGGCGTCAACGTCGTCAACATGCGCATCTGGATCTTTGCGCTGCAGGGTCTGGTCTGCGCCATCGCCGGCATTCTGCTGGCCTCGCGCATCACCTCCGGTCAGCCGAATGCGGCGACCGGGCTTGAGCTTTCGGTCATTTCCGCCTGCGTCCTCGGCGGCGTGTCGCTAGCCGGTGGGCGTGCGGCGATGACTGGTGTCATTGTCGGCGTGCTGATCATGGGGATTGCCGAAAACGTCATGAACCTGCTGAACATTCAGGCCTTCTACCAGTATGTCGTGCGCGGCCTGATCCTGCTGATTGCCGTTCTGCTCGACAATCTGAGATCGTCGGCGGCCGGACGGCGCGGGTGAGCGGGTCTGCGGATATGGAAGAGATCCGGATCGCCGATGGCGATCTTCAAATCTCCCTGTCCCGTCTTGGCGGCGCGATCCACAGCGCCAGTTTTCGCGGCCGTGCCTTCATGGTGGCCGCTGGCGGTGCCGATGGCGGCGCTGCCAGTTTCCCTCTGGTGCCTTTCGGCAACCGGGTCGGCGACAATGTGATGACCGTTGGCGGCCGCGATTATTGCTTCCGCGCCAACACGGCCGATCCGCTCTATCTGCATGGGGATGGGTGGCTCGGGCTTTGGGATATCGTCTCCCACAGCCGCCAGAAGGCGGAAATGACCTTCCGCCACGCTGCCGATGATCTTTCGCCGTATAGCTATCAGGCATCGCAGCGTTTTTCGATCTCGGGCAATTGCCTGGTGAATACGCTCGGCGTGACGAACAGCGGTGATGCGCCGCTGCCGTTCGGTCTCGGCTTTCATCCCTATTTCCTGTTGACGCCGCAGATGTCGTTGACCGCTCCAGCGCGGCATTTCTGGACGGAGCGGGACGGCCACCTGCCGGACAAGCGGCGAGCGGTGCCCGAACTGCTCGACTTTTCGCGGCCCCGAACCGTTCAGCCGCAGTGGGTGAACAATGCCCTCGAAGGCTGGGATGGCCATGCCCGGATCGTCTGGCCGGAGCTGAAGCTTGTGGCTGATATCGAGGCGGATCCGGTCTTCGGCAACTACATGATCTATACGCCCGGCGGCGAGGCGGATTTCTTCTGCTTCGAGCCGATGACCCACTTGCCGAATGGCCATCACATGCCCGATTTTGGCGGCCTCGTCTTGCTGCCGCCCGGCGAGAGCCTCTCGGGGCAAATGGCGATCAGCCTTTCGGCCTTGGAAATCTGACGGAGGAAATTTTGGTGGAGCGTCTCAAGGGAAAGCGCGTGCTGATCACAGGTGCGGCGCAGGGCATCGGTCTGGCGATTGCCGAGGCCTTCGTGCGCGAGGATGCTGCCGTCTTTCTCATCGATACCGACGAGGCGCGTCTTGCCGCAGCCGCGGCCGGGCTTCGTGCAAAGGGCGGCCGCGTTGGGTATATGCGCGCCGATATTACCGATGTTCCGGCGATCGCGGTTGCCGTTTCACAGGCTGCCTCGGAAACCGGGCCGATCAACGCGCTGGTCAATAATGCCGGCGTCAATGTCTTTGCCGAGCCGCTTGAGACAAGCGATGCGGAATGGGACCGCTGCTTCGACATCAACCTCAAGGGGGCCTGGAACTGCACGAAATCCGTGCTGCCGGGATTGATCGAGCAGGGTGGCGGCGTAATCCTCAATATCGCCTCTACGCATGCCTTCACCATCATCCAGCATACATTTCCCTATCCGCTTGCAAAGCATGCGCTACTCGGCATGACCAAGTCGCTGGGGCTTGAATATGCGGCGAAGAACATCCGTGTGAACGCGCTGGCGCCGGGCTATGTCGCGACCCAGAAGGTCATCGATTACTGGAACGGTTTTCCCGATCCGGAGGCGGCCAAGGCCGAGACGATGAAGCTTCATCCCGGCGGGCGGATCGCCACGCCGGAGGAGATCGCCATGGCCGCCGTCTTCATGATCTCTGACGAATGCCCGTTCATGAATGCCACCTGCCTGACTGTTGATGGCGGTTTGAGCGTGCAGCAGCATCCGGCCTGAATGATTTTCGCGCGGTGGTCGCCAACGCGAGATCGAGCCTTATATTGCGCGAAGGAAGGTGATGCCTTCCGCGGTGGCGGCATTGGCCACTTCAGGTTTCAATCGCAACGGAGGACGGCATGCAGATCAATCGCACAGCATCGGCCCAATGGTCCGGCGGGCTCAAGGATGGCAAGGGCAAGATTTCGACCCAGAGCGGCGCTCTCAAGGAGCAGCCCTATGGCTTTGCAACGCGTTTCGAAGGCGTTCCCGGTACGAACCCGGAAGAGCTGATCGGCGCGGCGCATGCCGGTTGCTTCACGATGGCGCTTTCACTGATCCTCGGTGAAGCCGGGCTGACGGCCGAGAGCATGGAGACGACGGCGAAGGTGACGCTGGAAAGCGTCGAAGGCGGCTTTGCGATCACCGCCATCCATCTTTCGCTGTCCGGCAAGGTGCCGGGTGCCGATCAGGCGAAATTCACCGAACTTGCCAACAAGGCCAAGGCCGGGTGCCCGGTTTCCAAGGCGCTGTCGGCCGTGCCGATCACGCTCGATGTGACGCTTTCCTGATCCATTTGAAAACATTCATACAATGCCGCGCGCCCGATGGCCGCGGCATTTTTACGTTTGATTCACTGATTGACATGTGATGGCTGATATCTTACGACTGACGAAATTCAAAATTCGTCAGTCGTAAGTGAGGCCACCCAAAGCATGGGCGAAATTGCAGAAGCCACGATCGAAAGCAGCCGTCAGGAGAATGTGACGCGCATTCTGGATTCGGCGGAAAAGCTGTTCCGTCACTACGGTTATGCCAAGACGACCGTTGCCGACGTGGCCCGCGATCTGGGAATGTCGCCTGCCAACATCTACCGCTTCTTTGCATCCAAGGTGGAAATCCACCAGGCGATCTGCGGACGCATGCTGGCCGCAGGCTACAAGCAGGCCTATGACGCCTGCCATTTGCCGCTCAGCGCTTCGGAGCGGCTGCGGCTTTTCGTGCATGGCCAGTATCAGATGACGGTCGACACCATGCTCGATCGCGAAAAGGTTCACGAAATGGTGGTCGTCGCGATCGAGCGCGATTGGCACGTGATCGACAAGCATATCGACAGCATTCATGCATTGCTTGCCGACGTGATCCGCGAGGGGATTGCGGCCGGTGAGTTTGCCGAACAGGACGCGGATGCGGCTTCGCGTTGTTTCGGTGCGGCGACGGTCACCCTGTGCCATCCGCAAATCGTTGCTCAGTGTCTTGCCAAGACCAATCGGGCGACGATTGACGAGCTCGTCGAATTCTCTCTGAAAGCATTGAAATAACAGGCGGTTCGGCCGCCGTATAACATTCGAAAGATCGGGAGCGCGAAGATGATTTCGCTCAATAGCCGCCTCATGCCGTCCATTTTCAGTCTTGCGCTCGCTGGCGCTCTCAGTCTCGGCCTTTCCGGCTGCAGCGACGAGAAGAAAGCGGAAGCCCCGCAAGTGTTGCGGCCCGTGAAGGTCGTCGAGATCGCCAAGGCTGGCGACACGCGGGCGCTTGATTATTCCGGCGCCGTCAAGGCGCGCACCGAGATGAATCTCGGCTTCCGCGTTGCCGGCAAGATCACCGAACGCGCCGTCAATATCGGCGACCGCGTGAAGCCGGGTGACCTTCTGGCGCGCGTCGATGCGACCGACTACGAGCTTGCGGTGAAGAGTGCTGAAGCCAATCTGGCTGCGGCTGAAAAGGGCGTACAGACCGCCGATCTGGCCAACAAGCGTGCCATCCAGCTCTTCGACAAGAGCGTCGCCTCGAAATCACAGCTTGAACAAGCGTCGCTGACCTACGATCAGGCGGTATCGACGCGCGATGCCGCTCTGTCGTCGCTCGACCAGGCGAAAAACCAGGTGAGCTACGCTGCGCTGCAGGCCGATCAGAACGGCATCGTGACCGCGATCAATGCCGATACCGGTCAGGTCGTGGCTTCGGGTACGCCCGTCGTCGCGGTGGCGGTCGATGGCGAGAAGGAAGTGCAGATCGCCGTGCCGGAAAACGATATTGCCGAGTTCAAGCCTGGCAAACCCGTAAAGGCAAGCTTCTGGTCCGATGACAAGCTGGTTCTGCAGGGCAAGGTTCGCGAAGTCTCGGGTGCGGCTGATCCGCAGTCACGGACTTTCTCCGTCCGCGTCAGCCTGCCGAATGATCCGCGCGTGCTTCTCGGCATGACCGCGACTGTCGAGGCCAATGTCACCAATACCAATCCTAACGTCGCCGTGCCGCTGACGGCATTGGCGGAAAAGGATGGCAAGAAGATCGTCTGGATCGTCGACCGCAATGCGGCGGCCGTCCATGCCCGCGAGATCAAGATTGCCGATTTCACCGGCGATGGCGTCAGCGTCACCGAAGGCCTGCAGAGTGGCGATATCGTCGTTGCTGCCGGCACGCAGTTCATGACCGAGAACCTCAAGGTCAAGCTGCCCGATCAGCAGGCCGCTTCCACCGAAGCGACCAGCGCCGTCGAGTAAGGCGTAGCGAGAGGGACACAGATCATGGACAGCAACGACACCACCGAGAAGCGCCCGTTCAATCTGTCGCGCTGGGCAATCGGCCATCCGAGCATCGCCCGCTTCCTCTTCGGCCTCATCCTGATCACCGGGGTGCTCGGGCTGATGCGCATGGGCCAGAAGGAAGACCCGGATTTCACCTTCCGCGTCATGGTCGTGCAGGCCGTCTGGCCGGGCTCCTCCATTCAAGAGATGGAAGACCAGGTCACCAACAAGATCGAGCGCAAGCTGCAGGAAACCCCGCATCTCGACTGGGTGAAATCCTATACCCGTGCCGGCAGCTCTATCATCACCGTTCAGGTGAAGGGCGACACCAGTTCGGCCGATGTCGCCGACGCGTTCTACCAGGTCCGCAAGAAGGTCGGCGATATCGCCAGCGAGCTGCCGCAGGGCCTGCTCGGCCCCTATTTCAACGATGAGTTCGGCGATACCTTCATCACCCTGCATTCGATCAGTGGCGACGGTTATTCCTATCCGGAGCTGAAGAAATTCGCGATCCAGGCGCGTGACATGCTGCTGACGACGCCGGGCGTCGAGAAGGCTGTCATCATCGGCGATCAGCCGGAGAAGATCTATATCGACGTCTCCTCCAAGGCGCTGGCCGAGCGCGGCCTGACCGTCATCGATCTACAGAACGCGATTAAGGGCCAGAACAATGTCGATCCGGCAGGTTCGGTCGATACCGGTCTGCGGTCCGTGCGCATCTCGGTCGAAGGCGATGTCCGCAAGGTCGAGGATATCCGGGAGCTGCGGCTGCGCTCCGGCAATCAGGTGACCCGCCTCGGCGATATCGCCACCGTCTATTCCGGTCTTGAGGATCCCTATCAGCGCAAGTACCGCTTCAACGGTCATGAGAGCGTCCAGGTCGGTGTCGTCATGGCCAAGGGCTTCAAGGTCACCGATGTCGGCAAGGATGTCGAAGCGACCTACGAGCGCTTCGAGAAAGCGCTGCCCTATGGCGTGGCTGTCGATCAGATCTCCAACCAGCCCGATGTCGTGACCGATGCGATCAGCGAGTTCATGCATGCGCTGGGCGAAGCACTGGTCATCGTGCTTATCGTCTCGTTCCTGTCAATCGGCTGGCGCTCCGGTCTGGTGATCGCCATTGCGATCCCCTTGGTGCTCGCGGCCACATTCGCCATTATGTACGAGCTTGGTATCGACCTGCAGCGCATCTCGCTCGGTGCATTGATCATCGCGCTCGGTCTTCTCGTCGATGATGCGATGATCGTCGTCGAGATGATGGAGCGAAAACTCGAAGAGGGACTGGTGAAGGTCGAGGCGGCAAGTTTCGCCTATTCATCGACCGCCTTCCCGATGCTGACTGGCACATTGATTACCACGGCCGGGTTCATTCCCGTTGGTTTTGCGGCATCGACGGCCGGTGAGTATGTCCGTTCGCTGTTCTATGTCGTCGGTATCGCGCTTATCGTTTCATGGTTCGTGGCAGTCTATTTCACGCCATGGCTCGGCTACATGATCCTGAAGCAACGGCATCATACCGGGGAGCATCACGATGTCTTCGATACGCGCTTCTACCGCGGCCTGCGCAACAGCGTCGGCTGGGCTGTGCGCCATCGCGCCATCGTGCTCCTGATCACCGTCGGTGCCTTTGTCACCAGTCTCTGGAGTTTCCAGTTCATTCCGCAGAACTTCTTCCCGCAGTCCTCGCGTCCCGAAATCCTCGTTGATCTCTGGCTGCCTGAAGGCACCAGCATCAAGGACGTCGAGACCAAGGCCAAGGCGCTCGAAGCCAAGATGATGGCGGATACGGACAAGAAGTTCATCGCCACCTATATCGGCGAAGGCGCGCCGCGCTTCTTCCTGCCGCTCGACCAGCAGCTTGCCAATCCGAACTTCGCCCAGCTCCTGATCATGGCGAATGACGAACCGGCGCGCGAGCGGCTGATCCTCAAGCTCAGAACGATCCTTGCCGAAGACTTCCCCGATATTCGCGGCAAGGTCGACCGCCTGTTCTTGGGGCCGCCGACCGGTTGGCCCGTGCAGATGCGCGTCATGGGCCCCGACCGCCAGGAAGTGCGCCGGATTGCCGACGAGGTGAAGGCCAAGTTTGCCGAAAACCCCGAACTCGGTGCGATCCATGACGACTGGCTGGAACCGGTGCCGGCGATGAAGCTCATCATCGACCAGGATCGCGCCCGTTCGCTGGGTGTCACCTCGCAGCGCGTCCGGCAGATGCTGCAGACAGCGATGTCCGGCGCGCCGCTCGATGATTTCCGTGACGGCGAAGAGACGGTTTCGATCGTCGCCCGGGAGCCGGAGACGAGCCGCTCGCTGCTCTCGGCCGTCAACTCGGTCTATGTGCCGACGGATTTCGGCGGCTTCGTGCCGGTGTCGCAGATTGCCAAGGTTGTTCCAGTGATGGAGCAGGGCATCGAATGGCGCCGCAACCGCCTGCCGACGATCAGTGTGCGTGCCACGCTGCCTGACGGCGTGCAACCGAACGACGTTGCCATGAAGATGTATGCCGACATGAAGGGTCTGCGCGACAGCTTGCCCGCCGGCTACCAGGTGCAGATCCAGGGCGGTGCTGAAGATGCTGCCGAGAGCCAGGATTCGATTGCCGCCAAGGCGCCGATCATGCTCGTCGTCATCATGATCCTGCTGATGGCGCAGCTGCAGCATTTCGGCAAGGCGATGCTGGTCTTCGCGACCGGTCCGCTCGGCATCATCGGCGCGGCTAGCGCGTTGCTGATCAGCGGTGCGCCGTTCGGCTTCGTGGCGATCCTTGGCGTCATCGCGCTGCTTGGTATCATCATCCGCAACTCGATCATCCTCGTCGATCAGATCGATCAGGATATCAAGGCGGGGATGCACCGGCAGGAAGCGATCGTTGGTGCCGCCGTCCGCCGTTTCAGGCCGATCATGCTGACGGCGCTGACCGCTGTCCTGGCGCTGATCCCGATCTCACGCGGCGTTTTCTGGGGGCCGCTTGCCTACGCCATGATGGGCGGCATTCTGGTTGCCACCCTGCTGACGATCTTCGTTCTGCCCGCCGGCTATGCGCTGTTCTTCGGCCGTGAGCCGAAGGATGCGACGGGCGGGCAGGCCAGCGCCGACCAGGAAGACGCGGATGAGCATCATCCGCCGGCGATGGCCGCAGAGTGAAGATGGCGCGGTTCCGGCCGCGCCGTTTTCGCTTTCAGATCAGGTGCGTTCAGGCCGCCTCGGCCTTGAGGCCGAGGATGGCTGCGCCGATCAGGCCGGGTTCGACGCGGCATTCGCTGCGAACAACCAGCGGCCGGTCGAACTTGCGCAGGATCCGCTGGCGGACCGCCTTGTCGAGTTCGGCAAGCAGCTGTTCGACATTCGACAAGCCGCCGCCGACAGGGACGATCGTTGCGCCTGTGATGTTGATGGTCAGGGCGAGTGGCGAGGCCACGAGATCGGTATAGACGTCGATTGTTCGCGTCGCCTTCTCATCACCCTGCTGCCATTGCGCAATGATCTCCTCGCTGGAGAAATCGAGATCATGCAGCGTCTTGTGCAGGCGCTCGAGGCCGCGGGCGCCGCCGACGGTGTCGACACAGCCCTTCTGGCCGCAGCCGCAGGGATAGGCCGGGATCTTGGCGGGCGGATTTCCGGCTTCGGAGGCGATGATCGGGCCGTGGCCCCATTCACCGGCAAAGCCGCCCGAGGCATTGATCAACCGCCCGTCGGAGACAAGGCCACCACCGACGCCGGTGCCGAGAATGGCGCCGAGCACGATACGATGGCCGCGTCCGGCGCCGAGTTCGGCTTCTGCCATGGCGAAACAATCTGCATCATTGGCGATCAGCACCGGCAGGCCGAGTTCTGCCTCCAGTTCGGCTGCGAGATCGCGGCCGTGGATGCAGGGGATGTTGGCGCAGGTGAGCCGCTGGGTATCCGGATCGACGACACCGGCGATTGAAAGTGCAACACGCGAGGGGTGTTCGCCGCTTTCCGTGATGAAACTGCGAATGGTTTCGACGAAGGCAGCGAAGTCGTCCTTGGGGGTCGGCTTGCGGCCCATGGGAGTGATGTCCGCTTCGGAGCGGGCAATGCCGCCCTTGATGGCTGAGCCGCCGATATCGAAGGAAATGATCATGTCTTGCCGCCTCGCGATTACCGGCGTCTGCTCGCATCGTTTGCGTGGATTTGCAAGCCCTATGCGGGGAGCGTGACCCGCGCTTCGAAGCCGGATTGCCTGCCGCTTGCCGGTGACAGCAGTTCCAGCGTCCCGCCCATCTGGGCGGTGATGCGATCGGCGATCGCGAGGCCGAGACCCGATCCCGGCGCGTTGGTCGCACCTCGGCGGAAGCGCCGCTTGAGATTGCCGAGGTCTGCCGCAGAAATCACCGGACTGTCGTTGACCACGCGAATGGTGCCTTCCCCATCCAGTGAGACCGAAACCTCCTGCCCAGGGTCTCCATGAGAGAGGGCGTTTTCGACCAGATTGCGGATAACGATGCCGAAGGCATCGACGTCGGCGTTGCGCACAAGCGTTGCGCCGTTTCCGGCCTGATAGGCGATGCGGCCCTCGGTGCGGCTGTCGCGGGCATAGTCGGTCATCAGCATGTCGAGCACCGGCTTCAGGTCGGAGGCTACATCGCTCTTGCCGATCCCGGCTTCGGCGCGGGAGAGCTGCAGCAGCTTCTCCGCCAGCCGGCTGAGATTGACCAATGAAGTCTCAACCTGCTTGGCCCGCTGCCGCACCGGGCCGGGCGGAAGCTCTTCTGCAAGTCGCTGCGTCTGCGCCAGAGCACCGGCGATCGGGGTGCGCAGCTCGTGCGCGCTATTGGCTGTAAATTCGCGCTCGGCTTCCAGCGCCGACCGCAGCCGGGCCAGCAGCAGATTGACGGAACGGCCGATCGGTTTGATCTCGCGGGGCAAGCTGCCGCTCTCGATCGGCGCCATGTTGCCACCGTCCTTGGTGGCGATGTCCTGGCGCAGTGTTTCGATCGGTTTCAGCGCGCGGCCGACCACGAACCAGACGGCGAAGATGCTTGCGGGGATCAGGACGATGAGCGGCCAGAGAAGGGTGGCGGCACTTTCGCGCACCGCCTCGCGACGGTTTCCAAAGCGGTCCGCGACCTGCATGAACAGGGCGCCATCGGCTGTCGCCTCAGTATAGATCCGGTGCGTTTGTGTGTCGTGAAATCCGTGGACGAGCGGTGCGCCAAACGGCTCGGCCGGCGCATCATTGGAACGCAGCACGACCTTTCCGGTCTTGTCGCGCAGCTGATAGGTCAGATATTCGCGGCTGGCGGCCGTATTCAGCATCGCCACGCTGCGGGGATCGGTGACCGTGCGTTGGTCGAGGTCGTCGACGATCAGTGCCAGCAGCCGCTGCGTCGTTTCTTCCTGAGCGCTGTCGAATATCTCCGAGAACTCATGCTGCATGACGCGGATGCTGAGGCCGATGGCAATCAGCCAGAAGAGCACGACGATACTGGTCAGCGCCAGGATCAGCGGCCGGGTGATGCTTGGCTCGCGTCTCATGCTTCGCCCAGCGTGTAGCCGATGCCGCGGGCGGTGCGGATGCGGTCCTTGCCGATCTTCTTGCGCAGCCGGCTGACATAGACTTCGACGGTGTTGCTCTCGATTTCCGATCCGAAAGCGTAGAGTGCCTCCTCGATGCGGTCCTTGGGCACGATCGCGCCCGGCCTGGCAACCAAGAGGTCGAGCACCGCCCATTCGCGGCTGGTCAGGACGATCGGCTCACCAGCGACCGCAAGCCTATGCTGGGGGCGGTCGATCTCGATATCGGCGATCTTGATGATCGGGTGCGGATTGGCGCCGTAGCGGCGGGCCACCGCCATGATGCGGGCTTCGAGTTCACCGAGATTGAACGGTTTGACGAGATAATCGTCGGCACCGGCATTCAGCCCCTCGATGCGGTCGGAAATCTGGTCGCGTGCCGTCAGGATGATGACGGGTACCGTCTTGCCGCGCCCCCTCATTGCCTTCAGGAATTCTATGCCTGTGCCATCCGGCAGCTGCAGGTCGAGCAGGATCAGCCCGTAATCGACGGATTTTTCCGCCGCCTGCGCGTCGCCGATCGTGCGCATCCAGTCGATGGCGTGGCCAGCGGCGGCCACATGGTCGCGCACCGCTTCGCCAATCATTCCATCGTCTTCAACCAGCAGAATTCGCACGCAATTTCTCCCTGGAGAATGAGTAGCGCCTGGCGCTGGCGGGGGTCAAGCATGGCGTGACGGCGAAAAATGGCCTTGCAATGGCCGCGATCGGGAACCGGCGCCGTCATGATGGCGGCACATTCAGCAGAGAAGGTTCATATTTGGATGGTATCAAGCACACGAAATCGAGTTTCCGGGGTTTTATGACAATCGAAAGCATGGATATGGCGCGGGGGCGCCTGCCGCGTAATCCACGGCCGAGGGCGCGCCGCCTGTCAGCAATTCTCAGGCAGATGGCCAGTGACCGCTCGCGCGAGCGCATCTCCATCCGGGATATTTTCGAAACGATGGGCGACCGGGCGATCGGCGCTCTGATGCTGGTTTTCGCGCTGCCGAACCTCGTGCCGACGCCGCCCGGCACCTCGGCGATCCTCGGGGCGCCGCTGCTCTTTCTTGCCGCTCAGTTGACCTTCGGCCTCAGACCATGGCTGCCGAAGGTGATTGCCGACCGGTCGATGCGCCGCGAGGATTTCGAGGCGATCATTTCGCGTATCCATCGGAAGCTGGCTTTCGCCGAGCGGATGCTGAAGCCGCGGCTTTCGGTGCTTGTCGAGCCGCCGGCAGAATATCTTGCCGGCTTCCTCTGTCTGGTGATGGCGATCATCCTGACGCTGCCGATTCCGCTTGGGAATATGCTTCCGGCGCTGGCGATCTGCCTGTTCTCCTTCGGTATTCTCGGCCGCGACGGCTTGTTCGTAATCCTCGGCGTGATCGCTGCCGGACTGTCGGCGACCGTCGTCGGCGGGATGGTCTATGGGATCATCAAGGCGGCAGCTTTCGTCATCGCCAACTGGTTTGCCTGACAGGTCGCCAAGACGAAATCTGTCACGCATTTCTTCAACACACTCGACATTTGCCCATTTTTGTTTTGATCTGGCGCATTAGAGATTCATGGTCATATTCACCCGGTAGAACGCCGGCTTATTTTGCGCGGTAGAAGCTAGATGGCAAAGAGAACCGACACTCCGGGACGGCTGGATGACGCGGCGCGAGCAGGGTGGCTCTATTATGTCGCGGGCCGGACGCAGGATGAGATTGCTTCGACGATGGGCATCTCGCGCCAGTCGGCGCAGCGTCTCGTTTCGCTTGCCGTTGCCGAGAAGCTGATCAAGGTGCGGCTCGATCATCCGATCGCCGCCTGTCTCGAACTCGGCAATCAGCTGCGCAAGAAATTCGATCTGCGTTACGTGGAAATCGTGCCCAGCGATCCCGGCTCTTCCTCAACGACGATCGGCATTGCCGAGGCGGCGGCTGCGGAAATCGAGCGTTGGCTGAAGCGGCCCGAACCGATCGTGCTTGCCGTCGGTACCGGCCGCACGTTGAAAGCGGCCGTCGATCAGCTGCCGCAGCTCGAATGTCCCGAACACCGCATCGTCTCCCTGACCGGCAACATCACACCCGATGGGTCGGCCGCCTATTACAACGTGATTTTCAGCATGGCCGATGCCGTCAAGGCGCGGCATTTCCCGATGCCGCTACCGGTTCTCGTCACGTCGGCGGAAGAGCGTGAAATGCTGCACAGTCAGCAGCTGGTGCGCTCGACGCTGGAGATCAGCTCGCAGTCGGATGTCACCTTCGTCGGTATCGGGGAACTGGGCATCGATGGTCCGCTCTGCGTCGATGGGTTCCTTGAGAAGGACGAGATGATGGAGCTGATGCGCAATGGCGCCGTCGGCGAGATCTGTGGCTGGATTTTCGATGGCGACGGCAAGCTTCTCGACAACCCGATCAACGAGCGCGTCGCCTCGGCGCCTATACCGCCGCGCGACTCGTCGACCGTCATCGGAATCGCCAAGGGAAAGCGCAAATTCAAGGCGATACGGGCCGCCATCGTCGGCCGCCAGATCAACGCTTTGATCACCGATGAGGCAACTGCCGAGTTTTTGCTCACAGCCTGAGCAAAAATTATTTTGTTTTAAATCAACGCCATAAGTGTCCCTTTCGCTACCGCAGCAACGAATGCGGATTGACATTCTGTAACCTTCTGTGAGTAATTGCCCATGAGCAAAGCGAATGCTCACACTCATCTTCTGGGAGGAAGATATGACATTGAGAACTCTTCTGCTGGGCGCCTGCTCGGCACTGGCGTTTGCGGGCATGGCCTCGGCTGAAACGCTCACAATCGCGACCGTGAACAACGGCGACATGATCCGTATGCAGAAGCTGACGGATGACTTCAAAAAATCCAATCCCGACATCGACCTGGAATGGGTCACGCTCGAAGAGAACGTGCTCCGCCAGAAGGTCACCACTGACATCGCCACCAAGGGCGGTCAGTATGACGTTCTGACGATCGGCACTTACGAAGTTCCGATCTGGGCAAAGCAGGGCTGGCTTCTGCCGCTCGACAATCTCGGCGCCGACTACGATGCCGACGACCTGCTGCCGGCAATCCGCAGCGGTCTGACAGCAGACGGCAAGCTCTATGCAGCGCCGTTCTACGGCGAAAGCTCGATGGTCATGTACCGCAAGGACCTGTTCGAAGCTGCCGGTCTCAAGATGCCCGACGCTCCGACCTGGGACTTCATCGCAGACGCTGCGAAGAAGATCACCAACAAGGACAAGGAAGTCTACGGCATCTGCCTTCGCGGCAAGGCTGGCTGGGGCGAAAACATGGCGTTCCTGACGGCCATGTCGAACTCCTTCGGCGCACGCTGGTTCGATGAGCAATGGAAGCCGCAGTTCGACCAGCCCGAGTGGAAGGACACGCTGAACTTCTACGTCAACCTGATGAAGGAAGCCGGCCCTCCGGGTGCTTCTTCCAACGGCTTCAACGAAAACCTGGCGCTCTTCCAGACCGGCAAGTGCGGCATGTGGATCGATGCCACCGTGGCAGCATCCTTCGTCAGCAACCCGAAGGAATCGCAGGTTGCCGACAAGGTCGGTTTCGCTCTGGCTCCGGATAAGGGGCTCGGCAAGCGCGGCAACTGGCTCTGGGCCTGGAACCTCGCCATCCCGGCAGGCT
Organism: Rhizobium sp. 01L410; assembly: GCF_056400165.1. Taxonomy (NCBI): domain Bacteria; kingdom Pseudomonadati; phylum Pseudomonadota; class Alphaproteobacteria; order Hyphomicrobiales; family Rhizobiaceae; genus Rhizobium; species Rhizobium sp. 01L410. The sequence continues at coordinate 47,145 of NZ_JBFTST010000012.1, forward strand.
CGCAGAAGGTCGAAGCGGCTGAAAAGTTCGTCGCCTGGGCTACCAGCAAGCATTACACCGAGCTGGTCGCTGCAAAGGAAGGCTGGCTGAATGCACCTCCCGGTACCCGTTCTTCGCTCTATGCGAATGCCGACTACCAGAAGGCAGCACCTTTCGCGAAGATGACGCTTGATAGCATCAACTCGGCTGACCCGACCAAGCCGACCGTCAAACCGGTCCCCTATGTCGGCGTCCAGTTCGTGGCGATCCCGGAATTCCAGGGCATCGGTACGGCCGTTGGACAGCAGTTCTCCGCAGCGCTTGCCGGCCAGCTTTCGGTCGACCAGGCTCTGCAGAGCGCACAGCAGCTGACCACGCGTGAAATGACGAAGGCTGGTTACATCAAGTAATAACCTCCTGAGAACGGGTTGGAATGCTTGACATTCCACTCAACTGGGCCGCCGAATTGCCCGAACTGCATCGGCGGCCCCCTTTTTTTCTTTGCTGCCCTGCAGCCGTTCGCCACTCCAGACATGATCGGTAATTGCCATGGCAACGTTACACACCCGCTCAGCCGCGCGCATGATGATGGCGCCTTCGGTCATTCTTCTGCTGCTGTGGTCGCTCATCCCGCTGGCGATGACGATCTACTTCTCGCTGCTGAACTACAATCTGCTCAGCCCGGGCATGGAAAGCTTTGTCGGCTTCCTGAACTATCAGTACTTCCTGACGGATCCGGCCTTCTTCTCCGCTCTGGCAAATACGCTGCTGCTGGTGCTCGGCGTCCTGTTGATCACCGTCGTCGGCGGTATCGCCTTCGCGATCCTGCTGAACCAGGACATCTACGGGCAGGGCATCGTTCGCATCCTGGTCATCGCGCCCTTCTTCGTCATGCCGACGGTGGCAGCGCTTGTCTGGAAGAACATGTTCATGAACCCGGTCAACGGGCTCTTCGCGCATCTCGCCAAGGCGCTCGGATTGCAGCCTTACGACTGGCTGGCCAATGCTCCGCTTTTCTCGATCATCCTGATCGTCGCCTGGCAGTGGCTGCCGTTTGCCACGCTGATCATGCTGACGGCACTGCAGTCGCTCGATGAGGAACAGCAAGAAGCCGCCGAAATGGATGGTGCGGGTGTCGTTTCGAAATTCATCTATATCGTCCTGCCGCATATGGCGCGCGCCATCACCGTGGTCATCCTGATCCAGACGATCTTCCTGCTTTCGGTCTTCGCCGAAATCCTGGTCACCACCAATGGCGGCCCCGGCACGCAGAGCACCAACCTGACCTATCTGGTCTATGTCCAGGCGCTCCTGCAGTTCGATATCGGCGGTGCTTCGGCAGGCGGTATCGTCGCTGTCATCCTCGCCAATATCGTCGCGATCTTCCTTGTCCGCCTCGTCGGCAAGAACCTGGAGGCGTAAGATGGCCCGCAAAGTCACCACACAACGCAAGGTCATCATGACCGCGATCGCCTGGACGCTCGGGATCCTGATCTTCTTCCCGATCCTCTGGACGTTCCTGACGAGCTTCAAGTCCGAAGCCGATGCGATCGCCTCGCCGCCGCAGTTCCTGTTCTTCCACTGGACGACGGAGAACTATGCGGAAGTGCAGAGCCGGTCGAACTATCTCGGCCACTTCATGAACTCGGTGATCATCTCCTTCGGCTCGACGCTGCTCGGCCTGATCATCGCCATTCCGGCCGCCTGGGCCATGGCGTTTTCGCCGACCAAGCGGACCAAGGACGTTCTGATGTGGATGCTGTCGACGAAGATGATGCCGCCGGTTGGCGCGCTCATCCCGATCTATCTGATGTTCCGCAACACCGGATTGCTTGACAGCCGAATGGGCCTGGTGATCGTGCTGACGCTCATCAACCTGCCGATCATCGTCTGGATGCTCTACACCTACTTCAAGGAAATCCCTGGCGAAATTCTTGAGGCCGCCCGTATGGACGGTGCCTCGCTCGCCAAGGAAATCATCTATGTGCTGACGCCGATGGCCATTCCCGGAATTGCCTCGACGCTGCTGCTCAATATCATTCTGGCCTGGAACGAAGCCTTCTGGACCCTCAACCTGTCTGCCTCCAAGGCAGCGCCGCTGACGGCCTTCATCGCGTCCTATTCCAGCCCCGAGGGCCTTTTCTACGCCAAGCTCTCGGCAGCATCGACCATGGCGATTGCCCCGATCCTGATCCTCGGCTGGTTCTCGCAGAAACAACTCGTCCGCGGCCTGACCTTCGGCGCGGTGAAATAAGACGACAGGGAGAGAAACATGGGCAGCATTACCCTTCAGAAAGTCTCGAAGGTCTTCGGCGAAGCCAAGGTCATCCCTTCGATCGATCTCGAAATCAAGGACGGCGAGTTCGTCGTCTTCGTGGGACCATCGGGCTGTGGCAAGTCCACGCTGCTGCGGCTGATCGCCGGGCTCGAGGATGTCAGCGGCGGCAAGATCGTCATCGACGGTAAGGACGCGACCGAGCAGGCGTCGTCCGAACGCCGGCTGGCGATGGTGTTCCAGTCCTATGCGCTTTATCCGCATATGAGCGTGCGCAACAATATCGCCTTCCCCCTGAAGATGGCGGGGATGGACAAGGCTGAGATCGATCGCAAGGTCGGCGACGCCGCGCGCGTGCTGAACCTCACCGACTATCTGGAGCGCAAGCCGCGTCAGCTTTCGGGTGGTCAGCGCCAGCGTGTCGCCATCGGCCGCGCCATCGTTCGCCAACCGTCGGCCTTCCTGTTCGACGAGCCGTTGTCAAACCTCGATGCAGCGCTGCGCGTCAACATGCGTCTGGAGATCAGCGAGCTGCACCAGCAGCTGAAGACGACGATGATCTACGTCACCCACGACCAGGTGGAAGCCATGACCATGGCCGACAAGATCGTCGTTCTCAACCGCGGCAATATCGAGCAGGTGGGCTCGCCGCTGGAGCTCTACAAGAACCCGCGCAACCTCTTCGTCGCCGGCTTCATCGGTTCGCCGAAGATGAATTTCGTCAAGGGCCAGCTTGCCGCTCAGCTCGGCGCGCATACGATCGGCGTTCGCCCCGAGCATGTGCTGCTGTCGCTGGAAAGCGGCGACTGGAAGGGCCGGGTCACGGTTGCCGAACATCTCGGCTCCGACACATTCCTGCATATCGATGTCGAGGGCATCGGTGCGGTGACCGCGCGTGCCGGAGGCGACTTTGCGGCCAAGGCGGGCGATACCGTTTATGTGACGCCCGACAAGGCGCGTATCCACAAATTCAACGAGGGCGGCCTCGCCATCTGAGGCGGGACCGGGCCGGGGTGGCCATGCGGAGCGGGCGCGGTGCCCGGTCCGCCGAGACCTGGAGCGGGAGGCCGCTCCGGAAGACCTCAAGAGGACTGTATCATGACGTGCAAACTATCGCTGGCAACGCTTACCGAGGCGGCCAAGACGGCCACGGTTCCGACCTATGGCCGGGCGTCGCTCTCAGCCGGCATCCTGCACTTCGGCGTCGGCAATTTTCATCGCGCCCACCAGGCGATCTATCTCGACGATCTCTTCAACGAGGGGCAGGATCACGACTGGGCGCTTGTCGGCGCCGGCATGCTGCCGTCGGATGCGTCGATGCGCGAAAAGCTCGCGGCGCAGGATTTCCTGACGACGGTGGTCGAGCAGGACAACAACAAGACGGCGGCCCGGGTTACCGGACCGATGATCGACATTCTGCCGGTCGGCGATTCCAAGGCGATCATCGCCAAGCTTGCGGATCCCGCGATCAAGATCGTCTCGATGACGATTACCGAGGGCGGCTATTTCATCGACGCATCGGGCAAGTTCAATCCGGAGCATCCGGCGATCGCCGCCGACGGCAAGAACCCGTCCGAGCCGAAGACCGTGTTCGGCCTGATCGTCGCCGGTCTGAAGGCGCGCAAGGACAAGGGCCTTGTTCCCTTCACGGTGATGTCCTGTGACAACATTCCGCATAACGGCGTGGTCACCACCAACGCCGTCGTCGGTACGGCGAAGCTGTCGGATCCGGCCTTCGCCGATTGGATCAAGGCCAATGTCGCCTTCCCGAATGCCATGGTCGACCGCATCACGCCGGCAACCGGCCAGCGCGAGATCGACCTGCTGAAGGATCAGTTCGGCATCGAGGACAACTGGCCCGTCTACTGCGAAGAATTCAAGCAGTGGGTGCTGGAAGACAAGTTCACCGCAGGCCGTCCGGCGCTCGAAAAGGTCGGCGTCACCTTCGTGTCCGATGTGACGCCCTACGAGCACATGAAGATCCGCATCCTGAACGGCGGCCACGCGGCGATTGCCTATCCCGCGGCGCTGATGGACATCCACTTCGTTCACGACTCGATGGAAGATCCGCTGATCCGCGCTTTCCTGGCGAAGCTCGAGAAGGACGAGATCATCCCGATCGTGCCGCCGGTACCGAATACCTCGCTGCAGGACTATTTCGAGCTGATCGAGCGCCGCCTGCTGAACCCGAAGATTGCCGACACCATCCCGCGCCTGGCGCAGGACGGTTCCAACCGGCAGCCGAAATTCATCCTGCCCTCGACGCTCGACAATCTTAGCCAGGGCAGGGACGTGGTGGGCCTGTCGCTGGTTTCGGCGCTCTGGTGCCGCTACTTCGCTGGCAAGACAGATAGCGGCAAGGAGATCGTCTTCAACGATGCCAGCGCCGACCGCCTGCATGCGGCGGCGGTCAAGGCCAAGGACGATCCGATGGCCTTCCTCGCCTTCGACGATATCTTCGGTGAAGCCGCCAAGTCGGAGCTCTTCCGCAAGCGCTTCGCCCATGCCCTGAAAACGCTGTGGGAAAAGGGCACTCGCGAGACGCTGCAGCTCTATCTCGACGGCAAGCTTGCAGTGTAAGCAGATATGACGGCGGCACATGCCGCCGTTGCCGCCTGGCGGGATGCAGGACGGTCATGCGTCCTAGAACGATGGTTGGTCTTCCATGACTGATGCTGAGACACGGCTTGTCATTTTCGATTGCGACGGCGTGCTCGTCGATAGCGAGCCGATATCCGTCAACGTTCTCGTCAAGGCGATGAACGATCTCGGCGTGCCGATCACCGAAGACGAGGTCTATGGCCGATTTCTGGGCAAGAGCCTCGCGACTGTCATCGAAACGATGAAGAGCGACTATCACGTCCATGCCGGCGAGGAGTTTCTCGAGCGGATGCGGGTCGATCTTTATGGCCGGTTCCGTAAGGAGCTGAAGCCGATCGAAGGCATCGGCGAGACCATCGACGCGCTCGATATTCCCTGCTGTGTCGCCTCGTCGAGCCAAGTCGAGCGTATCAAGCTTTCACTTTCCGTCACCGGGCTGATCGGCAAGCTGCCGAATATCTTTAGCGCCAGCATGGTGAAAAACGGCAAGCCGGCACCGGACCTTTTTCTGCATGCAGCGCGTGAAATGCAGGTCGAGCCGAAGAATTGCGTGGTGATCGAAGACAGCCCGGCGGGCATCGAGGCGGCAAAGGCCGCCGGTATGCGCGTCTTTGCCTTTACAGGCGGTTCCCACGCCAATTTCGAGGGCTATCGTGCTGAACTTGACCGGCTTTCGCCCGAAGCCGTGTTTGACGTGATGCCTGAATTGATACACCTTATCCAGAAACAAAAGCTGGATGGGATGCACCCCTGATGCATGATCACGTGGTTGCGGTGGATGTTGGCACCGGCAGTGCGCGCGCCGGCGTCTTCGATGCCGGCGGCCGGTTGCTGGGCAAGGCCGAGCATCCAATCATCATGAACAGGCCGCGGGAAAACCACGCCGAGCACGATTCCGAAAATATCTGGTCCGCCGTCTGCATCTCGGTGCGCAAGGCCGTTGAGCAATCGGGCGTGGCGCCTGCTTCAATCGGTGCGATCGGCTTTGACGGGACGTGCTCGCTCGTCGTGCGCGATGTCGAGGGCAGGCAGATTTCTGTTTCGACCGGCGGCGAGAAGCGCTTTGACACCATCGTCTGGCTGGATCACCGGGCGCTGCAGGAAGCGGATTTCTGCACGGCGACGCAGCATGCCGTTCTCGAACATTCCGGGCATTTCATGTCTCCTGAGATGGAGATGCCGAAGCTGATGTGGCTGAAGACGAAGCTGCCGGGCACCTGGATGAATGCCGGCTACTTCTTCGATCTTGCCGATTTCATGACCTGGAAGGCGACCGGATCGCTGGCGCGCTCACGCTGCACGCTGACGGCGAAATGGAATTATCTGTCGCATGAGAAAGGCGGCTGGCGGAAGGACTTCCTGGCGCAGATCGGTCTCGACGATCTGCTAGAGCGGGGACACCTGCCTGATGAGACGGTGCCGGTCGGTTCCAGCGTCGGCACGTTGACGCAGGAGGCGGCCTCGGCGCTCGGCCTGACAACGGCCTGCCATGTTGCTGCCGGGATGGTCGATGCCTATGCGGGCGCACTCGGCACTCTTGGCGGCTATGCGGCCGATCCGCGCGAGCTTGAACGCCAGCTGGCACTGATTGCCGGCACATCAAGCTGCATCGTTTCGTTTTCGCGCGAACGGCGGCCGAGCCACGGCATGTGGGGGCCATATTACGAAGCGGTGTTTCCGCAGTCCTGGCTTGTCGAAGGCGGCCAGTCTGCGACCGGCGCCCTGCTTGATCATATCGTGCGCATGCATGCGGCCGGCGGCGAGCCGACGGCGGCGCTGCATCAGAAGATCGCCGCCCGTGTCGCTCAGCTCCGTGCTGAAGAAGGCGACGATGCGCTTGGCGCCAGGATCTTCGTGCTACCGGATTTTCATGGCAACCGCTCGCCGCTTGCCGATCCCCACGCCGTCGGCGTCGTCAGTGGGCTGACGCTCGATACGTCCTTCGACGGTCTTTGCGCGCTCTATTGGCGGACTGCCGTCGGGATTGCGCTTGGTATCCGCCATATCCTCGAGACGATGAAAGAATACGGCTACGTTCCGGATACGCTGCATGTGGCCGGCGGCCACGTGAAGAACCCTGTGCTGATGGAGCTTTATTCCGACGCGACGGGATGTAAGGTTGTGGTGCCGAAAATGAATGAAGCCGTCCTGCTCGGTACGGCGATCGCGGCTTCCGCCGCCTGCGGATTACACAAGGATCTGGCAGCGGCCGGAACCGCAATGTATCCCGGCGGCGACGAACGCAGCCCGAATGCGGCCAAGCGGGCGATGTACGACCGCGAATACCGGCGGCTGCTGGCCATGTACCGGCATCGCGCCGAACTGGAAGCCATGGATTAGCCGCCGCCGCGGCCTTCGCCGAGGATGGCGCCGAATTCCGCCATGCGGCGTTCGCGCTGGAAGGCCTCGTCGCCGGCCGCGGCGATCACCGTTTCCGAAAGGCAATCGAGCAGGGCCATCAGCGGCGGCAGGTTGTCTTCATCCGGCACGCGTGACGGCGGCAGTGTCAGCATGATGTTCGACTGTTCCGGCATCCAGTCATTGTTTTCCGCAGTGATCAGCACCACCCGGTAGCCGTAGCGCCTTGCTGTTCTGGCAAGCAGCCTAGCGCGGGCAAAGCGCCGGCAATCGATGATGACGAGCAGGGCGCCTTCGCCGGTCTGTCGGGCGAAGAGTTCGGCAAAGCGGCTCCCCGATCCATCGAGCGCGCGAACGCCATCGCGTGCGTGGGTAAGGCGCTGGGCAAAATGCGAAGCGAAACCGGTCAGGCGTACATGGGTGGCGATGAAGACTTCTCGGGCGCTTGAAATCATTGACGCCGCCTCGGCCCATTGGGGCTGCGCGGTCAGGTGGTAGATATGGTGCATCGCCTGGATCTGTTCGGTAACCAGCAGCGCTAGCGGCTTGCCGCTCGATGCGTCGGTCTGCAGCTCGTTGAGCGAGGTCTGCAACTGAACCGGCGATGTGACCGCCGTTTCGCGGATATGGATCTTGACGCTGTCGAGGCCCTGATAGCCGAGCGCCCGCAGGAAGCGCCCGACCGTCATTGGGCTAAGATCCAGCCGGTCGGCCACCGAGGCTGCGGTTTCAAAGGGCAGGTCGTTCAGATGCTCGGTGAAATACTTCGCGATCCGGCGCTCCGCTGGCGTGCCGGACTTCACGTAATGCCTGAGCTTCTGGACGAAGTCTTCCACGCAACGGGCCCCTCACTGGCGAAAACGCGTCTTGCGGATGCGCGCGGGCGAGACTTGCCGTTTGCAACTATTTCCGGAAGCTGCGTCTCAGGCTCAAGTTTAGATCGAATATTTTCCAGTATATATTAGTGTTCAATTGCAGACAAGTTTTCCATTGCTGCATGTACTTTTATTTCGGCTTGCCGTTCTGCGCGGGGATTCCTACATCCTGGGTCAAACCACGGAGACGCCACGCATGATCCCTGACGCCGCCCGCCTGTCCTTCCGCAACCTGCTTGCTCCCGAGACACGCTCAGTGTTCTGGAAGGTGCTGGGTTTGACGCTTCTGGTGCTGGTCGGGCTGTGGTTCGTGCTGCGCAGCCTGTTTGCGACGCTGCTCTTTCCCTGGATTGCTGGTTTCTTTCCACAGATGCCCGAATGGGCGGGTTGGCTGAGCTTCGTCTTAGCCATTCTCGCCGGCCTTGGGCTGGCGCTCGGCCTTGCCCTGCTTCTGTCGCCGGTGACGGCGTTGATTGCCGGACTGTTTCTGGATGACGTTGCAGAGGTTGTGGAGAAACGCGATTATCCGAACGACCGGCCGGGCACGGCAATGCCGCTTGGACCGGCGTTGACGAGTTCGATCAAGTTCCTCGGCGTGGTGATCCTCGGCAATATGATCGCGCTGTTTCTGCTCTTCATCCCCGGCGTCAATCTGATCGCCTTCTTCGTGGTGAACGGTTACCTGCTCGGGCGGGAATTCTTCGAGTTTGCGGCAATGCGCTTCCGGCCGCCGGAGGAGGCCCGCGCCTTCCGGGCAAAGCACGGATCGACGGTCTTCCTGGGCGGCCTTGTCATCGCGGCCTTCCTTGCTGTGCCGTTTCTCAACCTTCTGACGCCGCTCTTTGCCGCAGGCATGATGGTGCACCTGCACAAGCTGGTGTCGCAGAAGGATGCCGCTTTCAAAGTCTGAATCAGGCTGGCAGTGCCGAAGCGTCGTACATGGCGGCGAATTCGGCGCTCGGTGGGATCGGCTTGATGATGTCGATCAGCACGCCGTTGGGGTCGGCGGTGATGAAGTGCCGCTGGCCGAAATCCTCGTCACGCAAATCGCGCATGATCGGCAATCCCGCGGCCTTGCAGGCCGCGTAGATTGTATCGACATCCTCGACCTCGAAATTCAGAAGCAGGCCGGAGACCTTGCCGCGCGCCTGCTCGGGGATGGTCTTGTGGCTGCCGTCCAGGATCGCGAGGTTGACCCGCTCGTCTTCGGCGGATTGCAGGTGGACATACCAGTCGCTTTCGAAAAGCGCCTGAAAGCGGAAATGCGTCATGTAGAAAGCCGCCGTTGCCGCCACGTCGCCGGTCATGATGACCGGATAACAGCTCGTCGATTTCATTTCATTGCTCCTTTTCAATTTACATACAGTTTGTATGTTTTTTCGTTTAACATACATGCGGTGTGTATGTAAATAGGCGATATGACCAGGACCAATCGCGAACGAACCGAACAGACGCAGCAGGCACTGATCGCGGCTGCACGGCGCCTCTTTGTCGACAAAGGCTATGCCGAGACCGCGACGCCGGACATCGTCTCGGCGGCGGGCGTGACGCGGGGGGCGCTCTATCACCATTTCGAAGACAAACGGGCGCTGTTCCGGGCGGTCATCGAGCTCGAGGCAGAAAAGGTGGCGGAGGAGATCGAGAGTCGCTCGGCGGATGCGGGATCTCCAAGGGATGCACTGCTCACGGGTGCATCGGCCTATTTCGATGCCATGGCGGCTGAGGGACGTACACGGCTGTTGCTGCTGGAGGCGCCAGCGGTTCTCGGCGCCGAGGCTTCGGCGATCGACCGGGAGAATGCGGAGGAAAGCCTGCGCCGGGGTTTGGCGGCGATGCTGCCCGCAGCGGCGGCGCAGCTTGGACCGCTGACGGCATTGTTGTCGGCCGCCTTCGATCGCGCTGCTATCGAGATCGAGCAGGGTGGGGTGCGGGAGGACTACGAGCAGGCGATCGCCAGCCTAGTCGACGGCCTCACCGATCATCTGCGGCGGTAGCTCGACGAGCGGCGCGGGGATGTCCCACGTCTTCTCGGCAGACTTGCAGATATCGGCGATGACGCAGCGCTCGCATTCGGGGCGTCTCGCCTTGCAGGTATAGCGGCCATGCAGGATCAGCCAGTGGTGGGCGTGGTAGAGATACTGCTTCGGCACCACCTTCATCATGCGCTCTTCGACCTCATCGGGCGTCTTGCCCGGCGCGAGCCTGATGCGATTGGCGATGCGGAAGATGTGGGTATCGACGGCCATCGTCGCCTGGCCGAATGCCATGGAGAGCACGACATTCGCGGTCTTGCGGCCGACGCCCGGCAGGCGGATCAGCTCTTCGCGCGTCTGCGGCACGACACCGCCGAATTTATCGACCAGCATCTGCGACAAGGCAATGACGTTCTTCGCCTTGTTGCGATAGAGGCCGATCGTCTTGATGTAATCGCGGACCTTTTCCTCGCCGAGGACAAGCATCCTTTCCGGCGTATCGGCAGCCTTGAACAGGGCGCGCGTCGCCTTGTTGACGCCGGCATCCGTCGCCTGCGCCGAGAGCGCCACGGCAACCACCAGGGTGAAGGGGTTGCTATACTCCAGCTCGCCCTTCGGTTCCGGCCGCTGGATCGAGAAGCGGCGGAAAATCTCTTCCCGCTCGGCTTCGGAATAGGCGCTTCGGACCGCCGCCGTCTTGCGGCGGGCGATCACTTTTGAGTTTTGCGAAATGCGGGAAGCGGATTTGAGTTTCGGTTCGGCCATCGACAATCTATACTCACCAGCCATGACGGAAAGCAACGCCGACAGCGCGGTCGAACAGCCTGTTTTCGCCGCCGAACTCTTCCCCTACCGGTCGCTCGGCCGCAAGGGATTTCGTGTGCTGCTGGTGCTCTCTGGCGCCGTCTGCTTCATGCATGCGGTATTCTTCGTCGCGACTGGCGCCTGGCCGATCGGCTTTTTCTTCGGTCTCGATTTCGCGCTTCTCTACGGTGCCTTCTGGCTGAACTACCGCTCCGGCCGTGCGCGGGAGGAGGTCACCGTTTCGCGAAGCGACGTGGCGATCCGCAAGTTTGCGCCTTCAGGCAAGATGATCGAACACCATTTCAATCCGTTCTGGACCCGCTTCCTGGTGCGGCGGCATGAGGAGATCGGCATTCTCTCCATGCATGTTGCGGGTGAGGGGCGGCGCACGGATATCGGCTCATTCCTCAATCCCGATGATCGCGAAAGTTTTGCCAAGGCCTTCAAGGGTGCGCTGGCGACAGTGAAGCAGCGGATCTGAAAGCAGCGCAAGAAACGGGTGGTTTCGCAGATCCCGCTTGATTATCTCCTTATACAAGGAGAAACACGATGAACATGATCGCAAATCTGAACAGAGACATCACGCCTGATGGTCCCGATTACGAGACCGTTCGCCGGGTCATCGAATTGATCACCGAGGATTATCGCGACCAGCCTTCGCTGGAAGACATCGCAGCGCGCCTCAACCAATCGCCGACGCAACTACAGAAGACCTTCACGCGCTGGGCCGGGCTTTCGCCCAAGGCCTTCCTGCAGGCGGTGACGCTCGATCACGCCAAGCGGCTGCTGCGCCAGGAAGAGCTGCCGTTGCTGGAGACCTCCTTCGAGGTCGGTCTCTCCGGCCCCAGCCGTCTGCACGATCTGTTCGTAACCCATGAGGCCATGTCTCCGGGGGAGTGGAAAGCAAGGGGCGGCGGGCTGACCATTCGCTACGGTTTCCACACCTCGCCCTTCGGCGTCGCGCTGGTAATGGCCACCGATCGCGGGCTGGCCGGGCTCGCCTTCAGCGATCTCGGCGACGAGGCGGCCTGCCTGGAGGATATGACCTGCCGTTGGCCGAATGCCGAGTATGTCGAAGACCGGCAGGCGACGGCGCCTTATGCCGAGCGGATATTCCAGCCCGGAAAATGGTCATCCGAGCAGCCGCTTCGCGTCGTGCTGATCGGCACCGATTTTCAGGTTCGGGTTTGGGAAAGCCTGCTGAAGATTCCCTTCGGCAAGGCCGTGACCTATAGCGACATCGCCAATGACATTGGCAGCCCGAAGGCCATGCGTGCAGTCGGTGCGGCTGTCGGCGCCAACCCGATCTCCTTCGTCGTGCCGTGTCACCGCGCGCTTGGCAAGAGCGGAGCGCTGACGGGATATCACTGGGGTCTGACGCGCAAGCGGGCGATGCTCGGCTGGGAGTCGGCGCACGCCTGAGGGCGTTCAGGCTTCGGCCAGTTCCAACAATGCCTTCGCCGCGCTCTCGTCGGTGATCAGCGTATTGCAGCCGATCCGCTTGATCGTGGCGCGGATGGCGGTGGCGCGGTGCGCGCCGCCGGAGGAGAGTACTATGTGCTTTGCCTTTTTCAGCGTGTCGAGATCGACCGACATGACGCGGCTGTTGATCGAGTGATTGACTGTGTTTCCGTCCCTGTCGAGGAAGTTGAACATCGTGTCGCAGACGCAGCCGGCGTCGATAAGCTCCTGCAGCTCGGCCTTCGAAATCCATCCCTCGGACAGCGAGGTCGAATGCGGGCCGATATCGCCGCAGGAGACGATTGCCAGATCGAGGTTTTCGGCGAGACGGTAGATCGAGTCCAGGCCGCATTTATCGATCAGGTTGCGTTTGGTCTCGATGGAATCGACCAGCAGTGGCGCCAGGAACATGTAGCACTCGGCGCCGAGCTGGCTCGCCAGCCGCCAAGTGTAATCTATGGGATTGGTCTGATGCACGGCAACGACGCCGCCAAGCAGCGAGACGACCTTGCAATTGTCGCGCCGGGGCGAGCGGAAGCTTGAGAGCGAAGCGGTCATCGTGCGGCCCCAGCCGACGCCGATCGTGTAATTGTCGGGGATGGCTTCGGAGAGAAACTGGCCGAGCGCCAGGCCGACGCTTTTCGCCAGCGCATTAACGTCGCTGTTTGCGGGGGAGGGCACGACAATTGCCTCATCAAGGCCGTAGGCGCGCTCGAGCTTGACCGAAAGCTCGACACAGTCGCCGATCGAATCGTTGATCCAGATCTGCACTTCGCTGCGCTTCATCGCTTCGTCGAGGAGGCGGATGACGGTGGTACGGCTGATGCCGAGCTGCTCGGCAACGTCCTTCTGCGTGAGGCCCTGATTGTAATAGAGCCACGCCGCCCTGAGCCTCAGCGAGGAAGCTTCGGAATAGGCGGTGTGCGTGCCGCGCTTCAGCTTGACCACATCTTCTCCCGCGAGAATTTCACCCTAATTGCCTGCAGCAAGCGAAAGGCGCTCGGGCATCGCATTGTTCCCGCCGATAATGACGGGTGTGACACTTATGTCAATTGAAATGCACAAATGTCCTTGACTTTCGATGAACGGAATTGCGATATTATCCGCGACAGACGTCGTTCTTGTCCGTCCGAGGAGGACAGTGTGCGGGCATACGGAAAGTCAGGACCGGCCTTGGTGCCGCAGGCATTGCCTGCGCCGAATTATCGCGCCATTCTTTCGGCTCCGGCCCGGAACATTGCCGGTGCAACTCCCGTTAGCTCAACAGCCGTGATGGAGCCGCGCTTCTTCGCCTGCAACACGAACGTCAGCATTCCGTAGATCACCTCTTTTCCGGGCGAAGGTCGCGCCGGTTCGCAGCTCAGTCACAAAGGATTTTGACCATGACATCCAAGCTTGACCAACTCCGCGAGATAACCACGGTGGTTGCCGATACCGGCGACATCGAGGCGGTGGCGCGCCTGAAGCCCGTCGATTGCACCACGAACCCGAGTATCGTTCTGAAGGCACTCGGCACGCCGATGTTTGCCGATGCGATCAAGGAAGGCGTTGCCTGGGGCAAGAAGCAGGGCGGCAATGCCGAGGCTGTTTCGGCCGCCGTTGCCGATCGCCTGGCGATCTCCGTTGGTGCCGCGCTCTCGAAGCTGGTGCCTGGCCGCGTCTCGACGGAAGTCGATGCCGACCTTTCCTTCGACACCAAGGCTTCGATCGACAAGGCTCACAGCATCATCGCCGGCTACAAGGAACGTGGCATCGAGAAGGACCGTATCCTGATCAAGCTCGCATCCACCTGGGAAGGCATCCGCGCTGCCGAAGTGCTGCAGAAGGAAGGCATCGACTGCAACCTGACGCTGCTCTTCTCGAAGGCACAGGCCGTCGCCTGCGCTGACGCCAAGGTGTTCCTGATCTCGCCCTTCGTCGGCCGTATTCTCGACTGGTACAAGAAGTCGACGGGCAAGGATTACACGCCTGAGGAAGATCCGGGCGTGGTCTCCGTTCGCGATATCTACAACTACTACAAGGCCAACGACATCAAGACGATCGTCATGGGTGCCTCGTTCCGCAGCGCCGGTGAAATCGAAGCGCTGGCCGGTTGCGATCGCCTGACGATTGCGCCGAACCTGCTCGATGAACTGTCGAACGACCAGGGCAAGCTCGAGCGCAAGCTGTCGCCGGAGACGGTGAAGCCGGCTGCGAAGATCAGCGTCGATGAAAAGACGTTCCGCTGGATGATGAACGAAGATGCGATGGCGACCGAAAAGCTCGCCGAAGGCATCCGCGCGTTCGCCAAGGATCTCGGCACGCTGCGCGGCATGGTGCAGAAGGAACTGCAGCTCGCTGCTGCCTAAGGCCTTTGCACAAGTCCTTGAAAGGCCCGGACGCCGATGGTGCCCGGGCCTTTTTCATGTTTCATTTCATCAGCTGAGACGGGAGAAGCGGAATGGCAGGCGGGAAGCGCTCCGGGTTTATGACCTATGCAATCAGGCATGGCAGTTTCATCATCGCTTTCGCTGCCGGGTTTGCTGTGTTCCTGCTGCTGACGTCCCGCGACGTGAATGCCAAGAACGTGCTGGTCGGCTGGAATGTGACGGCGATCGTCTTCATCGCCATCAGCTGGCGCAAGATGCTGCGGGCGACCGTTTCCGATATCCGCCGCCGCTCCGAAGACCTCGATTTTTCCGATACGTTCGTGCTGTTCCTGTCGATCGCCGCCGCCGTTGCGAGCATTGCCGGTATCGGTCTCGAGCTTCATTCGGTGAAGGACGCGCCAGCCGATGTGGCGCTGAGACGGGCCATGGCGGCGATCGTCACCATCCTGATTTCCTGGGTTTTCCTGCACACGCTCTTCACCATCCACTATGCCCACCGTTTTTATGGCGGGCGGGACAAGGCTGAAGGTCTGGTTTTCCCCGACAAGATAGAGGAGCCCATCTATTGGGACTTCCTCTATTTCTCCTTCACCATCGGTGTCGCCGCGCAGACGGCCGATATCGGCCTGTCGTCGCGCACCATGCGCAAGATCGCGCTGCTGCATGCCGTGCTTTCGTTTCTCTTCAACACGACAATCCTGGCGCTGGCGATCAATGTCGGGGCGAGCCTGCTCTGAGGCTCGCCGCTTTTTGCGCTAGAGGATCGCCTGTCCTGCCATCAGTGCAAGGACGAGGAAGATCAGGAAGATCACCAGGGCAATGCCGAAGAGGACGCGCGCGATCGTCGCGGTCGCAGCGGATATGCCCGAGAAGCCGAAGAAGCCGGCGATCAGCGAAATGACGAAAAATATGAGAGCCCACTTAAGCATGGAGGTTTCCTCTGTGTTGGACGCAGAAGAAGACGCGGAAGACGGCAATTTGTTCCCGTCGCATAATAAAATCGATTGAAATAACAGGCGATTTTCCAATCTGCCTTCATCGGCCGGTCGCAGGGCTTTTCAACCGGGCCTTGATCTGTTTCAAACTTTTTCCAGGAAGAGCCCCCAATTCCTAAGGGTCGCGATCTGCCGCGTATCTGCGCTGCAGGCGCGCTGAAGGCGTGGGGATTTTCTCATCGATTTGCCCCATCGACGAAAGTGCCTTGATGTCCTCCTTCTTTGATCCCGCCGTCATTTCCATCTATCTCGAAGTCATCATGATCAACATCATCCTCTCCGGGGATAATGTGATTGTCATCGGCATGGCGGCGGCCGGTCTGGCGCCCGAGCTGCGCGGCAAGGCGATCGTCGCAGGCATTGCCGCGGCTGCAGTGATCCGCATCGTCTTCGCCATCATCGCCGCCGAACTGCTCGTCATCAAGGGGATCAACCTGATCGGCGGCTTCCTGCTGCTCTGGATCTGCTGGACGATGTTCAAGGAACTTCGGGAGGCGGGCGAAGAAGAGGGTGGCGATGACGCGGCCGGGCATCATGCGCACAAGCCGAAACTTCTGCGTCAGGCGATCGGGCAGATCATCTTCGCCGATCTTTCGATGTCGCTCGATAACGTTCTGGCGGTGGCGGGTGCCGCGAAATCGAACATGACGGCGCTGGTTTTCGGCCTCATTCTCTCGGTCGTTCTCATGGGCGTCGCCTCGAACTTCGTCGCCAAGCTGCTCAGCCGCTTCCGCTGGATCGGCTGGATCGGTCTTGCCATCATCGTCTATGTGGCGCTCGACATGATCTGGGAAGGCGGCTGGGAGCTATGGGCGCTCTATGGTGCCCAGGTGGTCACCTAAGACTTCAGGCCTGAAAGCAGGGCGATCAGCTGCGCCTGCCGTTGAGTGCCCGTCTTGGCGAGTACGCGTTTGACGTAGCCGCGCGCCGTTTCATATTGCAGTCCGCAAATGGTGGCGATCTCCCGCGGCGAGGAGCCGTCAAGCAGCAGTTTTGCCACCGTGGCCTCCTGCGGTGTGAGTGCAAAGGTGCTGCGCAGCAGCTCAATGCTCGGTCCTTCGCGTTCTGCAAGGTCGGTGATCAGAACGACAACGCTGGAATGGGCAAAGAGGTCTGCGGCGAGACCCTGAAGCTTCTGGACGCGGGCGACCAGCGGCGGCTTTCCGCTTCGGGATATGCGGACAGAGGGAAGATCGATGAACAGCGCACCATCGGCCGCCGACAGGACCTGCCGCTGCAGCTGCGCCGCCTCGCTCTGCTTTGCCGAGAAGAACTCCCCGCCTGCGACGCGGACTTCGTCATCGAGTAGCTTTTCGGCCCGGCTGTTGAGATAGGTAATCCGTCCTTTGCGGTCGAAGAAGATTGCTGCGGCGGCAGTGAGGTCGAAGGCGTCTCCCATGCCGCCGACCTTTGCCGCATCGAGGGTCCGGACGATCTCCGCGGCGGCCGAGAGCCGGGATTGCATGGCGAGCAGCAGCGGTTCGTCGGAGCGGTCGAAGGGCGTGTCGTTCATGCCCCGCTGCAGATTGATGCTGAGGGTGCTGCCCCTGATTTCGAAGAGGACCATTGCGGAATAGCGCAGGCCGAAGCGCGCCAGGAAATCGGTGTAGAAGGCTTGGCGCTCAAAATCGGCGCTGTTTGCGATGTCGTGTTCGATCACCACGCCCTTGCTGAGGCCGATCGGCAGGCCGCGCTCGCGAAAGTCGCGCTTGTACCAGCCTTCGGCGAAATAGACGTCGAAGGCCTCCAGAAAATTGGGGGTGGTGAGCACGCCAGCTTCGAATTTTCCACGCACGGGCATGATGTGCGCGCCGGTCGAACCGGTCGCGCGGCTGATCGCCTCCAGCGTGCCGGCCCAAGTCTCCGGCATCAATGCGGAATCCATCAAGCCGGCAAGTGCGCGCTCGAGTTCTGCAATATTAATTACCGATGCCATTGAAACTTATCAGCCTTCATAGCCCCCCGCGGCCATTGCCAAGGCTTTGCTCAAATATGGAGCAGATGTTCGTTCAACGCAATATTGAAATATATCAACAAAAAGACCGCCGTAGTTGTTCACGGCGGCCTCGTATCACAAATATGTTATTGCAATAACCCCTTCGGGTTATTTCAGCCGTGGTTGATCATTACGTGGCGGACCGCCGTGTAGTCTTCCAAAGCATAGACCGACATGTCCTTGCCGTAGCCGGATTGCTTGACGCCACCATGCGGCATCTCGTTGACCAGCATGAAATGCGTGTTGATCCAGGTGCAGCCGTACTGCAGGCGGGCTGCCGTCTTCATGCCGCGGCCGATATCCTTGGTCCAGACGGAAGAGGCCAGGCCGTAGTCGCTGTCATTCGCCCAGGTGACGGCATCCTCGACATCGCTGAAGCGGGTGACCGAGACAACGGGACCGAAGACTTCGCGGCGGACGATCTCATCGTCCTGCGTCGCGCCGGCAATGACCGTCGGGGTGAAGAAAAAGCCCCTGTCGCCGGACGCCTTGCCACCGGTGGTGACTTCCATGTGCTTGTGCTCGGAAGCCCGCGCGACGAAACTTTCGACGCGGTCGCGCTGACGCTTGGAGATCAGCGGGCCGATTTCGTTTTCGATGTCGTCGGCTTGGTTGAACTTGATCGAGGAGACGGCGGAGGAGAGGTCGGCGACGAATTTGTCGTAGACCTTGGCGTCGGCATAGATGCGGCAGGCGGCGGTGCAGTCCTGACCGGCATTGTAATAGCCGAAGGTACGGATGCCGGCGACCACAGCGTCGATATCGGCATCGTCGAAGACAATGACCGGGGCTTTGCCGCCGAGTTCCAGATGGGTGCGCTTGACGGTTTTGGCAGCGGCCTGCAGCACTTTCTTGCCGGTGGCGACATCGCCGGTGATCGAGACCATGCCGATCTTCGGATGGTTGATCAGCGCGTTGCCGACGCTCTCGCCGCGGCCGAGGATGACGTTGACGACGCCTTCGGGCAGGATTTCGGAGAGCAGCTTGGCCATCTTCAGCGCCGTCAGCGGCGTCTGTTCGGAGGGCTTGAAGACAACGGTGTTGCCACCGGCGATCGCCGGGGCCAGCTTCCAGGCCATCATCATCAGCGGGTAGTTCCAGGGCGCGATCGAGCCGACGATGCCGATCGGATCGCGGCGGATCATCGAGGTGTGACCGGGCAGGTATTCGCCGGCGGCGGGTGTGTGCAGATTGCGCACGGCGCCCGCAAAGAAGCGGTAGCAATCGACGATCGCCGGGATTTCATCGTTGAGAACGGCGTTGATCGGCTTGCCGCAGTTCAGCGCTTCCAGCGCCGCGAAACCCTGCGCATCCCGCTCGATCGCGTCGGCGATCTTCAGGAGGTAGGAGGAGCGCTCGCCGGGCGTCGTCTGCGACCAGCTCTTGAAGGCCTTCTCGGCGGAATCGACGGCGGCGTCGACCTGGCCGAGCGACGCTTCCGGCAGATCCAGCACCTTTCCGCCCGTCTTCGGGTTCAGGACGTGTTCTTCCGTTTCCGTGCCCGCTTCGAAGCGCGAGCCGATCAGCATTTGGGTGTCCATGATGTTCTCCCTTTTGTTCAGCGAGCGGATGGGGGCATCCCACTCTGGTTATTTTCCGGCGCCGGCAATCTGGTCGCCGTCGCGGGTGAGGTAATAGGCTGCGAGGATCGGCAGGAAGGTAACCAGCACGACGACCATGGCGACCACGTTGGTGACGGGGCGTTGGCGCGGGCGGATCAGCTCTTCCAGCATCCAGATCGGCAGCGTCGATTGCTGGCCACCGGTGAATGTGGTGACGATGACTTCGTCGAAAGACAGTGCAAAGGCAAGCATGCCACCGGCCAAGAGTGCCGTGCCGATATTCGGCAGGACGACATGGCGGAAGGTCTGGAAGCCATCGGCGCCGAGATCCATCGAGGCCTCGATCAGCGACCCCGATGTGCGGCGGAAGCGGGCAACCGCGTTGTTATAGACGACCACGACGCAGAAGGTGGCGTGGCCGAGCACGATCGTCCAGACCGAGAACGGGATATCGAACAGGCTGAAGGCCGAGCGCAGCGCAATGCCGGTGATGATGCCGGGCAGGGCGATCGGCAGGATGACGAGCAGCGAGATCGCCTCACGGCCGAAGAATTTCGTCTGGCTGACGGCTGCGGCGCAGAGCGTGCCGAGCACCAGCGCGATGGCGGTGGCGATGCAGGCGACCTGAACGGACAGCCCGAGTGCCGACCAGACGTCCGGGCGGTTCCAGGCAATGCCGAACCACTGCAGGGTCAGGCCGGGCGGCGGCCACTGGTAGCTCTTCTCTTCCGTCGTGAAGGCATAGACGAAGATCAGCAGGATCGGCAGATGCAGGAAGAGCAGCCCGCCTGCGGCGGCGATCTTGAGGATCAGAGGGGATCGTTGTCCGCGATCAGAGCGCATCGAAAGCTCCCTGTTTTTTGGCAAGCCAGAGATAGATAGCCATGATGACGATCGGCACGACGGAGAAGGCAGCGGCGAGCGGTACGTTTCCGGCCGTGCCCTGCTGCGTATAGACGGCCTGGCCAATGAAGAGGCGCGAGGAGCCGATGATCTGCGGGATGATGTAATCACCGAGCGTCAGCGAGAAAGTGAAGATCGATCCGGCGACGATGCCCGGCAACGCCAAAGGGAAGAGCACGGTGCGGAAGGTCTGGCGCGGGGTGGCGCCGAGATCCGAGGAGGCCTCGATCAGGTTGCCCGGCACGCGCTCGAGGGCGGCCTGCGTCGGCAGGATCATGTAGGGCAGCCAGATATAGACGAAGACGATGAAGGTGCCGAGGTAGCTGACGGAGAGCGAATTGCCGCCGATAACGGGCAGGTTCAGGATGCCGTCGAGCAGCCAGGAGAGATAGAGCTTGTCGAAGAACCAGGTGAGGATGCCTTCCTTGGCGAGGATGAGCTTCCAGGCGTAGATCTTCACCAGATAGCTCGACCAGAGCGGCAGCATGATGCCGAGATAGAAGAGCGCTTTCCATTTTCCCTGCGCGTAACGCGCCGCATAATAGGCGATCGGGAAGGCGATGAAGGCGGAGGCGATGGTGACAAGAGCCGCCATGACCACCGTGCGGACGATGATGTCGAAATTGGTCGGGTTCAGCAGCTGCGCATAGGTGGACAGCGTGAACTCATAGCTGATCATCCCCGAGAAATCGTCGATCGAGAAGAAGCTTTGCAGCAAAAGAGCGATCAGCGAGCCGATATAGATGATGCCAAGCCAGAGCAGCGGCGGTGTCAGCATCAGGAACAGAAGCAGTTTCGGGTGCCGCCAGAAGGCGTCGGAGAGGCTGCCGAAGAAGCCGCCGCGGCCGGGCAGGATCGACGTGTCCTTGCCTGTCATCGCAATGGCGCTCATGCCGCGTCATCCATGTAGTGGACGTCGCCCGGCTGCCAGCCGAGGCGGACGCTGGAGCCAACGTCTGGCACATCGGCGCCGGCGGGCAGCATCACATGCAGGCGGGTGCCGCGGATATCAACGGTCAACCGGGTTGCAGCGCCGAGGAAGCTGGCATTCTCGACCCTTGCCTCTGCGCCATCGCCGAGGCGGATTGCTTCGGGGCGAAGGCTCGCCCAGCGCTTTTCGCCGCCGAGAGAGGCCATGAATTCAGGGGCGATGACGTTGGACGAGCCGACGAAATCGGCGACGAAACGCGTTTTCGGGCGGCGGTAGATATCGTGCGGCGTGCCTTCCTGAACGATGCCGCCATCGTTGAAGACGGCAACACGGTCGGCCATGGACAGCGCCTCCCCCTGATCGTGGGTGACGAAGACGAAGGTGATGCCGAGGGCGCGCTGCAGGCTCTTCAGCTCTTCCTGCATCTGTTCGCGGAGTTTGAGATCGAGCGCGCCGAGCGGCTCGTCGAGGAGCAGCACCTTCGGCTTGTTGACGAGGGCACGCGCCAGCGCCACACGCTGCCGCTGGCCGCCCGAGAGCTGGCCGGGGCGGCGGGCGCCGTAGCCGGGCAACTTGACCAGTTCCAGCGCCTTTTCGGCTTCCCGCAGCCGCTCAGCCTTGCCGACGCCCTTGACCATCAGCCCGTAGGCGACATTGTCGAGAATGTTCAGGTGCGGGAAGAGCGCGTAGTCCTGGAAGACGGTGTTGACGTTGCGGCGGTAGGGCGGAACGCCTTCGGCAGTTTCGCCGAAAATCTGGATGTGGCCGCTGGTCGGCTGCTC
Organism: Rhizobium sp. 01L410; assembly: GCF_056400165.1. Lineage (NCBI taxonomy): Bacteria > Pseudomonadati > Pseudomonadota > Alphaproteobacteria > Hyphomicrobiales > Rhizobiaceae > Rhizobium > Rhizobium sp. 01L410. Next base: position 69,009 of record NZ_JBFTST010000012.1, read on the forward strand.
GAAGCCGGCGATCAGCCGGAGGCAGGTGGTCTTGCCGGAGCCGGAGGGGCCGAGCATGGCGAAGAACTCGCCCGGCGCGATCTCGAGATCGACGCCATCGACGGCGCGGACCTGGCCGAAGTGACGCGAGACCTTCTGGAAACGGACGGCGGGTGTCATGTGGGGGAAAGCTCCTCGCAATTTATAAGATGGCGGTCGACGGAGAGACGGTTCTGCCGTGGGGCTCACCCCCTCTGTCCTGCCGGACATCTCCCCCACAAGGGGGGAGATCGACCTGTTGCTTGCGCCTCGCTAAAACGGTGGGCGCAGAGCGAGCGGCTCCGCCCAGCCAATCTCCCCACCTGTGGGGGAGATGCCCGGCAGGGCAGAGGGGGCGCTGCGAGCGCCGAGGTTAGCGTTTACCGCCCGCCGATCACGCCGACATAATCAGATACCCAACGATGGTACGGCACGCATTCGCTCTGCGTCGTGCACTTGGCAACCGGGGTCTTCCAGAACTTGATCTTGTCGAAATGGTCGAAGCCGTTGGTGGCGCAACCGGTGTCGGTCATCAACTCGTTGCCCTTGCAGGCGGCCGGGACCGAGGGAACGGCGCCGAACCAGGCGGCGGCATCGCCCTGAACCTTGGCGGACAGCGAGTGTTCCATCCACATGTAGGCGCAATTCGGATGCTCGGCGTCGGCATGCAGCATCGTCGTATCGGCCCAGCCGGTGACGCCCTCTTCAGGGAAGGTCGAGGCAATCTTCTGCTTGTCGGCCTGCATCAGGTTGACCTGGAACGGCCAGGAACCGGAAGCGACGACGCCTTCGTTCTTGAAGTCGTCGATCTGGATCATGGCATCATGCCAGTAACGGGAAACGAGCTTGCGCTGGCCGCGCAGCAGGTCGAGAGCTGCCTTATACTGGTCTTCGTTGAGTTCGTAGGGATCCTTGATGCCGAGCTCCGGCTTGTGGGCCATGAGATACATGGCGGCATCGGCGATATAGATCGCGCCGTCATAGGCCTGGACGCGGCCTTTGTTGGACTTGCCGTCCGGCAGGGTTTCTTCCTCGAAGACCACCTTCCAGCTGGTCGGCGCCTTATCCTTGAAGGCGTCGGTGTTGTACATCAGCACGTTCGGTCCCCAGAGGTAGGGAACGCCGTAATGCACGCCGCCGACCGTGTACCACGGACCCTGCTGCAGGCGCGGATCGACATTCTTGAAGCTAGGGATCAGATCGGTGTTGATCGGCTGGACGCGCTTGCCGGCAATGAGGCGAAGCGAAGCGTCGCCGGAGGCGGTGACGAGGTCGAAGCCGCCTTCGTTCATCAGCGAGACCATTTCATCCGACGTCGCCGCGGTCTTTACGGTGACCTTGCAGCCGGTGTCCTTTTCGAAGCCGGTGACCCAGTCGTAATTCTTGTCGGTTTCGCCCCGCTCGATATAGCCGGCCCAGGCAACGATGCTGACAGCACCTTCACCCTTGCCCAATGTCTTCAGCGGTTCTGCGGCAATCACCTGCGTTGCGAAACTCAGGCACGCGAGTGCGGCCGTGCAGGATTTCAAGAGATTCGTCATCGTCTGTCTCCCGGTTTGAGCCGCTTGTTGCGGCATTTTGTTCCCGGTTGAAAAGTTGCGATGAAAAATCCGCTTTCGCAAATTCATTTATCAGAAAGGTGATATCGGAAATTCCGATAGATCAGGAGCGGATACGGCCTGAGCGCATGCTTTCAGCGATGCCGACGAAATCCCGCGCCGCCTGCGGCAGGCTCGATCCCTTGCGCCAGACCATGCCAACCTGCACCACCGGCAGGGAGCCCGAGACATCGCGGCTCTCGATACGGTCGCCTTCCAGCGACCAGGGACGGTAAACGAGGTCGGGCAGTAGTGCGACACCAGCGCCGGTTGCGACGAGGCTTCGCACCGCTTCGACCGAGCGTGTACGGAAGGCGACATGCGGGCGGGCGCCGAGCGCCGAGAGCAGCTTGCCGGTATTCTCCTCGATTTCATCGACCGTCAGCATGATCAGCGGCTCGCGGGCGATATCGGCGACGGAGATGATGTCGGCGGAGACGAGCGGATGCCCCATCGGCAGCCACAGGCGGTAGGGCGAAGTCTCCAGGATTTCCGCCTGAAGCGCCATGCGGTCGCGCAGGTTGGAGATCACCATGACGGCGACATCGAGTTCGCCGCCGACGAGGAGATGTTCCAGATAGCCGCCGTTGTCCTCAATGGCGCTGACATCGACGCCCGGGCAGGCGCGGCGGTAGCGCGCCAGGAGATCGGAGAGCACATAGCCGGCGACCAGCGAGGTGACGCCGATATTGAGCGTTCCCGACAGCGCGCTCTGCTGTCCGGAAAAGCTGGTGCGGGCATCCGAAACAGTTGCGAGGATTTTCGTCGCATGGCGCAGAAACTGGTGGCCATTATGGGTGATGGTCAGTCCGCGCGGGTGGCGATCGAAGAGCGTGACGCCGAGATCCGTTTCCAGCTCCTTCAAGGCTTCCGTGACCGACGATTGGGAGATCGAAAGATTCTGCGCCGCGCGCGTCACCGAACCCTGTTCGGCAACGGCGACAAAATATTGGAGCTGACGAAGCGTGAAGGCCATGCGGCTTTAGAGCATGCCGAAATACAGCCTGACAAGTCTGTGAATATCCGGACCTTTTTTGGTGTTTTATTCTCACCGATGCGTTTTTACTGATGCCACTTAAGCATTCCGAAACGTCGTTTCACTAGCTTTCCGAACATGTATCGAGTTGGAGTCTTGTCGATGGCGGAGCAGTTGGCGTGAAGGCCTTACTGCGCATATTCCGGCCTTCCCGGAAGCTGGCAATCGTTATCGGCGGCATGGCGCTTTTCGCGGGCGCTTCCGGCGGCGCAGCGCTTTATATTGGCAAGGACAAGATTCTCGGCCCTCCGGCGGAGGAGGTCAACGGCGTTTCCTGTACCGATGTCACGCTGGTGACGATCAAGAAACAGGACCATGTCTGGCTCCGCAAATACATCAAGACAGAACCGACCGATGGCGTCACGCGTGTCCGCACCGCGCTTCGCGTGGCGCAGGCACTCTATAACGACAGCAAGCCCGATCTGGTGCAGGTCGTGGTGCTGGATCAGAACGGCCCGACCGTGCGTTCGGATATCCGCGGCCGGGCGATCGGCGCCGATGTCGTCTATATTCCGCATCCCGAAAAGATGATCGAGGGTATCGACGACAAGCCGTTCACGGCGCGCTACTACGACGGCCAGGCAAGTGCCAACGGTCTGTTCTTCGGCGAGCGCGTCGATCTTCCCGAAACCGAAATCCAGGCGCTGAACGCCTCGTTCAACGAGCATTCCGATTGCATCGACCCGACCGCTGTCGCCTCGACCGAAGGCGGAGAAGGTGGCGGCAAGAAGGGCGGCAAGGGCCAGAAGGCCAAGGGCGGCGAGGGCGAGGGCGAAGCACCCGCGGCCGAGGGCAAGGAAGGCGAAGTGCCAGCAGCCGAAGGTGGCGGCGAAGGCGGCGAGGCCGCGCCTGCCAAAAGCGGGCACTGAGATTTTCAACAGTTCAGCCGGTGACGGCAAAGAAAAAGCGGAGCGTCCTTTCGGGCGCTCCGCTTTTGTCGTTTAGAGTATCTGTTCTCAGTCTGCCTTGGCGCGGCGGGCCGGGAAGAGAATGACGTCGCGGATCGAAGGTGCGTTGGTGAGCAGCATGATCAGGCGGTCGATACCGATGCCGAGGCCACCCGCGGGCGGCATGCCCTGGTCGATGGCGTCGAGGAATTCGTCGTCGAGCTGCTTGTCCTTTTCACCGCGGGCGTGCGCCTGCTCCAGCTGCTCGACCATGCGGCGGCGCTGTTCTTCGGGATCGTTCAGTTCCGAGAAGGCATTGCCCAGTTCCCAGGCGTTGCAATAGGTCTCGAAGCGTTCGACGAGGCGCGGTTCGCCCGGCACTTCCTTGGCGAAGGGCGAGATGTCCTTCGGGAAGTGAGTGACATGGCTCGGCTGGATCAGCGTGGCCTCGACCTTTTCTTCAAAGATGAAGGCCAGGCATTCGCCCCAGGTCCAATCCTTCTCGACTTCGAAACCGGCAGCCTTGGCGGCCGCGCGGGCTTCTTCGTCGGTCTTCATTGCCAGGAAATCGATGCCGGTCACTTCCTTGACGGCATCAGGCATCGGCACGCGTTTGAACGGACCCTTGAAGGACAGCGTCTTGTCGCCGAACGGGAATTCGGTCGAGCCGTGGATCTGCAGTGCGAGCGTTTCGAACAGCCGCTCGACGAGGTCCATGATGTCCTCGTAGTCGGCATAGGCCCAGTAGCACTCCATCATTGTGAATTCAGGATTGTGCCGGGTGGAAACGCCTTCGTTGCGGAAGTTGCGGTTGATTTCGAAGACCTTGTCGGTCAGGCCCGAAACCAGCGTACGCTTCAAAAACAGTTCCGGCGCAATGCGCAGGTACATGTCGAGCTTCAGCGTGTTGTGATGCGTCTTGAACGGCTCGGCGGTGGCGCCGCCATAGACCGAATGCAGCATCGGCGTCTCGATTTCCATGAAGCCGTCATTTTCCATGAAGCGGCGCACGCCCGAAACGATCTTCGAGCGCTGCTGGAAGCGGAGCTTGGACTCTTCGTTGGTCATGATGTCGAGATGGCGCTTGCGATAGCGGATCTCGATGTCGGAAATGCCGTGCCACTTCTCCGGCATGGGGAGAAGCGACTTGGTCAGCATGGTGATTTTGCGGGCATTGATCGACAGCTCGCCGCGCTTGGTGCGGCGCACGGTGCCGGTGACGCCGATGATGTCGCCCATATCGATCATGCCAAGCATGTTGCGGGCTTCTTCCGGCGTCACGTCCTTGTGGCTGAAGATCTGGATCTTGCCGCCGGCGTCATGGATATCCATGAACATTCCCGAGTTGCGCGAGGAATAGACGCGGCCGGCGACGGTGACGACATCCTGCGTCTCGACGTCGGATTCCAGATCCTTGTACTTTTCTGACAGCTCGGCGTTGGTCATCGTCCGGTGGAAATGCGCCGGATAGACGTCGCCGATCTGCTCGCGTAGCAGCTTGAGCTTCTGGGCGCGCACTTCAGTGGCGTCGGAGGAAAGGGTCGCTGTTTCGGTCTTTTCGGTCATGGTGCAAATGTCCGGTTCAGTTCTTCGGGCCGACGAGAGAGGCGACTGCCTGGGATGCGAGCTTGAGGCGCTGACGCACGACCGAGCGGCCGAGGATCGCCATGGAATCGAAGAGCGGCAGCGAGCGCGACGAGCCGGAGACGGCGACGAAGAGCGGCGCTACCACGACCTTCAGCTTCTTGCCCATGCGGTCGGCAATCGCGCGCAGTTCGGCTTCGATCGTCTCGACATTCCATTCGAGGATCTTTTCGAGATCCGGCTGAACAGTGTTGAGGATCTCGAGGATCTCTTCCGGCGGCGACTTGATCTTGGCAAAGGCCGAGGGATCGAGGCCGAGGTCGGACTTCAGCAGGAAGCCTGCGAGCTCCGGCAGTTCTCCGAGCTTGGAGATGCGCGACTGCGACAGGCGAAGACCGGCCTTCAGGCGATCGTTCTCCATCGCCCAGGTCAGGACGCGAGCCTGGAATTCCTCTTCCGACATCTTCTCGCGGATCCAGCGGCCGTTCAGCCAGTCGAGCTTCTGAATGTCAAAAATGGCGCCGGCCTTGGAAAGGTTCTCCGGGTCGAACTTGGCAGCGAGCTCCTCGATATCGAGCAGCTCCTCGCCTTCGGCGATCTGCACGAAGAACAGGCCGAGGAAGTTCATCAGCGCTTCCGGGATATAGCCGAGAGCGGAGTAATAGGAAATCGAGGTCGGGTTCTTGCGCTTCGACAGCTTCGACTTGTCGGCATTGCGCATCAGCGACAGGTGCATGAAGACAGGCGCTTCCCAGCCGAAATAGCGGTAGAGCAGGATGTGCTTCGGCACCGAGGCCAGCCACTCTTCGCCGCGGGCGACGTGGGTGATCTTCATCAGATGGTCGTCGATGACGTTTGCCATGTGATAGGTCGGCATGCCGTCGCCCTTGATGAGCACCTGCATATCGACACTGTCCCACGGGATCGACACGTCGCCGTAGACGCCGTCGTTGAAGTCGCAGGAGCCCTCAGCAGGGATCTTCATACGGATCACCGAGCTTTCGCCTGCAGCCATCTTGGCGCTGACTTCTTCGGCCGAGTATTTCAGGCAGAGACCATCATATTTCGGCGCCTTGCCGGCGGCGCGCTGGGCTTCGCGCATCTGTTCCAGACGCTCGGGCGTGCAGAAACAGCGGAAGGCATGGCCCTTGTCGAGCAGTTCCTGGCCGTAGGGCGTGTACATGTCCTTGCGGTCGGACTGGCGGTAGGGACCGTAGGGTCCACCGACGTCAGGTCCTTCCGACCATTCGAGACCGCACCACTTCAGCGCGTCCAGCACCTTCTGCTCGAATTCCGGGGTCGAGCGGGTGGCATCGGTATCTTCGATGCGCAGGATGAACTCGCCACCGTTCTTCTTGGCGAAGAGATAGTTGAAGAGTGCAATATATGCGGTGCCGACATGCGGCTCGCCGGTCGGCGAGGGAGCAATGCGGACGCGGACGCCGGAAGCTGTCATTTGTTTTGTGCCCGTCAAATGAATGCCGACGGCTTTTGCTGTGAAAAGCGGCGTGCGGCAGGAAGAATGCAGATAACTGGATCAGGAAACCGGCCGGATGAGGGCAAGTTGCGCACTTCGCCCGGCGATTGTCCGTTTGGCTGGCCTTAAGGCCATATTCGACCGCGGACGTCAAGAAAAATGGGCGCTTCGGCTCATTGCAGCGGCCAGACGTAGAGCAGCATGGGGACGCTGACGAGGATGATGATGAAGGAAAGCGGCAGGCCGAGACGGGGGTAGTCGCTGAAGCGATAGCCGCCCGGGCCGAAGACCAGCGTGTTGCACTGGTGGCCGATCGGGGTGAGGAAATCACAGCCAGCACCGATCGCCACCGCCATCAGGAAGGCCTCCGGCTTGTAGCCGAGCGTCTGGGCAAAGCTGGCGGCAATCGGCGCCATCACCAGCACGGTGGCGGCGTTGTTGAGGAACGGCGTCACCGCCATCGCGGTGATCAGGATGAGCGCCAGCGCCCCGAACGGCGGCATCTGTGCCGCGAAATGGCCGAGCCAGCCGGCGATCAGCTCGCTGCCGCCCGTCGTCCGCAGCGAATCCGAGACCGGAATGAGGGCGGCGAGCATGATCAGGATCGGGCCGTCGAGCGCCTTGTAGACATCGGCCAGTGGGATGACGCGGAAGACCACCATAGCCAACGCGGCGCAGAAGAAGGCGGTTGCGACCGGCGCAAGGCCTGCTGCGGTGGCGCCCATGGCGGCCGCCAGGATCAGCAGCGGAACATAGGCGCGGCGCTGGGTGCCGAGCAGGATATCGCGCTGGGCAAGCGGCAGGCAGGCGAATTCCTGCAGGAAGGCCGGAAGGCTCTTGCGGCTGCCCTGGAGCACGAGGACGTCGCCCGATTTCAGCGTGACTTCGCTCAGCCGCTCGGTCAGCCGATGACCCTGGCGGCTAACGGCGAGCAGATTGATGCGGCGGCGGTTGAACAGCGAAAGCTGGCGCGCCGACCAGCCGATGAGCGTCGATTCCGACGACACGACGGCTTCGATCGAGGTGACGTCGCCTTCTTCCTTCGCTGCCGGTATCTGCTTTCCTGATAGTTTGAGCTTGGCGTTGGAAACCACCCGGTCGAGTGCCTCCGGGCCGCCTTCGAGCAGGATCGTGTCGCCTAATTTCAGCGTCACATCGGGAAAGGGCGACAGGCGGGAATGTCCCCGCAGGATGGCCGTCGCCACCACCTCGCCATCGCCGAGTTGGAGGATATCGCGGAGCTTCTTGCCATCGAAGCCGGAGTCATCGACGACGGTGGCTTCCGAGAAATAGGTCTTCAAACCCAGCGCTTCTTCCAGCGACGGGTTTTCGTTTTCTCGCTCCGGGACAAGCCAGTGAAAGAAGATCAGGAAGAGCACGCCGACGACGGCCAGTGTCGCGCCGACGGGGGTGAAGTCGAACATCGTGAAGGATGTGCCGGTGATTTCCTCCCGCAGCCGGGAGACGACGATGTTCGGCGAGGTGCCGATCTGCGTCATCAGGCCGCCGAGGAGGGCCGCAAAACTCATCGGCATCAGATAGAGCGATGGCGATTTCCCTGTCTTCTTCGAGAACTGGAAGGCGACCGGGATCATGATCGCCAATGCGCCGATATTCTTGATGAAAGCGGAGAGCACGGCGACGACGATCAGCAGCAGCGCCAGCTGCGTATGCAGCGAATTGAGGTTCGGGAAGAAGCGTTTGATGGCGCTGTCGACGATGCCGGAGCGGGCGACGCCGGCGCTTACCACCAGGGCGCTGCCGACGATGATGACGATGTCATCGCTGAACCCCGAGAAGGCCTTGTCGAAGGGGACGATGCCGACGCAGATCGCCAGCACCAGCGCGCAGCAGGCGACAAGATCATAGCGGAAGCGGTCCCAGATGAAGACGGCCATCATCAGGCCAATGACGCCGAAGGCGAGAATCTGCGGGGTGGTCATGCTGCTCCAGAGGCTGGAATTCCGAACGCGAAGAAGCTCCGCGACAGGAGTAACTGTAACGCCGCCTGCGCTTATCAATCCCGCCCGTGCATCATTGCTGCAGTTCGGCGAGCGCCCGGCGAAGCGGCGCGTCGGAAATCTGGATCATGCCGGCAAAGGGGATATCCATATCGAGCACGAGGTAGATCGACGCGGAAATCAGAAAGGCAGCAATCAGGAACATCGACAGCACGATGATATTCTTGGGCGCCCGGAACCCGAAACTCGCGAAGATCAGCGTCAGCCAGGCCATCAGCATGAAGACCAGCGGCATCGGAATGACGCCTTCCGACTGCTCGACGATCACCCATCGCCGCTCGACGATGGTCTTGTATTGTTGCCGGGCGTCGGTCCAGAGCGCCATGTGATTGGGATCGGTCGGGTTCATGACGGCAATGTTGTTGCCGATGGCATTCAGTGCCATTTCCGATTTGCGATCGCTCTGGAGTACCGGATCCACGAGGCGCATTGGGCTGGCCAGCGCTTGCTCGACATAGTGGATCAGGCTGGCGCGGGTGTCGTCGGCTTCCAGGCCATAGGTTCGCAAGGTGCGGTCGAGCAGGATGATTTCGGTGGCGAAGGAATGGACGCTGTCGTCGATGCCGGCAAATGTGTTCTTCGAGGAATTGATCATCAGACCGAAGACCAGCGAGGTCATGACGACGAAGATGTTGGCGACGAGGCGGACAACGGTATTGGTTTCTTCTTCGCGGTGGCGCGCCGGCAGCCGCGGATAGGCGACCATGGTGCCGATCGAGGCGATAGTCAGGCAGACGAACACTGATCCCGCAACAATGATCTCACGCACCCGAGATTTCCCCTCTCTTCTCTCCGTGGGGCACGTTAGCGCATGCGGAAGATTTTGGCATCAGGGCGGTTTTGAAGGCTGGACAAAGCGCAGCACGGGTATAGCTTCACCGCCCGACGTGAATGGAGACTGATATGACCGAGATCCTCGACATCGCCGTAAAGCTCGCAGACGGCCGCGAGACAAGCCTCAACGAACATCGCGGCAAGGTTATGCTCGTCGTCAATGTTGCATCGAAATGCGGGCTGACGGCGCAGTATGAAGGTCTGGAAAAGCTCTACGAGGACAAGCGCGAGCGCGGCTTCGTCATTGCGGCCTTCCCGGCCAACAATTTCAAGGGTCAGGAGCCGGGAACCGATGCCGAGATCGTCGAGTTCTGCCAGCTGACCTATGACGTGAAATTCCCGATCTATTCGAAGATCTCCGTCAAGGGTGACGACAAGCATCCGCTCTACCGTCAGCTGACCGCCGCACCTCTGCCAACCACCGGCGAAGGACCGATGCGCGAGCGGTTGCGCGGCAACGGCCTTGCAGGCGATGCTGACAGTGAAATTCTCTGGAATTTCGAGAAATTCCTGATCGGCCGCAACGGCGACATCATTGCGCGTTTTGCGCCCGATGTGACCGCCGACGATCAGCGGCTGGTGACGGCGATCGACAAGGAATTGTCCAAGACCTGATTACTGCCTGCGAAAGCGGCTGCGGAAAGTGGTCGGCGCCATGCCCTCGCGGTTCTGGAAGAGCCGCGAGAAATAGAAGGCATCACCGATGCCGATCTCCCGGGCGATGGCTTCGATCGGGAGATCGGAGGTGGTCAGCAATTGCTTGGCATGGTCGTTCCGCAGCCGGAGCTGGAATGCTTTTGGCGAAAGTCCGGTTGCCGCCATGAAGCGGCGGCGGAACGTTGCCGGTGACATTGCGAATTCGGCGGCGAATTTCTGCATGTCGAGCTCCTCGAAGGCGCGCCCGGCAAGGGCGGAAACGGCTGCCTCGATCCTGGTGCCATTCACAGTGTCGTTTGTGGCTGAATCCACCTGCCTTGCGGCCTGGATGACGATGCGGTGAAGCGTGGCCGCGGCCGAGCTCAGCGCCAATGTGCTGCCATCGGTGAAATCAGCGCGGAGCGCCGCAAAGAGCTGCTGCATCTCGTGCAGATTGTTGAGTGCCACATGCGGTGCCGTCTCGGAGATCAGACGCTGGCGGATCAGGCTCGAAGCGAAAGAGCCTTCGAACAGCGCCCATTGCTCCTCCCAGCTTTCGCCCTCGGTCGGGCCATAGGAATGCAGGCTGCCCGGCGTTAGCCAGAACAGCGCCGGCGCTTCGATTGCGAGCCTGCCTGCCTGTTCGGTTTCCAGCGTGCCGTGCCCCGACTCGACAAGCACCACCGCATAGCAAGGCAGGCGTCGCTCCCGGACGTGCACGGCGATCCGCTGCCGCCCAAAGCCGGTCACCGATAAGGCGGGCGGGTTGATCGATGGTGGCGAGCGGTAGAGCGCGAGCGGCGCGGATTTCATGAGCGAAAAGTCCAGCTGTGAATTCTATCCATGGCCATCTGCGTTTTATCGCTGCAGCATTGTGGCCTGAATTCGGAGAGGAGGACGATCGAAATGTCAAGTTTGGCCATGAAGACCATGTCTGAGATGCCAGTGCTGAGGGCCGGTGGCAAGGTGCTCTCGACAGCCGGGAACAGGCTTGGCTATCTTGTTCCGACCGATCCCGCGATCGGCATCGCGGCTATCCTCGAGCGCTACGAAGAGCATGGTTATGTCTGGCTGAAGCGGTTTCTCGATCCTGATGCCGTCAATGCGTTTCGCGGCTGGGTGTTCCGGCATCTGGCAGGCGCAGGGTTGATCGAGCCGGGATCGGATCCGTGTCTCGGTCTGGCCGCCACTGCGGAGAGCGATCCGCAGCAGGCCAACCGCATCCTCATGTCGCTCGTCCGCTCCGTCGCCTATGAAGGTTTTTGCGCCCAGCCGCGGCTCGCGGCTTTCATGGACGAATTCTTGTCCGGCATTTCCTATCTGCATAAGCGCAAGATCATGCGTCACACGCTGCCTGGCAGTTCTACTACGACGCCGGCGCATTACGATCTCGTCTATCTGCGCGGCGGAACCAGCCGCATCGTCACCGCCTGGATTCCGCTTGGCGATGTTCCCGTCGATATGGGTGGGCTCGTCTATCTGGAGGGGTCGCATGCGATCGGCAGGCAGATGGAGAAGGAGTTTGCCGCTGGGAGCGCCGGGCTTTCGGCCGAAGAGCGGATCAGCGCCTATAATCGCAACATGACCGAAGGTGGCTGGGTATCGAAAGACCTGCCCGATATGGCCGAACGCTTCGATACGCGCTGGCTGATCGCCGACTACGAGGCCGGCGATGTGATGCTGCACAGCCCCTACATGATCCATGCCTCGACGGCGAATGAAAGCCCCGGGCGGCTGATCCGTCTATCGACCGATATCCGCTACCAGAATGTCGACGACGAGATCGATGCGCGCTGGGGCAATCATTGGAGCCTGGGGGACATGCTCTAGGGCCGGATGTCCGCCGGGGTCCTAGGCGCGGCCGGAGCCGCGCCCTGTGAGCTAGTGGCTCTCGCCTTTCTTCCGTTTTCGAGCATTTCTCGCGAACATGTTCAGCACCTCGACCAGCGCCGAGAAGGCCATGGCGGCGTAGACGTAGCCCTTCGGAACATGGAAGCCCATGCCCTCGGCGATCAGCGTCGTGCCGATCATCATCAGGAAGGCAAGCGCCAGCATGACGATGGTCGGGTTCTTCTCGATGAAGTTTGCCAGCGGCGTTGCGGCTACCAGCATGACGGTGACGGCGGCCAGAACGGCGATGACCATGATCGGCAGATGCGGCGTCATGCCGACGGCGGTGATGATGCTGTCGACCGAGAAAACAAGGTCGAGGATCAGGATCTGCACGATCGCCGAGCCGAAGGTCGTCGTCGCAGAGTTCGCGATGAAATCCTCGTTGTGATCGGCGGGATCGACGCTGTGGTGAATTTCCTTCGTCGCCTTCCAGAGCAGGAAGAGACCACCGGCGATCAGAATCAGGTCCTTCCACGAGAAGCCGTGGCCGAAGACCTCGAAGACCGGCGTGGTGAGCTTGACGATCCACGCAACGGTGCCGAGCAGCGCCAGACGCATGATCAGCGCCAGACCGATACCGACCTTGCGGGCCTTTTCACGGTGTTCGGGCGGCAGCTTGTTGGTGAGGATGGAGATGAAGATAAGGTTGTCGATACCCAGAACGACTTCCATGACGACCAGGGTCACCAGCGCCACCCAGGCGGCCGGATCCTGAACCAGGATCATGATATCTTGCATGATTGTCTTTCCCTTGCGCCACAGACAGCTGACGCCGAAATCTAGAGTGAAGGCGCAGAGATGCAAGCGCCGCAAGGGGTATACGAAAGCAGGAGGGTATTTATTCCGTCAGTCATATGAAGAATGACGCAGTTCCGATGCCGCGAGGCACGCTTCGTCAGGCGGGCTCGTTCTGCTTGGCGCCATAAGCGGCCATGAAAACACGGATGGCACCGTCGATAACACGCTTCCTCTCGGCCTCGGACGGCGGCTCGGGCATGCTGCCGAACAGGCGGAACTTGAAGAAGCTGCCGCTGGCGAGATCGAGGAACTGTCCGGCGGCAAGATCGACGTCATCGATATTGAGCTCACCCGCCTTCACATATCGCGTGAGATAGTCGTGCAAGACCGTGCGCAGATTTTCCGGGCCATTGAAGAAGCGCTGACAGAGCACCGGCATCCGATCTCGAACGCCGAGAACCGTGCGCATGGCGCTAATCACCTTCTCGCTGGTCACGTGAGCAATGAAGCTCAGGCCGAAGTCGTAAAGGCCTTCCTCGATGTTATCATGGTGCTCGAGAGCGACACGCAGCGCGGCCACGAAGGCGGCGCGCTCGGTCTCGATCATTGCCGTGAAGAGCTCTTCCTTATTGGCGAAGTAGACATAGAGAGTGCCTTTCGAGACGCCGGCTTCGCGGGTCACGTCGTTCATGCTCGCCGCGTCGAAGCCCATCTTCATGAAGACGTGCTTGGCGCCCTCGAGGATCTGCGTGCGCTTGGCCGGATCTTCTCCGGCTGCCCAGCGGCCAGTGGCAGCTGATGTTTCGGCGGCTGAAACCTTGGACACTTCTGTCATCTTCTCCTTAACCATTTTTCGCACTTGCGAAGATTCTTTACTAAAATCGAACCGCTCGGTTCGATATGACTTGATATGGATGTAAAAAGAGCCTATGTCAACTGAACCGAACCGTTCAGTTCGATTAAATCTACTCCATTATCCGGTGTCCGTCTATGTCCACTCAGAAAACCAATGTCGCACGCATTGTTAGCGATTCCGCCGAAGCCGAAGCGGCTAAGCCGGAAACTGCAGCCTCCGCGGACACCCCCACCGCGGAGGCTCGCAGTGCTCCTCAGCAGGCGCCTGCACCTGAAGTGAAGGCTGCCGAACAGGCGCCCGCCAAGAAGAAGCGCAGTCTCGTTCTGCCGATCGTTGCGCTCGCGCTCCTCGCAGGCGGTGGCTGGTATGGCTACGAATGGTGGACCAACGGCCGCTTCATGGTCTCGACCGATGACGCCTATATCGAAGGCGATATCGCGACGATCTCGCCGAAGGTCACCGGCTATGTTGCCAAGGTCAATGTCGTTGCCAACCAGCTGGTCAAGGCCGGCGACGTTCTGGCGACGCTCGACAATGGCGACTATCAGAACGCTCTCGATCAGGCCGAAGCGCAGATCGCCACGGAAAAGCTGTCGCTGAGCCGTATCGATGCACAGGTTGACGGTGCCAAGGCGGCTCTCGCCCAGGCCCAGGCACAGAAGGTGTCTCTCGATGCCGCCGTTCGCGGCGCCGAGATCACCCAGAAGCGCCAGAGCGACCTGCAGGCGAAGTCGGTCGGCACCGCTGCCGATCTCGATACCGCCAACATCGCGCTCGATCAGGCTAAGGCAAACCTCGTTGGCGGTGACGCCAACATCAAGTCGGCCGAAGCCAACATCACCATCCTGGAAGCGCAGCGCAAGGAAGCCGAAGGCTCTGTCCGGACGCTGGAACTGCAGCGCGACAAGGCCGCCCGCGACCTGTCCTTCACGGTTCTGAAGGCGCCCTATGACGGCGTTGTCGGCAATCGCTCGGTTCAGGAAGGGGATCTGGTTTCTCCCGGTCAGCGCCTGATGGCACTCGTCCCGACCCGCCAGCTCTATATCGACGCGAACTTCAAGGAAACGCAGATCCAGCATCTGGTTCCGGGTTCGAAGGTCAATGTCCATGTCGACGCTTATGACGATCATGCGATCGTCGGCACCGTCGAGTCGATCTCGCCGGCCTCCGGCTCGGTCTTCTCGCTGCTGCCGCCTGAAAATGCGACGGGCAACTTCACAAAGATCATCCAGCGTGTGCCGGTTCGCATCGCGCTCCCGCAGGATGCACTGGATACCGGCCGTCTGCGTGCAGGCCTGAGCGTCGTCGTCGATGTCGACACGCGCACGGCGCCGGACGCACAGCAGGCAAAGTAATCAGCCAGCCGGAGTAAGGCCAATGGCCGCGACCACCACTGCAGGAACCGTTCCCGGCGTCGGAGCCGAGGAACGGATGGACCCGCGCAAGCTCATCGCATTCTTTGCGATGGTGCTCGGTATGTTCATGTCGATCCTTGACATTCAGATCGTCTCGGCTTCGCTGGCCGAAATCCAGGCCGGCCTCTCCGCCGGCTCGGATGAAATTGGCTGGGTGCAGACCTCGTATCTGATCGCGGAAGTCATCATGATTCCGCTGTCGGGTACGCTCGCTCGTATCGTCTCGACGCGCTATCTCTTCGCCGTTTCGGCGGCCGGTTTCACGCTGTCGAGCGTGCTCTGTGCTACGGCGACGAATATCGACCAGATGATCGTCTACCGTGCGATCCAGGGCTTTATCGGCGGTGGCATGATCCCGTCGGTGTTTGCCGCTGCTTTCACCATCTTCCCGCCGTCGAAGCGCAGCGTTGTCTCGCCGATCATCGGCCTGATCGCCACGCTGGCGCCAACCATTGGCCCGACGGTCGGCGGCTATCTAAGCCACGCCTTCTCCTGGCACTGGCTGTTCCTCGTCAACGTCATTCCCGGCATCATCGTCGCCACCGTCACCTGGAACTTCATCGACTTCGACAAGCCTGAGCTTTCGCTGTTCAAGAAGTTCGACTGGTGGGGCCTGATCTCGATGGGCGTGTTCCTGGGCGCGCTGGAATATGTTCTCGAAGAGGGCAATTCGAACGACTGGTTCAACGACAATTATATCGTCATCGGCGCCATCGCCTCGGCGATCGCCTGTGTCGTCTTCTTCTACCGCGCGTTCACCGTCGATTTTCCGGTGGTCGATCTCAGGGCCTTTGCCAATAGGAACTTCGCCTTCGGCTCGGTCTTCTCCTTCGTCATGGGCATCGGTCTCTATGGCCTGACCTATATCTACCCGGTCTATCTCGGACGCATCCGCGGCTATGACTCGCTGATGATCGGCGAGACGATGTTCGTCTCGGGTCTGGCGATGTTCTTCACCGCGCCGATCGCCGGCAAGCTTTCGACGAAGATGGACTTGCGCCTGATGATGGTCATCGGCTTCGTCAGCTTTGCGGCCGGTACCTATATCATGACCGGCTTGACCGACGACTGGGACTTCTACGAGCTTCTCGTGCCGCAGCTGTTCCGCGGTTTTGGGCTGATGATGTGCATGGTGCCGATCAACAATATCGCGCTCGGCACGATGCCGCCGGCCCGTATGCGCGGTGCCTCCGGTCTCTTCAATCTGACGCGTAACCTCGGCGGCGCCGTGGGTCTTGCGATCATCAACACGGTGCTCACCAATCGCCAGGATGTTCACTACGAGCGTCTTCGCGAGAACATGGATTGGGGTCATCCGGCCGCGATCGACCAGCTGAACAATCTGACTGCCAACTTCAATTCCTACGGGATGGATGGCGCGTCGGTGGCGATCAAGCAGATGGTCGGGCTGGCGACGAAGCAGGCGGTGATCCTGTCGTTCGGCGATATCTTCCTGATGCTGACCGTGCTGTTCCTGGCGATGGTTCTCGGCGTTGCGATGATTGCCAAGCCCGCACCGCAAGGCGGCGGGGGCGGTGGCGGAGGCCACTGACGTCTGAGTTTCAAAATAACGGCCGGCTTGGGAAACCAAAGCCGGCCGTTTTGCGTATAGGGCTGCATATCTCTCCAGCGGATGCCGCCTTATGTTTCAGTCTTCCGCCAGGGCAATGGCCTGGCTCTGCATCGTCCTGCCCCTGTTCGCATCCACGCCTGCCAAGGCCGCCGTCAAGGAAGAGAGAATAGATGTCGGTGGCTACAAGCTGAACAGCGTCTTCATTCCGGCATCCGGCAAGCCGTCGCTTCCACCCATCGTCTTCATCCATGGCGCCAGCGCCAATCTCTATGACCCGATGTTTTCCTTCCGTGAAAAGCTGGAGGGCAAGGCGGATCTGCTGTTCGTCGATCGTCCGGGTCATGGCCACTCCGATCGGGGCGGGCCGCAGAATGCCTTTCCGGATGGGCAGGCGGATGCGATTGCAGCGTTGATGAAGAAGCGCGGGATCAGCCGTGCGATCATCGTCAGCCATTCCTTTGGCGGCGCCGTTGCGGCGGCTTTCGCGCTTGATCATCCCGATATGGTTGCCGGTCTCGTGTTCCTGTCGCCCGCTGTTTATCCGTGGCCAGGTGGGATCGCCTGGTACTACGACGCAGCGACCGCGCCGGTGACCGGGCCGCTGTTTAGCGCGCTGGTCGTGCCGCCGGTCGGGCTGGCGATGGTCAACGGCGCGACAAATGGCGTGTTTGCGCCGAACAAGCGGCCGCCCGGCTATATTTCCAAGGCGCGAACGCTTCTGGCGCTGCGTCCAGCCGAATTCTACAACAATGCCACGGATGTCGCGAACCTGCTGGAGTGGACCAAGAAGGCCTCGCTGCGCTACCGGCAGATCAAGGCGCCGACGATTATCATCACCGGCGATACCGATAGCGTCGTCTCGCCAACTATCCACTCCACCCATCTGGCCAGGGATATCAGGGGCGCGCGGCTGATCGTCGTGCATAATCTCGGGCACAAGTCGGATTATGTCGCCCGCGACCTTGCCGTTGCCGCGATCGAAACGCTTGGCGGAAAGCGTCGGAATCTAGGGAAGATCACCTTGGCGATCGAGGCGCGTATCGCCGGGGACGGCAAGAAATAGTCAATCTTTTCAAAGGCTGGTATCGATGCTTCGGCGTCGATGAGATTTTCTGATTTACGTACATCAGAATTGGCGCTAAAGGGTTTCGTCAGGAGGAGTGATGAAGCCTACTGTCCATGATATCGCCGCCCATGCGGGGGTCAGCCTTGCGACTGTCGATCGCGTGCTGAACCAGCGTCCGGGCGTGCGCCACGTGACCCGCGAGAAGGTGGAAAACGCCATTCGCGAGATCGGCTATGTCAGGGATGTGGCGGCCGCCAATCTCGCCAAGGGCCGGACCTATTCCTTCGTTTTCATCCTTCCGGCTTCCGACAATTCCTTCATGCATGGACTGACGGCCGAGATCCGCGACGCGGTTGCCCGTTCGCCGGTGGAGCGCACGCAGATCCGCACGGTCGAGGTTCCGGCGTTCGATCCCGACGCGCTGGTCAAGGCGCTGCAGGCGCTCGGCGCCGAGCGTCCGGCGGGCATTGCGCTGGTGGCGACTGATGCGCCCGAAGTCGTTGCTGCCGTCGATGCGCTGGTGCGCGATGGCATTCCCGTCGTCACCCTCGTTTCCGATCTGACGGGCTCCTTGCGCCACCACTATGCGGGCGTCGACAACATCGCTGCCGGGCGCACGGCGGCACGTTTGCTTGGGCGGTTCCTTGGCGGCGCAAAGGGCGAGATCGCGGTGCTTGCCGGTTCCATGCTGGTGCGCGACCATCGTGAGCGGCTGGAAGGCTTTGCGGCGCTGATGGCGCAGGAATTCCCCGGTCTTTCCATCCTGCCCGTCATCGAGGGGCGCGACGATCCGGAGATGGCGCATATGCTGGTCTCGGATGCGCTTTCGAAGAACGATCGCATCGTCGGCATCTACAGCCTCGGCGCCGGTAACCGCGGCCTGATCAAGGCTTTGAAGGCCAAGGGCGCGGGGCGGCAGGTGACTGTCGTGGCGCATGAGCTGACGCCGAATACGCGCGCCGCCCTTCTCGACGGAACGATTGACGCAATCTTGAACCAGGATGCCGGACATGAGGTGCGCAGCGCCATCCGTGTTCTGAAGGCAAAGGCGGACGGGCTTTCGCTGATCGATGCGCAGGAACGCATCCGCCTCGACATATTCTTGAAAGACAATCTGCCGTAACGGCAAAGGGAGAATGACATGTATCTGGGTCTCGATCTCGGAACCTCCGGCGTCAAGGCGATGCTGATCGACGGTGATCAGAAGATCATCGGTTCGGCCAATGGCGCACTCGATATCTCGCGTCCGCATTCCGGCTGGTCGGAGCAGGAGCCGTCGCACTGGATCCGCGCGACCGAAGAGGCGGTGGCCGGCTTGAAGGCCAAGCATCCGAAGGAGCTTGCCGCCGTCAAGGGCATCGGCCTGTCCGGCCAGATGCACGGCGCGACCTTGCTCGATGCTGACGACAAGGTGCTGCGCCCCTGCATTCTCTGGAATGACACACGCAGCTATCATGAAGCCGCCGCACTCGATGCCGATCCGCGCTTCCGCAAGCTCACCGGCAACATCGTTTTCCCCGGCTTTACCGCGCCGAAGCTCGTCTGGGTGGCGAAGAACGAGCCGGAGATTTTCGCCAAGGTCGCCAAGGTTCTCTTGCCGAAGGACTATCTGCGCCTGTGGCTGACCGGTGAACATATTTCGGAAATGTCGGACTCTGCCGGCACGTCCTGGCTCGATACCGGCAAGCGCGCCTGGTCGTCCGAACTGCTCGCGGCAACCGGCCTCGATGAAAAGCAGATGCCGTCGCTGGTCGAAGGCACCGAGCAGGCCGGCAAGCTGCGCGGCGAGCTAGCCTCCAAGTGGGGCATCGCGAGCACCGTCGTCGTCGCCGGCGGGGCAGGGGACAATGCGGCCTCGGCCTGCGGCATGGGTACGGTCAGCCATGGTGCTGCCTTCGTGTCGCTCGGCACGTCGGGTGTGCTCTTCGCGGCCAACGGCTCCTATCTGCCGAAGCCGGAAAGCGCCGTTCACGCCTTCTGCCACGCGCTTCCGAACACATGGCACCAGATGGGCGTCATTCTGTCGGCCACGGATGCGCTCAACTGGCATTCGCATGTGACGGGCAAGTCCGCTGCCGATTTGACGGGCGAGCTTGGCGACGCGCTGAAGGCACCGTCGGGTGTCACCTTCCTTCCCTATCTCTCCGGAGAGCGTACGCCGCATAACGATGCGGTCATCCGTGGTGCCTTTATCGGCCTCGAGCATGAGAGCAGCCGTGCCGTTCTCACCCAGGCGGTGCTAGAAGGTGTCTCCTTCGCGATCCGCGATAATCTCGAAGCGCTGCGTTCGGCCGGCACGGGGATCTCCCGCGTCACCGCGATCGGCGGCGGCTCGCGTTCGCGTTATTGGCTGGCCTCGATCGCGACGGCGCTCGGTGTTCCGGTCGATCTGCCGGCCGATGGTGATTTCGGCGCGGCCTTCGGTGCTGCGCGTCTCGGCCTGATCGCAGCGACAGGGGCAGACCCGGTTGCCGTCTGCACGCCGCCGGAGACGGATGGCACGATTGAGCCCGAGACGGCGCTGACGGGCGCCTACGAGGACGCCTACAAGCGCTACCGCGCGCTTTATCCGGCCATCAAGTCGCTGGCGCATTGAACTCCATTCGACGGGAGGTGCGTTGAAAGACCCCTCCCCAACCCCTCCCCGCAAGGGGGAGGGGCTTTGCCCCGAGTTCCTGCTTTGCCGATTGGGCAAGGCAGTGCCACCAGCTTTCTCCCCCCTTGTGGGGGAGATGCCGGCAGGCAGAAGGGGACTTTTGACACTCGCGATCGTTCCATAGGAGGAAACAACCATGAGCACCGGATTTTTCGGCGACATCCAGAAGATCAAATACGAAGGCCCAGACAGCACCAATCCGCTGGCTTTCCGTTACTACCAGCCGGACGAAATCGTTCTCGGCAAGCGGATGGAAGACCATCTGCGCTTTGCCGTTGCCTATTGGCATACGTTCACCTGGCCGGGCGGCGACCCCTTCGGTGGTCAGACCTTCCTGCGCCCGTGGTTCGAGGACACGATGAAGGCTGCGAAGCTGAAGGCTGATGTTGCCTTCGAATTCTTCCAGCTGCTCGGCGCACCCTACTACTGCTTCCATGACGCCGACGTGCGCCCGGAAGGCAATAATTTTGCCGAGAACACCAAGAACCTGAACGAAATCGTCGATTACTTCGCCGAAAAGCAGGCTGCCACCGGCACCAAGCTGCTCTGGGGCACGGCGAACCTGTTCTCGAACCGCCGCTATATGTCGGGTGCCGCCACCAACCCGGATCCCGAAGTCTTCGGCTTTGCCGCTGCGACGGTGAAGACCTGCCTCGACGCGACGCAGAAGCTCGGCGGCGAGAACTACGTTCTCTGGGGCGGCCGCGAAGGTTACGAGACGCTGCTCAACACCGACCTGAAGCGCGAACTCGACCAGATGGGCCGCTTCCTCAACCTCGTGGTCGAGTACAAGCACAAGATCGGCTTCAAGGGCACGATCCTGATCGAGCCGAAGCCGCAGGAGCCGACCAAGCACCAGTACGACTACGACGTCGCGACGGTTTACGGCTTCCTGAAGAAGCACGGCCTGGAAAACGAAGTGAAGCTCAACATCGAGCAGGGCCACGCGATCCTCGCCGGCCATTCC
This sequence comes from Rhizobium sp. 01L410, assembly GCF_056400165.1. Classification (NCBI taxonomy): domain Bacteria; kingdom Pseudomonadati; phylum Pseudomonadota; class Alphaproteobacteria; order Hyphomicrobiales; family Rhizobiaceae; genus Rhizobium; species Rhizobium sp. 01L410. The sequence goes on from NZ_JBFTST010000012.1 coordinate 90,264, forward strand.
TTCGAGCACGAGCTCGCGCTGGCCAACGCGCTCGGCATCTTCGGCTCGATCGACATGAACCGCAACGACTACCAGTCCGGCTGGGATACCGACCAGTTCCCGAACAACGTTCCGGAAATGGCGCTCGCCTACTACCAGGTTCTGCAGGCAGGCGGCTTCACCACCGGCGGCACAAATTTCGACGCCAAGCTGCGCCGCCAGTCGCTCGATCCGGCAGACCTGCTGATCGGTCATATCGGCGGCATGGATTGCTGCGCCCGTGGCCTCAAGGCTGCTGCCAAGATGGTTGAGGAAAAGGCTCTCTCCAAGCCGCTCGCGGACCGCTATGCCGGCTGGGATTCGGCCGAAGGACAGAAACTTTTCCGCGGCGAATATTCGCTGGAAGAGATCACCGGCTGGGTCGAGAGCAAGGACATCAACCCGCAGCCGCGTTCCGGCAAGCAGGAACTGCTCGAGAACGTCGTCAACCGTTACGTTTGATTGCGTCGATCGTCTAAACAGAAAGCCGGGAAGCGAAAGCTTCCCGGCTTTTTTCATGAGACAACAATGGACCGATCAGTGCGGTGCGCCGAACTCGACCAGTTTCTGCGTGACCCGGCGGGTATCGTAAGGCTTCGGGAAAAACACGCCCCGTACCGGAAGGACCACTTCCTCTTCGCGGATATGGCCAGAGGTGATGATGATTTCGATCGGCGGCCAGCGATCGCGGATCGCGGCGGCCAGCATCATTCCATCGATGCTTCCCGGCATGTCGATATCGGTGAAAACGATGCAGATATCGCTGCGTGCTTCCAGAATGCGCACCGCTTCCTCTGCATCGGCGGCGCCGATCGCCTCGAAACCGGCGTCTTCAACAAGGTCGATGGCCATCATCCGCTGCAGCGGCTCGTCTTCGACAACGAGAACGTGTAGTCTCGTGCCTGTGTGATCATCGCCCATAACTCAGTCGCTCCTTTGCATTTGCGAGAGCGACGCGGACATTTTGACCGAGTAGCCATCCGGGCTGTAACTGGTTTCCGTCCCGCCGGACCCTATGAGGCCCATTTTTATAAGCTTGGAACCGAAGCCCTTTTTGGTTGGTTCGAAGGCGGTCGGGCCGCCTTCTTCACGCCACGATAGGTGGAATGTAGCCTGTTCACCTCGACCTTCAATGGTCCAGTGCACATAAGCTGCGCCTCTTTCGGCCGAAAGAGAGCCGTATTTGACAGCGTTGGTGGCGAGCTCGTGCAGAAGCAGGGAAATCGATAGCGAGCCCTTGGGGCCAACAGAGGTTTTCGGCCCGGCTATCGTCACACGATCGATGACGCCCAGCGATTCGATCGCCTTGACGACGAGGTCGTGGACATTGGCGCTCAGCCAGTTGTCCTGCAGCAGGATGTCGTGGGCGCGGCTCAGAGCATGCAGGCGGCGCTCGAAATTCTCGACATGCTCCCGCTCGGCCACTGGCTTGAGGGTCTGGGTGGCAATGGCCTGGATCATCGCGAAGGTGTTCTTCAGGCGGTGATTGATCTCGCGATTGAGAATATCCTGCTCGGCATCGGCCCTGACGCGGGCAATGGCGAGCTGAATGCGATCGCCGAAGCTGCGCACGAAGGCGAGCTCCTCGTTCGACCAGTCGTAGGGGTGGTTGTGATGGACGAAAACCACCAGGCTGAAATGTCCGTGGTCGAAGATCGGCACATTGACCAGGACCCGGATATCGAGATCCAGAAGCGCTCTGGCGTGATCGCTGGTTCGGGGATCCAAGCTGACATCCTCGATGATCACGGTGTCGCCAAGTTTCAGATCGTCGATGAAATTTCCGTAGTCGCGGAAACTATGGATGCCTGCAAGCGAGGCGATGCCGGGCGCCTGCCATTCTGGCTGCACCGACACAGTCTCATTACCGGCATCGACCAGACCGAAGCCTGCTCGCGTGGCATCCAGCGCCTTGGCCATAAGATCAGCTGCGGCGATTGCCATCGATTCGATATCGTCAAGATTTCTCAGCCGGTCTCCAAGATCGAGCAAGGCCTGCGCGCGGGCGCTGGCGCGCTTCTCGGCGGTGACGTCCTGGACGGTTCCGCGAAGAGCAATCGGTTTGCCGTCCGCGTCGGTCGTGAAGGCGGCATGCCGGGATATCCAGCGCACGCTTCGATGCTTGGTGCTGATGCGGTATTCCACATCCAGCAGCGCCGTGCCGTCCATCCGCGTCGAGGCACTCGTCTTGACGGACTGGTCGTCGGGAATCACCATGTCTTCGAATTTCGATGCCGGATAGCTTTCGGCGATCGGCACGTCGAAGATCCTGCAGAATTCGGGTGATACGCGCATCTGGCTTGTGGCGATATCGAGATCGAACGTTCCGATACGGCCGGCTTCCTGCGCCGCCATGTTCTTGTTGACGGATGAGCGCATCGCCGAGCTGATGCTTTTCTGGCGGCGGAAGAGTTCGTCCTTGCGGCTCGAAATCCGCCGTGCCTCCAGCAGCGCCACCACCTGCCGGGAGAGTGCCTGAAGGATCTTCAGCTGATCCGGGGCCAGGCCTTCAGGGCGTGCAACCGTGTCGATGACGCAGAGCGTGCCAATGATCGTACCGTCAGCGGTCACCAGCGGCGCTCCGGCGTAGAAACGAATACCGGGCGGTGCTGTCACCAGCACGTTGTCTCTGGTTCGCTCGTCTTTCGTCAGATCGGGGATAATGAGCGGCTGGGGACTCGATAGCGCATGAGCGCAGACGGACTGGTCGATCGGCGTCTCGCAGCTTTCAAGTCCGACTGCCGCCTTGAACCATTGCCGGTCGATCTCGACGAGGCTGATCAACGCTACGGGCGTATGGCAAACCGAGGAGGCAACGAAGACTATGTCGTCGAATTCTGGTTCCGGAGCCGTGTCGAGAATGTCGAAGGCTTCAAGCGCATCAAGTCGCTTCTGATTTTCGGCATGGTGTCGATCGGGTATCGGCGGCACAGAATTCCCAGGTCCTATGTGGCTGTTTCAATTCTTGAATGTAGGCAGGTGGCGGAATTTTCTAGCGGAAACATCAGAGAGTCCAAAAAAGATCTTCGGCCTCGACAGATTGCTATTCAATGGAAGTGAGCCGGAACGAGCGCCCGGCATTAAGGACAACGAATGCCTGACCGGCTTTCGCATTTTGATTGGACGCCAGCCGCTGGGTGCAAACCACAATATCGACTGATGCAGCCAGCGTCCGGGTCAGCAAACGGCTGAACCTCGCAATTGTTCCCGCGGCTTTCGCCGATTTCCGGATTTTGGCAGCAATGCTGCGCGATTATCGCCTCTGCCAGTTCTTCGGCGGCGATGACACGGAGTTGCGCACGACGAGATCCGGGCGCAGCAGGATTTCCGTCTCCGAGGGCTGGCCATCGCCTAAGAGTTCGAGCAGCAGCGCCATCGCCTGCTTGCCGATTGCCGTTCGCGGCTGGCGGATGGTGGTCAGCGACGGGCTCATGAACACGGCCTGTGGCACGTCGTCGAAACCGGTGACCGAGAAGTCGCGCGGGATATCGTAGCCGCGCGCATTGAGGCCGATCATCACGCCGATCGCCGTCTGGTCGTTGACGCACATGAAGGCCGTCGGCAGCGTGTCGCGCATGAAAAGCTGCTCGACGGCATGCCGGCCGCTTTCGATCGTGCCATCGCCTTCGAGAACGATGCGGGTTTCCTTCGGCACACCTGCGGCGTCAAGTCCTGCCTCGTACCCTTCGCGGCGGCGGGTATAGGCAAGGCGGGTGCGGGAATCGCCGATGAAGGCGATCTTGCGGTGGCCCTCGGCCAGCAGGAGATCGACAGCCTTGCGCGCACCTTCTGTGTCATCGACGCCGACATAGGGAATGCCGCCATTAAAGACGGGTTCGAAGACGCCGACGCTCGGCGGCAGCCGGGCCGTCATCGTCTGGTGGCCGAAGGGCAGGATGCCGGTGAAGAGGATGAGGCCCGCCGCCTGGTTCGAATTGAAGAACTTCAGATATTCGAGGCCGCGCTGGGCGTCGTTCTGCGTATGGCCGATCAGCACCCCATAGCCATGGGCGCGCGCCTCGTTTTCCAGGCCGACGAGAATGTTGGAGAAATTCGGGTCGCCGATATCGGGCGCCACCACAAGAATCATGTTCGACCGGCCGAGGCGCAGGCTGCGCGCCATGGCATTCGTCGTGTAGCCGGTGATGGCGATCGCCTGATTGACCTTCAATCGCGTCGAGTTCGCAACCTTCTCAGGCATATGGATCGCGCGCGATACGGTCGCGATGGAAACCTCGGCAATCCGGGCGACGTCTTCGATCGTTGCGGGCGTGGAATTCGACACTGGGGGCTCGCCATAGGCTGTCTTCGCCGCGACACTACACAGACTTGCCGACAGGTCAAAGGCAGCCAGTCACAGATCTGTGTAAATCAATGATGTAAACCTTTACATCCCATATGTAAAGGTTTACATCATTCTCAAGCGGTGGGGAGCCGCAGGGAGGAAATGATGGTTGTGGAGCCTGCAGAGGCTGCGCCTTTGGTGCTGTCCGCGAAGCGAATTTGCAAATCCTTCAATGGGGTACAGGTTCTCTTCAGCGTCAATTTCGATCTGCGCGCTGGCGAAGTCCATGCGCTGATGGGCGAGAACGGCGCGGGCAAGTCCACCCTCGTCAAAGTCCTGTCCGGTTTCGAACAGCCGACATCAGGCGAGATCCTTCTCGACGGTCAGCCGATCGTTCTGCCGCCCAATGGCGGCGCCGAAGCGCTTGGCATTGTCATCATCCACCAGGAATTCAATCTTGCCGACCATCTGACGGTCACCGAAAGCCTGTTTCTCGGTCGTGAAGTGACGCATTTTGGTGTCCTTGACCGGCGCTATATGCGCAAGGAAACGCGCCGGGTGCTCGATATGCTCGGTTCGCATGTCGATGAAGATGCGCTGATCAGCACGCTGTCGATCGCCGACAAGCAGATGGTCGAGATCGCCAAGGCGATCAGCCGCGATGCGCGCGTGGTCTTCATGGACGAGCCGACTGCGGTTCTGTCGCGCGAAGAAACCAACATTCTCTTCGAGCAGGTCCGCAAGCTGCGCGACAAGGGGACGAGCTTCGTGTTCGTCTCGCACAAGCTCGATGAAGTCATGGAATTGACCGACCGGGTCACGGTTCTGCGCGATGGGCAGTGGGTCAAGACGGCGCCGACCTCCATTCTCGATGGTGAATCCATTGCGCAGCTGATGGTCGGCCGTGAGCTTTCCAGTCTCTACCCGACCAAGGTCGAGCCCAATGTCGATGAAGAAGTGGTGCTGAGCGTCAGCGGTGTTGCGACCGGCTACGTGCAGGATGCTAGTTTCGAGGTCCGCAAGGGTGAAGTCATCGGCTTCTCAGGCCTGATCGGCTCCGGCCGTACCGAGCTCATGGAGGCGATCGCCGGCCTGCGTTCGCGCCTCTCCGGCGATGTCGTGATCAAGGGGCAAGAGGTTGCGTCCGGCGACGTGCATGCCGCCAATCGCGCCGGTCTCGCCTATATGACCAAGGACCGCAAGTCGAAGGGGCTGCTGCTGCGCTCCAACATGGTGACGAACCTGACGCTGCAGTCGCTTGGACAGCATGTGGCCCACGGTTATCTCAGCCCCAACAGCGAGGCTGCGGCGCTGGCCAAGGCAAAGCGCCGTTTCGATATCCGCGTCCGCGACGCCAATATCGTTGCCGGCCGCATGTCCGGCGGCAACCAGCAGAAGCTGTTGCTCGCCAAGGTGATGGAGACCGAGCCCGACATCATCATCATCGATGAGCCCACGCGCGGGATCGATGTCGGCACCAAGCAGCAGATTTATCATTTCATTTCGGCGCTCGCCCGCGATGGCAGGTCGATCATTGTCGTCTCGTCGGAAATGCCGGAGGTTATCGGTCTCTGCACCCGGGTCTGTGTGATGCGCGAGGGGCGTATCGTCGGTGTGCTGGAGGGCGACGAAATCTCCGAACAGGAAATCATGCGCTATGCCGCGGGCCTGAAGAGGAAGGCCGCCTGACAATTCGGCAGGCGCCGCTTCGGCACGCGTTTCAACGATAAGATGCCCACAGGGTTTGGGTCGGGAGGTTGGTTTTGACAATGAGCATCAACGAGGAGACCAGAGAGATCCGGCGCCGCTCCTGGCGGGACGTCGATCTGCGCGCCGTAGCGCCGTTCGCCGCGCTGTTCCTGCTTTTGATCGTCGGCGCCCTGGTCAATCCGAATTTCATCGGCATCACCAATCTCGCCAATGTCGCGACGCGCTGTGCATTCATCGCCATCATCGCAGTCGGTGCCACATTCGTCATTTCCGCCGGTGACCTCGATCTGTCCGTCGGCTCGATGGTGGCCTTCGTCGCCAGCCTGATGATCCTTTTGCTCAACTCCGGCGTCATTGCCGATCCGACGATGATGCTTGTCGTTGCCGTTGTGTTCGCTGTCGTTGCGGGCGCGCTCTGTGGCTTGGCAAACGGTCTGATCACCACCATGGGCAAGATCGAGCCGTTCATTGCGACACTCGGCACGATGGGCATCTATCGCGGCCTGACGACGTGGCTGTCGCAGGGCGGCGCTATCACGCTGCGCTCGCCTGAAATCCAGACGCTCTACCGTCCGGCCTATTTCGGCAGCTTCCTCGGCGTGCCGGTTCCGATCGTCGTCATTCTGGCGGTCACCGCCGTTGCCGCCTTTATTCTCTACCGCACGCGTTACGGTCGCCATGTCGTCGCCGTCGGTTCGAACAGCGATGTCGCCCGCTACTCGGGCATTGCGGTCAACAAGGTGCGCACCATTGCCTTCGTCATCCAGGGGCTTTGCGTGGCGATCGCCGTTCTTCTTTACGTGCCCCGTCTCGGTTCGACCTCGGCCACCACCGGCATCCTCTGGGAGCTGCAGGCAATCACGGCTGTCGTCGTCGGCGGCACGGCGCTCAAGGGTGGGGCGGGGCGTGTCTGGGGCACGATTTGCGGCGCCTTCATCCTCGAGCTCGTCGGCAACATCATGCTGCTGTCGAACTTCATCAGCGAATATCTCATCGGTGCGATCCAGGGTGCGATCATCATCATCGCCATGCTGGTGCAGCGCTCGCTGGTCCGGAAGGGATAACGGACCGCAACAGCCATTGGCCGGGCTCACAGGGCGTCCGGTTTACGGGTAGGAAAGTCCCTGAAGTTATGTTGGGAGGAGAATAGCATGCGCAAACTCATGTTGGGTCTTGCGGTTGCGGCCGTCGCAGTGGCGGGTTCCGCATACGCACAGGACAAGAAGTTCACCATCGGCGTGTCCATTCCGGCCGCCGACCACGGCTGGACCTCTGGTGTGGTGTTCCATGCCGAACGCGTCGCCAAGAAGCTGATGGAAGAGCATCCTGGCCTGAACGTCATCGTCAAGACCTCGCCGGACGCTGCCAGCCAGGCAAACGCCGTGCAGGACCTTGATACGCAGGGCATCGATGCCCTCGTCATCCTGCCGTCGGATCCGGATCCGCTGGTCAACGCCATCAAGGAAGTCAAGGGCAAGGGCAAGTATGTCGCTCTCGTCGACCGTGCACCGTCCACCAACGACGATTCGGTTCGCGATCTCTATGTTGCCGGTAACAACCCGGCGCTCGGCGAAGTCGCCGGCAAGTACATCGCTGCCCAGACGCCGGACGCCGAAGTCGTCATCATCCGCGGCCTGCCGATCCCGATCGATCAGCAGCGTCAGGACGGCTTCGATAAGGGCATTGCAGGCTCCAAGGTCAAGGTTCTCGACCGCCAGTACGGCAACTGGAACCGCGATGATGCCTTCAAGGTCATGCAGGACTACCTGACCAAGTATCAGAAGATCGACGTTGTATGGTGCCAGGACGATGACATGGCTGTCGGCGTACTCCAGGCCATCGAGCAGGCCAAGCGCACCGACATCAAGTATGTCGTCGCCGGTGCAGGCTCCAAGGACATGATCAAGAAGGTCATGGACGGCGACAAGATGATTCCGGTCGACGTTCTCTATCCGCCGGCAATGGTCGGTACGGCCATGGAACTGACGGCTGCTGGTCTCTACGATCAGGTTCCGGTTCGCGGCACCTTCGTTCTTGATGCGACGCTCGTCACCAAGGACAACGCCAAGGACTTCTACTTCCCGGATTCTCCGTTCTGATCATTCGCCTTCAGATGCGCCCATTCGCAAGGATGGGCGCATTTTTCATGTTCCGATTTCGCATGCGGACGAATTTGCGGCACGTACCTCTTGCAGCTGCCGGTGAGGCGTGTTTAGTTCGCTCACCATTTGACTTCCGGCTATCCAGCCACATTTGCCGCAAGTGCGTGGAGGCGCCTTGCTCCCGCCAAAATGCGTGTGACAGATTATCATAAACGTTTACGGTCGCTAATCAGGGAGGATTTCTGACATGAAGACGATCAAGGGGCCGGGCCTGTTCCTCGGCCAGTTCGCAGGCGATACCGCGCCTTTCAACTCATGGGATGCGATCACCAAATGGGCGGCCGATACCGGTTATAAGGGCGTCCAGGTTCCGACCTGGGCAAGCCAGCTCATCGACCTCAAGAAGGCCGCATCCTCCAAGGATTACTGCGACGAGTTTGCCGGTGTGGCGCGCCAGAACGGCGTCGAGATCACCGAGCTTTCGACGCATCTGCAGGGCCAGCTCGTTGCCGTTCACCCCGCCTATGACGAAGCCTTCGATGGCTTTGCGGCGCCTGAAGTGCGCGGCAATCCGAAGGCGCGTCAGGCATGGGCTGTCGAGCAGGTGAAGATGGCGCTGACAGCGTCCAAGCATCTCGGCATCAAGGCGCATGCGACCTTTTCGGGCGCGCTGGCTTGGCCGTTCATCTATCCGTGGCCGCAGCGCCCGGCCGGTCTGGTCGAAACCGCTTTCGACGAACTCGCCAAGCGCTGGACGCCGATCCTCGATCATGCCGATTCCTGCGGCGTCGATGTCTGCTACGAAATCCATCCGGGCGAAGACCTGCATGATGGCGTCACCTTCGAGATGTTCCTGGAGCGCGTGAAGAACCATCCACGCGCCAACATGCTCTATGACCCGTCGCACTACGTCCTGCAGTGCCTGGACTATCTTGAGAACATCGACATCTACAAAGACCGGATCAAGATGTTCCACGTCAAGGATGCCGAGTTCAACCCGACCGGGCGGCAGGGCGTCTATGGCGGCTATCAGGGCTGGGTCGAGCGTGCGGGCCGCTTCCGTTCGCTGGGTGATGGCCAGGTCGATTTCGGCGCCGTCTTCTCGAAGATGACCGCCAACAATTTCGACGGCTGGGCCGTGGTCGAATGGGAATGCGCGCTCAAGCATCCGGAAGACGGTGCCCGTGAAGGCGCCGAATTCGTCAAGGCACATATCATCCGCGTCACCGAGAAGGCGTTCGACGACTTCGCCGCGGGCGGCACCGATCAGGCAGCCAACCGGCGGATGCTGGGGATTTAACGAAAATACCCCTCCCCAACCCCTCCCCACAAAGGGGAGGGGCTTCTCGCGGCGTTGCTACGACCTATTATTGGTGCGGGGCAGCGCGGCGAGTTTTCTCCCCCCTTGTGGGGGAGATGCCCGGCAGGGCAGAGGGGACTTTCGCGAGATTTGATTTCGAGGAGGACACAATGGCAATCGAAGCATCAAACGAACAGACGCGCGAACCGCGCATTCGCCTCGGCATGGTCGGCGGCGGGGCTGGCGCATTCATCGGCGCCGTGCACCGCATGGCGGCCCGTCTGGACGACCAATATGAACTGATCGCCGGGGCGCTGTCCTCGACGCCGGAAAAGGCGCAGGCCTCCGGCCGCGATCTCGGTCTCGATCCGTCGCGGACATATTCCAGCTATCGCGAGATGGCGATCCGCGAGGCGAAGCTGAAGAATGGCATCGAAGCGGTGTCGATCGTGACGCCGAACCATGTGCATTACGATGCCGCCAAGGAGTTTCTCCGCCGCGGCATCCACGTCATCTGCGACAAGCCGCTGACGTCGAATCTTGCCGATGCCAAGAAGCTGAAGAAGATCGCCGACGAGAGCAGTGCTCTCTTCATCCTGACGCATAACTACACCGGCTATCCGATGGTCCGCCAGGCGCGCGAGATGATCGCCAATGGCGAGCTTGGCGATATCCGCCTGGTGCAAGCCGAGTATCCGCAGGACTGGCTGACGGAAGCCGTCGAGCAGCAGGGCGCCAAGCAGGCCGTCTGGCGCACCGATCCGGCCCAATCGGGCGCCGGCGGTTCGACCGGCGACATTGGCACGCATGCCTATAATCTCGGCTGCTTCGTCTCCGGCCTGGAGCTCGACAGCCTCGCCGCCGATCTCGACAGCTTCGTCGAGGGACGCCGTCTCGATGACAATGCGCATGTGATGCTGCGCTACAAGGCCAAGGGCAAGGAAAAGCCGGCCAAGGGCATGCTCTGGTGTAGCCAGGTGGCGCCGGGCCATGAGAACGGTCTGAAGGTTCGCGTCTATGGCACCAAGGGTGGTATCGAGTGGGTTCAGGCCGACCCCAACTATCTGTGGTTCACGCCGTTCGGCGAGCCGAAGCGGCTGATCACCCGCAATGGCGCCGGTTCGGGTGCTGCGGCTGCCCGCGTCTCGCGCGTTCCATCCGGTCACCCCGAAGGCTATCTCGAAGCCTTCGCGACGATCTACACGGAAGCGGCCCATGCCATCAACGCTGCCAAGAAGGGCAAGCCGGTCGACAAGGCCGTGGTCTACCCGACGGTCGATGACGGCGTGAAGGGCGTGGCCTTCGTCGAAGCCTGCGTTGCGTCTTCCAAGAAGAACGGCGGCTGGGTCAAGGTCTGATCTAAGGTCGGTTCGTTTCAAATGAGCGCATTCCCTTCAATCTTAGGGAATGCGCTCATTCGCGTTTAAGGGGATTGTGAAAGAAGAAGGCCGCAACCATATGGGGAGGCCCGATGACATTCTCTTTCCGCATCATGACGTGCATTCTGGCGCTGGCAGCCGTTCCGGCATCGGCGCAACAGCTCATTCCTGGCGGGCAGCGTGTGCCCGGAACCGTCAATGTTCAATCGACGATGTCGATGTCGGTTCCGGCTGACGCGACGCAGAACCCTTCCGAACAGATCGAACTGGCGCAGAAGACCTTCTATGCTATGGCCGGGCGGCAGTGCTCGCTGGTTCTGGAGACGGTGGGCGAGAGCTGCCAGATCACCAATCTCAGCAACAATGCCGATCTTAATCGCGGCAATGGCAGTTTCATCACGGTGCGTGGCACCGTTACGATGGCCGTCAAGCTCAAGGGTCAGGCCGACAAGCCGTAAGCCCTATCAGGCTGAAGCGGAAAGCCGCTTCAGCCTTGCGATCTGCTTCAGGCTGCGACAGCGGCCTGCTTGCGCTTCAAGAGCGCATCAATGCTGAACGAGCCGGCGCCCGCGGCGACGAAATACAGCATGACGAAGCAGAACAGGATCGCGGCGACGCCACCGTTCTGCGCCGGGTAGAAGCTCTTCGGCGCATGGGCGATGAAATAGGCGAAGGCCATCAGGCCCGAGAGAACGAAGGCGGCGGCTCGCGTCTTGAAGCCGATCAGCACCAGGAAACCGAGAACCAGTTCCAGCATGCCGGCAATCCATGACATGGAGCCAACCGGCGGTACGCTTGCCGCGGCAGGGAAATGCAGAATCTTCTGCGTCCCGTAGCTGAAGAGTACGAGCGACGAGACGATGCGCAGCAGGCTGAGAAGATGCGGCTGCAGCAGGTGGATGGAAGCGAGCATCGGGTTCCTTTCGTTGTTATCTCCCACTCCGCTCTCACCCGGCACACCGGCGATCTCAAGTCACGACTTCTGACATCAGCGTTATCACGCTGCGAGCGCGCCATCCGCATGCGCCTTGATTTGACCGCCTTGCCTGCCTAGATTGCCGTCATCCCGCAATACCAACAGGATGTGTGCCACCATGGATTTCACCCAGATCGCAATGCCGTCTCGCCTTGCCATCCGGGAGTTCTCTATCCATGCCTGCCTCCATCACTCTTTCCAATCTTTCGTGGTCGACGCCTGACGGGCGGCCGCTTCTTTCTGGTCTCGATCTGAGCTTCGGTGCCGAGCGCACAGGACTTGTCGGGCGCAATGGCGCCGGCAAGACGACGCTGCTGAAGTTGGTGACCGGCGAGCTGCAGCCGCTGTCCGGCAACATCGCCTTCGACGGGCGCCTCGGCGTTCTCCGCCAGTCGGTTCAGGTCGAAGCCGGGGCAACAATCGCCGATCTCTTCGACGCCAGCGATGCTCTCGCCGTCCTTATGAGGGCCGAGCGTGGCGAGGCGAGTGGCGAGGAGCTTGCCCATGCCGACTGGACGCTCGAGTCCCGCATGGCTTCGGCCCTCGAACGCGTCGGCCTCGATGCTCTGCCAGAAACAGTGCTTTCGTCGCTTTCCGGCGGTCAACGCACCCGAGCGGGTTTGGCGGTGCTGATTTTTGCCGAACCCGATTTTCTCATCCTTGATGAGCCGACCAACAATCTCGACCGCGAGGGCAGGGATGCGGTGATTGCGTTGCTGCGCGATTGGCGCGGCGGCGCGCTTGTTGTCAGCCATGACCGCGAGCTGCTGGAGACGATGGATGCGATCGTCGAACTGACGGCGCTGGGTGCTAGGCGCTATGGCGGCGGCTGGAGCGCTTTTCAGGAGCGCAAGGCGATCGAGCTTGCCGCTGCCGAACATGATCTCGCCGACGCCGAGAAGCGGATCGACGAGGTCAATCGCAGCGCCCAGCTTGCGGCCGAGCGGCAGGCGCGAAGCGATCGCGGCGGGCGGATCAAGGCGGCGCGTGGCGACATGCCTCGGATTGTCGCCGGCGGGCTGAAACGCAAGGCCGAGAATACCCGCGGCGAGCGCGTGCGGCTCGGCGAGAAACGGCGGGAGCAGGCACTTGGCGAGGCATCGGCGGCGCGTGGCAAGATCGAAGTCCTGCAGCCTTTTGCCATCAGGCTGAAACCGATCGGCTTGCCGCCGTCGCGTGTGGTGCTGAGGCTCGAAGGCGTGACGGCTGGATATGAGCCGGGGCGGCCTGTCATCCGCAATCTGTCGCTTATGCTCACCGGGCCGGAGCGCGTGGCGGTCGCTGGTCCGAACGGCTCCGGCAAGACGACGCTCCTGGCGCTGATCACCTGCGCGCTCGCCCCATGGGAGGGCACGGTCTCGGTTCCTGCCGGGCATGCGTTCTTCGATCAGGGCGTCAGCCTGCTCGATCCCGGGCTCAGTGTCCGTGAGAATTTCCGTGCCCTCAATCCGGGCGCGGATGAGAATGCCTGTCGGGCGGCGCTGGCAAGGTTCATGTTCCGCGCCGACGCAGCACTGCAGCAAGTCTCGACGCTGAGCGGCGGGCAGCTGTTGCGGGCCGGGCTCGCTTGCGTGCTCGGCGGACCGAAGCCGCCGCCGCTGCTCATCTTGGACGAGCCGACCAACCATCTGGACATCGACTCGATTGCGGCCGTCGAAGCCGGGCTCGCGGCCTATGACGGCGCGCTTCTGGTCGTCAGCCATGACGAAGTGTTTCTGGACAATATCGGGATCACGAGACGGGTTCTGATGCCGTCGGGCGCAACCATGCTCTGATGGCCGGACGAAGCGTAGCGGGAAGCCGGTCCTGAAGCCGGAATCTATCTGCAACGTTACAGTTTTGACATTCGAGACCTGTACAAGACATTCCGGCTTGGCTAAACCGCCGCCAACGATGGCCGCGCCGGCCGACCTGAACAGCACTAAAGACGGAAAACATTATGATCGATCCGAAGCTTCTCGCAGCCCGCTTCCCGGGCGACTTCACCTTCGGCGTAGCGACAGCCGCCTTCCAGATCGAAGGCGCCTCCAAGGCCGATGGCCGTAAGCCCTCCATCTGGGATGCGTTCTGCAACATGCCCGGCCGCGTCTATAACCGGGACAACGGCGATGTCGCCTGCGATCACTATAACCGCCTCGACGAGGACCTCGATCTGATCAAGGAGATGGGCGTTTCAGCCTACCGTTTCTCGATCGCTTGGCCGCGCATCATCCCTGACGGTACCGGCCCGGTGAACGAGGCTGGTCTCGATTTTTACGACCGCCTCGTCGACGGCTGCAAGGCGCGCGGCATCAAGACCTTCGCGACGCTTTACCATTGGGATCTGCCGCTGCTGCTCGCCGGCGACGGCGGCTGGACGGCGCGCTCGACCGCCTATGCATTCCAGCGCTATGCCAAGACGGTTATGGCCCGCCTCGGCGACCGCCTCGATACGGTCGCAACCTTCAACGAGCCGTGGTGCATCGTTTGGCTCAGCCACCTCTATGGCATCCATGCTCCGGGCGAGCGCAACATGCAGGCAGCGCTCCATGCGATGCACTACATGAATCTCGCCCATGGTCTCGGTGTCGAAGCGATCCGCTCCGAGGCGCCGAATGTTCCTGTCGGTCTGGTGCTCAACGCCTCGTCGATCATTCCGGGTTCCGACAGTCCGGCCGATCTGGCTGCTGCCGAGCGCGCCCATCAGTTTCATAACGGCGCGTTCTTCGATCCGGTTTTCAAGGGCGAATATCCGAAGGAATTCGTCGAGGCACTCGACGATCGGATGCCCGTCATCGAAGACGGCGACCTGAAGATCATCAACCAGAAGCTCGATTGGTGGGGCCTCAACTACTACAAGCCGGACCGCGTCCACGACGATGCCTCGAAGAAGGGCGATTTCCCCTGGACTGTCGAGGCGGCACCGGCGAGTGACATCAAGACCGATATCGGCTGGGAAGTCTACGCGCCCGGTCTCAAGCATCTGGTCGAGGATCTCTACCGCCGCTACGAACTGCCGGAATGCTACATCATCGAGAACGGCGCCTGCGACAACACTGACGTTGCTGATGGCGAGGTTGATGACACGATGCGCCTCGACTATGTCAGCGACCACCTCGACGTCGTCGCCAACCTGATCAAGGATGGCTATCCGATGCGCGGCTACTTCGCCTGGAGCCTGATGGATAATTTCGAATGGGCGGAAGGCTACAAGATGCGTTTCGGCCTCGTTCATGTCGATTACAACACCCAGGTCCGCACCGTGAAGAAGAGCGGCAAGTGGTATCGCGATCTCGCTGCCCAGTTCCCCAAGAGCAACCATAAGACAGCCTGACCGAAGCCTTGGCTCTACTCTGGCGTTTAGCAAGAAATGCGGAAAATCGCCTCTGGGTTTTACGAGTGGTTTTGGCCACCGGAATGGGGTCCAGAAATCGGTTTCTGATCCGGTTTTTCCGCGTCACGGCGCTGAATAAGCAGCATGGTGCGGCCGCAAAATATGCAGCAAAGTCAGCCGCTTCCGGTGCTCCGGGGGCGGTTCTTGCATAGATAGCGAAATTTATCTTTAAAACACCCGCTGATTAATCGTTTTGCCGTGATTTTTAACAGTTTCTTGAACTCTTGACTGGCACAGTCCCTGCCATCGGGGAGCAATAAATGCCTAAGTTATTCGGGCAAAAAAATCAGGCCTTGGGGATAGGCCGGCACACGACCGTCACGGGCGTGTTGCTGACCTTCGCCGTCATCGTCGCGATCGTCACTGTGATGATCCTGACCGCAATTTCGCGCGTCGCAGACAATGCCAACGTGCTCGACGACGAGCGCTCGCGGGAGACCACCGCTGGAGCGCTGAAGACTTTCGAAGAGCAGCTCGGCGCGACCCTCAACGATTATGCCGCATGGGACGATGCTGCCGCCAATGTCTATGCCGATGGCGGCATGGCATGGACGATCAGCAATTACGGCGAGATGTCCGTCAACAGTTCGCTGTTCGACATGGCCATCGTCATTGATGACAACAAGAAACCGCTGATGGCCTTTCGTGATGGCAAGGCGATGGAGGGCCGTCTCGACGACTTCTTCGCACCATCGCTCTGGACCCTGCTCGACAAGGTTCGAGCGGCAGATCTTACTGATCCGGAGGCGGTCGGTTTTGTCGGTACGAAGTCGGGCATCGCCGCTGCAGGCATCGCGCTGGTACGCGAGAAATCCGGCGCGTTGGACAAGCCAGCTGGCAGCCGCCGCTACCTGATATTCGCGCGGCATCTCGATGATGCCAAGGTGACCGGTCTTGGCGACACCTATGTGATCCATGGCATGAAGCTCGTGCCCGCGGACTACGCCGCAAAATATTCCGTCAGGATCGATGATGCTGCGGGTGTCACACTCGGTAAGCTCGTCTGGACGTCGCGGTCGCCGGGAGACATCGGCTATGATCAGGTGCGGCCGACCGTGGTGAAAGCCTTGGGCCTAGTGGGCTTGTTCTTCGCCGTGCTTCTGGTGATCGGCTGGATGGCCGGACGGCGTCTCAAGGCGGAAGAAATCACCGCCCGCGAAGAGGCGCTTCGCGACCGGCTGAGCGGCCTCTGGAATCGCGAGGGGCTGGGGATCGCCATCGACGCGATGGTCGAGGAAGCCCAGCAGAACAAGAAGAACATCCTCATTCTCTACCTCGATCTCGATGGCTTCAAGGAAGTCAACGACAGCTACGGCCATGGCACTGGCGATCAGCTGATCCGTGCCGTTGCGGCCGGGTTGAAGGTTCTGATCCCGCCGCATGCGGTTCTCGCCCGTATCGGTGGCGACGAGTTTGCCATTGCCTTCCATTCCGAAGGCGGCAATGCCGAAGCTCTGCAGCTCTCGGAACAGATTCTCGACTTCCTCGCCGAGCCGCTGGAAATCGGCCGCCGTGTCGTCGTCATCGGCGCCAGCATCGGCATCGCGATGTCGCCCGAAGGCGTTGCTGACCGCGAAGAGCTGGTGCGCCGTGCCGATCTCGCGATGTACAAGGCCAAGGAGGCCGGCCGTGCCCGTATGATGCTTTATGATCCGGAGATGGATGCAGACCGCGAAGAGCGCAACGCGCTGGAGATCGATCTGCGCGCGGCGATCGAGAGCGGCGATCTGACGCTTGCCTATCAGCCGCTGATCGATGCCGAGACCTATGAGATGAACGGGGTGGAAGCGCTGGTGCGCTGGAACCGTCCCGGCTTCGGTCCTATTTCGCCCGATGTCTTCATTCCGGTCGCCGAAACCAGCGGGCTGATCGAAGCGCTCGGCCTGTTCGTCTTGCGAAAGGCCTGCGAGACGGCCAAGCAGTGGCCGGATCTGCGGATCTCGGTCAACGTCTCACCCGGCCAGTTCCGCAATCCGGCATTTACCGATTATGTGCGCTACGTTCTGAAGCAGACGGAGATCGAAGCGCGCCGGGTGACGCTCGAGATCACCGAAGGCTACATGATCCAGAACCCGCAGCGCACGCGCCAGTCGATCGAACGGCTGAAGACGCTCGGCGTGAAGATTGCGCTCGACGATTTCGGTTCTGGTTTTTCGTCGATCGGTTACCTGCGCCAGTTCGGCTTCGACCGCATCAAGATCGACCGTTCGCTGGTCGATGGCGTTACCGAGAGCGAGAGCCAGCGCGAGATGCTGCAGGCAACCGTCGCGCTTGCACGATCGCTCAATATTCCGGTGACGGCCGAGGGTATCGAGACGGAAGCCCAGGCGGTCGCCGTCCGTCTCTTCGGTTGCGACAGCCTGCAAGGCTATCACTTCAGCCGGCCGGTAACGGCCGACAAGATCACCGAAATGCTGGAGGAGCGGCGCGAGCAGCGCCGCCCGCCGCGCCGGACGAGTGCAGCCTAGGTTCCGATGTGCTTCTGGCCGCGCTTCCTGGCAAGCGCGATCTGATGCTGGCGCTGACGGTAGCGCAGGCGATCTTCCTCGCTGCGCGTGCCGTAGCAATGGCTGCAGGAAACGCCTTCCTCATAGTGTGGTGAGGTGATCTCTTCCGTGGTGATCGGGTTGCGGCAGGCGTGGCAGAGCTTGTGCTCGCCTTCCTTCAGGCCGTGCTCGACCGAAACCCGCTCGTCGAAGACAAAGCAGGCGCCCTCCCACAGGCTTTCTTCCTGCGGCACTTCCTCAAGGTATTTCAGGATACCGCCCTTGAGGTGATAAACCTCGTCGAAGCCCTGTTCCTTCATGAAGGCGGTTGCCTTTTCGCAGCGGATGCCGCCGGTGCAGTACATGGCGATCTTCGGCTTGTTGTGCAGGCCGGGATTGTTGCGCACCCAATCCGGAAACTCGCGGAAGGTCTTGGTCTGCGGATCGACGGCGCCGCGGAAGACGCCGATGGCCGTCTCGTAGTCGTTGCGGGTGTCGATCACGATCGTGTCGGGATCGGAAATCAATTCGTTCCAGTCTTTTGCCGCGACATAGGTACCGACCACCTGGTTGGGGTCGATGTTCTCGACGCCCATGGTGACGATCTCTTTCTTCAGCTTCACCTTCATGCGCAGGAACGGCATCTTCGATGCGCGGCTTTCCTTGTGCTCAAGTGTCGCGAATTCCGGCTGGGCGCGCAGATGGGTCAGTACCGTCCTGACGCCTTCATCCGGTCCGCCGATCGTGCCGTTGATGCCCTCATGGGCAAGCAGTAGCGTTCCCTTCACGCCGTTTGCCTCACAGAGCGCCTGCAGCGGCTCACGCAGGCTTTCGAAGCGCGGCACGGAAACGAAATGATAGAGCGCCGCCACGAGGAACGAGCTTGAGCTATTGATGCTGTCGGTCATGGGCGGTGGAAATACAGCTTTCGGCCCGTCAGTGCAATTGCCTGTTGGCCGGGCGCTCAAGTCACTTTGCCGCTGCGTTCCAGAGGAGCCGGATGCGCCTGGCCTCTTCACCGGGATCGTCGGCAAAGATGGTCTCTGCGATGATCAACGCCTCGCGGCGGTCGTCCTGCTGGCGATGGATGATCGCATCGAGCAGGCGCGCAAGATCGTCGTTGCGGGTGAAGAGCTGCGGCTCGGCCTCTACCAGATCGCTGAGCACGGACAGATCGTGGACGTGTCCCAGACGATCCACCAGTGCCTTGGCAGCATCGCGCTTGGCTTTCATCGCAGCAGGCCAGAGGGCGGTCAGGAGTTTATGATTGGCACGGTAATCCTGCGTTCGCTTGCGCAACTCATGGAAGGCGCTGTCGGACGCCTCGCCATGGCAGGCGTCAAGCGCGGCTCGTGCTTTCACCGCTGTCCGCTCCCACCCCTTGGCAATCATTTTCGCAGTCTTGTCACGTTTGCCCGGGAAAGAGAGGCCATCCAGCGCTGCGATCGCCTCTTTCAGAATGCCGCTGGTTTCCCGAAGCTTCGGCTCGATGCCCGCCTCGGCCTCGGTCATCCAGTTCCGTCGGGTTTCGAGGATGACAGCTATCCGCTCGAGTGAGGCGCGCTCGTCGTCATCGCGCGCAAGAGATTGCAGATAGCGGACGGTTTCGATCAGCGCTTCGGCATCGCGAATGGTGGAGAGCGCCCTGGCGGCATCCCTTAGCCGGATATTCTCGCGTTTCCGGATTTCACCCATCTCGCGGGCCACCAGCCTGTAGAGCGATCGCACCTTTTTCAGGTTCTTGCGGAAGGCATGGATTGCCTCGTGTGTGCCATCCGGACGCTGTTCGAGCATGCGGATCGCTTCCAGCAGTTCGCCGGTCGCAGCATCCTTGAAGCTCTCGGTAAAATCCGCGTCAGGCCGAATGCGGAAGGGCATGGCGGTCGTACTGGTATTCGGTCGCCAGCGCCTGGTTCGAGTAGTGGAAATCGCCGGTGACCTCGCGGCCGAGCCATGAGGGCAGGGAGGGGCTGTCAGTTTCCGCCTTCAGTTCGACTTCTGCAATCACGAGGCCGCGATGGGGGCCGCCAAAGACATCGACTTCCCAGATGAAGCCTTCGTGGGGCACGCGGTAGCGGGTCTTCTCGATGACAATACCGATGGCGTTTTCCATCAGTTCCTCGGCATCGGGGACGGGAATGTCATATTCGAATTCGTCGCGCGTCAACGTGCTGCGGCCGATCTTCATCGTCAGCCGGGCGCTGCTGTCATCGAGGATACGCACCCGGACGGAACGGTCGTCCATTGAGGCGACGTAAGCCTGCTTGAGAATTGCCTTCGATACGGCCCTGGCGCGCCATCCATCGGTGCGTACCAGAAACTTCCGCTCGATTTCCTTCGCCATTGCCAGTGACCTTTCGTGACGAGGGGCTAAGCTAGCGCAAAAAAATAATGGTTCAAACCCATTTATGCCAAAGATCGGTTTGGTCTCGACAAAGTGTACCCTTGGGCGTATCTCGGAGCCCGAATTTCAATCGTTTCAAAGGATCTTGGCCATGGGCGAAAAGACACAGAAGCTCCTTTCCATCCTCAAGCTTCAGCCGGTCGTTCCGGTGCTCATCATCGACGACGTGAAGTCCGGCGTTTCTCTGGCGCGTGCGCTGGTCGCCGGCGGTCTGAAGGCCATCGAGATCACCATGCGGACCCCGGTTGCGCTCGAAGCCGTGCGCGCCGTTGCCGACGAAGTGGAAGGCGCTGAAGTTGGTGCCGGCACCATCCTTAATGCCGCCCATTGGGAAGCTGCCGTTGCCGCAGGCTCGAAGTTCATCGTCAGCCCCGGCGCGACGCAGGAACTGCTCGATGCCGCGGCCCAGTCTCCCGTTCCGCTGCTGCCGGGCGCAGCAACGGTGAGTGAAGTGATGGCACTTCGCGAAGAGGGCTACCAAGTCCTCAAGTTCTTCCCCGCCGAACAGGCAGGCGGCGCCGCCTATCTCAAGGCTCTGTCCTCGCCGCTCGCCGGCATGCTGTTTTGCCCGACCGGCGGCATTTCGCTGAAGAACGCCAATGATTACCTGTCGCTGCCGAACGTTGTCTGCGTCGGCGGCTCCTGGGTTGCGCCGAAGGAGCTGGTTGCCGCGGGCGACTGGGCAGGCATCACCAAGCTTGCCGCCGAAGCCGCAGCGCTGCAGGCCTGACATTTAAGTGATCGCTATTGATGCAGGCGCCTTGCGCCTGCATTTGTATTTACAGTTGCACTTCCTATGTTCATCCCAGCCTTAAAACAGGGAGACGACGGGGAATGTTCGACGCAAAGAAGCTTCTTGATCAGTTTTTGGGATCGCAGATCCCGGGTGTTGGCGGCAGTGTTCGCGATCGCGCGGGCGGCGCGGTGCAGCTTGCCAAGGACAATCCATGGAAGGCCGGAGCGCTGGCGACAGCCCTTCTCGGCACCAAGACCGGCCGCAGCATTGCCGGCAATGCGCTGACGATCGGCGGACTGGCCGCTATCGCCGGTCTCGGCTATCAGGCCTACAAGAATTATCAGGCCGGGCAGACGCCTGCCGCTCCTGCCGAGGCTACTCCTTCATCGCCGCCGCTTGTTCTTGCTCCGCCTGCCGATTCCGGTTTCGGCCCGCAGTCGCCTGCTGCCAGCAATGAGTTCGTGCTGGTGCTGATCCGTGCCATGATCGCCGCTGCGAAAGCCGACGGCCACATCGACGATGGCGAACGTGCGCTGATCATGGGCAAGATGAAGGCCGCTGATGTCAGCGGCGAAGCTGCCGCTTTCATTGAGAAGGAATTGGCCTCGCCAACCGATCTCGACGCGCTTGTTGGCGCTGCCCGGACCGAGGAGCAGAAGGTGGAACTCTATACCGCCTCGCGCCTGACGATCGAGCCGGATTCCCGTGCCGAGCGCGGCTATCTCGATCTGCTGGCGGGCCGTCTCGGTCTTGCCGATGCGCTGGTCGATCATATAGAGGCAACTGTGTCTTCCGCGAAGGTGACGCTGTCACAGTGACAAAGGGGCCGGTTGCCTTTCCGGGGCGGCTGGCCTATCCACTCTTCCACCAGAGGAGTGACCATGCGCGATCTTTCCACCTACAAGGTTTCCGCCCCCGGCTATGTGACGCTGAAGGGCCGCTATGTGACGGTTGAGCCGTTCGTTCGCGAACAGCATCTGCAGGCCTTGTGGGACGGTCTTGGCGGCATGGGCATCAATCCGCTGCTTCTCTATTTCGCACAGGACGATTTCGGCGGTATCGAGGATTTCGGTACGTGGCTCGACAACGCCAAGAAGGGCGGCTGGCTGACGCATATCTTCCGTGACAACGCGACTGGCGAAATCGTCGGGATGGCGAACTATATGCGCGCCGATCCCGCGAATGGCGTTGTCGAAATCGGCGGTGTTGCTCATGGCGCCGCGATGAAGCGTTCGCCGCTGTCCACAGAAGCGCATTACCTGATGGCCAAGCATGTGTTCGAGGACCTCGGCTATCGCCGCTACGAATGGAAGTGCGACAACAACAACGAGCCGAGCAAGACAACCGCGGCCCGCTATGGCTTCACCTTCGAAGGCGTCTTTCGTCAGCACATGATCTCGAAGCGCCGCAACCGTGATACCGCCTGGTTTTCGATGATCGACAGCGAGTGGCCGCTGCTCGACGATGCCTTCAAGGCATGGCTGTCGCCTGATAATTTCGATGGAAACGGAGACCAGAAGCGCAAGCTGCAGGACATTCGCGCCGACCTGGAAAAGGAACGGCTGGCATGAGTCCGGAAAGCCGTTCGCAGGCCGTCGCCGCCGCCGTCATTCTCCTGGTTGCAGGGCTGGTCATCTATTTCCTGCCGACCCTGGTTTTGTGGATCGGCCAATATTCGCCGCCGCTTGCGTTTGCGGTCGGCGCGATCCTGCTGCTTGGTTTCTTCGCGATCTTCTGGCTGCGCGCCCGCTATCAGCGAAACAAGAGCCGCTGAGCGTCAGCCCTGCAGGGAGGCGCCAAGAAGCAAGGCGCCGAAGCAGATGACGAGTATGGCGCCGAGAATCTCGATCGCATTTCCGATCCAGACCGATGTCACGGAGCCCCGGCCGGCGATGCGAACGGCAGCACCCTTGGCTGTCACGGCAAGCGTTGCGAGGATCGCGACAGTGATCGCCGTGCCGAAGGACATGGCGAGCACGGAAAGCACGCCGCCGAGATAAAGCCCGTTCAGCAGCGAAAAAGTCATGACCAGCAACGCGCCGGAACAGGGACGCAGTCCGACGGCGATGATCGCCGACCAGGCTTCGCGAATACTGAACGTATCGGAGCCAAGCAATGACGGATCCGGCATATGTGACTGGCCACAGGTTTCACAGGCCATGCCCGATATGAAATTGTGGCCGGCGGTGCGGGCCTGGACCTCGCCGAATGCGTAGGCGTTCTTTTCCGTCTCGTTATCTTTCCAGTCGAGCATCATGCTGATCGGTCCTTCCGGCGTCGCCACGACTTCGCGTTTCGGCATGCCAGAGATCATCGAGCGCAGCTTGCGGAAGAGAAGCCAGCCGCCGAAGGCAATCACCATGACGAAGCTGGCGATCTCCATGGCGTGCGTTGCCTGCGTCAGCGTGATCCCGCTGCCGCGCAACACCAGCCACGCGCCGCCGACGAGCGCGACGGCGACGATGCCCTGGATGAAGGCCGAGATGAAGGAGATGACGACGCCGCGGCGAAGCTCGACTTCATTGGCGATCATGTAGGACGAGATGACCGCCTTGCCGTGACCGGGGCCGGCGGCGTGAAAGACGCCATAGGCAAAGGACAGGCCGATCAGCGACGTCAACTGCCAGGGGTCCTGACGCATCGCCTTCAGGGCGCCGGTCAGCGCCCGGTAGAAGGCCTGCTGTTCATAGTTCACATAGGCAAGAAGAGGTGCAAGCGGGCCGCCGATAGGCTGGAAGCTCGGCTCTGCGGTTCCAATCCCGAGTGGAGACTGCGCGTGCGCGGCGCTGACGGCCACGGCCATCATCAGGGCCGCCGCGGGCATGAGGAACGGGACGGATCGTTTCAGCATGAGATCTCAAGCCTGGTGGCAAAGAGTTTCGACATGTTGGTGCCGGTCGGGTCGTTAAAGAACGCGTCGGTCAGGGATTGCTTGTTTTCTGAAATGACCTGGTCGGGGTCGGGGCGCAGAACGTCATGCTTGCAGCCCTTGAAGCCATCGCCGACCAGCACGAGTTCGTTGTCGGACGGAAAGTCGATCGAGGTGTAGAGCGTTGGATCGTAGACGCCGAAGGTCAACTTGCTTTTCAGCGGCATCGGCTGCGAAGGCTTGACTGCAAAGAACATCAGCAGCTGGCCCTCCTTGTAGTCGACATGGATGATGTCGGGCTTCTCGACTGTGACGTTTTTCCCGTCGACGGTCATGTTCATGTAGTAGTCGTAGTCGGCCAGTGAATCCCGCACCGTCTTGCCGACTTCGGCAAGTTCGTTTGGCTCAAGCTTCAGGTCGGTGTTCTTGTCGAAATCCATGACGACGGACGATGAGAAGACCTCGTCGAAACGCCAGATGTTTCTCAGCTCCTGGATCGTGCCATCCGGTGCTGCGACCACCTCAAGCCGGGCTTCCACGAAGATGTGCGGATGCGCCATGGCTGCGACGGGCGCGAGTGCCAGCAGGCCGGCGATCGGAAGCGTGGATTTTTTCATGCGTCGGCTTATCGCTCTGCCCAAATCGGTTGCAGTTTTCTTGCCTGACAATGGGACGGAATTGGGACCGGTCTCAAGGTGGCAAAGTGAATCAGCCGTGGCTCAGCTATGCTTCTTGAACCAGCCGTGCAGGTAATCGACGAAGATGCGGACCTTGGCCGGGAGATAACGCCGGTGCGGATAGACGGCGTAAATGCCGCGATCGGTGGGGATATAGTCGTTGAACAGCGTCACCAGACGGCCGTCCCCGATCGGCTTGCGGGCGATGAAATCAGGGATCAGCGCGATGCCGAGGCCTGACAGCGCTGCGCGTAATGTCGCATGCGGGCTGTTCACCTCCATCGGTCCGGAGACGGCGACGGTAAATGTCGTGCTGTCTGGATTGTAGAAGTGGATGCTCGCCTGCGTGCGTGAATTCCGATCGACGATAAAGGGTACATTGGCGAGATCGGACGGATGCTCGATATCAGGATAGCGCTCCAGAAATTCCGGCGTCGCGCAGATATGGACGCGAAAATCGGAGATCTTGCG
This sequence comes from Rhizobium sp. 01L410, assembly GCF_056400165.1. NCBI lineage: Bacteria > Pseudomonadati > Pseudomonadota > Alphaproteobacteria > Hyphomicrobiales > Rhizobiaceae > Rhizobium > Rhizobium sp. 01L410. The sequence goes on from NZ_JBFTST010000012.1 coordinate 115,050, forward strand.
GGCGATCATCCCGGAGTCTTCGAGTTTGGTGACGCGGATCGCCAGATCGAAGCCTTCCTCGATCAGATCGACGAAGCGGTCATCGGCGGCGATCTCTAGCTGCAGATCCGGGTTCTCCTTGGCGAAATCAATCAGGCACTGGCCGACATCGGCATCGACGAAAGTGCGCGGGACCGAGATCTTCAGGCGCCCCTTCAGCTGCGCGTTATTCTCGCGGACGAGATCGGCGAGATTGTCGATCTCCTTCAGGATGTCTGATGCCGTCCGGTAATAGGTATGACCGGCCTCGGTCATCGAGAACTGGCGGGTGGTGCGGTTCAGCAGCAGAGCGCCGAGCTCGTCTTCCAGTTCCCGGACATATTTGGACAGCAGCGCCTTGGAGCGGCCGGTCCGGCGCGCGGCGGCGGAAAAGCCCTCGGCTTCGACGACATCGATGAAGGCACGTATGCGGGTGAGCGTGTCCATATGTCTTTTATCCAGGTTCTAGGAGGTCAATCTACGAGACCGAGAAGGAATGCAAGCGCGGCATCGAGCTGGCGCAGCTCGGTTTCGGTCATGTGTCCGATGATCTTTCCGACTTTCTCTCGCGGCACGCCGATAACCTTGTCGGTCATAATCTGAGAACGAATTCGCAAACCCGTTCCTTCGGCCACATCCAGAATCGGCCGGAAATCAGATTCCACGATTGTTGAACTGATCGGACAGACGACGACAGAGGCATGTTCCTGGGAAATGGCGTTGGTTTGCACAACGACAGCGGGCCTAGGCTTTCCATAGTCGCCGGATATCGCGATCGTGACGATGTCGCCACGTTTCATTCCGGCCATGTCCAGCCACGGAGGTCGGCAGCTGCCTCAATCCACTCCAGAACTTCCCGCTCATCATCCTTGTTAAGAGCGGCGACCTGCTTTGCAATGCGCCTTCTCACTTCGGGAGAGCGGGCATCGAGCGCAACGATGCGCACTTCGCGAAGGTGGTTGGCCTTCCGCCGCTCCCTCATCGCCTTCATACGCTCTGCGGCGGCCGACATTGGCACTTCCTCCGATTTTTCCAAGGATAAGTGTAACGCGTGACGCCTCTACACGCAATTCTGCGCATTTTCCGCGGCTTTGATTTTTTGCGGCAGGGGTCAAAAAAATTCTTGATTATGACGACGAATATTCTTATCTCGTCCTCAGCCCAAAGTCGCACGTGCCCATGGGTGTCCGCCGAACCCTCGAATTGGTGAGGAAATCGGTAAGGTACCTGGAATTAACCCCTCCAGTCGCTATTCCGGCCAACCGGAAAATGCGAGGACGCCTGAAGCAACGACGGTGCGGGCCTTTTTGTTCTCTCCCTGCTTTCCATCAGCGGGGGTTACTGAAGAGGCACACCTTCATTGCCGGAAGTGCGGTAGGGAACCCCCTCCAATCCATGGCAGACAAAGCCGAATCCATGTCGCGTATGCGGCGTCGATTCATCATTTGCGCATCGAGCGCTTGCTATGGTTCCGGGGTCTCCACCGGCTGGTTCCAATGCGAGTTCCCGTATGCCCTTTGTCCTCCGGTTTTTGCCGGAGCTCTGGAATTGAAAAGGGATTGACATGACCACTCAGCGCATCCGCGACTTTCTCGCAACCCGACGTCCCGACGGTCCCTGCCTCGTGGTCGACCTCGACGTCGTGCGCGACAACTTCTCCGCTTTCCGTCACGCCATGCCGGACAGCGCCATCTACTACGCCGTCAAGGCAAACCCGGCTCCTGAAGTCCTGAAGCTGCTCGCCGACATGGGCTCCAACTTCGATTGCGCGTCCGTCGCCGAAATCGAAATGGCGCTGAATGCCGGTGCGACCGCCGCCCGTATTTCCTACGGCAACACGATCAAGAAGGAACGTGACGTTGCCCGCGCGCATGCGCTCGGCATCAGCCTGTTCGCCGTCGACAGCCACGAGGAAGTCGAGAAGATCTCGCGTGCCGCTCCCGGTGCCCGCGTGTTCTGCCGCGTTCTGACCGATGGCGAAGGCGCCGAATGGCCGCTGTCGCGCAAGTTCGGCTGCGTCCCGCAGATGGCCGTCGATGTTCTCGTCTACGCTCATCAGCTCGGTCTTGAATCCTATGGCGTTTCGTTCCACGTCGGTTCGCAGATGACCAAGGTCGACGCCTGGGATTCGGCTCTTGCCGATGCCAAGCGCGTCTTCGTTCAGCTGGCCAAGCAGGGTATCCACCTGCAGATGGTCAACATGGGCGGCGGCTTCCCGACCAAGTACCTGCGTGACGTTCCGACGGCGGAAGCCTATGGCCGTGCGATCTACCAGAGCCTTCGTGACCACTTCGGCAACAACCTGCCGAAGACGATCATCGAGCCAGGCCGCGGCATGGTCGGCAATGCAGGCGTCATCAAGACCGAAGTCGTGCTGATCTCGAAGAAGTCGGACAACGACGCTGCCCGCTGGGTGTTCCTCGACATCGGCAAGTTCGGCGGTCTGGCCGAAACGATGGACGAAGCCATCCGCTACCCGATCCGCACCGAGCGCGACGGCGACGAGATGGAGCCCTGCGTGATTGCCGGCCCGACCTGCGATTCCGCTGACGTGCTGTACGAAAAGAATCTCTACCCGCTGCCGCTCACTCTTTCGATCGGCGACGAGATCCTGATCGAAGGCACCGGCGCCTACACGACGACCTATTCGGCGGTCGCGTTCAACGGCTTCGAGCCGCTGAAGGCCTACATTATCTGATCTAGCTCGCCCCGTAGCCAGCCGGGGCGGCAAACTCACAATTCCTTTTCATCGCCGCTAACTACGGTATTGGGTACGGGAGGCCACGATGGCCGCTGTTCTTGATTCTGTCCGCGCATTCTTTGCGCCCTCTGTCTTCACCATCGACGCCGAAAATCCCTCGGATGTCGTGGCCCGCGAGAATTTGCTCGATCGCGCCATGGGTCCGAACCGCCGGAAGAAGTCGTCGGAAAAGATCCGCCGCGGCCGTATTCCGGCCGAAGGCCTGGCTTTGGTCGCCCGCGATGGCGACGGCCATGTCATCGGCACTGTCCGTCTCTGGAATGTCGAAGCCGGCGTCAACAGCGAGGGCACGCCGATCAATGCGCTGCTGCTCGGCCCGCTCGCCGTCGATGCCGCCTTTGAAGGCAAGGGCATTGGTGCGGCGCTGATGCGCGCTGCGATTCTCGAAGCGAAGAACCGTCAGCACGGCGCAATCCTGCTGGTCGGCGATGCGGCCTATTACGAGCGCTTCGGCTTCTTTGCCGAGGGCGCCTGCCATCTCGTCATGCCAGGTCCGTTCGAACGTTCGCGCTTTCTGGCGCTTGAACTCGTCGAAGGCTGGCTTGACGGCGCAGCCGGCATGATCGTTCCCACGGGGCGCGCGCTGACGAGCGCGCCGGTCCGGAAGGCGGCCTGACCGGAAACGAGCCTCTCTCCTGATGGAGAGGGTCTTTTTTGCTTCAGCCCTTGATCTTGCCCTTGTCGATCAGCCAACCGACTGACTCCTGGACGGCTTCAAGCGAGCTGTAGCGCGGCCGGAAATCCAGAGTATGCCGGGCCTTTGCCATCGAGCAGTTCGGGCTGCGGGCGATATGTTCCCATGTCGCCTTGGCATCTTCGGGCGTCTCATCTGCCTTCCACGCATCATACGGTTTGTAGGCCAGGTTCGGCTCATGGCCGAACCAGCGATACATCGCTTCGGCATAGCCGCGCAGTGTCAGCGCCTGTTCGGAAACGGCATGGAAAGCCTCGCCGGTCGAAGCGCGCCAATTGCCGATCGCCGCCATGAAGAGTGCCGCGATGTCATCGGCGTGAACATGGTGCACCGTTTCAAGGCCGAAATTGGCGAGCGTCAGCTGCTCGCCGCGGGCGATGGTCTGGAAGGCTGCGAGGTTGAAATGCCCGGCCGGATTAAGTGGCGCCCAGCCGCGGCCGACGATATGGCCCGGATGAATGAGCGTCACGGGCAAACCGCGGAGCTTCGCCGCTTCCAGCAGATAGTCTTCGATCGCCTTCTTCTGGATGCCGTATTCGCCGAAGGGAGCTTTCGGCGCGTCTTCGCGTGTCGGCACGGCAAGCGAATGGCCATGCGTCCAGATCGTGCCGGTGTGCAGCAGATGGCCGATATGGCCGTTCAGCGCTTCGCCGAGTTCGCGGGCGCTATCAGGGGTGAAGCAAATCTTGTCGATGACGATATCCGCCTTCAGCGCACGGATTGCCCGGCCGAAGCTGCTGTCGCGCTCCATCGCAGCGCGGTCCATCTGCCTGGTCTCGACACTCTTCCAGGCCGCGTGCGGCAGGTAGGGCTCGGCGGCGCCGCGGCTGACGGCGATGACCTCGTGGCCCGCCTCGACAAGCCGCGGCACCAGATAGGTGCCGACGTGACCCGTTGCTCCGATAACGACGACGCGTGCCATGAACTTCTCCTCCATCCGTCCGGCCGGGACTATGTCGTGCCGGGCATGCTGGGGGCAAGGGGCTTCATAACGTTTCACGTCCACGTGAGACGGTCCGGCTCGGTGGTGATTTTCTGTCGCGATGGCCCTAGGTGAGGGGCATGCTCAGAATTATCGCCGCCGCCCTCATTGTCATCGCCATGCCGCTTGCCGCTTTCGCGGAGGACAAGCCGCTGGCTGGATTACTCGACAGTCTTGGCAACCGGGAGGAGTTGGTGCCGCTGAAGACGGTCGTGATTGCCAGGAATGGTGAGATCGTTGCCGAGCAGGGATATCGTGGCCACACGACCTCCGAATCCGCGAATATCAAATCGGCTTCGAAGTCGATCATCTCGGCTCTGGTCGGGATCGCCATCTCGAAGGGCCTGCTGGAAGGGCCGGATCAGAAGATCACGCCGATCCTCAAGGCCGATCTCCCTGATAATCCCGATCCGCGGCTCAATGACATCACAATCGGCAACCTGCTCTCGATGCAGGCAGGGCTTGGGCGCATGTCGGGGCCGAACTATGGGCGCTGGGTCTCCAGCCGCAACTGGGTCCGCTTCGCGCTCGCCCAGTCTTTCGATGACGAGCCGGGCGGCCAGATGCTCTATTCCACGGCATCGACGCACCTGCTCTCGGCGATCCTCACGAAAGTTGGTGGCAAATCGACTTTAGCCTTGGCGCGCGAATGGCTGGAGCCCGTTCAAGGTTTCCGCATCGGTGCATGGGAGCGCGATCCTCAAGGCATCTATCTCGGCGGAAACCAGATGGCGATGAGTGCCCGATCGCTGCTGGCCTTCGGCGAACTGTACCGCAATGGCGGCAAGACGGCTGATGGTGTGCAGGTCGTGCCCGCAGACTGGATCGTCCAGTCTTGGCAGCATCGAACCAATTCGCGCTTCTCGGGAGACGGTTACGGCTATGGCTGGTTCGAGCGGCAGATTGGCGGCGAAACCGTGCATTTTGCCTGGGGCTATGGCGGGCAGATGCTTTACATCGTTCCGTCGCTGAACCTGACGGTGGCGATGACTTCCGCGGAAAGCGGCCCGTCAGCGCGCAACGGTTATCGTGACGCGCTGCATGACCTGCTGGCGGATATTATCGAGACGGCGAAGACGTCGTGAAGGCGGCTGGCGCCGCCATCAACTCAGGCCGAGATATCGACCACGCCGCAATCGCCGGCTTCGGATGCGAAGGCCAGCAGCTTGCCGTTCTTGCTCCAGCTCATGGCGGTGATCGCACCCTTGCCGGGGCGGCGGATCAGGGCTTCCTTATTGTCGGCAAGACGAACGGCCAGGATCATGCCGTCGATGAAGCCGATCGCCAGGATATCCTCGGCCGGGTGAAACTTGACCGCAGTTGCCATGATGTTGGCGCGTGTGCCGAGTTCCAGCGGCGACTTGCCCATCGGGCCGTCCTTGCCCTGGAAGGGCCAGACGATGGCGGCGGGGGCACCTGACGAGGCAAGCCACTTGCCCTTGGCGGACCAGGATAGCGACTTCACCTTGGCCGGATAGCCGGTCATGCGCATGTGGCGGGCCTCGGTGCCGGGCTTGATATCCAGCTTCCAGCCGTGCAGGGCGTTTTCCTGCATCGAGGTGACGAGGAAGTTGCCATCGGGCGAGAAGGTGACGCCTGTGTGGGCGCCCTTCCATTCGAGATCGACAGGCTTGGCCGTTGTCGAAACCCAGTGCAGCGACACACCGTTATAGCGGGCAGCGGCAATGCGCAGGCCTTTCGGCGCAAAGGCCAGGCCTTCGACGGTGCGTTCTTCGGTGAATTCCTTGGTCTCGCCATTGGCGAGACGCACGAAGGCGCTCTTGCCATAGGAATAGGCAATGGCGCCCTGCGGGCCGGCGGCAAGCTGCGAAATCCACTTGCGCGGCGCACTGGCAATTTCGGTCACGGAGGCATCGGCGCCGATGCGCAGCACCTTGCCGTCTTCGCCGCCTGAAATCAGGCTTTCGCTATAGGGGTCGCGGATGCAGGTGAGCATGCCCTGGTGGGCTTCGGAGACCTTCTCGGCGCCATCCAGCCGGTGGAACGTGCCATTGGCACTGGCAAAGAAGGGGGTGTCACCTAAAAATTCGACGGCCAGAATATGGCCGTCGAGATCAAGCGGAGCAACTGTTGGCATCAGGCCGCGGCCTCGCATGCCTTGAAGGAGGCTTCGAGCTTTTCGCGGTCGAGTTCGCGGCCGATGAAGACGAGACGTGTCTCGTGCTTCTCGCCGTCCTTCCACGGACGCTGGTGATCGCCTTCTACGATCATATGGACGCCCTGAACGACATAGCGCTCGGCATCGTCCTTGAACGCGATGATCCCCTTCAAGCGCAGGATATTCGGGCCCTGCGTCTGGGTGATCTTCTGGATCCAGGGGAAGAAGCGCTCGGCAATCATTTCGCCGCCGCGCAGCGACACTGACTGCACCGTCACGTCATGGATCGGCGATACGGCGCCATGGTGATGATGGTCGTGTCCGTGGTCGTGATCATGGTGGTGATGATCGTGGTCATGGTCATGACCATGCGCGTGATGATGGTGATCGTGATCGCAGTCCGGGCCGCAGACGTGGTCGTCATGGCCATGCTCGAGGAAATGCGGGTCATTTTCCAGCGCACGCTCAAGATTGAAGGCGCCCTGATCGAGCACGCGGGCGAGATCGACGCCGGAGCGGTTGGTCTTGTAGACGCGGGCCGATGGGTTGATGGCGCGGACGATGTCCTCGATCTGCGCCAGCTCTTCGGCGGTCACGAGGTCGGTCTTGTTGATGAGGATAACGTCGGCGAAGGCGATCTGGTCTTCGGCTTCGCGGCTGTCCTTCAGGCGCAGCGGCAGATGCTTGGCATCGACTAGGGCGACCACGGCATCGAGCTCGGTCTTGGCGCGGACGTCGTCATCCATGAAGAAAGTCTGGGCGACCGGAACCGGATCAGCAAGGCCCGTCGTTTCGACGATGATGCCGTCGAAACGGCCGGGGCGGCGCATCAGGCCTTCGACGACGCGGATCAGGTCGCCGCGCACCGTGCAGCAGACACAGCCGTTGTTCATCTCGTAGATCTCTTCGTCGGACTCGACGATGAGGTCATTGTCGATGCCGATCTCGCCGAATTCGTTGACGATGACAGCATATTTCTTGCCGTGATTTTCGGACAGGATGCGGTTCAGCAGCGTCGTCTTGCCGGCACCGAGATAACCGGTGAGCACGGTGACGGGAATGGGCTTCTGCTGGGTGGAGATTGCGTCGGTCATGAGAACCTCGAAGAAATGGGCGTGCGGCCGCGGGGGCTAAAAACGGTCGGTTTCATATAAGGAGTTGGGAGCGGCAGTTCAAAGGGTTTTATAATGTTATAAGATCACATTCTGCCGCTGCTGCGCCTCAGCCAAGTTCGGATGCGTCGAAGGCATCGATATCCTGCAGCAGCTCGATCAGGCCTTTAACGGCGTGGGCGACCAGTGCCTCGCCTTTTTCTGCCGTGGCGGCCGAAGCATTGCCCGCCACGCCTTTCGCGCTGAGATCGGACATCTTCCAGCCGAAAGCGTGCGGGCCATAGGCGCGCAGATGCTTGAAGCGTTCTGCGAATTCACTTTGCCGCGATGGGAAATCCGCCGCTTTCTGCATCTTCACCTTGCCCGGGTGCAGAGCGAGCATGACCGATGTCTCGATATCGCCGCCATGAATGTCGATTGCCTTCGCCTCCGGCGCAATCATGCCATCGGGCACACCGAAGCGCGTCCAGCTGGTTGTCACCGCGAGCATGTTGAAATGGACGCGGGCTTCGGTCGAAACGATTGCCGTCAGCGGCGAGTTGCCGCCATGGGCGTTGAGCAGAACCAGCTTGCGGATGCCAAGATCATGCAGCATCCCCGATATGCCCAGCCAGCGATGGATAGCCTCGCCATAGGTCAGCGTCTTCGTGCCCTCGACATCCATATGCTCGATCGAATAGCCGATCGGCTCGGCCGGAAGAAAGGTCACGGGCAAGCCCGCCGGCAGCGCCGCTTTCAGGCGCTCGACGATGCCTTCGGCGATCAGCGTATCCGTGTCGAAAGGCAGATGCGGCCCGTGTTGCTCATGGGCGCCGAGCGGCAGCACCGCAATCCAGCTCTTTCTTTCGTCAGGCGTGAGCGACGGATCGTTTTCCGCGAAGTTTAGAGAGGGGACTGTCATGCGGTTTCAATGCCCCTTGTTTATGACGTGAAGCTGCGCAATGTCATAATGCAGAAGATCAAAGGGATGGCGATGGGCAAGAAGCACAAAGACGGTAAGAAAAACAAGTCCAAGAAGAAGGACCAGACCGAATATACGCTTGCCGATCTCTCGCCAGCCCTGACGCAGGCGGCGCGCTCGATGCGCACCGTGCTGTCCCGTAATCTTCTGGAGAGCGGCCTCTATGCCGGGCAGGACGGCGTCATTCTTTCGCTTTCGGAAACGGATGGCATGACCGCCGGCGGGCTTGCCCAGAGCCTCGGCGTCAAGGCGCCGACGATGACGCGGACGATCGGGCGCATGGAGGCGCAGGGTTTCGTCGAGCGCAAGCCGGATGCCGAGGACGCGCGTCTGACCAAGGTCTATCTGACGGAGCTCGGCCGCGGCAGCGTCCAGTCGATCGAGACCGCCGCATCGCGCTGCGACGGGATGGCGACGCAGGCCTTTTCCGACAAGGAGATCCGCAACCTCGTGCGGCTGCTGAAGGCGATCGACAGCAATCTGCAGGCTGAAGCGGCGCATTTCGAAGAGCCGGACGAAAACTGAGATCCATTGAAATTTAGGTTTGCCTCCCTGCGTTTAATCTTTTAATTAAATATTTTAAGGGGCGCGCCTACCCGTTCGCACAAGCGCTCCATATCTAGCGCGTTGCCTGGGGAGGATGCGTGGCTCAGAAGATCAAGCTTTCGACGATTGCCGAAACACTCGGTATTTCAACGGCAACCGTCTCTCTCGCCTTACGCGATAGCCCGCTCGTTGCGGGCAGCACCCGGGACAAGATCAAGGAACAGGCGCGAGCGCTCGGCTATATCTATAACCGCCGCGCCGCCAGCCTTCGCACCTCGCGATCGGGCATCATCGGTGTTGTCGTCCACGACATCATGAACCCGTTCTACGGGGAAATCCTGAAGGCGATCGAGAGCGAGCTCGACCGCAGCCGCCACACCTTCATTCTCTCCAATCACTATGACTCGGTCGAGAAGCAGCGAACCTTCATCGAGACGCTGCTGCAGCTCGGCGGCGATGGCGTCATCATGTCGCCGGCGATCGGCACGCCACCCGAAGACCTGCAGCTGACCGAGGACAACGGCATGCCGGCGATCCTCGTCGCCCGCTCGATGGACGTGATGGACCTGCCGACCTATCGCGGCGACGACAGCTACGGCATCTCGCTTGCCACCAACCATCTGATCGGACTCGGCCATCGCTCGATCGCGATGATCGGCGGTACGGACCAGACCTCGACCGGGCGAGACCGCTATCAGGGCTATGTCAACGCGCTGCGCAAGGCAGGGATCGAGGTCGATCCGAACCTGCGCATTCCAGGCCCGCGCTCGAAGCAGGGTGGCTTCGAAGCCGCCGTTCACTTCCTGTCGCTGCCGCAGAAGCCGACTGCTGCCGTCTGCTGGAACGACCTCGTCGCCATCGGCCTGATGAACGGCATCGCCCGCGCCGGACTCGTCCCCGGCGGCGACATTTCGGTGACCGGCTATGACGACCTCGAGGAAGCATCGATTGCAACGCCGGCGCTGACCACCGTCTGGAACGGCCAGGCCGAAGTCGGCCGGCTTGCGGCGCGCGCGCTGCTTGACCGTCTTGCCGGCAGTCACGAACCCGATGGCATCCATCTCATCAAGCCTGAGATGCGGATCCGCCAGTCGACCAGCCCCTACAGACCCCGCACGTAATCAAGAGGAAAAGCCATGTCCCGCATCGCCATTCTCGTTCCCGGGAAGATACACGAACGCGTTCCAGCCAGGCTGCGGGAGCATTTCGAGCTGATCACCGCTGAACGCGATGCGAATGGCGCGCTCGCGATCGATGCGGAGACGGCGGCGCGCATTCGCGGCGTGGCGGTATCGGGTTTGATCAAGGCTGAAGACATCGACCTGCTGCCTGCGGTCGAGGTGATCTCGAGCTTTGGCGTCGGCTATGATGGCGTCGATGTGAAGCACGCGGCGTCGAAGAATATCGTCGTGACCAACACGCCGGATGTGTTGAACGACGAAGTTGCCGATACGGCGCTGGCGCTGCTTCTCAACGCCGCCCGTGAATTTCCGCGCGCCGAAAACTGGCTGCGCGACGGCAACTGGAAGCCCGGCGTGAACTATCCGCTGTCGCGCTTTTCGCTGAAAGGCAGGCATGTCGGCATGTTCGGCCTTGGCCGCATCGGCCAGGAGATTGCCGCGCGGCTCGAGCCGTTCAAGGTCAAGATCAGCTATCACACGCGTACGCGCAATTCTGACGTCGCCTATGACTATTACCCGTCGCTGAAGGAGCTGGCGTCTGCCGTCGATACGCTGATCGCCATCGTTCCGAAAACGCCTTCGACGCACAAGATCATCGATGCCGATATCCTTTCAGCGCTTGGGCCCGACGGGATCTTCATCAATGTCGGCCGCGGCTGGAGTGTGGATGAGGACGCGCTGATCTCGGCGCTGAAGAACGGCACGATCGGCGCAGCCGGTCTCGACGTCTTCTACGACGAGCCGAATGTGCCCGCCGGACTGATCGCGCTGCCGAACACCGTGCTGCTGCCGCATCTGGCCTCCGGCTCGGTGCCGACGCGCAACGCCATGGCCGATCTGGTGGCCGATAATCTGATCAGCTGGTTCCAGCAGGGCAAGCCGCTGACGCCGGTGCCGGAAACGCCCGTTAAATCTTAGGCGATGGCCTTTGATGCGGTCCGCGCGGCGACATAGTCGCGCACCGCATCGCCGAAGGCCGCGAAAATCTGGTTCGAGGGCTTGTCGGTTTCAGCCCAATATTCCGGATGCCACTGAACGCCGACGGCGAAAGCCTTGGCATCGATGACCGAGACGGCTTCGACCGTGCCGTCTTCGGCCAATGCCTCGACCTGCAGCCGCGGCGCCGTCTTGGCGATCGCCTGGCGGTGCAATGAATTCACCTGAACCTCGCCGGAACCGATGATTCCGGCGATGCAGGAGCCTTCCTTGACGAAGACGCTCTGGCGGATCGCATACATGCCGTCGCGATCAACGCCGTCTGGCTTGCGGTGATCCCAGATGCCTGGCTGTTCCTGGATCTCGCTGGCGAGAGAGCCGCCGAGCGCGACGTTCAGTTCCTGGATACCGCGGCAGATGGCCAGCAGCGGGATGCCGCGGTCGATGGCGCGACGGATCAGCGGCAGGCTGGTGGCATCGCGCGCCGGGTCGAACGGACCATCGCTGTCTTTCGCCTCGGCGCCATAGAGGGTGGGGTGGACATTGCTCGCCGAGCCGGAAACCAGCACGCCATCGACACGGTCGAGCACGGCGTCGATATCATAGCCCTTCTCGAAAGCCGGAACGATCAGCGACATCACGCCGGCTGCGTTCAGTGCGGCGCGGACATATTGATGCTGGGCGGCGTGCCAGACGGCGCCATCGAGAGTTCGGATGTCGGCGGGAACGGCAACGATCGGCTTGGTCATGGTCTGTCCGGAAAATCTCTTGGTGATGCCTATTTGAGAGCCGAGAACGGCTTCAAAGTCAACTTCTCGGCGCAATGGCTGGCCAAATTGCGGCAGTGGCCGATATCGGCCGCGAAGAACAGGCTAAACTGCTGATTTTGATGGAAAGGCCGGTCGCGCCGCATTGCTGCCGTGATGCCAAAGTCTCATAGACTAAAGCTTGAAACGCGAACGGCTGCATGCTTAGCTCGGCGCCATTGCGACGGGTAGGGAAGAGTTTAGCCGCGCATTGCCATCTATACGGGAGGTTTTTGATGGATCGTCGTTCATTTATCAAGAAGGCGGGTGCTACGGGGGCAGGCGCCGTCGCAGCTGGCGCATTGGCAGCACCGGCGATCGCGCAGGAAAATCCGAAAATCTCGTGGCGCATGACGTCTTCGTTTCCAAAGAGCCTGGATACGATCTTCGGCGGCGCCGATGATGTCGCCAAGCATGTTGCCGCTGCAACGGATGGCAATTTCCAGATCCAGACCTTTGCCGCGGCCGAAATCGTCCCGGCGCTCGAAGCGGCCGATGCTGTCAGCTCCGGAACGGTCGAAGCGGCGCACACCTGCTCCTATTATTTCGTCGGCAAGGATCCGACCTACGCTATCGGCACGGCGATCCCCTTCGGTCTCAACGGCCGCCTGACCAATGCCTGGTATTACGAAGGCAACGGCAACACGCTGATGAACGAATTCTACGCGACGCAGGGCATCTACGCGCTGCCCGCCGGCAATACCGGCGCTCAGATGGGTGGCTGGTTCCGCAAGGAAATCAACACGCTTGATGACCTCAAGGGCATCAAGATGCGCATCGCCGGCATCGCCGGTCAGGTCATGTCCAAGGTCGGCGTCATCCCGCAGCAGATCGGCGGCGGCGACATCTATCCGGCGCTGGAAAAGGGCACGATCGATGCGGCTGAATTCGTCGGCCCCTATGACGACCTGAAGCTCGGCCTGCACAAGGTTGCCAAGTATTACTACTATCCGGGTTGGTGGGAAGGCGGTCCGACGGTCCACGCCTTCTTCAATCTCGAAAAGTGGAACAGCCTGCCGAAGCACTATCAGGCGGCGCTGACCGATGCCTGCGCCTACGCCAACACCAATATGATGGCGAAGTACGACATGAAGAACCCGGGCTCGCTGAAGCAGCTCGTCGCCGAGGGCGCGACGCTGCGTCCGTTCAGCCAGGAAATCATGGAAGCCTGCTTCCAGGCGTCGATGGATCTCTACAAGGACCTGTCGTCGAAGAACCAGTATTTCAAGAAGATCTACGAGGATCAGGCCGCATTCAAGCGTGATGCCTATCTGTGGATGCAGCTCTCGGAATACACCTTCGACACGTTCATGATGATCCAGCAGCGCGCCGGCAAGCTCTGAGCTTTCAGGCCTCGACGTCGAGTAAAGTAAGCCCCGGATGCAAGTCCGGGGCTTTTTTGTTTTTGACATACACTCCGCGCGTCATCCTCGGCCTTGTGCCGAGGATCTGTTGTGCTCACCAATATACGACGGTAGATCCTCGGGACAGGCCCGAGGATGACGGCGGCAATGGTCGCTGCCTGACAAAAGAGCCCGGATTTCTCCGGGGCTTTTTGTTTGCTTACTTGATGACCGGCGGCTGGCTGAGGTCGGGCTGAGCCGGTGCTGCCGGGGCAGGGACTGCTGGCGGTTGGCCGGGGGTGCCCAATGGCGGCAGGGTGAGGCCCGGGATCTGCGGCGATGCGCCACCGGGAGCGCCCATCGGCGGCAGGCCGAGCTGGCCGCCGAAGCTGGGTATTTCGATCTTGATGGTGTTCGGATCGACCTGCGGGCCCTTGTCCAGCCAGTAGGTGACCGACTGCGGCCAGAAGATAATGATCGCCACGAGGATCAGCTGCATGCCGACCCAGGGGATTGCGCCCATGTAGATGTCTTTGGTCTTTACGTCCCTGCTGGCGATCGAGCGCAGATAGAAGAGCGCGAAGCCGAACGGCGGGTGCATGAAGCTCGTCTGCATGTTGACGCAGATCAAGACGCCGAACCAGATCAGATCGATGCCGAGGCTGTGGGCCACCGGCGCCAGCATCGGGATGACGATGAAGGCGATCTCGAAGAAATCCAGGAAGAAGGCGAGGATGAAGATGAAGATGTTGACGAAGATCAGGAAGCCGACAGGACCGCCCGGGATGCCCGACAGCATGTGCTCGATCCAGCGCGAGCCGTCCATGCCCTGAAAGACGAGGCTGAAGCAGGTCGAGCCGATCAGGATCATCACCACCATCGAGGTGATGTGCATGGTCGAGGTCATCGCCTCGCGGATCAGCGGCCAGGTGAGGCGGCGGTGCAGGGCGGCAAGCGCAATGGCGCCGACGACGCCGAGGGCGCCGGCTTCTGTCGGGGTGGCGAGTCCCATGAAGATGGTGCCGAGCACCAGGAAGATCAGCACGATCGACGGGATCATGCCCCAGAGAACGGTGGCCAGCAGCTTCCAGTCAAAGTCGCCGCGCACTTCCTTCGGCAGCGGCGGCATCGACTTCGGGTTGATGATCGACAGGATCAGAATGTAGCCGACGAAGATCGCCACCTGCAGGATCGAGGGGCCGATGGCGCCGAGATACATGTCGCCGACCGAGCGTCCGAGCTGGTCGGCGAGGACCACGAGAACCAGCGAGGGTGGAATGACCTGGGTGATCGTGCCGGAGGCGGCGATGACGCCGGTCGCAAGCCGCGGGCTGTAGCCGTAGCGCAGCATGATCGGCAGCGAGATGACGCCCATGGTGATGACGGAAGCCGCGACCGTGCCGGTGATGGCGCCAAGCACGGCGCCGACCAGAATGACGGCATAGGCAAGACCGCCCGGGATGGCGCCGAACAGCTTGCCGGTACCTTCAAGCAGGTCTTCCGCCAGCCCGCATCGCTCGAGCACGGCGCCCATCAGCGTGAAGAACGGAATGGCAAGCAGCAGATCGTTGGAGACGATGCCGAAGAAGCGCAACGGCAGAGCTTGCAGGAACACTTCGCTGAAATGGCCGGTGATAATGCCGATGATGCCGAAGAACAGGCCGACAGCGGCCAGCGAGAAGGCGACCGGAAAGCCATAAAGCATGAAAATGATCATGCCGACGAACATGGCGGGCGGAATGATACCGTAATCGAACACGTGCTTTCTCCCCCGGATGTCTTACTGCAGCGGCTTTTCGTATTTCGTGTCGATCTGGATACTGCCGGCGAGTGCCGCGATCCTCTTGATCAGCTCCGAAATGCCCTGAAGGCTGAGAAGCGTGAAACCGGCAAACAGCATGAACTTCACCGGCCAGCGGATCAGGCCGCCCGCATTGGCGGAGACTTCGCCCTGTTGGAAGGAATGCATGAAATAGGGCCAGCAGAGAATGGCGAGGAAGATGCAGGCCGGGATCAGGAAGACGACGAGGCCGATGATATCGATCCAGAGCCGCGCGCGATCCGAGACCGAGCCGTAGATCAGGTCTACGCGCACATGCTCATTGTTCCGCAGCGTGTGGGCGGCGCCGAGCACGACGACATAGGCGAAGAGATACCATTGGATCTCCAGCCAGCCATTCGAGCTGTAATTGAACGTGTAGCGGACGATGGCATTGCCTGCGCTGATCAGGCAGCAGAAGAGCACCATGTAGTCTGCAATCTTGCCGATGACTTGGCTGAATCGATCGATCAGCCGGCTGACACTCAACAGAGCCGCCATCTCTTCTCCCCGTATTGCCTTTGCGGCAAGTTCTCCTCGTTGGAATTTGTGTAAACGAGGGTTCCCTAAAATGAAAGATGAAATGGCCCGTCTAGGAGTTTAGTCGTAGGCGCCATGGTTGTGGCCGCTGATGGCTCGCCGGTATGCGGTCGATGCTGGCCATAATATAAGTCAAGAATAATGCATCTCCCGGATGTGTATTCGCACTCCGCTTTTGAAATACGCCCCGGAGTTTTAGAAAAACCAGCCAAATACATAGGGTTCATGCAATCAAATTTTAAAGGGTTCTGAGTATCGTGCCCGCGCACAGGGAAAATATGGATGAAGCCACATAACCCGAACCGGGTCCCGAAGGATGTGTACCTGTCGTTCGTGAGTTCCCTCTTCGGGAACCGCATGACGCTTGTGGCTGGTGTCGTGGTTCATGCTGTCGCTTTCGCCGCAGTGGCGGCAAAAGCCGATGCCCCGCTCTATTATCTGCTGGCGCTCGCATTTCTCATCATTTTCGCCGGACGCATGTTCAGCTTCCGCCAGTTCGACAAGCTGGACAAGCAATCGCTGACCCGTGCCGATATCGAGCGCTGGGAGACGATCTACGTCGCCGGAGCGACCTCGACTGCCGCCATTCTCGGCATCGGCAGCGGCTACGCCATTTTCATCCTCAAGGAGCCTTTCGCCGAACTCGCGTGTATCGCCGTGACGATGGCGTCGATGGTATCGGTGGTCGGGCGCAACTATGGTTCTCAGCGGGCGATCGACCTGCAAACGCTTGCCTGTTGCCTGCCGATGATCGTCTGCAGCCTGATGGCGCTGGATTTCTACCGCGCTATCCTCTCGGCCTTCCTCATTCCTTTCGGCCTGACGACGCGGGCGATGGCAAACGGTGTGCGCGAGTTTCTCTACGAAAATGTCATCGCCCACCGGCAGATCTCGCTGATTGCCGACCGGTTCGATACGGCGCTCAATAACATGCCGCATGGCCTTGTGATGGTCGATCCCGGCAACCGGATCCAGGTGATCAACCGCAAGGCCTGTGAGCTCCTGAAGATCGGCGACCCTGACAGACTGAAGGATCGGGATCTCGGTGCGGTGCTGCGCTATGGCGCCCGCTACAGTTTCATGGATTCCTCGCAACCCGATCTCATTCTGCGCCAGCTGTCACAGGTGGCGGAGGGCAGCATGTCGAGGGTGCTGATCCACTTGCCCGAGGATCTGTCGCTGGAGTTCTCGGCCAAGCGGCGCGTCGATGGCGGTGCGGTGCTGATCTTCGAGGATGTGTCGAGCAGAGTGAAGGCGGAGCAGAAGATCCTGCATATGGTCCGCTTCGATGCGTTGAGTGGCCTGCCGAACCGCGAATATTTCGGCCAGCTCGTCCAGGATTATCTTGGCCGCCATCCGCGCCGCAAAGGTCCGCTCGGCTTCATGGTCATCGATATCGACGAGTTCAAGCATGTCAACGACATGCGCGGCCACATCACTGGCGACAAGCTGCTCTGTGCCATCGCCGAACGGGTGAAGGAGAAGGCCGGAAGCGCGATCGTCGGGCGCTTGATGGGTGACCAGTTCGTGATCTTCTTCCCGCATGCCAAGAGCCGCGACTCGCTCGAAGGCGAAATGCGGGGAGTGCATGCCGCAATCCAGGGCCACTACGAGGCCGACGAGGTGACTTTCCTCATCTCGCTCAGCGCCGGTTACGCGGTGCTGGAAGGCAATGCGTTCGCAATGGACGAATGGAGCATCAAGGCGGATCTGGCGTTGTTCGAGAGCAAGTCGCGCGGACGTGGCGGCATCGCAGGCTTCGAGCACGAGATGGATGGCCGCTATGTCGAGCAGCAGAAGCTGAAGGCCGATCTTCGCGATGCCGTCGCGGCGGGCGCGTTGAACGCCGTCTACCAGCCGATGTACAAGACCGATGGAACGCGGATCGAATGCGCCGAGGCGCTGGCGCGCTGGGTGCATCCCGAACGGGGTTCGATCCCGCCCGATGTCTTTATCCGGCTTGCCGAGGAGATGGGCATCATCTCCGATATCACCCGCTTCATCCTGCTGCGCGCCTGTGCCGACTGCATGACCTGGCCGGAGCATATCGCCGTCTCCGTCAACCTTTCGGCGCGTGACCTGCGTGACAACGATATTCTCTCGCTGGTCTCCGAGGCGCTGTCGCGAACCGGGCTGCCACCCGCGCGCCTACATCTGGAAGTGACCGAAAGCTGCCTGATCGACGAGCCGGCGGCGGTGCGCGCCATCCTTGCGGAACTGCGCTCGCGCGGCATCACCATCGCCATCGACGATTTCGGCACCGGGTTCTCCAGCCTCAGCTATCTCGACACGCTGCCGCTCGATATCGTCAAGATCGACCGTTCCTTCGTGCGCAACATCGTGCAGGATACCCGCAGGCTGAAGCTGCTGCGTGGCACGGTCAATCTGGCGCGCGAGCTTGGTTTGAAGATCGTTGTCGAGGGTGTCGAGACGGCAGATCAGCTTGCCATCCTCAACAAGCAGCGCAGCGCCGATCTGATCCAGGGCTACGTCTTCTCGCAGCCTGTTCCATCGCAGAACATCGGCATTCTTTCCGCGAATCTGCGTCCAGCAGCGCGCCGCAAGACCGGCGCCGCCTGATTTCCCCTCAGAATTCAGGGGTATAGCGGCCGGATTCCTCGTGGCCGTTAACCTTAACGATTCAAATGTGATTGACATTGTCTGCAATCATTGCGCGAGAACGGGCGGTATGCTTAATGATCTGTTAACAAGCGGTGAGCACGATGGCAGACGGTTTTTCGACGACCAGCGATTTCAGCAGGAAGCTGATGGAAATACTCGACCATGTCGAATACCGGCGCATTGAAAGCACCGAGGACATGGAAGATGTGGAGCGCCTGCGCTTCCGGGCCTATAAGGCGCGCGAAGTGCTGCCGGTCGCGGCCACCACGCTGATCGATGACGTCGATTTCGACCGTCAAGCCTATGTTTTCGGGCTGTATTATTATGAAGAACTGGTCAGCACGATCCGCATTCATCACGTGACGCCCGATCATCGCGTGTCGCAGTCGGGCGGCATCTTTCCCGGCGAAATGGATGCCTTTCTCGATGCCGGAATGACACTGATCGATCCGGCCCGGTTTGCGGCCGACCCCGAAGCGGCCGCCGAGCTTCCCTGGCTGCCTTATCTGACACTGCGCCCGAACATCGTTGCGGCTGCGCATTTCCGCGCCGACCGCGTATTGCAGCATGTGCGCCCGGCCCATGCTGCCTTCTACAAGCGGGTTTTCTATGCCGATACCGTCGTCGCGTCGCGGATGGCCGATATCTACGGCTTCGACCTGACGCTGATGGCAACCAATGTGCTCGAAGTCGGACGCAAGCTGCTGACGCGTTATCCGTTCTTTATGTCGAGCGCCAGCGAGCAGCGCATGATGTTCGGCCGGGTCGCTGATCATGGGCCGCCGGCGCTGACCATCATCCCAACGGCGCGCTTCGTGCCCGAGGGCGAGCTTGGCACCGATCTGCCGCTCTGAGGCTATGGCGCAAGAAAGCCGTTTCCGCGTACTGCATGCGGCATTGTCATGCATTGCGCTTTCCCGAAGCTTTGTGTAAGCCCTGAACAGGGATTGATCCGCTGCAAGCGCTGCTGATCATGGCATTCAGGCGGTCTGCCGCACTGTGCGGACCGGGCATTTGAGGGAGACGATATTCATGGCCGAACATCACACCGGACCCGTCGAAGTTGGCGCGCCGATGGACTACAAGGAACATGAGGCCACGTACAATACGTTCATCGCCGCCGCAAAGTACGGCACGATGTTCCTCGTCGCCCTGCTGCTCGGTATGACGGCTGGTTTCTTCACCGGTGGCGGCCTGCTCGGCGGCATCCTGGTTTTCCTTATCATTCTCGTCGCCGGTCTGGTCCTGCTGCGTTGATCGCGGCAGGGAGGGGCGATTTTCCAAAGATTTTCTGACGCTTGGCCATAAGCGGGGAGACCCGCGGCGGTCTGGCTGACCCGGAGGAGGGGGCAGTTGGGCACTATCGTATTCGTCGCGCGTGAAGCGGCGGACTTGGAGACGCGCGTATCGGCGTCACCCGAGACCGTCAAGAAGATGAAGGGCCTCGGCTTCGACGTGATCGTCGAGGCGGGGGCGGGTGGCCTGTCGCGTATCCCGGACGGGGAATTCGAGGCTGCCGGTGCCAGGATCGGCACGGCTGCCGATGCCGCTTCGGCCGACGTTATCCTGAAGGTGCGCCGCCCGGCTGCAGCCGAGATTACCGGATACAAGAGCGGTGCTGTCGTCATCGCCATCATGGATCCCTACGGCCGTGACGAGGCGATTGCCGGCATGGCAAGTGCCGGTCTTTCCGCCTTCGCCATGGAACTGATGCCGCGCATCACCCGCGCCCAGTCGATGGACGTGCTCTCCTCCCAGGCTAATCTCGCCGGTTATCAGGCGGTCATCGAGGCAGCTGCGGTCTATGACCGCGCCATGCCGATGATGATGACGGCGGCGGGCACCGTGCCGGCCGCCAAGGTCTTCGTCATGGGCGCCGGTGTTGCCGGTCTGCAGGCGATCGCCACGGCGCGCCGTCTCGGCGCTGCCGTTTCTGCCACCGACGTTCGCCCGGCCGCCAAGGAACAGGTCGCCTCGCTCGGCGCCAAGTTCATCGCCGTCGAGGACGACGAGTTCAAGGCTGCCGAAACGGCTGGCGGCTATGCCAAGGAAATGTCGAAAGAATACCAGGCGAAGCAGGCAGCGCTGGTTGCCGAGCATATCGCCAAGCAGGACATCGTCATCACCACGGCGCTGATCCCGGGCCGTCCGGCACCGCGCCTCGTGACGCGCGAGATGCTGAAGGCGATGAAGCCGGGCGCCATCGCCGTCGATCTCGCGGTCGAACGCGGCGGCAATATCGAGGGTGCTGTGGCCGATCAGGTGGCCGAGGTCGAGGGCGTCAAGGTCATCGGCTATGCCAACATGGCAGGCCGCGTCGCGGCCAGTGCCTCGGCGCTCTATGCCAAGAACCTTCTGACGTTCCTGGAGACCATGGTCAACAAGGACACGAAGACAGTGGTCATCAATCTCGACGACGAGCTGATCAAGGCGACGATGCTGACCTATGCCGGCGATGTCGTGCATCCGGCATTCGGCGGCGCCAAGAAGGGGGATAACTGATGGCCAGCGAAGCAATGGACAAGGCCCTCGAGCAGCTCGACCAGGCCGTGACGGCGGTGGCAACGGCTGCCGCGCATGCGCCTGAAGTCGCGAGTGCTGCGACAGGCGGGGCGATCGATCCCTTCGTCTTCCAGCTGGCGATCTTCGTGCTGGCGATCTTCGTCGGCTACTATGTCGTCTGGTCGGTAACACCGGCGCTGCACACGCCGCTGATGGCGGTGACCAACGCCATCTCCTCCGTCATCGTCGTTGGCGCTCTGCTTGCAGTCGGCATTTCGGCCAGCGGTCTGGCAACCGGCTTCGGCTTCGTGGCGCTGGTTCTCGTCTCGGTCAATATCTTCGGCGGCTTCCTCGTCACGCAGCGCATGCTGGCGATGTACCGCAAGAAGGACAAGTGAGGCCGGACGCATGACCAATATCGCAGCTTTCCTCTACCTCGTCTCCGGCGTGCTGTTCATCCTGGCGCTCCGCGGTCTTTCCCATCCGGCCACCAGCCGCAAGGGCAATCTCTACGGCATGATCGGCATGGGGATCGCCATCCTCACGACGCTGGTTCTGGCAACGCCGTCCTTCATCGGCTTCGTGCTGATCGTGCTCGGCCTGGCGATTGGCGGCGGTGCCGGCGCCTATATCGCCCGCGTCATTCCGATGACTTCGATGCCGCAGCTGGTTGCCGGCTTCCACTCGCTGGTCGGCCTCGCCGCCGTGCTCGTTGCAGCATCGGCGCTCTATACGCCACTCTCCTTCGGTATCGGTGATATCGGCTCGATCCATACCGAAGCGCGTGTCGAGATGGCGATCGGTGCGGCTATCGGCGCGCTGACCTTCACCGGCTCGATCATCGCCTTCCTGAAGCTCGACGGGCGGATGTCCGGCAAGCCGATCATGCTGCCATTCCGCCACGTCATCAACGCCGCGCTGCTGGTGCTGATTGTCTTCTTCATCATCGGTCTCGCGGTCACCGAAAGCCATTTCGACTTCTGGGCGATCATCGTGCTGGCACTGGCGCTCGGCGTGCTGCTGATCGTGCCGATCGGCGGCGCCGACATGCCCGTCGTCGTCTCGATGCTGAATTCCTATTCGGGCTGGGCGGCGGCCGGCATTGGTTTCACGCTCGGCAATCTGGCGCTGATCATCACCGGCGCGCTGGTCGGCTCGTCGGGTGCGATCCTCTCCTACATCATGTGCAAGGGCATGAACCGGTCCTTCATCTCGGTCATTCTCGGCGGCTTCGGCGGCGAGACATCGGGCGGTGCGGCCGACAATTCCGACAAGACGGTCAAGCTCGGCTCGGCCGAGGACGCCGCCTATCTGATGGCCAATGCCTCGAAGGTGATCATCGTGCCGGGCTACGGCATGGCGGTGGCACAGGCCCAGCATGCGCTGCGCGAGCTGGCCGACAATCTCAAGAAGGCAGGCGTCGAGGTGAAGTACGCGATCCATCCGGTGGCGGGCCGCATGCCCGGCCATATGAACGTGCTGCTTGCCGAAGCCAATGTTCCCTATGACGAAGTCTTCGAGCTCGAGGACATCAATTCGGAATTCGCACAGGCCGACGTCGCCTATGTCATCGGCGCCAACGACGTCACCAACCCGGCGGCACGCGACGACAAGACCTCGCCGATCTACGGCATGCCGATCCTCGACGTCGACAAGGCCAAGACCTGCATCTTCGTCAAGCGCTCGCTCGGCTCCGGCTATGCCGGCATCGACAACACGCTGTTCTACAAGGACGGCACGATGATGCTGCTCGGCGATGCCAAGAAGGTTACCGAAGAGATCAACAAATCGATCGGGCATTGATTGATTTAAACGTGACTATGCGGAAAGAGCCCGGTTTCGCCGGGCTCTTTGTTTTGGCGGATGACCGCACAGAAAAGGCCTGCCGGAGCAGGCCTTTTCCTCGCTGCTGAACCCGTGATCAGGTCGCAGCGGGCGCCAGCGTCATTTTCTCCACACCGACAGCGAGATTGAGCCCCTCTTGGGCCTGGACGTTCAGCGGCTGCAGCATGAAGGATTGGTTTGTGCCACCGGCGATCACCTTGGCGCCGGCCCCAGCGCCGAAGCTGGCATCGGCACCGACGCCGTAATATTCGCCGGCGAGCGCGAATTGCGGGAAGTCTGTGCCTGTCTTGGCCAGCACCTGCCAGATCATCACGCTCTTGCCGGTCTGGCCTATATCGATGCCGTATTTCTCGATCTTGCCTGCATAGATGGCCTTCGCGCCGCCGCCTGCCGGCGTGTAGGTGCAGATCAGGTTCTTTTCGGACTTGATGATGAGGCCTTGACCGCCGTCCGAACCGCAGACGAGGCGGCCGAGGCTGACATAGTCTGCAGCTGCCGCCGGTGTTGCGCAGGCTGCAGCGGTCAGCGCGGCGGCTGCGATCATCGTTTGCTTGAACATGGTCCTTCTCCCTTGAATGACCTGTTCGAAACGGGCGGCGCTTTTGATTGTTCCCGCCGGCTCTAATCGCGGGCCAGCGTGCTGCGCGTTGCCGTCAGCACCCAGAGCAGTCCTTCCGCCAGGTAATCGACCTGAACGGTGCCGCGGAAGGCAGCTGCCGCATGCATCTTGATGACGGTCGTGCCGAATCCGGAGCGCTCCGGCACTTTCACCGCAGGTCCGCTCAATTCCCGCCAGATGAACCGCAGCATCGGTTCCGTCTGGTTTTCCACTTCGACCTCCTGCCAGGAGAAGGTCACGCGTCCCTCGGGGATCGACAATGCGCCGTATTTCACCGAGTTGGTCGCCAGTTCATGCAGCGTCAGGCCGAGATTCTGGACTGCCTCGGGCTTCAGCATGAAGTCCTTGCCAACGATCTCGATCTGCTCGACGGCCTGCGGGAAGGCGTCGAGATGGATATCCACCACCCGCCGCAGCGAGGCGCCGGCCCATTGTTCGCTGGTCAGGAGCTCGATCGACCGCACCAAGCCATCCAACCGCTCGGCAACGGCTGCCTGGAAACCCTCGACGCTGTCGGCCTGCTTCGCAAGCTGGCGCATCATCGCCTGGGCCAGCGTTAGCAGGTTCTTGGTGCGATGAACCAGCTCGTTCATGACGAAATGCAGGCGGTCCTCGGTCTGGCTGCGATCAAAGGAGGCGTTGGACAGCGCCACGGCCACCTGGTTGGCTTCGACGACGCTGGTGTCGATCGGCGCGACGATGTGGCCCTCGCCCATGCGGTTTGCCATCTCGGCGATATCGCGGATTGTCGTGCGCACCTGGCGGGCCACGGCATAGGCGGCGAAAACGGCGACGGCGAGGAGGGCAATGCCGCCTATGATCAGAAAGCGCCAGGTCGTCAGGATCGATGCCTGCGCTGTGGAGATCGGCCCCCAGATTACCGTCTTCCATGACCAGCCGGGGATCTGCGCGTAGCCGAGCAACTGGTCGGGCAGGATCTTGCGGTCCTCGAAGACGCCGCGGGACGCGATCAGCGAGGGCAGGATACGGGGGTCGAAGGCGGTGCCTGGTTCGATGGCGAATGGCCCGCCGGAGGCGACGACGTGCCCGGACTGGTCGATGACGGCTGCCGACCATCCGGCCGCAAGGCCTTCCGGCTGCAGCATCTTCGCCAGGTCCTTGGCGTTCTGGGTGATGATCAGCGCCGCTGCGTTGCCGGTCTGGACCGGCATGGTCACGTTGTAGACCCACTCGCCGCTGGTGCTGCCCTGGAAAACGTTGGAGGCCTCGATCCGGCCGCTATCCATGGCGTATTTGAGCGCCGTGAGATTGCTCATCTTGCCGAGCTGCGTGCCGAAATCGCGACGGGTATTCAGCAGCTGCTGGCCGTCCTTGTCGGTGGCGATGACATAAAGCGTATCGCCGCGCAGCGCCGTTTCGGTGCGCTGGTGGAAGGATGCGTAATCGCTGTGCTCAAGCTCAGGCGAGGTGGCGAGCAGGCGGAGCGTGGTGGCCATGTCCTGCAATTGCCGGTCGACGGAGCGAGAAAGCGCAAGCGCATCCTGCGCTGTCTCGCGGCGCAGCGTGTCGCGCTGGTTGTCCTCGAGCTGCAGCAGCAGAAGCGTCACGAAGGCGAAGATCGGCACGGCGATGGCGACGGCCATCGCAACCAGATAGGTGCCGATCGTGGCCTTTGGAAACATGCGGGAACGCAGGCTCATCGGCAGGCTCTTCCACCTGACCGGCACAGACGGAATCCGGAACTTTTTCCAACAGATA
Source organism: Rhizobium sp. 01L410 (assembly GCF_056400165.1). Classification (NCBI taxonomy): domain Bacteria; kingdom Pseudomonadati; phylum Pseudomonadota; class Alphaproteobacteria; order Hyphomicrobiales; family Rhizobiaceae; genus Rhizobium; species Rhizobium sp. 01L410. Next base: position 140,175 of record NZ_JBFTST010000012.1, read on the forward strand.
GGAAAGCAGAAAACTGCATTGCCGCCATCGCCCTGAACGCGTTCTGATTCCCGATAGCCTGCTATCGATGCAGGGTCATGTTAGGGGGTGGGGGATGGGGTTGCAACCTCCTAAATGAAGGTGACGGCTTTGTCGCATTTCGTACCAACGCTCACGCAAAACGCGCCAGGCGGAACGGCTCAAGGTCGCTTTCGGTCTCGCCGGTGAGAATTTCGCTTGCTGCCAGCAGCCCGGCAAGCGGTGCCAAGGTCACGCCCGAATGCATGACGGCGACATAAAGCCTCGGGCAGCCGCCGTTGCCGATGATCGGAAAACCATCCTTTGGCGTCGGACGGTAGCCGACGGTGAAGAGTTCCATGGTCAGGTTCTCGCTGCTTGCGAGATTGGCCTTCACCTTGGCGAATAATGTGGCGGCGGTCGATTTGTGATCCGCGCCGGGCTCGCTGCCGCCGAAGTCGCTGCCGGCGATGATGCGGCCCTCGGCGGTCTGGCGCATGTGGAGCTCGGGCGCGATGACCAGGCCGTTCAGGCGCTTTTCGAATGGCCGGGAATGAACGATCAATCCTGCAGGTGCATCGATCGGCAGCGTGATCCCTGCCGAAGCGGCAATCGGGACAGCGCCTGCTCCGGCGGCCAGAACCACGTGGTCGGCCTCGACGATCCCTGCAGATGTGACGACGCCGGCAATGCCTTCACCACGTCTCAGGAGGCCGCGGACGGCGGCGGTGACGAATTTTGCGCCGCGCGCCCCGGCATCGGCCAGCATCAGGCGGGCGGCCGCGACCGGTTCGACGGCGCCTTCTTCGGCGATGCTGAGCGCGGTATCGGGGATTTGCGTCAGAAAGGGTTCGCGGGCGGCGATCCCGGCTTTGCCGATTCGCTCGATGCCATAGCCCCACTGCGCATGCTGGGTCTCGTAGGCGAGCAGCTCGTCTTCAGGCAGATCCCAGCATATGCCGCCACACCAGGAAAGCGGCAGGCCGGGTAGTTCGGTGGCCAGACGCTTCCACTCTGTCATCGAGCGGCGGCGGAAGCGGAAATAGAATTCGGGATTGCCCCAGCTGGCATTGATCCAGGCGAAGGAATTGGGTGTTGCAACACCGCCGGTGTCTTCGGCGATCACAGTGACGTCGGCGCCGTCGCGGGTAAGGTGCCAGGCGATGGAGGCGCCGATGATGCCGGCACCGGCGACGATCACATGTTGTTTCGCCGCCATGGTGCCGTCTCCGATGCTTCAGGATCAGCCGTTGCTGCTGGGAGCGCCGAGCCGGGCCATGCCGTCTCGCGCCGGCTGGTATTTCGGGTCGAGGCCGACAGCGTGGCGATAGCTGCGCATCGCCTTGTCCTTGTCGCCGCGGCGTTCGTAGACCAGCGCCTGGTTGGCCCAGGATTCGGCAACGTTGCCGTTGAGCTCGATCGCGTGGTTGAAATCGGCGAAAGCGTTATCGTCGTCGTTCAGCGCGATATAGGAGATGCCGCGGCCGTTATACGGCTCGGGCGAATTCGGAGAAAGCGAGATCGCCTTCGAGAAGTCGTCGATCGCCTTGTCCTGCTGATTGCGCTTCTGGAAGATCAGGCCGCGATTGTGATAGGCGCGCCCGTCGGTGGTGCCGAGCTGGATCGCCTTCGAGAAGTCGTTGAAAGCCGGATCATCCTGGCCTGCCTGGCGGTAGACATTGCCGCGGCCGATATAGGCGACGTCGTAATTCGGGTTGATCTGCAGGGCGGCATTGTAGTCGCCGATCGCCTGCTGCTGCTGGCCCATGTTGCGATAGACAAGCGCGCGGTTGGCATAGGCCTGGAAGAAGCGCGGGTTGATCTGCAGGGCCGTGTTGAAGTCGTTTAGTGCAGCCTTGAACTGGCCGGCGCGGCCATAGGCCGAACCACGGACGTTGTAGCCTTCCGGATCGCGTGGATTAGCGTTGATGACCGAAGTCAACGAGGCGATGTTCCCTTCCGAGCCCTGGGCCTTGTCGATGCGGATAACGGCATCGGAGGTGTTTTCGGTCTGGCAGCCGGCAAGGCCGACCGCGGCAAGAACCGCCAACATCGGCAGTAGCGGCGCCTTGGGCGCGCGCAAGGACCGGGACGAAGAGAACAAGAAATCAGCCATTCGTGCGCTTTCCCCATGCGTCATGTCCGAAGGCGAACGGACATGCGATCTTCAGCGGCAAATTAAAAAGGCGGCGGCGACACCAATCGCCCCCGCCAACATGCATCTGAAAACGTCGAAATAACGACGGACACGCCTTAGCGTGCAACCAGACCTTCGCGCTGTGCCCGCTTGCGAGCCAGCTTGCGAACGCGGCGAACGGCTTCAGCCTTTTCGCGAGCGCGCTTCTGCGACGGCTTTTCGTAGTAATCGCGCATCTTCATTTCGCGGAAAATACCTTCGCGCTGCATCTTCTTCTTGAGAGCGCGGAGAGCCTGGTCAACATTGTTATCGCGGACGAGTACCTGCACGAGAATCACGTTCCTTTGGTTTTGGTTGCGCCATGAGGCGACGCAGCGCCAGAGGCAAAAACATAACGTTCGCGCGGCGAGAGCCTTGCGATTGGTGATGCGGGATATCAGATCGCTTTCTGGAAGTCCAGCCGGGATGTGGACTGGTGTGGAAAAAATGGCGGATAGAGCCGCCAGCCGCACCGCCTACCCATCCATAAGGGCGAGTGGCCATTGATGCGAAAGCGTCGTAAATTCGCTGCCGCCGCGTGGCTCCATCTCAAGAGCGCTGCATGTTCATGACGCGTACGCAGCAAATCGGCGTTCTCATCGGTCTGTTGATCGTCGCGGCGCTGACGGCCCTTCGGGCGGGCGACCCTTCGCTGCTGCGGCAGGCGCGGGATGTCACTTTCGATGAGTATCAGCGGATCGCGCCGCGGCCATTCGAGCCCGTGCCTGTGCACGTGATCGATATCGACGAGGCGTCGCTCAAGGAGTTCGGGCAATGGCCCTGGCCGCGCGACCGGCTCGCGCATCTGGTCGAGCGTCTTTCCGAAATGGGTGCCGCCGCGATCGCTTTCGACATGCTGTTTGCCGAGCCGGACCGGCTTTCACCGCGGGCGATCGCCGCGGACGCCGAAGGCATCGACCCGGCCGTGATCGCGAAATTGCCCGACAACGACCAGATCTTCGCCGCTTCGATCGCTTCCAGGCCCGTTGTGCTTGGCTTCGGTCTTTCGAACGAAGGTCACTACCGTCCGCCGGTGAAGGCTGGTTTTGCCTTTACCGGTGAAGATCCGGCGGCGGCACTTCCGCATCTTGCGGCGGCAACGCCGCTTCGGCCGGGGCTGGAGAAGAATGCCGCCGGGATCGGCCACATCAGCCTCAATCCGGGCAATCCTTCGCCGGTGGTGAGGGCCGTCCCGCTGTTCCTCAGCGATGGCAGCCAGTTCTATCCCAATCTCGCAATGGAAGCGTTGCGGGTGGCGCAGGGCGCATCGACCTATGTGCTGGCCGGGGCTCCCGCGGTTGCCGGGGTCATGACGTCGGCGAAGATCGGTGATTTCGTCGTGCCGGTGACGGTCGCAGGCGAACTCTGGCTTTACGTCACGCCCGACCGGGCGGAACGCTATATCTCTGCGCGGCTGATCCTCGATGGCACCGGTCCGCCGCCCGCCGTCGCCGAGGCGATCAACGGCAGCATTCTCTTCATCGGCACATCTGCTGCCGGCCTGCAGGATATCCGCACCACGGCACTCGGCGAAAATGTGCCCGGCGTATCGCTGCATGCGCAGACGGTGGAGCAGATCCTCTCTGGTCACTTCCTGTCGCGGCCGGATTGGGCTGATGGGTTGGAGATTCTGGCGATCGCCGTACTCGGGACGCTGCTGGTATTCATAACCACGTTTGTCAGCCCGGCCGTCGCGCTCGCCTGCGGGCTCGCGATCACCGCGTTGGCGCTGGTCGCGTCCTGGTTTTGCTTCTCGGCGCTCGGCCTGCTGCTTGATCCGCTGGCGCCAATCCTCGGCGGCTCGATCACGCATTTCGCGGCGACATCGTTCCGTAATCTCGTCATCGACCGGGAGAGGCGGGAGGTGCGCCGCGCCTTCGGTCATTATCTCTCGCCGTCGCTGCTTTATAGAATAGAGCACACGCGTGATGCGCTGCGCCTCGGTGGCGACGACCGGGAGTTGACCGTGATGTTCGTCGATGTCCGCGACTTCACTGAGATCAGCGAGCGGCTTCCGCCGACCGCTGTCGTCCACTTTCTGAATACGCTGCTCGATGCCTTGAGCTACCACGTGATCGCAAACGAAGGCACGCTCGACAAGTTCATTGGCGATTCGATCATGGCCTTCTGGAATGCGCCCGTCGATGTCGCCGACCACGAGGCGAAGGCGGTGCGTGCGGCGCTGGCGATGCGCGAGACGCTGGCCCGGCTGAACGCCGAGGATGCCTTCGGTTTCGGCCCGGATCAGAAAGTTGGCATCGGCATCGGCATCCACACCGGTGTCGCCTGCGTCGGCAACATGGGGGCGGAAACGCGTTTCAACTATTCGGCAGTCGGCGACGCGGTCAATGTCGCGGCGCGTATCGAATCCTCCTGCAAGGAGGTCGGTTTCGACATTCTGATTTCGGAGGAAACCGCCAAGCGCCAGCGCGAGATGGCGCTGCTGGAGGCTGGCGCGGTGGGGCTGAAGGGGAAAAGCACGCGGACCGAACTCTTCGCCGTCGTCGGCGGCCCGACGCTTGCCGGGTCGGCCGAGTTCACCGAATTGCGTCTGCTGCATGCGGAACTGCTCTCGGCGTTGCGGAGCCGCTCGCCAGCGCTCCGGCGGATCGCCGGCGCGATCAGGCTGAAAGCCAGGGCCGTGTCGCCGCATCTGCCGGATTTCTACCGCAAGCTCGCCCGCCGTGCCGATCATTTCCGTGATGCGCCACCGGCGCCGCATAAACGGCAGATCATCCAATCCTAACGGCCGCGGCTCCAGTTGCCGCGATCCCTTCCGTCCCGGTTGCCGCCCCTGTCACCGCGATCGCCATCGTGGTCGCGGGTACCGTGTCCGCGGCCATGGTCGTGATCATCGCCGCCGTGATCGTGACCACCCGGGCTATCCGGTCGATCCGGTCTGTCAGGCCTGTCTGGCCGATCCGGTCTGTCGGGTCTGTCCGGCCCGTGCGGTTTGTCAGGCTTGTCCGGTTTGTGGGGCCTATCCGGTTTGTCCGGCTTGTCCGGCTTATGGGGCTTGTGAGGCTTATCCGGGTTTGACGGTTTCTCCGGTGGAACCGGCGGAGGCGGTGGCGGCGGCGCCAGGCGGGGAGCGGGGGCCACCGGGTCGCGCCGGTCCTGCAATGCGGCGCTCATGCCGCAGCTGGTGCCGAGCATGCCCGAGAGACGTTGACTGCCGGACAGAAACGGAAGGGCGCGATTGGTGCCGAGCGTCTGCAGCACGCTGCGATCGACATGCTTGACGTCGGTCATGCCACCGCTGCGATCGGCGATCACGCAGTCGCAGCGCCGCGTCAGCTGCCGGCAGCCGCCAGGTCCGCAGAATTGCGCCGCGCCGTTCAGAAGCACGACGGCCGTCGTGCCATCCGGACCGACGAAGAAATCGAAGGCGGTGCCCCTGACGCCGATCGTTCCGGCAGGGGTTAGGATCTGGTAGGCCGAGGACTTGGAGCTGCCGCTGATCCAGCGGAACGTGCCCTTTGCAGCCTTGATACTAAGACGCTTTACGGAATCGCTGTCGTCGAAGACATAGCGGTCGATGACGACGGATGAGCCCCAGCCGACAGCAAGTTTCGTTCCGTCGCGGAAGACGAACTGCCCCAGGCCCGATTGCGACGTGCGGATGCGATCGTCGCGATAGACGGCGGAGTTGACTTCGAGTGGCCCCTGTTCGCCGGTTACCGCGGTCTTGATCTCCACAGCTTCGCCCACGGCTTCCGCCGCCGCGGCCGTTACCGGGATCAATGACGCAAAACCGAGTGCCGCAATTGCAGCACATCGCGAAAACCACATGAAATATCCCTCACATATATGGATATTAGCATGTTCTGCGCCGCACGGTCTGCCTGCCCTCTTGGGCTAACCCCAGGCAGAGACTGCATTTACTCGGAACCGGACGGTCTCAGGCACGCGGTACGATCTCGCGCATGTCAAACAAAAGCCGTTCCGCGTCGCAAAAGAAACGTTGTGCCGCTTTTGGATTTGCGATTTGTATGGCCACGAAGAAGAATGCCTGTCCCTAAGGAGATGATGGCGGATGCGGAAATACTCGGTCTTTGCCGTTGCGAGAGAAGCCCTCCGAGCCCACAAGGGCTGGGAGAAGCAGTGGACTTCGCCTGAACCGCGCGCGGAATACGACGTCATCATCGTCGGCGGTGGCGGTCATGGTCTCGGTGCCGCCTATTATCTTGCCAAGGAGCACGGCATTACCAATGTCGCGGTGCTCGAAAAGGGATGGCTCGGCGGCGGCAATACCGGCCGCAACACGACCATCATCCGCTCGAACTATCTCTATGAAGAGAGCATGCACATCTACGAGCATTCGATGAAGCTCTGGGAGAACCTCTCCCAGGACCTCAACTACAATGTGATGTATTCGCCGCGTGGCGTGATGATGCTCTCGCACAATGTTCACGACCAGCAGTCCTTCAAGCGGCATATTCATGCGAACCGTCTCTACGGCATCGACAATGAATGGCTGACGCCGGAGCAGGCCAAGGCCTATTGCCCGCCGCTCGATATTTCCGCGAGCGCCCGCTACCCGATCAACGGCGCCGCCCTGCAGCGCCGCGGCGGTACGGCCCGTCACGATGCGGTTGCCTGGGGCTACGCACGCGCCGCCTCGGACCGCGGCGTCCACATCATCCAGAATTGCGAAGTCACCGGCATCCGCCGCGGCCCCGATGGCCGTGTCACCGGTGTCGAGACAAACCGTGGCTACATCGGTGCGAAGAAGATCGGTGTATCCGCCGCCGGCCACTCCACCGTCGTCATGAACATGGCCGACGTGCGCGTGCCACTGCAGTCCAGCCCGCTTCAGGCCTTGGTGTCCGAGCCGCTGAAGCCGATCTTCCCCTGCGTCGTCATGTCGAACACCGTGCATGCCTATATTTCGCAGTCGGACAAGGGCGAGTTGGTCATCGGCGCCGGTACGGACCAATACAATTCGTACTCGCAGACCGGTGGCCTGCAGATCATCACCCATACGTTGGATGCCATCTGCGAACTCTTCCCGATGTTCCGCCGCGTCAAGATGATGCGCCAGTGGGGCGGTATCGTCGACAACACGCCGGATCGTTCGGCGATCCAGTCGAAGACGCCGGTACCGGGCCTCTACGTCAACTGCGGCTGGGGTACGGGCGGCTTCAAGGCAACGCCGGGTTCGGCAAACCTGTTTGCGCATCTCATCGCCCGCGACGAGGCGCACAAGTTCAATGCCGGGCTGACGCTTGACCGCTTCCGGACCGGCCGCCTCATCGACGAGGCAGCGGCTGCCGCCGTGGCGCACTGATGATTGTGGAAGTCCTCCTTTCGGCGGGACTTGTCATGGGGGCGGTGCCCGCAGGCAATGTCGTGCCGGAAGCCGGGGATTTCCGGCTTCAGAAGATCGAGCGGGCAGGGGGCGAGAAGGACTGGCCCTTTGTGGCGGATAGCGGAATGCTGGCCTGCGCCTTCGTTTTCCACCAGCCGGCGGTCTATTTCCTGCCGTCAGAGGGCGGTTCGAAAGACAGGGCTTACGTGATCGATACGGACTTATACGGAATGGCTTTCGCGAATATCGGCATAACGGATGTGTTGAAGCCCTATGAGAATTTCGAGCAGCTGCTCAAACGGATCGGCCCCTATGTCGCGCTTGGCAGGCGGCTTTGCAATCAACCTCCCGGAACCATTGTTTCCGGATCGGAACTCTAAGACAGGTATCACATGCTACTGATCTACTGCCCTTACTGTCAGGAAGAGCGCTCCGAGCTCGAATTCCGCGGCGCCGGCGATGCGCATATCGCCCGCCCAACCGACATCGCGTCGATCTCCGACGAGGCGTTTGAAGAGTATTTCTTCCTGCGCAGCAATCCGAAGGGACTGATCTTCGAGCGCTGGCGGCACATGAACGGTTGCGGCCGCTTCTTCAATGCGGCGCGCGACACGATCAGCGACAAATTCATCAAGACGTACAAGGCAGGCGAGCCGAAGCCTGAGATCGGCGCTGCCGCCGTTCCGCACGCCCCCGTCGAAACCTATGAAGCCGTGGTTGTCGAAGACAACCGAGATGGAGACGCAAAATGAGCGGCGCGAACCGTATTGCAGGCAAGGGGCGTCTGACGCCAGCCAAGACCGCCCGCTTCACCTTCGACGGCAAGAGCTACACGGCGCTTGAGGGCGATACCGTCGCTTCGGCGCTGATTGCCAATGGCGTGCATCTGGTCGGCCGTTCCTTCAAGTACCACCGTCCGCGCGGCATCCTGTCTGCCGGTGCGGAAGAGCCGAATGCGCTGATCGACGTTGCGCGTGACAGTGCCCGCAAGCAGCCGAACGTGCGCGCCACGGTTCAGGAAGTCTTCGACGGCATGATCGTCAAGTCGCAGAACCGCTTCCCGTCGCTCGCCTTCGATATCGGCGGCGTCAACAATCTGATGTCGCCGTTCTTCGCGGCCGGTTTCTACTACAAGACCTTCATGTGGCCGAAAGCTGCCTGGAAGCATGTCTACGAGCCGATGATCCGCCGGGCTGCCGGTCTCGGCGTCGCGCCGGCCGAGGCCGATCCCGATCACTATGCCAGCCGCTACGCGCATTGCGACGTGCTGGTCGCCGGTGCCGGCGTTGCCGGTCTTTCGGCAGCTCTTGCTGCGGCCGAAGCTGGCGCAAACGTCATCCTCTGCGACGAGCAGGCGGATGTCGGCGGCGCGCTGCGTTATGACAGCGGCGTCAAGATCGATGGCGTCGATGGCTATACCTGGGCGCAGCAGACGGCTGCCAAGCTCCGGGCGATGGACAATGTCCAGGTGCTAACCCGCACGACGGCTTTCGGCTACTACAACCACAATTTCGTGGCGCTTGCCGAGCGCGTTACCGACCACGTTTCCAACCCCGGCCGCGAATTGCCGCGCGAGCGCCTCTGGCAGGTGCGTGCCAAGCGGGTTATCCTCGCCAATGGTGCGATCGAGCGCCACATGGTGTTCCCGAACAACGACCGCCCGGGCATCATGCTGGCATCTGCCGCGCGCATGTACCTCAACCAGTACGGCGTGGCTGTCGGTGCGAAGGTTGGCGTCTACACCGCGCATGACTCGGCCTATGAGGCTGCCTTCGATCTGAAGCGCGCCGGTGTCGCGATCGCGGCGATCGTCGATTGCCGCCCGCAGCCGGGCGCCGCCGTTCTGGCCGAAGCCCGTTCGCTCGGCATCGAGGTTCTGGCAGGCCATGCGGTGCTCGATACCGCCGGCAAGCTGCGCGTCTCCTCGATGACCGTTGCCCGCAATGGCGGCAGCTCGCCGCGCAAGATCGCCATCGACGCGCTGCTGGTGTCCGCCGGCTGGACGCCCTCGGTGCATCTGTTCTCGCAGTCTCGCGGCAAGGTGAAGTTCGACGTGGAGACCGAGCGGTTCCTGCCGGGCACCTATGCGCAGGAATGCCTCTCAGTCGGCGCCTGCAACGGCACCGACGATCTGCAGCAGACGATCGAAGAATCGCTTGCCGCCGGTGAACTGATGGCACAGGCATCCGGCAAGCAGGGCAGCGGCAAGATCAGCATCGCTGCCGAGCAGGCCTTCCAGTGGACCGGCGGAATGATCGGCGCCGCTGAAGGTGCCGGCCCCGATACCAGTGCCAAGGCCTTCATTGATTTCCAGCACGACGTTTGCGCCAAGGACATCCGCCTTGCCGTTCGCGAAGGCATGCATTCGATCGAGCATATCAAGCGCTTCACGACGAATGGCATGGCATCCGACCAGGGCAAGCTGTCCAACATGCACGGCCTGGCGATCGCCGCCGAAATGCTGGGCAAGGATATCCCGCAGGTCGGTCTCACGACCTTCCGCGCGCCCTATACGCCTGTCACCTATGGTACGCTGATCGCGCATTCGCGTGGCGAACTGTTTGACCCTACGCGCAAGACGCCGCTTCACCAGTGGGAAGAGGCGCAGGGTGCGGTGTTCGAGGATGTCGGCAACTGGAAACGCGCCTGGTTCTATCCGCGTGCGGGCGAAACCATGCATCAGGCCGTTTCGCGCGAGTGCAGGACGGCACGTGAAGTCGCGGGCATATTCGATGCTTCGACCCTCGGCAAGATCGAGGTTGTCGGCCCCGATGCCGCCCAGTTCATGAATCTGATGTATACCAACGCCTGGGATACGCTGAAGCCCGGCAAGTGCCGCTATGGCATCATGACCCGCGAAGACGGCTTCGTTTACGACGACGGCGTCGTCGGCCGCCTGAGCGAGGATCGCTTCCATGTGACGACGACGACGGGCGGTGCGCCGCGCGTTCTCAACCATATGGAAGACTACCTGCAGACGGAATTCCCGCATCTGAACGTCTGGCTGACGTCGGTGACCGAACAGTGGGCGGTCATTGCGGTTCAGGGCCCGAAGGCACGCGAGATCATCGCGCCGCTCGTCGAGGGCGTCGATATCTCCAACGAAGCCTTCCCGCATATGAGCGTTGCCGAGTGCACGGTCATGGGCGTTCCGGCCCGTCTGTTCCGCGTTTCGTTCACCGGTGAGGCCGGTTTCGAAATCAACGTTCCTGCCGATTACGGTCAGGCCGTGCTCGAAGCCATCTGGGCCAATGCCGAGCCGCTCGGCGCCTGCGCCTACGGTACGGAAACCATGCACGTGCTGCGCGCCGAAAAGGGCTACATCATCGTCGGCCAGGATACCGACGGCACTGTCACCCCTGACGATGCCGGTCTTTCCTGGGCGGTTTCCAAGAAGAAGACCGACTTCGTCGGTATCCGCGGCCTGAAGCGTATCGACCTCACGAAGGAAGGCCGCAAACAGCTGGTCGGCCTCGTGACAAAGGATCCGAACGTTGTTCTCGAGGAAGGTGCGCAGGTTGTTGCCAATCCGAACGAACCGAAGCCGATGACCATGCTCGGGCATGTCACCTCGTCCTACTGGTCGGAAAATTGCGGCCGCTCGATCGCCTTCGCGCTCGTTGCCGGCGGCAGGGCGCGGATGGGCGAGACGCTCTACATACCGATGCCCGACAAGACCATTGCCGTCGAGGTGACGGATATGGTGTTCTTTGACAAGGAAGGAGGCCGGATCAATGGCTGAGACCGCAATTCGCAGATCCGTTCTAGCCGGCCGTCATGGCGGCTCCTCGGCCGTCCGGCTGACCTCGGCGGCACCTGCAACGCGGATAGCGCTGCGCGCACCGCAGGCTTCGCTTCAGGCGCTGTCGGCAGCGCTTGGCGTGACCATCCCGAACGTGCCGAAGACATCCGGCCGTTCCGGTGGACGCTCGGTGCTGTGGATCGGACCGGACGAATGGCTTGCCATTGACGAAAGCGGTGCCGACCTGATGGCCGCTCTGTCCGGTGTCTCTGAGATGCATTCGGCAACCGACGTTTCGCACCGCAATGTCGGCATTATCGTCTCGGGTCCGGGTGCCGAGCTGGCTCTCGCCTCCGGCTGCCCCCAGGATCTGTCGCTCGCAACCTTCCCGGTCGGAGCCTGCTCGCGCACCATCTTCGGCAAGGCCGAAATCATCCTCTTCCGCACAGAAGACGATACGTTCCGCGTCGAATGCTGGCGCTCCTTCGCAACCTTCGTCTTCGGTCTTCTCAGCGAAGGTGCCGAGGACGCTGGGCACTAGGGCGGATTGCCGATGCTGCATCATATCTCCCTCGGCGTTTCGGACATCGAACGTTCGGCGGCATTTTATGATGCTGTTCTTCAGCCGCTCGGCTACGTTCGGGTTTGGGAAGATCTCCGGCCGGGGGAGACCGGGCAGGCGGTTGGCTACGGTGTGCCGGGTGGTGGCGACAAGCTGGCGCTGAAGCATGTCTGTGAACGGCAGCGTCCTCCCGGTCCGGGCTTCCACCTGGCGGTTGCAGCACCCGATCGCAACGCCGTCGCGCTATTTCACGCGGCGGCCTTGGCGAACGGAGGCAGCGACAATGGACGCCCTGGCCTCAGACCCGACTATGGCGAGCATTACTATGCAGCCTTTATCGTCGACCCTGATGGCCATCATCTGGAAGCCGTATTGAATTCAGCTGAGTAAGAGCCGCGCCGGCCTTACGCCGCCGGCCGGTCCTTCGGGTCGAACTGGGCAATGGTAATCCAGTTGGCCGTCAGCGCCGGTTTCTTCTCGTTTTCGATTTCGACCGATACTTCGTAGGTCGTCATCATCATTGCCGCGCCGCGCAGGCGGGCGTCGGCGAGGGTGAAATGGCCGCGGATGCGCGCGCCTGTCTTCACCGGCGACATGAAGCGGACCTTGTCGAAACCGTAGTTGATGCCCATCGTCTGTTCGCGGATCTTTGGCAGAGCGTCGAAGTTCATCGCCGAGAGCAGCGACAGCGTCAGGAAGCCATGAGCGACCGTTCCGCCGTAGGGACTTTCGGCGGCTGCGCGTTCGGGATCGGTGTGGATGAACTGGTGGTCGTTGGTGGCGCCGGCAAAGGCATCGATCATCGTCTGGTCGACCGTGATCCAATCGGAGATCCCGGTCTTGGTGCCGACGAGACCTTTCACGTCGGCGAGCGCAATTTCCTTACCCATACAATCCTCGTCAAAACAGCCGCGAGCATCAAGCCTTATCGCGCCTTTGTGACGGTTGCGACAAGGATTCGCGCCTGATGACCGGCCAGCTCAATTTTCCAGATAGAACATAGCGCTACGGGCCGGAAGCGATACCGTCTGATCGACTTTTTTGCTGCCGGAACGCGTCAGTTCGCGCCATGCGGCCCCAGCCGGAAGTGTGAACGATACGGGTGTGCTTGCACGGTTGAACAGCACGGAAAGCCGGACGATCTTTCGCGCCGTGCCGTCGCGGGTTGCCAGCATCATGCCGAAAGAAGAGAGGTTGGGTGTTTCCCATTCGCCAGTGGTCATCGGCTGGCCTGAAGGAGACAGCCAGCTGACGTCACCGTTGCCGGTGAAAAAGCTGCTTTCGGAGAAGACCGCGAAACGCTTTCTGAGCGCGGAGACAAAGGCAGTGTGGGCGATCAACTCGTCATCGAGCGTCTTCCAATCCACCCAGGTGATCTCGTTGTCCTGGCAGTAGGCGTTGTTGTTGCCGCGCTGGCTGCGGCCGCCCTCGTCACCGGCGGTCAGCATGATGCTGCCGCGGCTGGCAAACAGCGTTGCGATCAGCGCCATCAGGTCGGCGCGGCGCCTTGCGATAATATCAGGATATTTCGTCTCGCCTTCGACGCCGTTGTTCCAGGAATGGTTCTCGTTGTGCCCGTCGCGATTGTCCTCGCCGTTTGCCTCGTTGTGCTTGCCATTATAGGAGACGAGGTCTTTCAGCGTGAAGCCGTCATGGGCGGCGAGGAAGTTGACGCTGCGGGTTGCCTGACGGCCGTCGCGGCCGAAGATGTCGGACGAGCCTGCAAGTGCGGTTGCCAGTGGCCCGGTCTTCCAGTCGTCGCCACGCCAGTAGCAACGGATATCGTCGCGGACGCGGTCGTTCCATTCGAGGAAGGGTGCCGGAAAATTGCCGAGCTGGTAGCCGCCGGGACCGATATCCCAGGGCTCGGCGATCATGACGCGATCAGCGAGCACGTCGTCGGCTAGGATCGCCGACAGTGTCTCACCTTGACCTTCGAAGCCGGAGGCCGTGCGGCCGAGCACGGGAGCGAGATCGAAGCGGAAGCCATCGATTGCAGCGCCGAGAACGAAATGCCTGAGGCTGTCGATGATCAGCTGGCGGATATAGGGGTGATCGCAGGCGACTGTGTTGCCGGTTCCAGTATCGTTGACGAGCTCGCCCGGGCGGCCCGGCAGGTGGCGGTAGAAGGAGAGGTTGTCGAGCCCGCGCATCGACAGCGTCGTGCCGTAGCGGTCGCTTTCGCCGGTGTGATTGAAAACGAGATCGAGGATGACGGCGATGCCTTCGGCATGCAGCTTGGCGATAGTATCGCGCAGCTCGGCCATGCCGCCGGGGCAGAGGCGGGGATCAAGCGCCATGAAGGCAACGGGATTGTAGCCCCAGCCGTTGGTCAGTCCGAGCGGCGGCAGGTGGCGTTCGTCGATCCAGGCGGTGATCGGCATTAGCTCGACCGCATCGACGCCGATCCGCTTGAGATGCGCAATAATGGACGGGTGGGCGAGGGCGGCAACGGTGCCGCGCTGCTTCTCAGGCACATCCGGATGCTGCATGGTGAAGGGCTTGATCGCGACCTCATAGATGAAGCCGCCGGGACGGAACAGCGGTTTTCCGGGCTTTGCCTTCTGATCGCGGGTGACGATCGCCTTGGGCATCAAGTCCTGGGTCTCTTCACCAAAGGTGCCGAGGCGCGGATCATGGCGGAACGGACGGTCGAGCTCCTTGGCGTAGGGATCGACGAGCAGCTTCGACGGGTCGAACCACAGGCCGTTGTCGGGCGCATAGATGCCGTCGGCGCGCAGGCCGTAGCGTGCGCCTTCCTTCAGGTTATCGACGAAGAGGCGGTGGATGTAGCCATCCTCGCGCGCCATCGGCAGGCGCGCGACCTGCTTGTTGCCGCTCTTGTCGAAGAGGCAGAGCTGGATCTCTGCGGCATGTTGCGACCAGACTGTAAACTCGACGCCGGTCTCGAAAAGAACGGCGCCGCCTTTTGCCCTGTTGTCCGCCCGCATGTGCCCCCGGTCAGGTGATGACGGAAGGTGCGTCCCGGCCCGTGCGTTTGCGGATGTCTGCGATGGCTTCCGCGGCGGCGATCAGGTCGGCCAGCGCCTCCTGCGTTTCGATGTTGTGCCGGCTCGAATCCGGCTCGTAACGTTCGATATAGACGCGCAGGGTTGCGCCAGACGTACCAGTGCCGGAGAGACGGAAGACGACGCGGGAGCCGCCCTTGAACAGGATACGGATGCCCTGATGCTCGCTGACCGACTTGTCGACCGGATCGTGATAGGCAAAATCGTCGGCCTTCTCGGCAGTCAGGCTGCCGAAGACCTTGCCGGGCAAGGTAGGAAGCTGGGCGCGCAGATTGTCGATCAGGCCATTTGCGGCATCGGTATCGACGGCTTCATAGTCGTGGCGCGAATAGTAGTTGCGGCCGTATGTCTGCCAATGCTGGGTGACGACGTCCTGAACGCTTTCGCCGCGCACGGCGAGGATGTTCAGCCAGAGCAGCACGGCCCACAGGCCATCCTTTTCGCGAACATGGTTGGAGCCGGTGCCGGCGCTCTCTTCGCCGCAGATCGTCGCCATGCCTGCGTCGAGCAGGTTGCCGAAGAACTTCCAGCCGGTCGGCGTTTCATACATGCCGATGCCGCGCTTTTCGGCAACGCGGTCAGCCGCGCCCGATGTCGGCATCGAGCGGGCGATACCGGCGAGGCCGCCGGAGTAACCGGGCGCCAGATGCGCGTTGGCAGCGAGGATCGCCAGGCTGTCTGATGGGGTCACGAAGATACCGCGGCCGACAATGAGGTTGCGGTCGCCGTCACCGTCGGATGCCGCGCCGAAATCGGGCGCATCGTCGCCCATCATCTCGTCGTAGAGTTCCTTGCAGTGAACCGGGTTCGGGTCCGGATGGTGGCCGCCGAAATCGGGAAGCGGCATGAAATTGCGGACCGAGCCCAGCGGCGCGCCGAGACGGTTTTCGAAGATTTCTTTGGCATAGGGGCCGGTGACAGCGCTCATCGCATCGAAGGCGATCCGGAAACCGAGGCTGATCAGATTGCGGATGGCGCCGAAATCGAACAGCTCTTCCATCATCGCGGCGTAGTCTTCGACCGAATCGATGACCGAGAGAATCATGCCACCCGGAAGCTCTTCCTTGCCGATGCGGTCGATATTGACGTCGCCGAAGTCGGCAATCTTGTAGCTGTCGATCACCTTGGTGCGGGCATAGATCGCGTCGGTGATCTTTTCGGGCGCCGGGCCACCATTGTTGACGTTGTATTTGATGCCGAAGTCTTCGGTCGGACCGCCGGGATTGTGGCTGGCGGAGAGAATGATGCCGCCGAAAGCCTTGTATTTGCGGATGATGTGGGACGCTGCAGGTGTCGAGAGAATGCCGCCCTTGCCGACGATCACTTTGCCGAAGCCATTGGCAGCAGCGAGCTTGATCGCCTTCTGGATGACTTCGCGATTGTAGTAACGTCCGTCACCACCGATGACGAGGCTCTTGCCCTGGTATCCCTCCAGCGAATCGAAGATCGACTGGATGAAGTTCTCAGCATAGTTCGGCTGCTGGAAGACCGGGACCTTCTTGCGGAGACCCGAGGTGCCGGGTTTCTGATCCTGGAAGGGCGTGGTGGATACGGACTTGTTCATTTTCTGTCACTTGCCTTTCGGGGCGAGGCTTGAATACAGGGCAGCGTAGCGTTCGGCGCTCTTCTCCCACGAGACATCCGATTTCATGCCCTGCTTTTGCAGTTGGGTCCAGACTTTTTGATCCGCATAGAGTGTCATCGCGCGGCGGATGGCCTGTAGCATACCTTCAGCCGTGACGGGAGAAAACTGTATTCCTGTCGCAGCTTTAGCCGCAAGCGCGGCATGGTTAGCATCGATTACCGTGTCGTTGAGGCCGCCTGTGCGCGCAACGATCGGCACGCAGCCGTAGCGCAGGCCGTAGAGCTGCGTCAGGCCGCAGGGCTCGAATCGCGACGGAATGATGATGGCGTCGCAACCGGCCTGCATGAGATGCGACATTGGCTCATTATAGCCGATCGAGATGCCGATGCGGCCGGGATGGCGGGCGGCGGCGGCCAGAAGCGAGCCTTCAAGCGCCGGATCGCCGGAACCGAGAATCGCGAGCTTGCCGCCGAGTGCGACGATTTCGTCTGCCGTTGCGGCGATGAGATCCATGCCCTTTTGCCAGGTGAGGCGGCTGATGATGCAGAAGATCGGCGCGCCGTCGTCATGCAGCCAGAAGAATTCGGCGATCGACTTGCGGTTCTCTTCCCGGTTCTTCAGCGTCGTCGGACCATAGTGGGTGTGGACGACGGGATCGGTGGCGGGGTTCCAGATGTCGGCGTCGATGCCATTGACGATACCGTGCAGCGCATCGCGGCGGCTGGCGATGACGCCCTCGAGCCCCATGCCGAATTCCGGCGTGAGGATTTCGTCGGCATAGGACGGGCTCACCGTGGTGACCGCCCAGGCGGTCTGCAGCCCGCCCTTCAGGTAGCCGAGATGACCGTAATACTCGATGCTCTCGGTCGAGAACGCATGGGGCGGCAGGCGGAGGCCGGGGAAGACTTCTGCGCCGAACTGGCCCTGGAAGGCGATGTTGTGAACAGTCAGGACACTCGGCAGTTCGGGTGTCGGGTAGTAGCGCATATAGACAGGCGTCAGCGCCGCCTGCCAGTCATGGGCGTGGACGAGATCCGGACGCCAGTCCGGCATCAGTCCTGCGGCTATTTCGGCGCCGGCCAGAGACAGAGCGGCGAAGCGCCGCCAGTTGTCAGCGTAGTCCTTGCCGGTCTGGTCCAGATAGGGACCACCCGGGCGATCGTAATAAGCGGGAGCGTCGAGCACGAGGATATCGAGACCCTCGTGCTGCACTTCCAGAACCGTCGCTGGCTCTCCCAGGAGATCATCGAACTGCAGGCGGACGACGGGATCGCGAATGGCCTTCATGACGGCGGGGTAGCCGGGCATGAGGGTTTTCGTTTCGACGCCGTACCGCTTGAGAGCGATGGGCAGGGCGCCCGCCACATCGGCGAGCCCCCCTGTCTTGATCAAAGGGAAGACTTCGGACGAAACCGAAAGGACTTTCATATGTTTAAAGATCCAACTTATCGATCATAGGCTGCGTAATCAGGCAAATGCCGCTCTCGGTGCGCCGGAAGCGCTTGGCATCCAGGATCGGATCCTCACCGACGATGAGGCCTTCCGGAATGACGACGCCATGGTCGATCACCACATTCTTCAACTGGGCGCGACGGCCGATCTTGACGCTCGGCAGAACGACGGCACCTTCGAGTTTCGAATAGGAGTTAGCGCGCACGCCTGTGAAGAGAAGGCTCTTGTTGAGACTGGCACCGGAGATGATGCAGTCGCCGGCAACCACCGAGGAGGTTGCCGAGCCGCGGCGGTTTTCGTCGTCATGGACGAACTTCGCCGGCGGGGTGATTTCCGCATAGGTCCAGATCGGCCAGGACTTGTCGTAGATATCGAGATCGGGAACGATCGCCGTCAGGTCGATATTGGCCTGCCAGTAGGCTTCGATCGTTCCGACGTCACGCCAGTAGGGCTCGTTCTCGAAGTCTGAGCGGACGCAAGAATTGGCGAAGCGATGGGCGACGGCCTTACCGTTCTTGACGATGTAGGGGATGATGTCCTTGCCGAAATCCTTGCTGGAATTCGGATCGGCCGCATCGCGCCTCAATGCATCGATCAGGAATTTCGTGTGGAAGACATAGATGCCCATCGAGGCAAACGAGCTGTCCGGCTTGCCGGGAATGGCTGGCGGATCGGCAGGCTTTTCGACGAAATCGATTATCCGGTCTGTCTCGTCGACATGCACGACGCCGAAACCGGTGGCTTCCATGCGCGGCACTTCGAGGCAGCCGATGGTGACGTCGGCACCGGAATCCACATGCTGCTGCAGCATGTATTCATAGTCCATCTTGTAGATATGGTCGCCGGCGAGGATAACCATGTACTCGACGCCGTAGTCCTGGATGATGTCGATGTTCTGGTAGACGGCGTCCGCCGTGCCTTCATACCATTGCGTTTCCGAAACGCGCTGGGAGGCCGGCAGGATGTCGAAGCTCTCGTTGCGTTCCGGACGGAAGAAGTTCCAGCCGCGCTGCATGTGGCGGATCAGGGAGTGCGCCTTGTACTGCGTCGCCACGCCGATGCGGCGAATACCTGAATTCAGCGCATTGGACAGCGCGAAGTCGATGATACGGGCCTTGCCGCCGAAATACACCGCGGGCTTGGCGCGGCGGTCGGTGAGTTCCTTCAGACGGCTTCCTCTACCGCCTGCCAGAACGTAAGCCATTGCATCGCGGGCAAGTGGCTGAATGCGCTTCTCTACCATAGTCTACTCCTCCCACCAGTCTTCAAGTCTCGGGTTCAAGCATGATCGTCGCCAGCGGCGGCAAGGTAATCGTGGCGGCAATTGTGCCGCCGGCATTGACGGCTTGCACGCGCCCGCCATTGCCCTTGCCGCTGCCGCCGTAGATGTCGGCATCGGTGTTCAGAACTTCCCGCCAGCGCCCCTCAAGCGGCAGGCGGATAGCGTAGTTCTCGCGATAAACGGGTGTGAAGTTGGTGATCACCGCAACAGGCTTCTGTCCCGGCGCCTTTCGCAGCCAGGCGAAGACCGAATTTTCCTGGTCGTCGGCGATCAGCCATTCGAAACCTTCGCCTTCGCAATCGCGGGCATGCAGCGCCGGCTTCGAGCGGTAGGTAAAGTTGAGATCGCGGACGAGGCGGCGCATGCCTTCGTGCATGCGGTATTGCAGGAGATTCCAGTCGAGCGACGTCGCCTCGCTCCATTCGCTCCACTGCGCGAATTCCTGGCCCATGAACAACAGCTTCTTGCCGGGATATCCCCACATGAAAGCGTAGTAGGCGCGCAGGTTCGCGAACTTTTGCCAGTCGTCGCCCGGCATCTTGGCGATCAGCGAGCCTTTGCCGTGCACCACTTCGTCATGCGACAGCGGCAGGACGAAGTTTTCGGAATAGGCATAGAGCAGGCCGAAGGTCAGCTCGTTGTGGTGGAACTGGCGATGAACCGGCTCGCGCTTCATGTAGCTCAGCGTGTCGTGCATGAAGCCCATGTTCCACTTGAACCCGAAGCCGAGGCCGCCCTCATGGACAGGCTGGGAGACTTTTGGCCAGGAGGTGGACTCCTCGGCGATGGTCATGACGCCTGGATGTTCGGCATAGATGCGGGTGTTCATATCCTGGAGGAAGCGAACCGCCTCGAGGTTTTCGTTGCCACCATATTCGTTGGGAATCCATTCGCCATGCTTGCGCGAATAGTCGAGGTACAGCATCGACGCGACCGCATCGACGCGCAGGCCGTCGAGATGGAACTTCTCGGCCCAATAAAGCGCATTGTTGACGAGATAGGACAGGACTTCGGTACGGCCGAAATTGTAGATCGCGGTGTTCCAGTCCGGATGGAAGCCCTTGCGCGGATCCTCATGCTCGTAGAGCGCCGTGCCGTCGAACCAGCCAAGGCCGTGCTCATCCGTCGGGAAATGGGCCGGAACCCAATCCAGGATGACGCCGATGCCGACCTTGTGGCAGCCGTTGACGAAGCGGGCAAAGCCTTCGGGCTCGCCGAAGCGGGCGCTGGGCGCATAGAGACCTGTCGTCTGGTAGCCCCAGGAGGGGTCGTACGGATGCTCGGTGATCGGCAGGAATTCGATGTGGGTGAAGCCCATATCGACGACATAGGGGATCAGTGTGTTGGCAAGCTCGTCCCAGGACAGGAACGTACCGTCCTGGCGAAGCTGCCATGAACCGGCATGCACCTCGTAAATGGAGATCGGCTGGCGGCGCTTGTCGGTTTCGCGCCAGTGCTTGAGATGGGCTTCATCGTCCCAATCCTGAAGAAGTTCGGGAGCGGTGACGGAGGCGGTCTTCGGGCGCAGCTCGCTGCGGCGTGCGAAGGGGTCGGCTTTCAGCGGCAGCAATACGCCGTCGTTGCCGCGGATTTCGAACTTGTAGGGAACGCCTGTCGGTACGTCAGGCGCAAAGATTTCCCAGATGCCGGCGCCTGAGCGGAAGCGCATGACGTGGCGCCTGCCGTCCCAGTTGTTGAAATCGCCGACGACGGAGACGCGCTGCGCATTCGGCGCCCAGACGGCGAAGTGGATGCCCTGCGCGCCTTCATGCTTGATCCAATGCGCGCCCATCTTGTCGAAAAGTCTCAGATGCGAGCCTTCGCGCACATAATAGTCGTCCATCGGCCCAAGCACGGGACCGAAGCTGTAAGGATCGGTCACCGCCCATTCGGCATCGCCGCGGCGGGCGCGGTAGCGGACGGGTTGCTGCTTGGTGAGCTTCACCGGTCCGGCGAAGAAGCCGTCCGGATGAAGCTGCTTGAGATCGCCGACGGCGGTGCCGTCGAGTGTCATCGCCGTCACTTCTTCCGCACCGGGAATGAAGCAACGGGCCGCGAAACCATCGCCGGCCTGATGGACGCCGAGCGCGGCGAATGGATTTGCGTGCGAACCAGCGAGGATCGCCGCGATTTCGTCTGCCGAAATTTCCCAGGGACGCTTTACCTCAGGGGCAGTTTTCGGCGTTTTCATCCAGCTCTCCAGATTTCCTCGGCATATTGCCGAATCGTGCGGTCAGACGAGAACCAACCCATCCGCGCCGTATTGTTGATCGTCTTGGTGTACCAGGAGGACTTGTTGTTCCAGATCTGGTCCACCTCGCGCTGAGCGGCGGCATAGGCATCAAAATCGGCAGCGACCATGAACCAGTCGTGCGAGTAGATGCCGTCGATCAACTGGGCATATCGGTTGCGATCGTCCGGCGAGAACACGCCGCCGGCAATCGAGGCAAGCGCCTGCGACAGCTCGCGCGAGCTTTCGATGATTGCGCGCGGATTGTGGCCGTCGCTGCGCACCTTCGCCACTTCGTCGGCCTGCAGGCCGAAGATCACGATGTTGTCTTCGCCGACATTGTCGCGCATCTCGACATTGGCGCCGTCGAGCGTGCCGATCGTCAGCGCTCCGTTGAGGCCGAACTTCATGTTGCCGGTGCCGGAGGCTTCCATGCCGGCGGTGGAGATCTGCTCGGACAGGTCGGCTGCGGGAACCATGACTTCGGCCAGCGAGACGTTGTAGTTCGGCACGAACACGACCTTCAGCAGGCCGCGGACTGCCGGGTCATTGTTGATCGTGCGGGCGACGTCGTTGATCAGCTTGATGATCAGTTTGGCATTGTGATAGCTCGGCGCCGCCTTGCCGGCGAAGAGCTTGACGCGCGGGGTCCAGTCCATCTCGGGATGCGAGCGGATCTGGTCGTAGAGCGCCACGGCTTCGATGACGTTGAGCAGCTGGCGCTTGTATTCGTGGATGCGCTTGATCTGGATGTCGAACATCGCAGACGGGTCGAGCTTCACGCCCATCCGGCTGGCGACGAGGTTGGACAGAGCCACCTTGTTGGCGCGCTTGACGGCCGCGAACTTCTGCTGGAATGCCGGATCGGTGGCAAACTTCTCGAGTGGCTTCAGCTTTTCGGCATCATCGAGGAACTCGTCGCCGATCGCTTCGCGGATCAGACCCGTGAGCCCCGGATTGCACTGCTGCAGCCAGCGGCGCGGCGTGATGCCGTTTGTCTTGTTGTTGATACGATCAGGGTAGAGCTTGTGCAGGTCTGCGAAGACCGTGACCTTCATCAGGTCGGTATGCAGGGCCGAGACGCCGTTGATCGAGTGCGAGCCGACGAAGGCGAGGTTGCCCATGCGCACGCGGCGATCGCCGCTTTCGTCGATCAGCGAGATCGAGCGGATTTCCGTGTCGGAGAAATTCTTCTCGCGGCGGGCCTCGCGAAGAACCTTGGCATTGATCGCGTAGATCAGCTGCATGTGGCGCGGCAGAAGGCGCTCGAAGAGCGGGATCGGCCAGGTTTCCAGCGCTTCTGGCAGCAGCGTGTGGTTGGTGTAGGAAATCGTGCCGCGGACGATCTCGAAAGCCTGCTCGAAATCGAGGCCATGCACATCGCAAAGCAGACGCGTCAGCTCAGCCACCGAGACGGCAGGGTGCGTGTCGTTCAGCTGGATCGCCACCTTGTCCGGCAGCGATGTGAAATCGTCATACTGCTGAAGATGGCGGCGCAGGATATCCTGCAGCGAAGCGGAGGAGAAGAAGAACTCCTGGCGCAGGCGCAGCTCCTGCCCTGCCGGCGTGCCGTCGGCAGGGTAGAGAACGCGGGTCAGGCTTTCAGCCTTGTTGCTTTCGCGGAGCGCGCCGATGTGATCGCCGGCGTTGAAGGCATCGAGCAGGATCGGGTCGATTGGCTGGGCCGACCAGAGGCGCAGCGTGTTGACGCGCTTGCCGCGCCAGCCGACAACAGGCGTGTCGAAGGCGGCGGCGATGACGCGCTCTGCCGGCTTCCAGACATAACGCGGCTCGCCATCATGATCGCCGACGACGTCGACCGTGCCGCCGAAGCCGATTTCGTAAGCGCTTTCGCGGCGCTCGAATTCCCACGGATTGCCGTGGGCGAGCCAGCTTTCCGGAAGCTCGACCTGCCAGCCGTCTGCAAGCTGCTGGCGGAACAGGCCGTGGACATAGCGAATGCCGTAGCCATAGGCCGGGACATCGACCGTTGCCATGCTTTCCATGAAACAGGCAGCGAGACGGCCGAGGCCGCCGTTGCCGAGTGCGGCATCCGGTTCCAGTCCTGCAATGACGTTGACATCGACGCCGAGCGAGGTCAGCGCGTCGCTGACTTCCTCCATCAATCCCATGTTGGAAATGGCATCGCGCATCAGGCGGCCGATCAGGAATTCCAGGGATAGATAGTAAACGCGCTTGTCGCCGGTGGAATAGACCTTGCGCGTGGATTCCATCCACTTGTCGATGATCCGGTCACGGACGACGAGGATCGTGGCGGTCAGCCAGTCGTGCGGCTTGGCAACTTTGGCATCCTTGCCGATGCGGTAGGTGAGGCGCTCAATAATTTCTTCCGCAAGAATTTCAGGCCGGGAGCTGCGAGGAGCGGGGGAGGGGATGGTCGGCTTGGAAGCTGTTGTCATCGTCAGGTCTCGCCAATTTTGATTTGATTTCAGTATGTTATGCCTGAGGTAATCGCTTTGTCGCACACACGAATACTGTCAGTTTATGCACCGTTACCAAGCACTTGCAACAAAGGATTTAACCAAAGCAAAAATTTGCGGAACCTTCACCTTCGCCCTCATCCCGGGACTTGATTTCAATCGATTTTCCCGATTTGATACAGGGGATTAGCACACAACGAAAAGCCGCCCCGGTTTGTTCCGGAGCGGCTTTTGTAATTTCGGGCGACAGCAATATCTAGTTGATCAACCGGGTGGTCGTCTTCATTGCGGTCTGAGCGATATTTTGGAAGTCTTTCACGAGTTTTTCCATCGTGTTTGGCTCATAGTAGCTGCCAGCCGACGATGCGCAGTACTGTAGCAACTTCTTGCCCTTATCGGGCGCCATGAATGCAACAGTGAAAATGGTGATGCCATCAGACTTGGCAGCATCGCACTTGTCGCGAACTTTCTGATCAAGGGACGAGTTCCAAGTGTTGCTATAGCCTGTCATCTCGCCATCGCTCATTAGAACCAGATATCTGTCTGACGTCATATTCTTTTTGGCGGCATGCGCCTTGGTTTCGGCATCGCTTCCATCAGTCGGCTTTCTGACAGCGTTGTCGGCAATCACCATCGCGCCGTTGGCATCCGTGCCGCCTGCGGGCACGGAGGGCATGCCTGCTACATATTTACGTGCAGCTGCCGTGCCCCAGGACATGATCGGTGACGTTTGGCCCATGACAATGTGGGTGTATGAGACGGCGCCCGTTCGGACCAGATCTCCGTCCTTGTCCGCCCCGTCGAGTGCGTCAAAAAGCGCCCCTGCGGCAGATTTGAGAGCCGCTATCTTGGATACATAGGTCGTCGTGTACTCCTTGCATTCGCCCTTTTTGTTGGTGCGCGTGCAGGTCTTGCTTTCCACGGTGTCGGTGTCCTGCGCCATGGAGCCAGACTCGTCGAGCGCCAAAACCATGGAGAGCGCATTGCGAGCATTCTGGTCCGGACCGGAGCCGCTTTGTGCGGCGCTGGCGGCCCCGATGTTGGTGGATTTTACGCCGAAGAAGTTGGCGAGGCCACTCAGGGGTTGATTGTATGTTGTGGTGATGTTGACGTTATAGGTCGTCGATTTGCCGGAGGTTGCCTGATCGACTGTAACCTTGACGCTGTCCTTGATGCCGGTCGCCGCGACGTTGTTGTTCAACAAGTAGTTCGACATCTGCCCGGCCACGAAATCCTTGGCAAATGCGCTCGCGCCAGTGATCGCAAGCGTTCCATCAGCAAGGGCTGCAGCTGTTGCCAGGGCAGCGGAATCGGCAGCTTCCTGAAGCTGACGCTGAGAATTGACGGTGTTGGATACATCGACCGCGACACCTGCCGCACCAAGAGCAACCGGAACAAGTATGGCGGTCATCATGCCGAAATTGCCGGAGCGGTCGCGCAGCATGCGTTTTGCGCGCGCATGCACTGAGGAAATGGGAGACATCATGTCACCTAGAAGCAAGAGGAAAATTATGCTGACCTCATGCTTATCGCCGAATTATTACCACAGTCCCTAAGATGATCGTTAGAATTCTAACGATCTCAAGATTTCGATACATTCGCTACTTCATGAAACGTCTGTTCTTCGCGAAATTGCGGCAGATTGAACTTTGCCGCATTAATATTTATGGCAGCCTTTATTGCGTCAGCCGTACATAGTCTCCGTCGGCGGCCTTGCACTCGGATGAAACGGTATAAAAGAAATCCTGACGTTCCCAGCCGCCGCCGTCCTCCCATGCATGGCTCTGCGGTTTTGAGCAGCCGAAATAGGACTCAAGCGGTTGAGTAACTCCCTGCGGAAGCTGTTTACCATCGACGAAAAGGTAGTTGGTCGTTTGCGGATTGTCGGTGCGCATGGTCGCATCGTACTTGTTGTAGGTCTGGGCGCTGTCGCTTTCGCATTTGACGTCATTGCCATTGACGACCGCGCGCTTCTTTAGCGGGCAGCCGTCTTTCTTGATATCCATCTGAAGTACCAGCTTGGTGTATTTTCCAAGGTCGATTTGAGACGACGGCTTAACAACCATTGTGCCACTGCCACTATTTGCATGGGTCGTCGTTGTATATTCCACCGTAGCAAGAACGGTTTCCGCGGTACTGCCCTCGCGGACGACGCGCACCGATACCTGCTTATACCAATAGCCTTGGGCCTTTGTCGGCGTGAACGTCACCTTTTCGGGTTTCAATGGACTGATCGCTGCCGAGGTTACGCCAACTGCGGTCGAATTAAAGCCGCCGAATTTCATGAAGGAAGTTGCTGCCGTCCCGGTCATCGCGACCTGCAGCGTTCGTCCGTTAGCTGTGATGTTGAAGGCAACGTCCTTCGGAAGTTTGTCGGCGTAGGACGTAATGAAAGATTTCGCCGCAGCCTGGGCATCGGAGAGGTTGGTACCATCGAAAATCTTGCCGCCGGCCAGTGCCGCTCCATCGGCGATCTGTTGCAGATTTGTTCGTTCCATCGCGGCCATGGAATAATCGACAGCCACACCGGCCGCGAGTATAAGCGGGACGGCGAGAAGACCGGTCATCATCGCGAAGTTCCCACCCCGGTCGTGGAGCAATTCGTCGATCTTCGAATGCTTGAAATATGATGACGGCTTCATGGTTGCTACCTTGCCAAAAAGGTTGTGGTAGCAAATCTCTGCATCAATTAAGTTGTTAATTGCCTTACGAACTCGGTAAAAATAGAGCAAAGCGTTCTATTCTGTGCGCATCTCATTGCTTCAGCGGCACCACATCGACCGCCTGCACCGCCCGCTGCCCGCCATAGCTCTTCAGTACGCCGATCACGGGGGCCACGTCGCTGTAATCGCGGCCGTAGGCGACGACGATGTGGTCGGTGCTGGCGGGGATGTTGTTGGTGGGGTCGAGTTCGACCCAGCCGAGCGTTTCGCCGCACCAGACGCGCACCCAGGCATGCATGGCGTCTGCGCCTTCCAACCTCTCCTTGCCTGCGGGAGGAATGGTGCGCAGAAAGCCGGAAACGTAGCCTGCGGGGATGCCGAGGCTGCGGAGCGCCAGGATCATCACATGGGAGAAATCCTGGCAGACGCCGCGTTTCAGCTTGAAGGCATCGAGCGGCGTGGAGTCGACGGTGGTGGCTTCGGTGTCGTAGGTGAAATCCTTGTTGATGCGGGCGCAGAGCGCGGTGGCGATCTGCAGCACGGTGCGCTCTGGCGCTGCACTCTCGCGGGCATAATCGGAGATTGCGCGGGTTGCCGTCAGGCGCGGGCTGTCGCCCAGGAAATGATGGGGGGATTCCGGTTCGAGAGACCAGATGCCGGCAACTTCTTCCGGCAGACCCGACAGCGTCGGCGAGAAATCGGCCGAGATCGAATGGCTTTCCACCTGCACGCGGGCCTGCATTCGGATATCCAGCGTCTCATGCGGCGAGCGCAGCAGGAAGGAGGTCGACGGATGGCGGAAGAAATCGGTGAAATGCGATTGCTCGTCCGGCGACGGAGAGATGGTGATCGAGCCGGCGATCAGACGCTGCCGGTCGGGCAGAGACAAGGGCATCAGCCGCATGATGTGGCGGGCGCCGGAGGCCGGGCTGTCGTAGCTGTAGCCCATGTGAAGCGTGAGGTCGTAAAGCACGGCGTCACCCCAGATAGGTTTGTGCGAGAAGATCGGAGAGCGCTTCGAGCTCGCGCTCGAGCTTCTTGTAGACGTCGCCGTTCATCGTCTCCGGCGTCATCACGGCAAGACCGGAATGGAGGCGCATCGCTTCGCGGTAGAAAGGCGACATCTGGCCGTTGATGAAGGCATTCGGCAGCTGCTCCACTTCACGGTGGATCTCGTTCACCTGGAAGAGGATCGAGCGTGGGTTGAGTGGATCGAGCGCCAGAAGGTCGGTGACGGTCAGCCGTGCGGTGTTGACGTTGTAGCGGCGGCGGTGGGTCATGACGCTGTCGCCGATCTCAAGCAGCATGTCGAGGGCGCCGTCGGGCGCCTCGGGGCCGGACATGTGGCCGAGCAGCCGGGTCAGATGCAGGCCGCGCTCGATGTAGCGGCCAAGCGACAGGAAGCGCCAACCGGTGAAGCGGTACATGTTTTCGTGCACCAGACCGGCAAAGCCCGCGAGCTTGCGCAGCAGGATGGTCATCGCGTGGCTGGCGTCGTCGCCGGCGGCAACGGTCATGCGGAAGCGGCGAGCGGTCTTGGCGAGGTCGTTCAGCGCCAGCCAGCCGTCCGGCGAGAAACGGTCGCGGATGTTGCTGGCGGAATAGACGGCGCTGTCGATGTTGCGCAGCAGCGTTTCCGGCACCGGTTCCTCGGTGTCGATGTCCAGCGCCGCCAGATATTCTGAAACATCAGCGAGCAGTGGCTGGTCCGGGTCGGCAGCTTCGGCGTAGCGAGCGTGCCAGGCGCGCAGGATGCGCAGCGCTCCTTCGGCGCGCTCGATGTAGCGTCCGAGCCAGAAAAGATTGTCGGCGGCGCGGCTCGGCAGACTGCCCGGCATGTTGCGGGTGAAGCTGCCTTCGGCGGGCAGCAGCGTGTGGCGCTCGACCGGCTTGTCGCTGACGATCCAGACGTCGGCGGCGGCACCGCCGGACTGCATGGCGATCGCCGCGACATCGTCGCTTGCGCCGATGCGGGCGAAGCCGCCGGGCATGATCTGCCAGCCATTTGCGGTGCGTGCCGCAAAGACGCGCAGCGACATAGGCCGCGGCGTCAGCTTGCCGCCGACCCAGGCCGGCGTGGTGGAGAGCGTGACGACTTCCTGGCCGACGAGCTTCGGGCCATCGGTGCTCAGCCAGTCGGAGATCGAGTCCTTTGCCGTTGCGCGCAGGGATGACCCCAGCACGGATTCGCCGTCGTCGTCGAAGAAGGGCGCGCGCGAGAAGGCAGGGCCGATGACCATCTTTTCGAGATGCTTGGCCACATGCTCCTGCTCGCTCTTCTGCCCGCACCACCAGGTGGCGATCGACGGCAGCTGCAGGTCCTCACCGAGGATCCGGCGACAGATGGTGGGCATGAAGGCCAGCAGCGCGCGGGTTTCGAGAATGCCGGTGCCGAGGCCGTTGACGATCGTCACTGTTTCGGCGCGTAGGGCATCGAGCAGACCGGGCGTGCCGATATGCGAATTCTGGTTCAGTTCGAGCGGGTCGGCATAGGCGCTGTCGAGGCGCCGCCAGAGCACGCCGATCGGCTTCAGCCCGGCGACGGTGCGCACCATGATGCGGCCGTTGACGACGGTCAGGTCCTCGCCCTCAAGCAGCATGAAGCCGAGATAGCGGGCGATATAGGCGTGCTCGTAGTAGGTCTCGTTTGCCGGGCCCGGCGTCAGGACCGCGATGCGGTCGTCGCCGGAGTGCTTCATCGTCTGCAACGTGTCGCGGAAGGCGCCGAAAAACGAGGCGAGCCGGTGCACCGGTGTTTCGGCATAAACATCGGAGAAGGCGCGCGTCGTGGCGACGCGGTTCTCCAGTGCAAAACCGGCGCCTGACGGCGCCTGCGTCCGGTCGGCCAGAACCCACCAGTTTCCATCCGGGCCGCGGCCGATCTCGAAGGCGCAGAAATGCAGATAGTGGCCGGTCGCCGGCTTCACGCCCGCCAGCGGCCGCTGGAATTCCGGGTTCGAGGCAATCAGGCCGGGCGGCAGAAAACCTTCCTGCACCAGCGTGTTCTTGCCGTAGATATCCGCCACGATCGCTTCCAGCAGATCGGCGCGCTGGACCAGCCCGGCGGATAGTTGCTGCCACTCGCGCTCGTCGATGAGCACAGGAATATGCGACAGCGGCCAGGAGCGTTCGCCGGTGCCCTTGCTTCCATAGGCCCGATAGAAGACGCCGGCATCGCGCAGATAGCGGTCGGCGCGGGCGAAGCGTTCGGCGAGTTCGGGCTTGGGTACGCGGCCGAAGGCGGAGAGGAAGCGCTGCCAGACGGGGCGGATCGCACCGGTGTTGTCGACCATCTCGTCGGCAACGCCGGGCAAGGGCGCATAGTCGAGAGCCGCATCGCTGGCGCTGCGGGTATCGATTGCCTTGCGTTCCGTTGCCGGTTTCTTGCCCATTAAAACCTAGCCTAAAGCCCTGCCGGACGCCGGAGATCCAGCGTCAGAGGGAATTCTTGCGAACCCGTTTCGGCACGCGGAATGAAGCCGCCTGCGGTATGTCCCCACGGCTCGAACCGGGCGAGCCGCCGTGCTTCCGCTTCGTTGCCGTTGACTGGGAAGGTGTCATAGTTGCGGCCGCCCGGATGGGCAACATGGTAGATACAGCCGCCGATCGAACGCTTCGACCATGTATCATAAATGTCGAAGGTCAGCGGCGTGTTGACCGGCAATACCGGATGCAGGCCCGACGACGGCTGCCAGGCCTTGTAGCGGACGCCGGCGACGGAAACACCCGACGTGCCGGTTGGCGTCAGCGGCAGGGTGCGGCCGTTGCAGGTCACGGCGTAGCGTGCGCTGTTGCTGGTTTCGAGACGAACCTGCAGACGCTCGACCGAGCTGTCGACATAGCGGACCGTGCCGCCGATCGCGCCTTCTTCACCCATCACATGCCAGGGCTCCAGCGCCTGGCGGACTTCGAGCTTCGAGCCTTCGTATTCCACCTCGCCGCAGAAGGGGAAGCGGAACTCGAGCAGCGCCTTGAACCATTCCGGGCTGAGATCGAAGCCGTTTTCTCGGAGATCCGCTAGCACGTCCATGAAGTCGGCCCAGACGAAATGCGGCAGCATGAAACGATCGTGCAGCGAGGTGCCCCAGCGTACGAAGCTGCCATCGGCCGGGTTCTTCCAGAAGCGGGCGATCAGGGCGCGGACCAGCAGCTGCTGGGCAAGCGACATGCGGGCGTTCGGCGGCATCTCGAAACCGCGGAACTCGACGAGGCCGAGCCGCCCCGTCGGGCCGTCGGGCGAAAACATCTTGTCGATGCAGATTTCGGCACGATGGGTGTTGCCGGTCACGTCGATCAGCAGGTTGCGGAAGAGGCGATCGACCAGCCATGGGAGCGGTGTAACGCCGTGGCCCGGCATCGGCACCTGTGCCATGGCGATTTCAAGTTCGTAGAGGCTGTCGTGGCGGGCCTCGTCGATGCGCGGCGCCTGGCTGGTCGGGCCGATGAACATGCCGGAGAAGAGGTAGGACAGCGAGGGATGCCGCTGCCAGTGCAGGACCAGGCTTTTCAGCAGATCGGGACGTCGCAGGAACGGGCTGTCGCCAGGGTTGGCGCCGCCGACCACGACATGGTTGCCGCCGCCGGTGCCGGTGTGGCGGCCGTCGATCATGAACTTGTCGGCGCCAAGTCTTGTGGTGCGCGCTTCCTCGTAGACCGCGGTGGTGATGTCGACGCAATCCTGCCAGTTCGCGGCCGGATGAATGTTGACCTCGATGACGCCGGGGTCGGGGGCGACGCGGATGACGTTGATGCGTTCGTCCTGCGGCGGCGAGTAACCCTCGATATGAACAGGCAGGTTCAGGTCGCGGGCGGCATTTTCCGCCGCGGCGATCAGTTCGAGATAATCCTCGATGCGCTCGACCGGCGGCATGAAGACGCAAAGCCTGCCGTCGCGCGGTTCGACCGACATGGCGGTGCGCACTGCGCCGCCGATCTCGCCGATCGTCTGCTCGACGCGTGCCTGGCTGCTGTCATCCGTCTGGCGCGAGGCTTCCGGCATTGCCCGGCCGGCGGGCACCACGACATCCGCCAGCGGCTGGCGCGGAATCGAGGGGTCGGCGGTGTGGATATAGGGATAGCGTGAGGGCGGAACGTAAGGCAGGGTGCCAAGCGGCAGGCGGTAGCCGACCGGGCTGTCACCCGGAACGAGGAAGATCTTGCCGCGGCGCGTGCGCCATTTTTCGCTGACCCAGCGCTGGCCCGATGCCTTGGAATTCCAGGCCTGAACCGGGAGGATATAGCCGGTCGCGACCGTCAGGCCGCGCTCGAAGACGCGGGCGATGCGGTTGCGTTCTTCGGGATCCTTGAGCTTGGAATTGGACGGATCGACATTTTCGGGGAGGCTGCCCTCCTTGACGATCCATTCGGCCGGGTCCTCATAAGCGGGCAGAACCATCTCCGGTTCGATCGCCAGCTCCCGCGCGATCGCCGTCAGAAGCTTTCCGGCGTCGTCGGCGGTGACGCCGGCATCCGTACCTTCGGTTGCGATGAGATCGGGATTTTGCCAGATCGGCAGGCCGTCCTTGCGCCAGTAGAGCGAGAAGGTCCAGCGCGGCAGGCTTTCGCCCGGATACCACTTGCCCTGGCCGTAATGCAGGAAGCCGCCGGGGGCGAAGCGCTCGCGGAGCTTGCGGATCAGCACATCGGCCTTTTCGCGCTTGGTCGGACCGACGGCGTCGGTGTTCCATTCGGCGGATTCGAAATCGTCGATGGAGACGAAGGTCGGCTCGCCGCCCATGGTCAAGCGGACGTCCTGCGCCTGAAGGACGCTGTCGATTGTCTCGCCGAGCGCGTTCAGTTCGTCCCAGCTTTCATCGGAGAAGGGCTTGGTGATGCGCGGGTGCTCGGCAACGCGGGACACCCTCATGTCGAAGCCGAATTCGGTGTTGGCCTCGCCGAAATAGCCGCCGGAGATCGGCGCGGCATTGCGGAAATGCGGCGTTGCGGCCAGTGGGATATGGCTCTCGCCGGTCAGCAATCCCGAGGTCGGGTCGAGGCCCACCCAGCCGGCGCCCGGAAGATAGACCTCTGCCCAGGCATGAAGATCGGTGAAATCGACTTCGGTTCCGGATGGCCCATCCAGCGCTTTCAGATCAGGCGCCAGCTGGATCAGATAGCCGGAGACGAAGCGGGCGGCGAGGCCGAGATGGCGCAGGATCTGGACGAGCAGCCAGCTGGTGTCGCGGCAGGAGCCAAGCGCGCTTCCAAGCGTTTCCTCCGGCGTCTGCACCCCGGTTTCCATACGAATGACATAGCCGATCTGCTGCTGCAGGCGGGCATTGAGGCCAACGACCATATCGACGGTCGGCTGGCCGGGCGTATAGTCGAGTGTCTCCAGAAAGGCCTTTAGCCGCTGCCCGGGCTCTTCCGGCTTCATGTAGATCGAGAGATCTTCGCTCAGCGTTTCGGGATAGTCGAAGGGCCACTTGGTCGCTTCCTCTTCGACGAAGAAGTCGAAGGGGTTGTAGACTGTCATGTCGGCGACGAGATCGACTTCGATCTTGAACTCGGTGACTGGGTCCGGAAAGACGTAGCGGGCGAGATAGTTGCCGTATGGGTCCTGTTGCAGGTTCACGAAATGGTTCGACGGCGTGACCTTCAGCGAATGACTGAGGACACGGGTCTTCGAATGCGAGGCCGGTTTGAGGCGGATGACCTGCGGCCCCAGGCGGACCGGCTTGTCATATTTATAATGCGTCAAATGATAGATGCTGGCCTTGATCGACATATTTCGCCTTATCCGGCGCCGCGTCGTTGCACGGCTTTGCTGTTCCCAAGGGGATAGTGTGCAATGCAGCGAAAGAATGCAAGGCGCAAAGGTTAACGGCTGAAAGGCTTTACGACAGTTTTGCGAAAGCGACCGAAGCCTTGAGGCCCTTTCCATCAGGGCCGTTGGCGAGCGTCAGGCTGGCGTTGAAGAGATTGGCGATCTCCTCAACGATCGGCAGGCCGAGGCCAGCGCCCGGCGCGCCCGATTCGTTGCCGCGCGAAAAGCGCTGGCGCACGGCATCCAGCTTCTCCGCCGGAATGCCGGGGCCGTTGTCTTCGACTTCGAGCGTGACGGTCTCGCCGCCCCGGGAAACGCGGACGGTGACTTCAGCGCCCTTGCCGGAATAGGCGATGGCATTGCCGGCGAGGTTGCGCAAGAGTTCGCCGATCAGCAGCGGTTCTGCCCGGATCACCGCGGCGCCGTCACCCTCGAAGCCAAGGTCGATACCGGCTTCGGCGGCGGTCGGGATCAGCTCGCCGGTGATTTCCTGAGCGAGTGCGGTGAGATCGAGGGCGGTCGCGGTCAGCGCTTCCTTGGCTGTCGCGGCATCGATCTTTGCCATCAGCAGCAACTGGGCGAGGATGCGCTCGGCATGAGCGACGGCCTGATCACCCTTGAGGGCCGATCGATGCGCCTCGTCAAGCGTTGCGGCGCGCACCGAGAGCGCAAGCTGCGTGCGGATGATCGCCAGCGGCGTGCGAAGCTGGTGACTGGCATTGCCGGTGAAATTGCGCAGGGCTTCGAGCGCAGATTGCAGGCGGACCATGAAGCTGTTGACGGTATCGACCAGCGGCTCGACTTCGCTCGGTACTAGTTGCTCGATCGGGTGCAAGTCGTCGGGGCTGCGCTCGCCGATCGCATCGCGGAGCTTGTAGAGCGGACGGAGCGCCACAGTAACCGAAATCCAGACGATGACGGCGGCGCCCGCGATCATGAAGAGAAGCCGCAGCGCCGAGCGGAACAGGATGGCGCGGGCAAGCTGGCGGCGGGCGATGGTGGTTTCGGCAACCGTCACCGAGAAGGGAACGGAGCGGATGCCGGTGGAGGCCGACCGCCTCAAGGTGGCGACGCGGATCGGCTCGCCGCGGAACGTATCGTCGGCAAAGCCCGCGACCTCGCCTTGCGTATCGGCGAGTGCGGGCAAGGCTTGATAGCCGGTGATGAATTCTCCGGGCGGTCCGTCGACACGGTAGAAGACGCGGTCCTGGGCGGCCGAGGTCAGCATCTCCAGTGCGACATAGGGGATATCGACCTCAAGCGTACCGTCTTCGGCGACGACGACGCGTTCGGCGATCGCCAGTGCGGAGCCGGCCAGCACGCGATCCGAGACGATGTTGGATGTCTGGATCGCCTCACGATAGGTATCGGCGAGCGCCAGCGTGCCGATGATGGCAGTCGAGATCAGCAGCCAGAAGAGCAGCCTGCGGCGCAGCGAATAGGCGGCCCTCATGCAGCCTCGGTC
Organism: Rhizobium sp. 01L410; assembly: GCF_056400165.1. Lineage (NCBI taxonomy): Bacteria > Pseudomonadati > Pseudomonadota > Alphaproteobacteria > Hyphomicrobiales > Rhizobiaceae > Rhizobium > Rhizobium sp. 01L410. The sequence continues at coordinate 174,876 of NZ_JBFTST010000012.1, forward strand.
AATTTGTCGAGATAATAGCCGATGCCGCGGGCGGTCTTCACCGTCAGGCCGTAAGGCGCGAGCCGCTTGCGCAGACGGCTGACATATTGCTCGATGGCATTGGCCGAGATGTCGTCGTCGAAGGCGGTCAGCGACTGGATGATCGCTTCCTTGGCAACCACCTTGCCGGCGCGCATGAAGAGGATTTCGAGCAGGCCGAGTTCGCGGGCGGGGATATCGATCTGGATGCCGGCTGCGGAAAACGTGCGGGAATTGAGATCGAAGGAAACAGGACCGTACATGACGGTTGCCGAATGCAGCCCTGCTTGACGGCGCAGGAGGACGCGGACGCGGGCCTCGAATTCGGCGATGTCGAAGGGCTTGATGAGGTAGTCGTCAGCGCCGAGATCGAGTCCGCGGACCCGCTCTTCCGGCGTGCCGCGGGCCGTCAGGATCAGCACCGCAGCCTTGCTCTGGCGGGCGCGCATGTTGCGCAGCACCTCAAGGCCATCCATTTCAGGCAGGTTCAGATCGAGAATCACAAGATCGAAATTCTCGGCGGCGATCACGGCGTTTGCCGAGGCGCCGTCATGAACGACATCGACCGCATGGCCCGTCCCGCGCAAGATCGCAGACAGGCCATCGGCAAGCGCGACATTGTCTTCGGTCAGCAGGATGCGCACGGATGTTTCCTTGTTGGAAAACAAGATTACAGGGCGGGTGCGCCGCTGTCATCATCGGCCGTGCTCATTCTCACGCTGTACGTGCAGCCTCCTGCTCCTTGCGGGCAGCGTCCAGCAGCCGGTGAAACCGCGGGTCCGAGCGGATGTTGTCGAGGTCGGAATCGTTCTCGAACCACATGATGTGATAGACCGAACTGCGCGGCAGCAGCTTTTCCAGCAGCGCGAGTGCCTCGTCGGTATCGCCAAGGACGGAATAGACGCAAGCGAGATTGTATTGCGCGACGATATCGTTCGGATCGATGGCAATCGCGCGCGCTGCCCAGTTGCGTGCGCGAGCCCTGTCGCCGAGATGGGCGAGCGCGAGCGCACCGCGATGCGACGGGCCGGAATTTTCCGGATTGAGGCTGACGGCGCGTTCGGCCCGGAGAATGCCGAGCTTCGCCCAGTTCTCAGTATCGGCCGGACGCCCCATCGACCGGTAGACGCTCATCAGGTGGATCGGCGATACGTAGTCGTCGGTCCGGATATGGGCGGCGCGGGTGAAATAATGCGCGGCATTGGCATAGTCGCCGTGCATGAAGAAGAAGCGGGCATAGTGGAAGTTCGCCTCATAGAGGTTCGGATCCAGGCTCAAGGCTCGCTCGAAAGCTTCGATTGCCTGTTCCCGCTGACCGTTCTGGTGCAGCGCAAGGCCGCGTGAGGCATGGGCTTCGGCAAGGTCAGGGTTGAGCTCGAGTGCCCGGGCGCTCGCCGTCAGGATCTGCTGCACCGAGACCTTCCCCGGATCCCAATCGCGGATCGCCGCATCGCAATCGGCAATGCCGGCATAGGCCCGGCCATAGTCCGGGTCGAGCTCGACAGCCTTTTCGAACATGCGGCGGGCAAGCAGCAGGTATGATTTCGTCCAGGTGTGGGAGAGCTGCCGGCCGCGCAGGTAATAGGTATAGGCCTCCACATTGGCGGTTGGCTCTTCGGCGATCGCCTTCTTTTCTTCAGGCAGCAGCCGGATCTTCAGCTGGCCGACGATCGAATTGGCGATCTCGTCCTGGATGGCGAAGATATCGGTCAGATTGCGATCATAACGGTCGGCCCAGAGGTGGTCGCCGTTGCTGGTGTCGATAAGGTGGCTGGAGATGCGCACGCGGTTGCCTGCCATCCGCACGCTTCCCTCCAGCACGTAGCGGACGCCGAGCTCCTGAGCGAGCTGCTTGATGCGGACCGACGTCCCCTTGTAGGTGAAGACGGTGTGGCGCGACACGACATGCAGGCTCGATACCTTCGAGAGGTCGGTGATGATGTCCTCGGTAATGCCGTCGGAGAAATAGTCCTGATCGGCATCTCCGCTCATGTTGGTGAAGGGCAGAACGGCGATAAAGCAGGTGTTGCGGCGCTGGGTTGCCGCACGGCTGCTGCCGGCACCCTTGTTGATATCGATGGTGTAGACCTGCACCGGCTGCTTGATGTTCTTCAGTGCATGCTCGCCCTGCAGGTCGAAGCCGACATTAAGGCGCGTGCCGACCTGGTCGCGGACGGAGCTCGACACGCAGATGCCACCTGGCTGCGCAAGCTTTTCCAGCCTGGCCGCGACGTTGACACCATCGCCGAAGACATCGCCGTCCTGGAGAACGACGTCGCCAAGGTTGATGCCGATGCGGAACTCAATGCGCTGTTCCTTCGGCACGCCCTCATTGCGGGCCGCCATGTTTCGCTGGATCTCGACGGCGCAGGCAACGGCATTCACAACGCTCTGGAACTCGACAAGCATTCCGTCGCCTGTCAGCTTGAAAGTCCGGCCCTTGTAGTCGGAGATCCTGACATCGATCAGTTCACAGCGGTGACGATTGAGCGCCTGAAGAGTTCCGGATTCATCGACCCCCATCAGACGGCTGTAGCCCACGACGTCGGCAGCGAGAATTGCGCTCAGCCGTCGTTCCAATATCCCCTCCATGAAAACGGTCTAATTTAGCTTAACTTCTTTTATAGTTTTTGTCGCGGTAGGCAGGCAATTTTGCTTGAGCTGCGGCGAGGCTCACGCTTGCTCCTCCTTTCGACGCATGCAATCCTTTGCGGATGAGGAGACTTTTCATACTTTTACTGATGCTCTGTCCGGGCTTTGCCTATGGCAACCAGACCTTCTACCCGTCGAAATCCGGCAAGGCAGATGCGCGGGTGCTGACCGTCTATTCGTCACTCGACGAGCCTTTGGCCAAGCCGATGATCACAGGCTTCCAGGATGCCAATCCCGATGTGGCGATCCGCTATGAGGACATGCTGACGGGGGAGATCTACGATCGAATCGTGCGGGAGACCGATGCCGGCAAGAAGACTGCCGACTTTGCCTTCTCGTCCGCCATGGACCTGCAGGTAAAGCTGTCGAACGATGGCTATGCGCAGGTGAGCAACCTGCCGATGAGCGGGCAGTGGCCGAAATGGGCGAACTGGCGTAACACCGCCTATGCGCTGACCTTCGAGCCCGCCGTCTTCGTCTATCACAAGCCGAGTTTCGTACATGAGCCGGTGCCATCCTCGCGGGCCGAGTTCGTCGATTACCTGAAGCGCAAGGGAAATAGCGTCTATGGCCGGATCGGTACCTATGACATCGAGCGCTCCGGCGTCGGCTTCCTGTTCATGGCGCGCGATCAGGAGCAGTTCGGCGATATATGGTCGGTGATCGGGGCGATGGGCGCGGCGGGGGTCAAGCTCTATTCCACAAGCTCGGCTATCCTGGAGCGTGTCGCTGACGGCCGCTTCGTGCTCGGGTACAATATCCTCGGCTCCTACGCCGCCGATTGGGCGGCACGGCATCCCGATGTCGGCATCGTGCTGCCGAAGGACTATACGGTCGTCATGTCGCGCATCGGTCTTGTGCCGCAGGCCGCTGCCGATCCGGAACTTGGGCGGCAATATCTGTCCTTCTTCATGTCGAAGCAGGGGCAGACGATCATGGCGCGCGAACTGCAAATCCCGGCCGTCAGTCCAGAAGTTGCCGGCGACAATACCGCCAATACGATGCAGGAACTGCTTGGCGCCCAGCTGAAGCCGGTTCCTGTCAGTCCGGGATTGATGGTCTATCTCGATCAGGTGAAGCGGGCGCGGCTGATTGCGCATTGGAACGAGGTTCTGCGCCGGCAGTGAAGAATAGGGCGACCTTGGCGCGCAGCTCTTCGTTCTGTTCGGCGGCACCGTCATAGTCGAAGTGACCGGCATCGAGAACGAAGATCTCCTTGGATCCCGCCAAGGCATTGGCAACCGAGAACTGGCAGGGTGGCGCGACGGCGGGATCGAAACGCGCTGCGGCGACAAGCATCGGCACCTTGATGCGTGTTGCAGCCGTTGCCGCATCGAAGAAGCGCAGCGTTTCAAGCACACTGCCGTGCTTGCGCTGATATTGCTGCACGGAATCAGCGCTGCCAACCGTCGGCAACCGCAGCCAGAGCGGGCGATTCCCGAAGGTCGGAACGGCGAGAAAGCCGCGGTCGATCCGAGTGTCGAACGGGATCGCCAGGGCACCCAGCCCGCCGCCGAAACTGACACCCGAATAGCCGATGCGGCCTTCCAGCCAAGGATAGAGTTCGATAAGGGCCGAGACGGCCAGCCAGATATCCTCGACGCAGCCGCCGATCACATAGCTGTCGCGGCTGTCGATGCCATGAAGCACATGGCCGCTGGCCTCTGAAGGGATCGGCGGGTGAACGCTTCGCGACATGCCGCGGGCGCAGAAGAACAGGACGGCGGTCTCTTCCACAGGCACGTCGAATTCCGGCTGATCGCGTCCGCCGTAGCCATGGCTAACCACCAGGCCGCGCTTGATTGCACTTCGCTTCGGCAGCAGCAGCCAGCCGCCGATCGCGACTCCGTCCGTCGATGCATAGGAGATATCGAGGACATTCCAGTCCGCATGCTGCAGCTCGCTGCGGGAGAGCGAGGGTTTGGGATCGGCGTTGATCGCCTTTGCGTATCGCGCATTCCAGAACGCATCGAAACCATCCGGCGCTGCCGGCGGACGGATCGATTCCAGCGCCGGCAAAGTGGCGCCATAGGTTGGGTCGAAATGAAACGGGTGGGCGCGCGGGATGGTCATGCGACATTCTTTTCCCGAAAGCGGCGGCGGCGCAAGCGTGGTTTCGTTGTGGCAGCGAGGCTTCTTTCCGTTGCCTCGACACTACTTGAGAATATTCGAAATATGAAATGTTGATGCTGTTTCTGCAGAAGAAAATTTTACTCATGAAGTAAGAAAAACTTAGTTCATCTGAAATCATCCGAAAATGCTGTTCTTTACATCTCTTTTTACAAATTTCGTTGTTTTCATTGTTAAATTTTCTAGTCGGCATTTAGCGAAAATTAATCGAAAACCGGTGGTTATTCTCACTATGAAACGACAGGCGCGGCGTCGTCCCGAACGGCCGTGCGGGCGGCATGATGCTGCAAGCCAATTCTCACCACACTGCCAGGAGCCATGCATCGCGGATGCCCGGTTTCCCTTTTCAGAGGTTCTTTTCATGAAGCGTCCCAACGTCAAAGCATCGATGATCGGCATATTCTCGCTGATCGCCATCCTGTTTGCCCTGACGGGCTATATTTCGCTGCGCAGCCTGAGCACGTTCAACGAGAACGCCGACGATTTTGCGACCAGCTATCTGCCCGGCGTGTCCAAGGCAAACGACATCCAGCTCGCACGTTACTCGCTGCGTGGTTCATATGGCGATTACGTCATGGGCCGTACGGAAGGTGGTGCCGATGGCTTCGTGAAGAAGATCAAGACCAAGCAGGCGGCTCTCCTGAAGGCCGTCGCCGACTTCAAGGATCAGGTCAATACCGACGCCGAGCGTGAGGCCTTCACCTCGATCGACGATACGTCCTCGAAATATGTTGCGGCTGGCGACAACCTGATCGCTCTCGTTAAGGCCGGCGAAAAGCAGAAGGCAATCGATGCCTTCGACAAGGATCTCGGCCCGATCGCCGACGAACTGGCGGCAAGCGTCGACAAGGTGGTGAAGTCCAATCAGGCCTTGGCCGCCAGCGCCGCTGCCGAAAACCGTTCGGAGTTCAGCCGCACGCTTCTGCTGCTCAGCGTCATTCTCGGCGTCAGCGCGCTGCTAGTCTGCGGCGCGGCCTATTTCGGCATTGCCGGTATCGCCAACGCCATCGGCCGTATCACCGGCGCGATGCGTTCGCTTGCCAATGGCGACACGCATCTGACGATTGCTGATGCCCATCGCGGCGATGAGATCGGCGAGATGGCAAAGGCCGTCGAGATTTTCCGTCAGGCGGCGATCGAGAACATCAAGCTGCAGAGCGATGCGGAAGCAAGCCGCGTGCAGGCCGAGGCTGACCGCGCCCGCCTGACCCGCGAAGCCGAAGCCGCCGCACAGACACGCCTGGTCGAGGCGACTGCCGGTCTGGCTTCCGGGCTCAAGCGGCTGGCCGCCGGCGATCTGAGCTTCCAGCTCAACGACGCCTTCGCGCCTGATTTCGAGCCGCTACGTCAGGATCTGAACGATGCCGTCATGCAGCTCGGCAACACGATGAAGTCCATCGCCTCGTCTGCCGGTGCGATCGACACCGGCACCCGGGAAATCGGCAGCGGTGCCGACGATCTGTCGAAGCGCACCGAACAGCAGGCCGCCTCGCTCGAAGAAACCGCTGCGGCACTCGACGAAATCACGGTCAATGTCTCGAACTCCTCCAAGCGCGCAGATGAGGCTCGCCAGGTCGCTATCCAGGCGAACGAGAGTGCGGCACGATCCGGCCAGGTGGTTTCCAACGCCGTCAACGCCATGCAGAAGATCGAGCAGTCTTCCAACCAGATCTCCAGCATTATCGGCGTCATCGACGAGATTGCCTTCCAGACCAACCTTCTGGCTCTGAATGCCGGTGTCGAGGCGGCGCGTGCCGGTGAAGCCGGCAAGGGTTTTGCGGTCGTTGCACAGGAAGTGCGCGAGCTCGCCCAGCGCTCGGCCGAAGCTGCCAAGCAGATCAAGGACCTGATTCGCAATTCTTCGGTCGAAGTGCAGGGCGGAGTTCAGCTGGTTCGCGAAACCGGCGATGCGTTGAAGACGATCGAGAACCTGATCGTCTCGATCAACCAGCACATGGATGCGATCGCGACGTCCTCGCGTGAGCAGTCCACCGGACTGAGCGAAGTCAACAGTGCCGTCAACCAGATGGACCAGGTGACCCAGCAGAACGCCGCGATGGTCGAGGAAACCAATGCGGCCAGCGCGACACTCGCCACCGAAGCCGTCCGCCTTCGCGACCTGATCGCCAATTTCAAGCTGTCGGGCGAAAGCCATCATGCCTCGTCTTCGGACGTGGAAGCCTTGCGCCGCACCGCTTCCGCGATGGCTCGTAGTGCTCCCCGGGCACCGGCGCCTGTCTATCGCAGCCACGGCAACGCCGCCGTGCAGCAGGAGTGGTCTGAATTTTAAGTCGCAAAGGCAGATTTTCAGCACAGGATGACCTTACGGCCGGTCCGCGTAAATGCGGGCCGGCCGCTTTCGTTTCCGGCGATGCCGAGCGAAATTGCGGCAAAAAAGTGTCATCAGCCTCTGGATGTGTGGCCGGTGTCAGCTAAATGACAGCTTCTTGTGGTGCGTTCGGACACTTCTTCTCCGTGGAGGCGGAGGAAGTTTCGGGAGGACTTGCCGTTCACGCGCGATCGATCGCTCGTTCGCCAGTGGCGTGTTCCCCGATCCCTGACAGCAATGACGCGGCATCTATCCGCGCTCAAGGAGGACACGTCTTGAAACATACATTTATTGCCACTCTCTTCGCAGCCGCCATCGCGCTGCCGGCCGCTGCGGCCGATTACACCATCATCGCTCCGGCAGCACCGGGCGGCGGCTGGGACCAGACGGCCCGTTCGCTGCAGACCGTGCTGCAGCAGGAAGGCATTTCCGGCAACGTTCAGGTGCAGAACGTTCCGGGCGCTGGCGGCGCCATCGGCCTCGCGCAGTTCGCCAATCAGAGCGCCGGTAACCCGAACGCCCTGATCGTCGGCGGCTATGTCATGGTCGGCGCGCTACTGACCAACAAGTCTGCCGTGACCCTCAAGGACGTTACGCCGATCGCCCGTCTGACCGGCGAATACGAAGCCGTCGTCGTTCCTGCAGCTTCCGACATCAAGACGCTTGCTGATCTCGTCACCAAGCTGAAGGCCGATCCCGGCGCTGTGTCCTGGGGCGGTGGTTCTGCCGGTGGTACCGACCACATCACGGCTGGCCTGATCGCCAAGGCATCAGGCGTCGATCCGACTAAGGTCAACTACGTTGCCTTCTCGGGTGGCGGCGAAGCGCTTGCTGCTATTCTCGGTGGCCAGGTCACCGCCGGTATTTCCAGCTACAGCGAATTCGAATCGCAGGTTAAGGCTGGCACGCTGCGCCTGCTCGCGGTTTCGAGCGATGCCCGCCTCGACGGCATCGATGCACCGACGCTGAAGGAAGCCGGTACCGATGTGACCATTCAGAACTGGCGCATGGTTGCCGCGGCTCCTGGTCTGACGGACGAAGAAGTCAAGGCGATCTCGGCTGACGTCGAAAAGCTGCACAAGTCTGCTGCCTGGCAGGAAGTGCTGAAGACCAAGGGTTGGGCAGACACCTACCTCTCGGGCGATGACTTCAAGGCTCAGCTCGACAAGGACGTCGCTTCGACCGAAAGCATCCTCAAAGATATCGGACTGGTAAAATGATTGAGGGCAACACCCCCTCGGCAACGAAGCGCCGCCCTGATTGGGCGGCGCTGGCTATTGCCGTCTTTCTTTTCGCCATTGCAGGTATCATGTTCTGGGATGCCTCGCATCTCAGCGCCATCGCGCAGTATGATCGTATCGGTCCGTCGACCGTGCCGGAATTCGTCGCCTTCGGCCTGGCGGCTCTCGGTCTCTGGACCGTTGCCGAAGCCTGGCGCGGTGAATTTCCCGAGCGCGAAAAGCAGGAAGTACCACCCGTGCTCTGGGTGATTGCCGGCCTTGCCTGTCAGATGATCTTTCTGCGCATCGCAGGGTTCTCGATCGCGACAGGCCTGCTCTTCGCCCTGACCGCGCGCGGTTTCGGCAAGCGCCAGCTGTGGATATCGATCCCGGTCGGCATCGTCCTGAGTTTCATCGTATGGGTGATCTTCGCCAAGCTGCTGCAGCTGACGCTGCCTGCCGGCTGGCTTGAACATCTGTTCTTCTAAGGTGCAGCCCCCATGAGCACTTTCGAATTCCTTCTGCAGGGCCTGGCTGTCGCATTTCAGCCGATGAACCTGCTCTTCGCCTTTATCGGCGTCATGCTCGGCACCGCCGTCGGCGTCCTCCCGGGCATCGGCCCGGCGCTGACCGTCGCGTTGCTGCTTCCCGCCACCTACAAGCTCGATCCGGGCGGCTCGCTGATCATGTTTGCCGGCATCTATTACGGCGGCATGTATGGCGGCTCGACGACCTCGATCCTTCTCAACACGCCGGGCGAAAGCTCGTCGATCGTCACCGCGCTCGAGGGCAACAAGATGGCCCGCGCCGGACGCGGCGGTCCGGCACTTGCCACAGCTGCCATCGGCTCCTTCGTCGCCGGCCTGATCGCCACGCTCGGCCTCGCCTTCATCGCGCCCTACATCGTCAAGCTGGCGCTGGTCTTCGGTCCGCGGGAATATTTCGCGCTGATGATCCTCGCCTTCGTCACCGTTTCCTCGGCTTTCGGTGATTCCGCGCTGCGCGGTCTGACATCGCTGTTTATCGGCTTTGCGCTCGCCATGGTCGGCATCGACCAGCAGACCGGCCAGGCGCGTCTCTCCTTCGGCATCCCGGATCTTCTCGACGGCATCGAAGTGACGACGCTTGCTGTCGCCATGTTTGCCATCGGCGAAACGCTCTATATCGCCGCTCAGGGTGACAAGGTGGCCGACAAGGTCGAGGCCGTGAAGGGCTCGCTCTGGATGACGGCTGAAGATTGGAGCCGTTCCTGGAAGGCCTGGCTACGCGGAACCGTGATCGGCTTCCCGATCGGCGCGATGCCGGCCGGCGGCGCTGAAATCGGCACCTTCCTGTCCTACGCGACCGAAAAGCGCCTTTCCAAGAACCCGGAAGAGTTCGGAAAGGGCGCCATCGAGGGCGTTGCCGGTCCTGAGGCCGCCAATAACGCTTCGGCTGCCGGTACGCTGGTGCCGCTGCTGACGCTCGGCCTGCCGACGTCTGCGACCGCCGCGATCATGCTCGCCGGTTTCCAGCAGTATGGTCTGCAGCCGGGTCCGCTGCTGTTTGCCACCAATCCGCAGCTCGTCTGGGGCCTGATCGCCAGCCTGTTGCTCGCCAATGCCATGCTGCTGGTTCTCAACCTGCCGCTAATCGGTCTCTGGGTGCGTCTGCTGACGATCCCGAAGCCGTGGCTCTATGCGGGCATCCTGCTGTTTGCGACGCTCGGTACGATCGGCGCCAACCCGTCGGTGTTCGAGCTCGGCATGCTTTTGGCGTTCGGTATCCTCGGCTACGTCATGCGCCTGTTCGGCTATCCGATCGCGCCTGTCGTCGTCGGCCTGATCCTCGGGCCGCTTGCCGAGCAGCAGCTGCGCCGTGCCTTGGCAATCAGCCAGGGCGACCTGACGACCCTCGTCATGTCGCCGATCGCAGCCGGCCTGCTGCTTGTCGCTGCTGCGGCATTCATCATTCCGCTAATCCTTCGCTTGCGCGGACGGGGGCAGGTCCTTTCCCAGCTCGCCGCAAACGAAGACTAACAAAAAGACGGCATCCAACCCCTACCTGTGAGCCGGCCCGTGAAAGCGGGCCGGTTTTTCCGTTTGATGAGACAGAAATGCGGATCATTGAAGAAATTCCCGCGCTCGTTGTTTCTACAATTAATAGATGAAAAGTGTTTTGTTGGGTTAATGCAGCTTTAATCCGTCGGTGCGTATCTAGAGACAATTGTATTGGATTTGACGCGGCACGGCTTCGTCTTCCCATATTGCTCAAATCGAATACTTGCGACTTTAAATTTTCAGGATACCGAGATGAAACGCCCCCGCATCAAAATGCTATTGTCAGCGATATTCGCTGTTATCGCCCTCATGTTCGGATTGCTTGCCTGGATGTCGATCAGCGGCATGAGTACGCTGAATGGCCAGACCGAGGTGATCGCTTCCAACTGGATCCCGAAAATCGCGACCGGCAAGAGCATCGAGAGCGCTTTCTACCGTCTCGACAATGCCTATTCGACGCACATTCTTGCAAGCACGCCTGAGGAAATGAAAGCGGCCGATGCGCTGATCGCCGAGCGCAGCGACGCGCTGGCCAAGCAGATCGACAAGTATCGCCCGCTGATCAGCACCGCGAAGGGCGCGGAACTGATCAAGGCGATCGACGGTGGTGTTGCCGACTACAAGCAGGCCGCGCAGCAGATGGTGGCGCTTTCGGCAGCCGGCAAGGATGGCGAAGCGAAGGCACTGCTTTCGGGCGATATGCAGGCTAGGATGGCCAAGGCCGCTGGATACCTGAACGACCTGCTCGACTTCAACACCGCGAGCTCGGAAAAAATCCACCTGGAAGGCGCCAGCCTCTTCCAGTCGACACTGTTCATGACCTTCGCGCTGATCGCTGGATGCGCTGCCATTCTGATTGCGGCCGTTATCTTCGCGATTACCGGCATTGCCCGGCCGATCGAAGCCATTACGACTTCGATGAAGGTTCTCGCGGGTGGCAATGACGAGGCGCCCATCCCGTTCTCGGGACGCTCGGACGAAATCGGCGACATGGCGTCGGCCGTCGAGGTGTTCCGCACCAACGCGCTTGCCAACAAGCGCCTCGAACGCGAAGGCGAGCAGCAGCGCCATATGACGGAAGAGCAGCGTCTTCGCGCGGCCGAAAGCGATCGCGTGAAGGCCGAGCAGATGCGCCAGGCGACCTCCGGCCTCGGAAACGGTCTCAAGCATCTGGCGGCGGGCGATCTTTCGTTCCAGCTGGACCAGCCTTTCGCTCCGGATTTCGAAGCTCTGCGTCAGGACTTCAACGCCTCGATCACGCAGCTTGCCGATGTGCTGCGTTCCGTATCCTCCAGCGCCTCGTCGATCGACAGCGGCAGCCGCGAGATCAGCCAAAGCGCCAATGACCTGTCGCAGCGCACGGAGCGTCAGGCTTCGTCGCTCGAAGAGACGGCGGCGGCTCTCGACGAGATCACCACCAACGTTGCCAATTCGTCCAAGCGTGTGGATGAGGCGAGGGCGGTTGCGGTTCAGGCAAATCAGAGCGCGTCCAAATCCGGCGCCGTCGTGTCGGATGCGGTCCATGCCATGGAGCGGATCGAACAGTCTTCGAGCCAGATCTCCAACATCATCGGCGTCATCGACGATATCGCCTTCCAGACCAACCTTCTAGCCCTGAACGCCGGTGTCGAAGCGGCGCGTGCGGGCGAGGCCGGCAAGGGCTTTGCCGTTGTCGCGCAGGAAGTGCGTGAACTGGCGCAGCGTTCGGCGCAGGCCGCGCGTGAGATCAAGGCGCTGATCAGCGCGTCGACCGGCGAAGTCGAAGCAGGTGTGCGTCTGGTTCGCGAAACGGGCAATGCGCTGACGGCGATCGGTGACTATGTCGTCACCATCAACCAGCACATGGAAGCGATCGCGACATCGACCCGCGAGCAATCGCTTGGCCTCACGGAAGTGAATACCGCGGTCAACCAGATGGATCAGGTCACGCAGCAGAATGCAGCGATGGTCGAGGAAACGAGTGCGGCCGGTGCCACGCTGGCGCATGAAAGCGGCCGCCTTCGCGATCTGATCGCCCGCTTCAAGCTTGGGCAATCAGGCGTCCAGCAAGGCTATATGCCTGGGCGCGCCCGCGCCGCCTGAGGCGCTCATAGGACAGCTTAAAGATGAAGCGAGCCCGGCCCTGACAAGGCCGGGCTTTTGCGTTTTGCCTCCTGCTCAGGCGTTTTTGCATGGCAGCGCTGAATTTACGCGACTTGTGGTAGATGCTGCGCTGCATCATATGTGAGTAGTCAATAATGAAGCTAAAGCGAGAAAGACAATGTCTTACGTGAAGTCCATTCGTGAAGGTTTCCTCGGCCGTGCCTTCGCCGTTATCGGTGCCGCAAATGCAGTCAGCGCCGCAGTCGATGCAGGCCGCCGTCCGCAGGGCCGCCACCTCAAGGTGCTCGGTATCGATGCCGATGTGTTCGATCACATCCGCCGCTAACAGCCGCTGAAATCAACGCATGAAAATAGCCCGCAACCGGTTGGTCGCGGGCTTTATTTTTGTCTTGATGACTGCGGCTCGCCCCGCCGCGGTCCTGTTTACTAGGCCTCGACGCGTTCCGCGCCATGGCTGTGGGCCGGTGCCTCCAGGGCCTCGCGCCGGTTATGGCGGATCGAGGACCAGAGCGAGATGCCGATCAGCGTGGCGCCGCCAAGGCCGGTAATGACCTCAGGGATGTGATACAGCGTCTGCACGTACATGATCACCGCCAGGATCAGGATCGCGTAGAACGCGCCGTGTTCCAGATAGCGGTATTCCGTCAGCGTGCCCTTTTCGACGAGCATGATCGTCATCGAGCGCACATACATGGCGCCGATGCCGAGGCCGATCGCGATGATGAAGAGGTTCTGCGTCAACGCGAAAGCGCCGATGACGCCGTCGAACGAGAAGCTGGCATCCAGCACTTCCAGATAGATGAAGGCGCCGAGACCACCGCGGGCCGCTTCGCTCATCGCCCGCTGCGAGGCATCCAGCAGGCCGCCGATGACTTCGACAGCCAGGAAGGTCACGAGGCCGTAGATGGCGCTATAGACGAAGGTGGTGGCTTCCTCGCCTTCCAGAAGCGACGAGAAGAGCAGGATGAGCAGGAGAACGACGGCGATCTCGATGCCCTTGATCGCCGCGCCGCGCGACATCATCCGCTCGAGGGAGGAAATCCAGTGGATGTCCTTCTCGTGATTGAAGAAGTAGGAGAGGCCGACCATCATCAGGAATGTACCGCCGAAGGCTGCGATCGGCAGGTGGGCGTCATTCATGATGCGGGCATATTCGGCCGGTTCGCGAGCCGCGAGGATGATCGCGTCGATCGGGCCGATACCGGCTGCGATGACGACGATTGCCAGCGGGAAGACGATGCGCATGCCGAAGACGGCGATGATGATGCCCCAGGTCAGGAAGCGGTGCTGCCAGACCGGCGTCATTTCTTTCAGCTTGTTGGCATTGACGATGGCGTTGTCGAAAGAAAGCGAAATCTCCAGCACGGCAAGCACCGCACAGATGAAGAAGACGGTCGCCATGCCGCCGATCGTGCCTGTCGATTGCCAGCCGAGAATCGCGCCGAGCGCCAGACCGACTGCCGTGACGATGAAGGACCAGCGGAAATATCCGAGGGTCGAAGTTTGACTGGGAGACTGGCTCATGGCCGCACCTCTTTGGCGCGGACATCGTTTTTGAACGTGGGTGTGGTGGAAGAACGCGGCATGCCAGAACGGGCATGCGCGAAAGGCATGGGGAGCTTTTTCATCGATTGAAAATCCGCCGGCTCTTTGCAGGCGGTACCGACATCACGAGAGCGCCGTAAAAACTCTCGCCAGAGGGGCCCGGCACCAGTGTTTATCCGTCGCCGATGTTTCCGCATGGGGGGCAACCACGCACATCTCTGCGACGACGGACAAACGCTTAGGTAATCAACTTATGCAGGCAGTCAAGAGGGGCCGGATGATTGCAGCCTGACTTTCTTTGGAACCATCCCCAGGCTCGCCCGTTTGGATGAGGTTGAGCGATCAGGATGATCGCGGGCGCGATCAAAAAGGAGGCCGATGATGCAGACTTCGACCCACTCCCCCGACAACCGAACCGAGGCTGCTGACCGTATGAAGCGGGCGAAGCCGAACCGGATGCAAAAGGCGCAGGTTCTGCCGCCGCATCAGGTCGATCTGACACTGCCGCAATCCCCGAGGCACGACGTTCATGTGCCCGCCCATATGAGCGGCAGCGATCTGTCGCGCGGCGGTCCCGAGATCGCAGCCGACGCCGCAAAGGCCAAAGACAAATAGGCCGGGCTACCGGAATTTGCGACTTCGCGAACAGTTTTCAAGAACGACAGGTGAGACACGAATGAAGACAAATCTTGTGCCGCAGGACATTTCGCTCAAGCACGAAGAAGAATGGCAGGCAGTCCGCACAGCCTCGGAGAAGGACGGCAAGCGTGAATCCAAGAGCTGGAACGCAGCATTTGCAGGGTCGAAACCCTCGCGTTCCGAATCCGTAAACGCGCGATAATTCATGGAAGACGATCAGACGCCCGGTATCGCCGGGCGTTTTTGCGTTCTTATTGCTCGCCGTTGCTCTTTGAACCCTGATCACTTCCAAGTTTCTTTTCGATCTTCCCGAAGGCGTAGAGCACGCAGACGGCGGCAACCGTCGCAAAGACCGCGATCGGCCAATAGCCGAAACCGGTTGCAAGGCCGATTCCGCCCGAAAGCCACATGCCGGCACCCGTCTTCAGGCCTTTGACCCGGCCCCGGGAGAAGACGATCATCCCGGCAGCCAGGAAGGCAACACCTGCCGTGACCGCCTCGATGACGCGCAAGGGGTCGATGCGAACCTGCGGATCATCGGTAAAGCCCGGCATGTGCACAGCCTCGATCGAGATGATCGCGAAGAGCGCGGCCGCAAGGCTGACGAGAATATGCGTGCGAAAGCCTGCCGGATGATCGCCGGCTTCACGTTCGAAGCCGATCAGGCCGCCGAGGAGGATGGCACCGAAAAGGCGGGCGAAGATGACGGGGTAGTGGATGCGGGATTCCGGAAACATATCGGCGAGGACGAGGTCCATGGAAGCGGTTCTCCAGCGGTGAATTCGCTGACTAACGCAACCGCCGCCGCTTTGTTCGCGTCAGAAGCCGATCGTTTCTTCGTATTTGTCCCAGGAGCTGTACATCGCGTAGCGGCTGAGGCCCTTGATGGCGAAGTTTCCGTAGTAGGGGCTGAGCTGGAACTCAGCGGCAGATTCGCTCATCTTCTTGACCGCGCCGACATAGATCGCCGAGGCGAGGCCTGTCCGGTTGGCGCCGTGTTCGCAGTGAATGAGAAGCGGCTTGGGCGCATCTGCCATGATCTTGGCGAGCTTCTGCGCCTCCTCGATCGGCAGTTCTTTGGATGACGACATCGGAAAATCGATCAGCGTGATGCCGCTGTCTGCAGCGGCTGCCGATTCATCGCGGTACCAGCCGGTGCGCTTTTCGTTGCGAAGATTGAGGATCGTGCGGATGTGATAGCGCGACGCGTATGCCTGGATGTCTTCGCCGCTTGGCTGTGCCGACCGGTAAAGCTCGCCTGCGATGACCTCGTGAAAATTGCCGGTTGCCTGTCCGAGCGCCGCATGGGCGCCGATCAGGGCTGCCAATCCGAGTGCCACAGAAGCTGGCCAAGCGATAAAACGAAAATAACGCATACTTACACCGATCGATCTGGCGTCCGTCCAACCACCAAAATGGGGGCTCGATGTGACGGGCGCCACCCTACCCGGAAAAAATGTGTAGTGGAAGCCACGGGCTCCCGGCGCCAACCTTTCGGAAAGGATTGCCGTCCAATAATCCGGGCCTCACGGGATTCGGATCTATGGCGAAGACAGCGACGCGCGGCCGCAGCCGCAAACCTTCGGGACGGGGCAGGGGCGCGAGCCGCGGCGGCGGCATCATGCCATGGGCGGTGATCGGTCTTCTCGCCGTCGGTGGTATTGCCACCTACGACAATTGGAAGAGCGTCAAGCCGATGCTGGCAAAGGCTCCTGACGCTTCGATGATCACGGCGGCGATCCGCCCGGATGCGCCGAAGGCGCCTGCCGCAAAGCCTGAGCCGAAACAGATGGCGGTGACGACGGTGCAGCCGCAGCGTCCCTTGCCACCGGCAACCATTCCGGTGCCGGCGGCTCAGCCAGTCAAGGCATCGCCCGCAGACGTGCTG
This sequence comes from Rhizobium sp. 01L410, assembly GCF_056400165.1. Lineage (NCBI taxonomy): Bacteria > Pseudomonadati > Pseudomonadota > Alphaproteobacteria > Hyphomicrobiales > Rhizobiaceae > Rhizobium > Rhizobium sp. 01L410. The sequence goes on from NZ_JBFTST010000012.1 coordinate 191,439, forward strand.
AGCGGCAGCGCCACCTTCGGCTATTGTGGGCAGGGCGAACACGTCAATTGCGTCGGCGACGGCGGCGTCTTCTGGTACAAGGGCGAGAAGATCGTCGTTGCCGATGCCGTTCTTCCGGATGTTTCGGCGGCGCGCTGCGAAAACGAGCGGCGCCTCGGCTTTGCTGCCAAATCGCGGCTTTTCAAGCTTTTGAACGCTGGGCCGTTCGCCATGAACGCGGCCGGCAAGGGCGCCAATGGCGGCGCTCCAAGGGTCATCTCACGGGACGGACGTTCCTTCGGCGCCCAGCTGACCACCGAGGGGCTGGCGCGCAGGCCAGGCGCAAACGGCGCCTGGTGCGCCTGATCTGATCACTTCTGCTTGGCAGGCTTTGGCTGCGGCGTTGCGGGTGCCGCGGCAGGTGCCGGCTGCACGGGTGTCTTGCCGTTGGTCTGGAAGGTTGCAGCGAAGGTGCTGTCCTTGCTCTCGGCCGTGCATTCAATGGCAACCGGCTTGCCGCCATAGGGATTGCCGAATGTGCAGCTGCCTGCAACCTTGACCTCACCCGTCATCTTCTGGCCGACGCCCGTCGTCACCATGGTCAACGGGATCCGCGCATTTCCGTTGGAGGCCGGCTTGATCGCCTTGCCGTCGCCCTGGAAGCCCAGCATCTTGCCCTGCGCCGTGAAGATGAAGGTGACATCGCCATTCGGCAGCGCCACGGCGGCCAGCTCGTTCTTGCAGGGTTTGGACACATCGAGCTTGCCGACGACAAGCTTGGAGCATCGTCCGGCAAGGGTCGTCACACCGGCGCTCGGGAAATTCTGGGTTTGGGCGTAGGCTGAAGAAGAAAGGGTCGCTGCAGACAGTGCTGCTGCGGCAATAATCAGTCGTCTCATGAGTTCAGGGGTCCTGTCATGCTGCTGGTCAGACTTTGTGACTGGCATGGTTGTGTGTCGGAATTTTGCCGCGCGCAACCCTGAAGCGCCCCAAAAAGTGAAACGGGCCGCTACAGGGGATCGCGGCCCGTTCCAGGAAGCGGGGGCGCCTTGGCGGCAGCCGCCCTCTTTATCTTCTCAGTGCCGCCGGTTGGCGTCTTCCATCGACCAGCCGAAACGCCACGCCTCATAACGCGCATACCAGACTTCAAGGGCCGCAGCGTCCCAAATGGGCATGAATTCCGGGTGTGACATAGGGTTGTCGCTCAGCCTGTAGCCCAGGATGCGGTCACGAATGCCACGCTCCTGCATGTTCAGCAGCTCTTCGATTTCCATATGCGCGCCCTCAACCGCCGGCCCCTCAGCCGACAGGGTTAAGGAAACATTTCCATTTGCTAATGTCCAGAAATGCCAGCGTCATCCCCATTATTCACAGGATTAATCAGGACGGTCTCTTGACGCGAAATGCGCACGCGCGAGCGGATCAGTGCTACTTCTGGCAGCTATTTCATTCCCGAATTTAACCCTAACGCGACAATCGAATGGATACACGCGCGTACCGCAATTATAAATCCGACAGTGCTTATATGAGGGGTTTCGATGCGCGGTATATTTGCGAAAGCCGTCCGGCTTGTCCTGCATCCGGTTTGCCTGCTGATTGCGGCGGCGCTCTTCTTCGCATTGGTCCGCTATCTCGACACGCGCTGGCGCTTCATGCCTTACACGTTCTCGATCACGCTGGTCATTGCTGCGGCCCTGTTTCTGGTCTCGCGGCGATATGCATTCTCGCTCTATGCGGCGGGTTCGGTCGTTGTGCTGATCGCGCTGGCTTCGCTGGTCAAATACGACCTCAAAGGTTTTGCGCTTCACTACTATGATCTGATCTTCACCGGCGCCGACAAATCCGCGGTGAGCTTCCTCGCGTCAAACTACACGGGCATTCTGATCTCGGCGATCTGCATCCTTCTCGCGGTCATCGTATGCCTTGTCCTGATCTTTGCTTTCGACAGTCCTCTGCGGCTGAAGGTCAGGTGGCGGGCGGCTGGTCTGGCGGCGGTTCTGCCCTTGACCTATCTGACCTTTCCGCCTGCCGTCGCCGATCAGCCGGCCTACCTGCCCTACATTGCCGGCTACAACGCATCGTCCTTCTTCATCTCGCTCGCTGACATCCGCTATCCATTCGGCAGGATTGAGCTATCCAGTCACGTTGAAGCAGCCGAGATGCGGGCGATGGATGCCTCTGTGGATTGCGGCATGAAGCGCCCTGACGTCGTTCTGGTGCTCAGCGAAAGCCAGACGGACCTCGCGAACTTTCCGCAAATCAACGCCCCGGCAGAAACGCTGGCGTCGTTCCGCTCGCAGGACGGCGTTGTTCGTCCGCTTTATGTCGAGACTTATGGCGGCGGCACCTGGGTTACCAACTTCGCTGTGATGACCGGGCTGTCGGCGACGGATTTCGGCTGGCAGTCATCCTATGTGACGCAGCTGATGGCCGGCAAGATCAAGGGCAGCTTTCCGGAGACGCTCGCCAAATGCGGGTACCGCACCGTGACCGTCATGCCGATGGAATACAACTTCGTCAACGAAGGACCCTTCCTGACGTCGATCGGCTTCCAGGATATTTATGACATGAAGGCGATCGGCACCAAAGCCGAAGCGGAGGATGACCGGCCGTATTTCGATTTTGCCCGGAAGATCATCACCGAGGAGCGCGCGAAGGACGACCGGCCGCTGCTGATCGCGATCCAGACGATGATGACGCATGGTCCCTACGACAAGCCGATCGTGCCGTCTTCCCTGGTCGCCGAGGCGAAGTATTCCGACGATGCCAAGGCGAACGAATATGTTCGGCGCGTCATTGCCGCCCGCAAGGAAGTTGCATCGTTCATCGATAGCCTGCGCGTCTCCCCGGGCAGCCGCGGCACTGTGGTGATGGAATATGGCGATCACCAATCCGAAGCGACCCGCCCGTTCGTCGAAGAATCACTTGCGGGTGAGCCCATGCTCTCCGACTTCCGCTCGATCGCCTACCGCACCTTCGTCAGCATTCACGGCTTCGGCACGCCCGTTGATATGGCGCCGTTCGCGCGGCCGCTCGATATCGGCTTTTTGTCGTCAGCGCTTGCAGAAGCAGCGCAATTGCCGTCGTCGCCATTGATCCGGGACCTGCAATCGCTGCGTAAGACATGTGGCGGGCGGTATCATACCTGCCCGGAAAGAAGCCTTGTCGATGCCCATCTCAGCATGCGGGCGAACGCCGGAATGCTGGTTTTGCGGTGAGTTTTCTTCATCTCTAATGTTGTAAAAATATCGTTAAAATTGCCCATAACAAGTTTTTGTTCATCTGCCGTTCAGAAAACTGTTTGGGAAAAGCACAGAGTGGCGCACACTCCTCCTTGTGAATAAGGAGATAGTGCATGATTCGATTGACCGCGGCTCTGACGCTGTTCTCAGTCTATGCGTTTACGATGTTCTTCATCGCATCCATTCCTGAGACCCCGTACCTGCAAACCGCAGCAACGACGATAACCGAAGACGCATCGCTTACGAAGTGAGTTGGGCGTAAAGGGCAGGCTTGGGGGCAAGCCTTTATGCAGGGTGGTGGCGTAAATGATACGCTGCCCTGCGGGGTGGGTTTTTATTGTGCTGGCATCGGGCACAATTCTTCAGTGTCGCTGGCGGCACTGCAAACGCGTCTTGGGCGCGCCTTCACAAACAGCGCGATAGACTTCCGCGGATAGTTGAAATGGCTGTTATTCAAGTCATTTGCTGCTTCGCGGGTAAGCGCGGTGCGTTTTTCTCCGAGATCATCAGCAATCCCCGCAGAATAAGGTCTTGCCTGGTTTTGATTCGTAGCTGCTGCCGGCAGCGATCTGTCTGTTCTGGGACCGCGCCGTGAATAAAGGGTGATTTTCCGCTTTCTTGTATCTCGAAACGACACATAACTTAACGGCAATAATGGTACATTAACTTATAATTAGTGCTTCCAGCATAATTCTTCCCTCGGTCAATGACGAATCCCTTCGTCTAGGCTCAACGATGTTCGGGTTTGGTCCTGTCGAATGTCGAGGTTTAGGAAACGGTTGCTTTAAGCACCGTGCGCATGATGCCTTGTCCTAAACATTAGCTCCCTCGAGCGATGTCTTCCGAAATATTTTGTCTATGCGTCTCGGCCATGCAGTGTGCACGGCGCGAACCCTCCGGCTATGGCTTGGAGCGCGCCAGCTTTTGCTACCGGGATGCGAGACGAAAGACACCGTCACCGCTAACGCCAGTGCAAGGGCAATTTCATGACCTCGATCGTTTCCTCTCTTTCTAATACCCAGATCAAAGCTCTGTCTGCAAAGACCATCAAGGCGTTCTCGGCTGAGGATGTCGCAACGCTTTCCGCAGATCAGCTCAAGATTTTCAACAAAGACCAGATATCTGCCCTTGAGGCCGAAGATATCGAAGCGCTCGATTCCACACAGCTCGGCGCGATTTCGACGACCGCTATCGCAGGCCTGAAGCCGGAACTGCTCGCTGCACTCGATGCCACGAAGATCGGTGCTCTCGGAAACGCCCAGATCGCGGCGTTCAGCGCCACGCAGATTGCTGCTCTTACCCCGGATCAGATCGAAGGCCTTACAGCCGACCAGATCAAGGGCCTGAACGCGACGCAGATCGGCTCGATCAGCGCTGACGACATCAAAAAGTTTTCGGCTGACGAAGTCGGCGCCATCGGCGCAAAGGCAATCGGCGGCCTGAAGAACGAAGCCATCGCCGTGCTCAGCGATGACCAGATCGGCAAGCTCAGCGCCGACCAGCTCAAGCAGGTCACGACCAAGCAGATCACTGCCTTCACGTCTGGCCAGCTTGCCAAGTTCACCGATGATCAGATCGGTGCATTGTCGGCAGCCCAGGTCGGCTCGCTCACCAACGACCAGATCGGTGGCCTGACCGCCGGTCAGATCGGCAAGCTCAGCAACGCCGCTGTAGCCGGCCTGAAGGCAACGCAGATCACCGCGATGACCGCCGATCAGGTTGCCGGTATCACCGCAGGCCAGAGCGCTCTGCTGAGCGCCGCGCAAGTTGCGGGCTTCAGTGCCACGAACATCACCAAGCTGACCGACGATGCAGTTGCGGGCCTGGCCGCCAAGGCGATCCCTGGCCTGAAGAGCGAAGCAATCGCCGTCCTCAGCGAAAGCCAGGTCGGCAAGCTCAGCACGGACCAGCTCAAGCAGGTCACGACCAAGCAGATCACCGCCTTCACGTCTGGCCAGCTTGCCAAATTCACCGATGATCAGATCGGCGCATTGTCGGCTGCCCAGGTCGGGGCGCTCACCAACGACCAGATTGGTGGCCTGACCGCCGGTCAGATCGGCAAGCTCAGCAACGCTGCTGTTGCTGGCCTCAAGGCCACGCAGATCACGGCGATGACTGCAGATCAGGTTGCGGGTATCACCGCAGGCCAGAGCGCTCTGCTGACGGCTGCGCAGGTTGCTGGCTTCAGTGCCACGAATGTCACCAAGCTGACCGATGATGCGGTTGCGGGCCTGACCACGAAGGCTCTCCCGAGCCTGAAGAACGAAGCGATCGCTGTCCTCAGCGACAGCCAGATCGGCAAGCTCAGCGCCGACCAGATCAAGGTGATGACGCCGAAGCAGGTTACCGCCTTCACGGCTGGCCAGCTTGGCAAGTTCACCGACGATCAGATGGGTGCTCTGACGGCAGC
>NZ_JBFTST010000013.1:0-174200 GCF_056400165.1 Rhizobium sp. 01L410
CGAAACCTCGTCGAACGCTTCTTCAACAAGCTCAAGCAGTTCAGAGGGATTGCCACTCGATATGACAAGGACCCCCAAAACTTCCTAGCAGCCGTAAAACTACTCGCCACCCGCATCTGGATCAGGTCGTTATGAGTCTACGCCCTAGCTTGCACTACTGCTGCAACTGTGAGGAGGGCGCTGTCGCAGCCTCAGTAGCCAGCGGCCGACAGCAATCTCTCCCTCTGTCATCCTCAGCGTGGACATCGCTCCCCGACCAGACCATCGAGATTCAGCCGGCGGGATCGTTTGGGTATCGTTGCAGTGGTCTTCCTGCACAAAAGTGCGGCAGAGAACGTCGCGTCCCGGCGTATTCAGCGTTGCCTTTTTGTCACGGCCACTTCTGAAGGACGAACACTTAACCTCGGTGATCTGGTCGGGGACCGCGTCTCACCTAGTTGTTGCATCAGGAGCTATCGATTTTTTCGATGGCATGGAGCGCAGGTCTACCATGAAATTTTCAGCCGCACTTTTCGCCGTTATGGTTTCTTCAACGTCTTCGGTTTTCGCTGCGGATTTGGTTGCGCCCGCTGAGCAGGCCGTTTCGGTTCAGTCGACCTCTGGATTTTACATCGGTTCGCTGAGTTCCGTGAATTTTCTGGACGACACAAGTTTCGATTTCGCCGGCGGGACGGTCAGAACGGACTACGATGTTGGCTATTACAGCGCACTTCGTGCAGGCTATGACTTCGGATCTTATGGTTTTGTATCCCCCCGACTCGAGCTTGAACTAGGTTATGGCACTGCCAGCGTCGACGAACATAGCGTCGGCGGCGTCGGGTTGGGTGGCATCAACTCATACGGCGATGCAAGGACATTTCAGGGTTATGTCAACGGGTACATCGATGTTCCGCTCGCTACCGACGGGGCTTTGAGCGCTATTACCCCATATGTCGGCGGCGGCGTCGGCTTCATAAACCTGGATCTGCGCAAGCAAGGCGTCGGGGGTGTCGGAACATTGATGGATGACAGCGACACGGCCTTTGCATATCACCTCGATGCCGGGGTTGGCATCAATTTGCAGGGACTTGGCTTGTTTTCGAACGTCTCGCTATTCGACAACACGACGCTCGATATCGGGTACAGGTTCACGGCTGCGGACAACTTCGACTTCACAGCTCGAGATGGAACGTCTTCCACTACCGATTTCCGGAGCGATGCTGTTACGTTCGGTTTCCGGAAGAGCTTCTAAGCCAGCCAAGCCACCCTGTACCGGAGAAAACTCCCGCTCACGCCACTGCACGAGTGTTTACATTTGGTGTGGGCGGCATCCAACACAGCTGCGAGATCGTTGATGAATGCGCGGGTCGATGGACGATCAAAGCGTGAAAGATATACGTCGTGTCGAGCAGATGCAGCTCACGATGACATCGCGGTCCTTCGACTGACGGCTGGCCCGCTTTGCGTAAGTAGCGATAAAGTTTACACCGTGCAGAGGGCGTGCCAGGACCTGGTTCCAGCCGACACCACTAGTGAACTATGTGCTCGGGGAGAAATATAAACGAGGTTGAGGCGCTTTGTCTCAAGCTCCCCGCGTCCCGAAAACGGGCGCTTACCGCCTAGCCGTCAGCTGGACTGTTGTTGCGTTCCAACGCGATAGACGGCGAGGACAACGGACAACGCTGCTAGCGGGTGTGCGTAGAGCTCCGCGCCTCCGTCTTCCCAAGGAATTGAGGCAAATAGTTCTCTTGCTTCTCCGTATGCCTCCGCGATGCCGGCATGATGTTTTCCAACATGACACCCAGAGTGAAGACGATTGTTTCCATGAGTTGCTTAGCTTCGTCAGCTTAATTGACGATGCAGTTCGTCCGAAGTGGATTTGAGAAATTAAAAGCCCGCCGACGCGAGATCGACGAGCTGATGCCTGATGGGCCAGCGGTATATGGCTACGAGACCGTTAGATAGAGATAACCATATGCAATGTTGACAACGATTCCCGGCGCTACCAGACCGCGAGGTACTTCAGGAGCGATACGATGCCGATAATGATAACGATGATCTGAACGATTTGGCGCATTCGGCCGTCTATGCGCAAACGCTGGACCAGGTACAGTACGAGAATAATAACAAGAAACGTGATCCGAATTCCGATTAAAACAGATGCACCCATTTAACGGCGCCATTCATCGATGTCAGCTTCCAGGAATCCCCTTAGCAGCTTGGTTGATCGACGAACTGAGGGTGAGGGAGGACATCACTGGCACCATGTACAATCATGCACTTGGCATGCCTCACGATTGGCATTTCGCCTTAATAGCGATCGACGACTAGAACGTGTCATCTCACGCGTTGGGCGTCAAGCTGAGGCCCGATGGCGCGCCCGTATTGAGGAGTGTTTCGAAGAGAGAGCTCGGTGTCGCTCATGGTGCCTGAGTGACTTCGGTTTGTACAGCCTGCGAGTGCCACCACGATTAGCAAGAAGACCAAATTCAACTTCATGAGGATCATCCGAATAGGGGCACCCCAGCGTAAGGGAGAACGAGGGGGACAGTAGATGCACCACTTGATGGATGCGTTTGAAACTGAATAACCAACGTCAACGATCTTGGTTCCCACTGGATGTCGGAATTCGGTCAGGGAAACGGGCGCTCAATTTCAAAGCCTTGACTGTCTCATCTCACGGTCAACACTCAAGACGGCCATCATTGCCTGCGACGCCGGTCTAATCGAGTGCGAGGATGAGACGACGAAGCCAATGTGTAAGCTTACGTCAGCAGGGCTGGGGTACCGCCGCGCCCGCGGTCTCAGGTTCCAGGTTTGGGATGGAAGTAGCGTCGAAATGCAACCCACAAAGAAGCCATGGGGAAGGACCTTTTGCACCTGCACACTGCGGCCAAAGATGAGCTAGGAACGTGCGCTCAACTCGGAAGCTGAACGCCAAGGCTGCGAGAGATCACAGCTGTCTCACCTGGCTCATCCTGAATATATCTTTGGGTGCGCGCCAAAACATTGAACTATTGCGCATTCGGCGCGTTACGGCGCCGATAGATCAAAATCCACAGGAGCTTTAGATGAAACGTACTCTCGCAACGTTCGCCGCATTTACATTGGCTTTCGCAGGATCCGCGGGAGCGGTCACCAAGCATCATGCGCCGCAACACTCAAAGCAGCTTGTCGCGCAGGAGCCCAAAGAGCGGTTGGGGACACTCTCCTGCGAAGTCGCCGGCGCGGTCGGCCTCGTCATCGGATCAAGCCGTACGCTTGAGTGCTCGTTCAAGCAACGTACCGGAAAGGTCGAGCGCTACACTGGATCGATCGGCAGGCTCGGGATCGATGTAGGTATCACCGGCAAGCGCTACATGAGTTGGCTGGTTGTTAATACGGCCCCGACCCGCATCGGCGATGGTGCCCTTGCCGGAACTTACGTCGGCGCCTCTGCCAGCGCATCTGTAGGATTGGGTCTTGGCGCAAATGCGCTCGTCGGTGGCAATGCCAAAAACTTTGCGCTTCAGCCGCTGAGCGCCGAAGCTGGCACCGGACTGAACGTCGCCGCCGGAATTTCGCAGTTGAAGCTGCGCAAGGCTACGAGCCACACCCGAGGCTGACATAACCTTACTGACCCGAAAGGCGCTTTCAAATGATCATGCACTTCGACGCATTCGACAGTCGGCATTCCGGTTCCCACGGTGCTGGTCTTTCGAGCCTCAGTACCAAAGCGTCTGTAGAGGCTGCGATCTCGGCGGATCGGCGAATTGCCGGCGCGCGGATCACAGCGTCTATTCTCGGACCTTATGTCGTCCTCGAAGGATGCGTGTCGACTCGCGCCGACGAGGGCGTCGCGCTGGAGCTTGCCCGCTCAATCGCATCCGGTTGCCAGGTCATATCCAGAATGATGGTCCGCCCGGCATCGTGAAGCTGCTTGATCCCGGCTCATGACATGCCGGAATAATCGAAAAATGTCGCGTTTGTGTGTACGCTTGACGGACACCATAACTGATAACTCGAAAATTCGCGCCGTGGATACGTTGAGACATATAGTCTGAACATCAGACGCCGGCCGCTCCGAAAAGAGATGCGGCCGGCTATGCCTTGACATAAAGCTCCACGTCGTTTCAGTGTGAGAGCCCGCCGCTAGCGGCTCGGCAGCCCATCGATCTGCGATTAACCTGGCGCTCCGATCAGCCTCATCTCACAGCAATCCCATTATCTCAACTGCGCTTCATGTTTTCGGCTTTCCCCGAATAAGGAGACGCTGCAGAGTGCGCCGATGCATATTGAGCTGCCGTGCTGTTTTCGAGACGTTCTTCCCCGTCGATTCATATACGCTCACGATGTGGTGCCAGCGCATCATATCCGGAGAAGAGAATGTCGCATCTCCTTCGTCGCGTTTGCGTTCAAGAAGGCCTAGTACCTCGAGTATTTCATCAGTGTCCGCTGGTTTGCTCAGAAACTCAGTTGCGCCGAGTTTCACGGCGCTCACCGCGACCGGAACACTGCCGTACCCGGTAAGCACTAGGATCTTTGACTGCGGGAATTTACGCTGCATGGCCTTGACGAGTTCAAGACCACTGTCGTCGGCGATGCGCAAGTCGGTTATCAGCACGTCAAATCTTCCGGTTGCTAGTGCGGCGTACGCAGTCTTTAAGGTGGTTGCAGTTTCTGTTTGGAAACCTCGTGTTGACAATGCGAGTGCAAGCCTTCGCGCAAAGATTTCGTCATCGTCGACGATGAGAAAGCGAGCTGACGTGTCGGGCTTAATGTCCATGGAAGACCTCGCTGATTTTGGTCGATGCGTAGCACGCCTGCACCCTTCCCCATGCCGATTGCTGCTACCAGACGATCTCGCTGCCGTCGTAGGCGATGAATGATCCACTCTGTTCGGCTGAAAGGTTATCTACGGTCCTGAGGATAAGGCGCGATACTTCCCATGGCTCAAACGGCTGGTGTCCGTTACGGAAGGGAGCTGAAAGCGCTGTAGCCACTGTGCCCGGGTGAACCGCGACGATCACACACTTCGGATGTGTCCTAGCAAGCTCGATCGACGTGGTCTTCACGATCTGATTCAACGCTGCTTTAGAACTGCGGTAGGAGATCCATCCGCCCAGGCGGTTGTCGCCGATCGATCCGACCCTTGCAGATAGAATGACGAAGAGCGAGCGGTCTTTCCTATCAAGCAGTGGAACGAAGTGCTTGAGTATCAGCGCGGGTCCGACCGCGTTGGTCGAGAACTGTTTCAGCATGGCGTCGCGATCGATTTGCCTGATGGATTTTTCCGGTCCCCGGGTGTCGATTGTCAATGCCCCAGTAGCGCACACGATCATGTTAAAGGACTTGCCTGTCAGTCTTGTCGCGTGCGCATGCAGCGTCCATTCCCTTTCCAGCTCCAGTCCGTCAACCGATCGAGATAGGCCAACCACCTCGCCAGCTCTCGTATCATGTCTCAGAGCCTCAACCAGACTTTCGCCAATGCCGCCCGATGCACCGATGACGAGGCCTCGATATCCAGTAGGAAGGGATTTCATAGATGTCACGACCATCCCTCCCTTAGTAACCTTGGAGAGCCGCTAAAAACCGGGCGGCGGTTTCGACGATGTCGCGGCGCACGACGCCGTCCATCCGGTCCCAGGTCGCATACTGTCTCGCGAGACGCCTATTGCCCGCCAGCAAGCTGCGGTTGCGCGAGAGAAAGTCCCAGTAGAGGTGATTGAATGGACAGGCGGCAGGCCCCGTCCGCTCTTTGACATTGAAGCCGCAGCCGTCGCAGTAGTCCGACATTCTTGAAATGTAATTTCCGGAGGCGGCGTACGGCTTCGTGCCTACGATGCCGCCGTCGGCAAACTGGCTCATTCCTATGACGTTGGGCATCTCGACCCATTCATAGGCGTCTGCATAGACCTCGAGATACCATTGATGCACCTGCTTCGGATCGATACCTGCGATCAGCGCGAAGTTGCCAGTGACCATCAGACGCTGGATGTGATGCGCGTAAGCGTTCGACCGGGTTTCCCCGACGACCGTCGCGACGCAATTCATATCTGTCATCCCCGTCCAGTAGAAGTCGGGAAGCGGTCGTGTATTGCCAAAGAAGTTGGCATCGCCGTATCCGGGCATCTTCAACCAATAGATTCCGCGCATATATTCGCGCCAACCTATGATCTGTCTGATGAAACCCTCCACCGCGTTCAGCGGCGCGTTGCCCTCAAAGTATGCCCTTTCTGCCCGTCGGCAAACGTCAAGCGGGTCGACCAGCCCCACATTGATGTAGAAGGACAGGAGCGAGTGATTGAGAACCGGATCTCCTGACAGCATAGCGTCCTGGGTCGCGCCAAATTCTGAAAGGTGGACGTCTACGAAATCGTCCGCAATGAGTGACGCGTCTTCAGAGCTAACCGCAAAGCGGAAGTCGCGCAGTTCGCCAAAATTATCGGGAAAGAGCTTGCCGACGAGCTCGATGACCTCGCAAGTTATTGCGTCATTTTCAATCGCACGGCGTTCTGCGCGAAACATGTCCGGGCGCGCGGGCTTTCTGTTTTCTGCATCGAAGTTCCATCGTCCTCCGACAGGCTGGTCCCCCTTCATCAATAGTCCAGTCTTGCGCCGCATCTCGCGATAGAAGAACTCCATGACGAGGTCCTCGCGCCCTGCAGCCCAGTCGGCGAATTCCGATCGACTGCATATAAACCTGCTATCATCGATCACCTCGATTGGCGCTTCGACAGAGGATTGCGATCGGCTGACCATTTCCAGCACGCGCCATTCGCCAGGCTCGGTCAGTCGAACTCTTGTCGGAGAGAGGTCTGCTATCGCCCGTCGGAGCTCGCCGTCAAATGACCCCGTGTTGCGCGGATGGTCGATCGTGACGTATCGAACGCGGAAACCCTTGTTTTGCAGTTCCTGAGCGAAGTGCCGCATTGCACTGAAAATGAATGCTATCTTCTTCTTGTGATGGCGTACGTATGTTGCCTCGTCCATCACTTCGCACATGAGGATCACATCAGTGTCCGGATCAAACACTTCCAGGCTGGAGATCGAGTGAGACAGCTGGTCGCCGAGAATGAAGACCATCGTGCCGACAGAGGGAGCTTCTCCCATGGCGCTAGTCCCTCAGGTCATTGAAAAAGCGCGCCTGGAGTGAAGCGTCCGTTCGCAAAACTCCCCTGAACGTTGTTGTAAGAGTCTTGGATCCGCTTTTTGCGATGCCGCGCATCGACATGCACATGTGCTCAGCCTCGACAAGGACGGCGACACCCTGCGGCTGCAGCCGCTCTTGCAGCGCGTCCACGATCTGACTGGTCATGCGTTCCTGGATCTGCAGGCGCCGGGCATACAGCTCGACAAGGCGGGCAATTTTGGAAAGACCGACGACACAGTTGCTTGGCACATATGCCACATGCGCGACGCCGCGGAATGGCAGCATGTGATGCTCGCAAAGCGAGTAGAACGGAATATCACGCGCGAGCACGGCATCGCTGTAACCACCGACCTCGTCGAATGTCGTGCTGAGGACATTGCCTGGCTGTTCCCGGTACCCGGCGAAGAGTTCCCGGTACGCTCGTGCAATACGCGCAGGGGTGTCTTGAAGGCCTTCCCTTTCGTGGTCGTCGCCTGCCCAGGCGAGAAGGATTCGGACCGCATTTTGAGCGTCTTCCACAGTCGGAAGATGTGCTTCCTGCGCGGGTGCCGTCTCGATCTGATCCATTTTCATATCTCCTTACGCCCGCTGCTACGCGAAGAACTGCCAGTTGGATCGACCGGAGAGTCCGAGATTTTATTGATCCAATGGAGATTTGCGCCGTAACAACCCCGAAGAACGTCCAGAAAGTGGCGACCATGCTTTCAGTAGCGGTTAGGAAGCAATTGCCTCGCGTGCATGCGGGGAATCAGATGATGGAAAAGGCGAGGCCTGAAACAGTTCAGATTAGGATGACAAGGCTAATGGCCGCCGTCGCAGAGTTGCGCGACGCGGACGCCTTCGAGGAAATTTACGCTTACATTTTCCCGCGGCTCAGATCGCACATGAGGAAAATGACGAGAGATCCAACGATGGCTGACGAACTGTCGCAGGAGGTGATGCTGTTGGTCTGGCGTAAGGCCTACCAGTACGATCCCAGTCGGGCGCAGGTCTCAACATGGATTTTCAGGATTGCTCGAAATCTTTACATCGACTCCCTGCGCCGACGCATGCCAGAGTTTGACGAAAATGATCCGGCATTTGTTCGGGAAGCGGACCTCCCTGCAGATCGTCTGCTGGTCAATGCGCAGGACGCAGCGGCACTGACACGCGCTCTTGGTGAGTTGAAGGAAGAGCATCTCGAAGTCTTGCGTCTGTCATATTTCGAGGAAATGCCACACTCGGCGATAGCCTCTGCACTAGGGATCCCGCTGGGGACAGTTAAGTCAAGAATTCGAATGGCCTGTGAGAAACTAAGATGGGTATTGCAGCATACAACCCGATGATCCGACATCATATCGACGATGAGATGCTGATGCGATATGCAGCTGGCAAGCTTAGCGAAGGGTGGAGCGTCGCCGTCGCGACCCATCTCGCTTTGTGCCCTTCATGCCGTAACAGTCTGGGCGTCTATGAAGCGATAGGCGGCCATTTTCTGGAAAGCGAGAAGCCGGACAGCGATGACGAGGTCGTGGCGCGGAGTTGGGACCAGCTGAAAGCGCGGATTGATGCCGGAGAAAGCGATAAGGTCATCCCGTTCAGGCAGTCTGCTGGTGCTGGAGATACCCTGTTACCGGAACCACTCAGATCGTATGTCGATCACGCGGGTGGACTAGTGTGGCGTCGGCTTGGAGCTGGTGGTGCAGCCCAGATGATCGTTGCTACGGGAGACGAGACGACGACCATGCGGCTGTTGCGAATTCCGAAGGGACAACCTGTGCCAGAGCACACACACACGGGTGTGGAGCTTACGCTAGTGCTTGCTGGCTCGTTCTCCGACGAGATTTCCACATTCCGCCGTGGAGACGTCGAGATGGCGGACACGGAAATTCTTCACACACCCCGCGCCGGGGATGATGAGAATTGTATTTGTCTCGCTGTCACAGATGCGCCGCTGAGATTTTCCAGCAAGCTTATGCGGTTTCTCCAGCCTTTGTTGAAAATCTGACGGCGCGGAACTGTTACGGGCGGCCATCACGCAACGGTTTTTATTCCGCTTGTGTGGCAACTATTTTCGATCCAGCCGGAATCCGCCTCGTAAACGTCGATGCCTGTAACGGGATTATTATCAGAGGAGAAACCCATGAAGAGCATGACCAAAGCACTGTTCGTCGGCGCGTCACTGATCCTTGCCGCTGGCGTAGCACAGGCTAAGAACCCCGAGGTCGGCGGGGCGGCCATGTACGAAAACAAGAACATCGTTGAAAACGCGGCTAACTCCAAGGACCATACGACCTTGGTGGCTGCTGTCAAAGCGGCCGGGCTGGTAAAGACGTTGGAAGGCAAGGGGCCGTTCACGGTTTTCGCTCCCACCAATGAAGCGTTTGACGCACTTCCGAAAGGTACCGTCGACACTCTGCTGAAGCCCGAAAACAAGGACAAGCTTGCAAAGATCTTGACCTGTCACGTCGTCGCCGCCGACGTGATGTCGAAGGCGCTGTCTCAAATGATCAAAAAGGACGGCGGCGAGCACGATATCAAGACAGTAGGAGGATGCGTTCTTAAGGCAAAGGCTTCAATGGGCAAGATCACGCTCACAGACGAGTCTGGAGGCGTTGCTGACGTCACGATTGCTGACGTAAAGCAGTCGAACGGTGTCATCCACGTCGTGGACAAGGTACTGCTCCCCAAAAGCTGAACAGAGCGCGAGGGCGCATTGGAAGGCGCCCTCGCAACCTTTTATCGCTGTGACTGAGCGAGATTCCGGTCCGCCCTTTGCTGGGAGGCTTTAGACGCTACAGCCTTGGCGTGTTTCAAGGACGATTGCGCTGATCGATGCAGGTTTCAACGGGATCAAGGCTGGATATGTACTGGAGGCGGTTCGTACCCTCGGTGTGACGCCGTACATCAGGGAAGTGTTCACGGATGCCGATATGCCGCGCTCTGAAGACAGCCTTGATCTTGCCAGACATATGCGAGCCGGTTGGCCACCAGTCGCAATCCTAGTCACGTCAGGTGATCGGCGAGTTTCGCAAAGTGACTTGCCAACTGATGGCCGATTTCTCATGAAACCTTACAGCTCAGCGGAAGCTCTAGCCAATCTGACTGAAGTAAGAAATGATGGCACCATACCGTCGCACGGACACGGCCTTCGTGTCGGGCCGACTACGCGATTTTGATTTGATCCTGCATAGGTGCAAACTCGTATGCCACCAAGCAGTATAAGGTTGTCATTTCCGAGAGCGCGCCTGGGCGAGAATAGCCTTCAGTTGCTCCAGTGCGAACGGTTTGGACAGCTGAAGTGCGTCCTCCAAGCCCGAAATGGACTTCGCATTGCTATCGCCGCTGGCAAAAACGATCTGCACTTCCGGCCGACGCTCCCGTATCGTTCGGGCCAAGTCGGTGCCCGACATACCCGGCAATCCGACATCGGTAAATAGGACATCGATCGTTTCTGTTTCAAATATCGAAAGCGCAACTTCCGCCGAACTTGCCTCAAGGACCGTGTAGCCCAGTTCTTCGACCATATCGACCGTCGACATCAGGATGAGCGGCTCATCCTCAACCACGAGGACCGTCCCGGTTTCGCTAGCTATCGGTTCGCTAGCCTGATCTTGACGGTCAAGACGCTCCAACGCGATCCGGTGTTGCTGTGCATTGGCGAGGACATGCCGCACTTTGCGCGCCAGTGCCTCGCGCGTGTACGGCTTGGACAGGAGCTCGACTCCGGCGTCCAGCCTGCCGCCGTGGACGATCGAATTCTCTGTATAGCCCGAGGTGTAGAGGACTGCCATACCCGGAAGAAGCGCCTTTGCCTTTCGGGCGAGCTCTACGCTGCGCATGGGTCCTGGCATCACTACATCGGTAAACAAAAGGTCGATTTTCATGCCGCTGTTCACAATAGCGAACGCCGACTGTGCGTCATGGGCCTTGAGGACGCGGTACCCCAGGTCGCTAAGCAGCGCCACCGAAGTATCACGAACACCGTCGTCATCTTCGACGACAAGAACGGTCTCCGTGCCTCCGGTAGGCGGGATTGCGCTCGCATCTGTCAGCGTGTCCTCGACTTGCATCGTGCGTGGCATATAGAGCTTCATAGTGGTCCCATGGCCCACTTCGCTGTAGATTTTCAAATGCCCCCCGGACTGCTTCAAAAAGCCATAGACCATTGAAAGTCCCAGACCGGTCCCCTTGCCGTCCGACTTCGTGCTGAAAAATGGTTCGAGCACATGATCTATTATCTCGGGCAAAATGCCGGATCCGGTATCGGTTACCGCAACCAGGACGTACTGTCCTGGCCGCACGTCATCGTGTGCGCGCGCGTAATCCTCATCGAGGACGGAGTTTGCCGTCTCGATCGTCAAACGCCCTCGGCCACCCATTGCGTCTCGTGCGTTGATCGCCAGGTTTAGTATTGCATTCTCCAGCTGGCTGGGATCGATCAGAGTGTTCCAAAGGCCGCCTGAGACAATTGTTTCGAGTTCGATTTCTTCACCCAGCGCCCTCCGCAGCATGTCGTCCATGTTCTGAACCAATCTGCGAACATTGATAACCTTCGGCTCCAGCGGCTGTCGCCGGCCAAATGCGAGAAGCTGCGACGCAAGTTTTGCGCCTCGCTCGACACCGGCCAGCGCATTTTCGAGCCGCTGTAAAGCACGAGGATTGCCGTCTACATCCTTCGACAGGAGCTGGAGATTGCCACTCACGACTTGGAGAAGATTGTTGAAATCATGTGCGACGCCGCCTGTGAGATTGCCCAGCGCCTCCATTTTCTGTGCCTGTCTCAACGCGACCTGTGCATTCTCGCGCTCGACCGTTTCTTTTTCGAGATCGAGAAGAGCGGTCCTCAGTTCCTGGGTGCGCTGCTCAACCCTTTGCTCAAGGGTGTTATTGAGGCTGTGGAGCTGCTCCTCGGCGCGTTTCTGGTGCGTGACATCGAAGCCATCGACGAAAATTCCGGTGACCATCCCGTCGTGATCGAATATTGGCTGGTAGATCAGGTTCATGAACCGCTGGTCCGGTTTCTCGCCCTCACGCTGTAGCATGACCGGGAGATAACGGCCGATGTACGGCCTCCCTGTCTTGTAAACACCGTCTAGTAATTCGAAGAAGCCTTGACCGGCAACTTCCGGCAAGGCGTCTCTCACCTTTAAGCCCACGAGCGGTCTGTTTCCTACGAGTTGTAGGTAGGCATCGTTGGCGAGCTCGAATACGTGATCAGGGCCGCTCAAAATACACATGAAGCTCGGGGCTTGCTGAAACAAACCGCGCATGCGATCCCGTTCAGTGGTGCGAAGTTCGACTTCCGAGGCAAGCTGGCGGTTCAGCTGTTCAAGGGCAGCGGCCGCCCTTTCCCGCATTTCTGCCGCTTCGGCCAAAGCCGCCGCCCGCCTACGCTCTGTTTCGAAAGCTTCCGCACTCGCCAAGCGAGACGTTATCTGGCCGGCGATCAATTTCAAGAAGTCGAGGTATTCGTCGGTTGCAATTCGATGCGGATTAAGTCCGCTGATCAGGATCCCCTTTGGACCGTTGTTGCCCTGTCCGATCAGCGGCAGGACCATGGCCTGAGACGGCGGCTTGGGCCATGGTCCAGAGGGGACATTGCTGATCGCCGAAAGGTCCACCATCTCGGCGACCTGTTTCGTCCAGGCTTGCTCAGGGTTCCAGATGTCACTGCCGCGATTTATACACGCGGGCAAAAGACCGTCGCCGTCGGTCGTGCCACAAACCCATTGCCGTATCGCATTTCCATCTGCGTCGAAAACATAAAGCGCGCTGAAAGGGAGGTCACGCAGGTTCTCCGAAAGGGTGCAATGCGATGCCGTGAAGACCTCATCTTGCGTGTTCGCAGCCGCAAGCCCGGAAGCGAGTGCACGCATTGTCGACATACGACGTTCGCTGATAACCCTCTCGGTCTCTTCCGTAACAGCGCAAAAGACGCCTTCCACCTTGCCGCTATCGCCAATGAGCGGGCTGTAGGAGAATGTGTGATAGGTCTCCTCGGTGTAGCCGTTGCGCTCCAGCAGGAGAGGAAGCGCCTTGTCCCATGTTGACTGGCCGTCCTTGTAAACTGTGTCGAGGCGTCCTTCGATATCGTTCCAGATTTCCGACCAGAGGATCTTTGTCGGGACGGCGAGTGCATTCGGATGCTTGTTCCCAAGTGTCGGCCGATAGGCATCGTTGTAGAAGAATGCGATGTCTGGCCCCCATCCGAGCCACATTTCAAACTTGGATGTCAGCAGGAGCCGTATGGCGACCTTGAGCGCTTCCGGCCATTTTTCCGGCAGGCCGAGCGAGCTGCTCGCCCAGTCGTGACGACGCATCATCTGCGCCATCTCGCCGTTGCCAACGAAAATATCGTGCAATTGATTGGAGGCTTGTACGTTCATAGCATTTCCATCGCAGGGTCGCAGACGCCACTTAGGCTATTGATAACACTTGTCCAGCCCGCTAGTTCTGGATCGGGGCGAGTTTTTGCATCTGGTGGAAAATTTACGATGAGCCAAGCGAAATCACAGCCAGATTGGAGCGCCGACGAGCTTAGGCGTGCTGTCAAGTCTGCCGGCGTGGCGCTGTGGACCTGGATTGTCGATGACGACGCATTCTTCATGGACGCGAAGGCATACGAGCTGTGGGATATCCCTGTCGAGGAAGACCTGACCTTCGAGCATCTATCCGCTAAGGTGCATCCTGCGGATCGGGACCGGGTAAGGGCGGCGTTCGTCGCGACCCGAGCCATTGATGGTGCCTTCGAGATCGATTTCCGTATCCTGACCGGTGGATCGGATGTCAGGTGGATTTCCGCGCGAGGCCAGGGCAATGAAGGGGATGCAGCGACCAACAAGATGACCGGAATTTTCCTCGATGTGACAGGCCGCAAACAGGCGGAGGAAGGTCACGAACTGCTCGCTGGAGAGATGAGCCATCGCGTCAAAAACCTGTTGGCGCTGGCGGCAGGTCTTACAAACATCACGTCCCGCTCGACGGAAACGAAGGAGGAAATGGTTCTGCAGTTGATGCAGCGCCTGACCGCACTCGGCCGGGCCCATGAACTCGTGCGCCCGCTAGCGGACGGGCAGGGGAGCGCCGCCTTGCTGGGCGATCTGTTCACTGTGCTGCTCGCGCCTTATGACGACGTAGGTGCCTTTGCCGGTCGCATCCGCGTGGCGGTGCCGCGTATGGGGTTGGGGGAAAGGGCGGCGACAAGCCTCGCCCTCGTTATCCATGAACTGGCGACAAATTCGCTGAAGTACGGCGCATTGTCGAATGACACGGGGTTGCTCGATATCTCCGGGACGCTGAGTGAGGAAGATCTCGAGATCGTCTGGAGCGAGCATCGGGAGAGTGGGGTCAACACTGGTTCGACCACAGAAGGATATGGCAGCAAGCTTTTACAGCGCACCATCTCTGGACAGCTGGGCGGTGCGATCGACTACGAATGGGTTGAACACGGTTTGGTGGTGACGTTGCGCCTCAAGGCAAGCCGACTTGCCGGGTGAGTTCGCCTGCCCAGAAACTACCTGCCGATGGCCGATAGCGGAATTTCGAGGGCGACCAACAAACCATCGCTCGCGAAATCTCGCGTGATCGTTCCCATGAGCTGCGCTTCCACGGTCCGGGCCACCATTCTGGTCCCGAAACCTTTCCTCGACGGGTTTTGCGTGATCGGTGGCCCGCCGATTTCCCGCCAAGTGATCTTTAACGTGTCACCTAAGCTGTTACATTCCAAATGGATGTAGCCATCGCCAGTCGATAGTGCGCCATACTTGGCTGCATTAGTTGCAAGTTCGTGGATTACCAATGCGAGGGCAGCCGCGGTCTTCTCGCCGACGGTGATGTTCTGGCAAGAGACGATAGCCTGCTTTTCATCCCGTTTGAAAGGCGCTAGCAAGGCTTCCATCAAGCCCGCGAGACCGCATGCAACACCGTTCCCCTCAGGCCTCGAATCGATGATGAAATCGTTGGCTCTGCTCAGCGCCTGTATCCGTCCAGTGACGCTGCGCACAAATCCATCTAGATTGCTCTCGGTCCTCGACGAGACGAGGAGCAGGCTGGATATGACCGAGAAGATATTCTTGATACGATGCGCCAACTCGCCCTGGATCAGAAGACGCTGCTCATCGAACTGCGCCAGTCTTGCGACGCGTTCTCGCAGGGAAATTTGCTCTTCCACCAGTTTGGCAAAATCAGCGAGTATCTCTTGCTCACGAGCCGTCCATTTGTGCGGCTCGGCATCAATGGCGCAAAGCGAACCCAGGACATGACCATCTTGGTCCAGAAGCGGGATGCCAAGGTACGCGCGCACGTTCAGATCCGGAATAGCAAGATTGTCGCAAACAAGAGGGTCGAGTGTTGAATCTTCGATAACGAGGGGAGCAGCTCTTGCAACGACATGCTGGCAAAACGAATGTGTCAGAGGTGTTTCTCGATCGGTCTTCCAGGGTTCAGGAAGACCAAACGAACTCTTGAAGAACTGCCTCTTTGTGTCGACCAATGAAACGAGCGCCACCGGGACCGACAAGGTCGCAGCAACGAGCCGTGTCAAGCGATCGAAGCGTTCCTCTGGCCCACTGTCCATCAATTCGGTCTGATAGAGCGCGTTAAGTCGGTCTGGTCCGATGTCCAACGAGGTTGGGACGGTATCGTGGTTTGACAGGGTGTCGTGAGTTCGGGTCAAGTCGCATCCTTGCATCGTCGAAACCGATGGTCACCGTATTGAAGACAGGTTCTTCAGTTCCTGTAGCCAACTAGACACCCCTCACGTCGGAAGCAAGTCAAAAGGCTGGAAACGAAGTCGGACAGCTTGGTAAAATGCTGAATGGCGCCGATCGATTTCAAGCTGGCGCCATTCTCATAGCTTACTGATCTGAGTTTACCGGTGCTCGATTGCCGCACGCAAAGTTGTTTTCTGAGTTCCTGCGGATCCGCCGATCCAGGCGGCCGCTGCGCCGAGCAGTAAGGCAATGAATGCCAGTATCGCGCCGGCGGATACGACCGTGGCTGTCTTCTGCGCCGCTTCGCTCGCCTTCTGCTTTGCCGTGTCCACCGACTGCTTGTATTGCGCCTCATACTGCGCAATCTCGGTCTTTGCCTGATCGACAGGAATGCTCTGCGCCCGCGCTAGAGCCTCGGCAGCCCTATTACGCGCGTTGTCGGCTTTGGCATGGTCGCCTGAAACAACAGCCTGAACGGCGCTCACTGCCGCATCGCGCAGAGCCTGAGGATCGTTGCCGCCCGTTGTGGATCGGATCTGCTGCTCAATGTCCGCGAACGGGTTGCTTGCATTTGCAACAACCGGGGTAGCAGCGGTCACGGCTGTCGTCGCAGTCTGTCCGACGCCGCCGATCAACGACCCAATCCCACTGAATGCGCCGCCGATAACAGCACCAACCGACGTGGTAAGAAGGTATAGTACAACAATTGTCGTGGCCGCCCACGTCGTCAGACCATGATACCCACCTGTAGATCTACTCGGGCGGCCGGAGAGCCGGCTAGACACATATCCACCCACAAAGGATGCGAAGATTCCGGCTGCGACGAACCAGATTGCACTGACAATCGAAAATGTGCTCGCAGCCGGATTGTCAGAGGTTGTGGGGTCTATCACGGCGGCGCCGATCCCGACGCCCAGAAGGTTGAGAAGAAACTGCATCGCGAGTGCAAGAACTATGCCGGCAAAAATAGCGCCCCACGAAATCTTGTTGAAATAGGCGCCATCAGCAGCGTCGGCATAAGGAATGACTTCGCGGTGGGACACACCAACGGGTTCGATCATCACGATTTTCCTGTGCGGGAAGTGGGACGGACACAGCCGTCACGGCTGTGTCCTCGTTGGGATGCTAGAGCTTCTTGTTGATGTAATCGGAAGCTGAATTGGCACCCTTCTTGGTTGCGTCCTTGGCGTCGCCCATAGCCTGCTGGGCCTCACCCTTGATTTCCTGAACCTTACCTTCGGCTTGCAGCTTTTCGCTTCCGACGAGCTTGCCGACGCCCTGCTTGATGTCGCCGATGGCTTCATTTGCAAGACCTGATGCTTTATCACCTGTGCTGCTCATAACGTATTCCTTTCGCTTACGTTTTTCCGTTTGCTTAAATTCGCGATGGAACGTTTTGTTCCAACGTAGGTTTGGAGGCGTTTATCTTTTGCATTGAACTGGCAGCGTATCGATCGGCCAGTATCAAATCGACGGTTTCGGCGGGCGCACTTGCAGGTTGCAGATGACCGTGCCCGTCGCGAAGTCGGTGGCGATCGCCACTGCTTCACTCGCGGCCCTCTCTGACGATGCCACGCCGTTGAGCAATATGTCGCCGCCTGCGATTTCGACTTCAATCTGGCAGTCTTCGAGGCCACGCGCGTAAGCTAGCAGGGCGCTGAGTGCTGCACCCGCACCACAGTAATCTGCGGAGATGGTCGCCGTACCTGAATAAAATGAGAAAAGCATCTCCATAACCTCCTGGAAGGATCAGTAACCGAAGCTTGCCACGGCGATCAGCCATTCGGTGCAGCGCCGCGGCCCGAGGGCCTCGCTGCGTCTTCCTACGGCCCGAATTTTTGCCGACGACTTATCCATCATGCAGCCCTTTTCACCTATGGTGCGTCGATCATCCGACCCCGGCAAAGCCGGTGGCATGACTTTGAAACTAGCGCTGGAGCATGAGAATTTTCAGAGCGAAAAATACTAGATCGCCTAGTATCAAACGACCTTTTTAGCAGGTACACGTCGTAAAATTACTTTTTCTTCTTCTTGTGATCTAAGGCCTTGCCAGTGGCAGCGCCTGTGAAGCCACGTTCTCGCGCCCATATCACTGCTGCCGCGCGACGATTGACGCGGATCTTTCCATAAAGAGAGGTGACGTGATTGCGGATCGTGTTCCTCGACAGGTGCAGGGTTTGAGCCATATCGGCGTCACTTTGTCCGACGCAGATAAGACCTAAAATCTCGCGCTCCCTGTCACTCAGCTCCATCAGTGTCGCCGTGGGCACCGCTGTTGACGCTTGTTTGAGTGTCGCAAGCCGCTCGACGATGGAGCGGCTGAACCATGAAGTGTCCGCCATGACGCTCTCGATCGCTTCGACCAATTGCGTCTCGCTACGCCGGCGCTCGGTCACATCCTGAAGAGCCCAGATCACGCATTGCTCGTCGTTGATCTCGACCCTTTCCGCAGACACAAGACAGTCCGCCATTGCACCGTCTTTTTGCTTCAAGCGTGTCGGCTCGTTACGCACGAAGATGTTGTCACGCAGCTTTTGCTCCAGCGCCCGCCGGGCTGCCACGTCTTCCCAGAGGTGAAGTTCAGCGGCTGTTCGGCCGACGACCTCTGTGAGGCCATATCCCGAAATCTGCAGGAAGGCATCGTTCGCCTCTGTGAAAACGAAATCGGCGAGGCGCGATATGGCGGCCGGCGCAGGCGATAGACGGAAGGATTTCGAAAATCGCTCCTCGCTTTGACGCAGGGCGTTCTGGGCTTTCCTGCGGGCATCGAGGTCCGCAAAGGTAAAAAGCATACACGGCTCTTCGACCACGGAAATAGGCTCGCCGGCGACAATCACAAGCCGGTCACCACCGTCCGGGAGAGGAATTAGCGACTCGCGGTGGCGGATTACCCGCCCTTCGCTGAGCTTCAGAAGCGCGTCATCCCCAGTTTCACAGTTTGAGAACAACCCGACAGCGTCGACAGTCTTGCCGATCACGTCCTCCTTGCTGAAACCCGTCATTTCAAGAAAGCCCTGATTGACGCGAATGAACCGATTGTCCTCCAGGCGGCAGATAAGGCCTGGAGCGGGATTGGCGTTGAAGGACCGTTCGAATCGTTCCTCGGCTTCAAAGCGCGGAGTTTCATCTCGCAAGATCAGCGCGAGCACATCCGCTTTACCCCCGGCGTCGGAGATGACCATGCTCCGAACGGTGTGCACCCAGACCAGATCGAGGTTATCGCTGGGCGAGACTTCGACCGTCATATCGTCGATCGTCTCGCCGGCCAGCAGCCGTTCGAGCGGGTACTGTCCTTCTTCCAGCGGATGGTTGTTGCGATATCGCAAAGTGAATCGACGTCGGTAGCCCGCTGCATCCCTTCCGAGGTCGTCAATTGCGTTTGCACGATGCATGACGATCGCCGCATCATTCGCCCAGGCAATCGCGCCCGCCTGATCAATGAGTATGATGCCATCGCTGAGGCCGCCTATTAGTTCCTGCAGGCTGCCCCGGTTGATGCGTGGAGGCTCGAGTCTGTCGTTCATTAAAGGATCCTTGGACGTCACGCCGCGCGCCGTGAAACCTATTTCGTCGCGTCCACTTCGTCTTCCTGGTCAAGCGACTTGGAGATTGCGTCTCTTGGCAGGATCGCCCGGTTGAGTTGCTCGGCATCGTAGGGCTTGCTGAGAACGACCCCGTCGGAAGCCCGCACGGCCGAGGCGTCACCGGTCGCGAATATGATCCTCGACCAAGGCCGCAAGGTGCGCGCCCGCTCCGCAAGAACCTTGCCCGAGGCGCCTGGAAGGCTGATGTCCGTGACCAGGACGTCGAAGGGAACCGTTTCTAGCGCGGCCATAGCTTCCTCGGCGCTTCCCGCGTCGACCACGATGTGGCCTGCTTCCTTGAGGATATCGGACGTGTTCATCCGGATCAGCGGATCGTCTTCGACCAGGATGATCGTTAGCTGTGCAGATGGTTCGGGCAACGAAGTCTCAGGGGCTTTTGGAGCCGGGGAGGGCGCAGCACCCGACTTTTGTCGCTGATTGTTGATGACGTGCCTGAACTTTTTTGCCAGGGCATCCCGGGTGTACGGCTTCGAAAGAAGCTCGACGCCGGCGTCGAGCTTGCCGCCGTGGACGATGGAATTCTCGGTATATCCCGATGTGAACAGCACGGCGATCTCGGGGAGGCGCTCTTTGGCCTTGCGCGCCAGCTCAGGGCTTTTCAAATTGCCGGGCATGACAACATCCGTGAACAGGATGTCGATGGGTATGCCGCTATCGATCACGTTGAGCGCGCTGGCCGCATCGACCGCCTTCAGCACACGATAGCCGAGGTCTGCAAGGAGGGCGACAACGGTCTCCCGCACCTCTTCGTCATCCTCGACGACGAGGACGGTTTCAGTGCCACCTGCTATCGGGCCGTTGTCGACGTTCACTTCCATGTCTTCGGCCTGGAGGGCTCTGGGAAGATAAAGCTTGATCGTCGTGCCGTGACCGACTTCGGAATAGATCTTAACATGACCGCCTGATTGCTTGACGAAGCCGTAGACCATCGAAAGCCCGAGGCCGGAACCCTTGCCCTCGGCTTTCGTCGAAAAGAACGGTTCGAAAACCTTGTCAATGATCTCCGGCGACATGCCGGTTCCCGTATCTGTGACGGCCAGCAGCACGTATTGACCGGGCGTTACTTCATCGTGCGTTCGCGCATAAAGCTCGTCGAGATGCGCGTTTGACAGTTCGATGGTGAGCTTGCCCTGGCCGTCCATCGCATCACGCGCATTGATGGCGAGGTTGAGGAGCGCATTCTCGATCTGGGCAGGATCGATAAACGTGTTCCACAGCCCACCCGCCACGACGGTTTCGACCTCGACAGCCTCGCCAATCGCCCGGCGCAGCATGTCGTCCATGCCTTGTACGAAGCGGCTGATGTTCACGACCTTGGGCTCAAGTGCCTGACGCCGACCAAAGGCAAGGAGCTGGCTTGCGAGCTTGGCGCCGCGGCTGACACCCGCCATTGCGTTCGACACGCGTTTCTCGGCACGCTCATTGCCGGCGATGTCTTTCGCAAGCAGTGCAAGATTTCCCGATACCACCTGCAGCAAATTGTTGAAGTCGTGAGCCACGCCGCCCGTCAGTTTGCCAACGGTCTCCATCTTCTGAGATTGCGCAAGCTTGACTTCCGCCTGCCGGCGCTCGGCGATTTCCGCGATAACGCGGGCCTCAAGCGTTTCGTTCAGCTGCCGTAGTTGATCCTCAGCTCGTTCGCGATGCCGGACCTGCTGCGCCAATGTATCTGCCTGCTCCCGCAGCGCAGCTTCGGCTGCCCTTTGATGCGTGATGTCGGTGTGCACGCCGACCCATTCGACGATCTCGCCGGTCTTGTCGAGAATAGGCAGGGCGCGTACCGCAAACTGGCGCCAAGCGCCATCATGCCTGCGCACCCGGTGCTCGTATAAAAACATGGTCTTCGTCGCGACCGCCCGCTGCCAGGCCTCCACACTTCCAGCAGAATCGTCCGGGTGGACCGCCCTCGACCAGCCGTATCCCTGATACTCATCCTGCGTCTGCCCGGTGAGGGCGGCCCATCCGGGTTGTTCCCCGACCATGCGGCCATCGGCGCTATTGGTCCATAGGATCCCGTGGACCGCGTCCATGGCGGTGCGGAAGCGCCCATTGCTGAATGCGATGGCGGCCTCGCGGGTCGCACGCTCCTCCACATCGATGCCGAGAATATGGACGCCCGGTATCGAACCATCGGGCTCGACATGCGGTACATACCGCACTTCCAGGCGCCGCACTGTACCGTCGGCACGCGGCATAGTCGTTTCAGCTGAAAATGTCTCGCCCGATAATCCACGATCGATCGAGGCTTTTCGGTCGGCGTAAGCCTGCTTGCCTATCATACTTTCTACGTGCTGTCCGACCATCGACTGCGGATCGATATCAAACCAGTCTCGGTAAGCGGCGTTTGCAAAGCGATAGATGTGGTCGCGATCCACGTAGGAGATCAGCATTGGAACGGCGTCTGTGACCCGACGCAGCTCGGCCTCGCGTGCAGCAAGCTTGGTCTCCGCGGTAACCTTCGCACTGTTATCGACGATCGTGCACATAACCCCGCCCACCGAACCGTTTGCGTCGTAGACAGGCGTGTAGAACAGGTCGAGCATCATTGTCTGAGGACCATCCGGTCGTTGAAAAACGATCGGTTGATCACGATGAACCACGGTTTTGCCGTTCAGGCCGACTTGCAGAATCGCCTGGTTCCAGTCCCAGACCTCGGGAAAGGCGGTTGCAACGGGCGTGCCCAATGCCATCGGATGACGCTCCCCTGCGATCTCCCGGTAGGCATCGTTGTAAAGCATGATGTGATCAGCGCCCCACATGAGCACCTTGGCGACCGGTGAATTTACAATATTGGCGACTGTCGCCCGTAATTCCGCAGACCATTCCTCAACCGCACCAAGGATATGATTGGCCCAGTTCTTGGATCGGATGAGGTTGCCACATTCCCCGCCGCCAATGGGCCAGCCGGTAGCAGGGGTTGGCTTCGGCTTTCCATCCACGTCCCTAAGGGCGCGAAGGCCCGCGCGCACGACCTCGCTGGCATTGGCAAAGTTGCCGGATGCGAGACATTGGTTGATGAAACCCTCAAGTTCGGGCGTAAGTGAAACGTTGCGGGATTGACGATTGATCATGGCTGTACGTGCCATTGCGAACTGACTGTGTCAACTGATGTCACGGTCCAGGAAATTTTGCGGATTGGTATAAAACTGACTTGCCAGATCCCCGCTCTATAGGGCTGATTTAGGAGCGATTTCCTGGAGCAGCGGGATGACTGGCACCTGACCGATAGCCGAACAAATCGCCCTCTCCATCCAGTCCATCACCGGACTTCCGAGACCACCGTACCGATCAATATCAGACCCGCTATACCAACGTAGATGCTCCACAGGACAGCTATAACCCGTGGATTCGTCTTCGCTCTTAATATGCGGCCATCTATTGGAGCATGGCGTGCTGAGACGTCTTTGAACCTAGACATTTTACGTTTTCGGCCCGTCTTTCGAAGGTTTTTCTCTGGCGTCTCGCAAGCCTTTTTCTGCCTGGTCCTTCAATTTCTCACGGGCTTCATCCGCCGTGTTGGGGTCGGTTCGTGCCGCGTCGCTGGTCGGGTCGGGGTTCTTATAGGTCATAGCTTCATCCTCGTTGCACAGCGAACAACCAAGGGGCGGTATAGTTCCCTCAGTTTCATCGCCTATTCTGGCACGGCGTTGACAAGGCTGCGTAGGTGTCGCTCGCGTTGGTTTGAAGCAAGACTGCGGTCACTACGTCCTATCGTACGAAGCGATGAAATCGTTATGCACTGAATCATGAGCGTATGGTCGGCATGGAACCGGAACCCTCAACTTTGGAACGTCCAGTCCCACCATACATGGCGCTGTGAGCGAGGATCATGCCGGGGCTTGGAAGATCGTAGACACGACGACGGGACTTCCAGCGGCAACCAACGGCAGAGATTTCGTTCAACTGAGCAAGGTCGATGCGAAGGAGCTAGCCGACGAGTTGAACGCGTGCGATGCCCAGGAAATGCAGACCCGCTCCTGTAGAAATTCGCAGGTGGAGTCTTCTGCAGGGAACAAAGACGTGGTGAGAAGGTTTGCGTTCGTACCTTCCTCTGTTACCAGCACATGCCGACCTAGCATCGGACGCGGTACGAAAGAGAATTTCCATGCATCGACACCTCACCCAGTCCTTAGCGACTGCGATCACACTGCTCGTCCTTTTGTCAGGCAGTGTTGCCCATGCCGATGAGGCGCCCTTTTTGAAATCTCTTTCTGGAAACTGGAGCGGCAAAGGAACCGTCAAGGTGCGTGTCAACGCCCCGACCATAAATGTCACCTGCCGCTTCAGGTCCGACACCAGCACCAATTCATTAGCCCTCGGTGGCAAGTGCACCAGCCTTGCCATCTTCTCGCGGGTCATATCCGCAAACCTCAAGGCGAACGGTGGCCGTTACTCCGGCTCTTATGTCGGCGCGGGCACGGGAACGGCCGGTCTCGGTGGGCAACGTTCTGGCGACACCATCAACCTCGGCATCACCTGGGCGAAGGAGGTTAACGGCGACAGGAAAGCGCAGATGACTATCGAAAAAATCGGCTCATCCGGAATGCGTCTTACCACCATTGATACGGATTCGAAGACAGGCAAGCCGGTCATAACCAGCCGAATTGAGCTTCGCCGAAACTGAGGCTCGAGAAAGCTTTTGTCATGAGCCCTCGAACGCGCCGCACGCCGCAAGACGACTTCATCAAGTTCAACATAAGGAACACGCCATGCAGCGGTCCCATGACGATCAGCTTCGAGCTCGCGCCTATGCCATATGGGAGCGCGAGGGGTGCCCCACCGGAAAAGCTCTGGAGCACTGGGCTCTTGCGATAAAAGAGATGGCCGGCCAAGCTGCTCCATCTCTTGATCAAGGGTCCTGGCGCACTCCCCAGGAAGATGGTCCCCAGGCAGACGGGAAATCCTGAGACTTTCTTCTGGCCAGCGACGCGTGAGAGGCTAGTCCGTCATGCCGTGTCAGCGCTGTGTTGTTTTTTCCAGCCGGCAAGGAGAAACTTGTAGAGGTTTCTACCGCGCGTCTTGACCCCCATCGTGATGTCTGTAACGAAAGGGAAGTGCCGCGAAGCCTTCGCCGCATATCGCTCTGCTGCCGGCCACGGAGAACGCGCCGCCGATCTGGCGGACTCATAAGATCATAGATGGGCTTCTTCATCTCTGAGAGAGTAAACCTCAATTTCCGCGAACCAGTAGTGCCGTGCAATGTTTCGACTGTTCCGGATGAAGTGGTAGGCAGCAGGAGGTTTCGCGACGTAGGGTAGGGGAGTGGCAAGCCTTACCTAGCGCCGCGAAACAAAAGCCGCCTTTTCGGTAAACCGTAGTCATTTCACCACTGCCATTAATGGCACTTCACCGACGACCTCACCGCGCTCGTCGCGGATCACAAATGTCATGCCGTCAATCGGCACTGCATGGCGAACGTACTCAGCCACCATGTCACGAGCTGCAGCAAGCGCTTCACTGTGGGCGGCATCAGATGAAGGCAAGTCTATGCCCTCAACGTCTTCTTCGAGGTTATCACCCTCCCGAATATCAAAATAATACCTCATCGCGTTGGAATGCAAACCCAAACAGAATAGTTCCGCGTTTTCAGTGGTTCGCACGCTATAGGACAGAAACCCTATCCGTAATTGCGCGTTAAGGTTCGTGAGCAAACAGTAATATGCCTACTCATGGAGGAGTCGATGTTAGCAAGTCACCTCGTAGATCATTTGAACGCAGCGAAGAAACTCGCGCAGTTAACGAACCAACCGTTTGTCGTCTACCTGATCCAAATGGCAATTGATGCAGCGATACGAGCGAGCCGCAAAGCGGCCTAAGTTCGCACGGCGATTGGGTGATTAAGGAAGCCACTGCCGCCTGTGATGACCCCATCAGAGAACTGTCGCGGCGACAGTCGTGGGGCTCTCTTCTTTAAAGGACCGTCCGCCGCAGGCTCGGTTGGTTCAGGGCTAACAGCGGACGATCCCATACGATGGCAGTGACACTCATCGTATTTCAACTTAGTTCAGGTCATCAGCGGGCTTTTGTAGAGCGCACAATGACCTCTAAACAAATGTCGCAATCGGTCTATATGCACGGTAACGGACAAAACGGTGGAGGGAAAGCTCTAGTTCCGAGAAGTTGAGAGCAGCTGCACTGCAAAGTGTGCAGTTGCTAATGCATCTAAGGGATTACCATGAACGTATCATGGATATGGACGGAACCTACGTTAGGTAAGTCAAAGAATCCAATGATCTTTTTTGATTGGCACGGTATAATTCTATACAGTGTTCACGCATTCACGTCCGCACGATAGGTGACATACGTTGCGACGATTCCTCCATGAAGGGAAGCGAGCCCTGTTTGCCCGCTCGTCAATGACGACCGCGCCGGATCGATTGAGGCTCATCAATCTATCCCCTCCAATCAGGGTATGCTCAAGCAGCGAGTTGTCGCGTTGTCGACCGTGGTGGCCCGAAATCTTTCACTGGAGCATTCGCCGGGACGAGCAACGGATATGATTTCCCGGCGTCGAGCCGTGCGCCGCTCCTGTCCTTGGCGGCGCTGCTGCATTGCGAGCCAGCCCATGGGACCTTTTCCACCATCCCATCCGCGATTGTGATCGCCTTGACGCCTCTAACTCCTGCAGGCGCCTCAATCTGGCCGGCTATGTCAAAAGGCAAGGATCCGTCTGGCTTCCGATGTACGAAGGCCAAAGGTCTGCGCGTGCTCCTGGATGGCGCGGGAAGGACGGAGTCTAATCTGGGTGAGGTCGATAAGTGCGGTCATGCGTGGAACTTAACCTCTCGGGGTCGGTTCATACGTCACGGTCGTGATAGTCGCGATCGAAAAAAGTCTCTCCGACCCATCGCATGATGTTCGCTCGGCGCCTTCGATGCGCGATCACAGCCTTATCGACCGCCACCCTGACGAAGCGGTGCATTCCCAATAGAGATACAGAACCCCAAGGAGCTATCATGGCCAAGGAATCCAAAACGCTTGACGTCCTCTTTCACGACACCCTGAAAGACGTCTATTTCGCCGAACACAAGATCGTCGCCACGCTTCCCAAGATGGAGGAGGCAGCCCAGAGCAAGCAGCTTAAGGGCGCCTTCGTCAAGCACCTGGGAGAGACCAAGGTTCATATCGAACGTCTCGAGGAGGTCTTCAAGATCATCGGAAAGAAGCCGGAACAGAAGACCTGCGATGCCATGATGGGCATCGTCAAGGAAGGTTCTGAGGTCATGGAGGAGTATGCCGGCACACCAGCTCTTGACGCCGGCCTTCTCGCCGCTGCACAGGCAGTCGAGCATTACGAAATGTCGCGCTACGGCACGTTGCGCACATGGGCGCTAGAGCTTGGGATGAAGGACGCAGCCAAGCTGCTGCAGACGACGCTCGACGAAGAACAGGCCACCGACCTTGCGCTCACATCGATCGCCACCTCTGTGGTCAACCAGAACGCCGAAAAGGCAGCCTGACCAACACTCGGCCGTTTGCGGGCGGCCGAGCCACAACCCCGTGCAGACGGGTAGCAGTCTTAGTTCCTATCGGACGCCGACATTGTCGTCGGCGATCTGCGCAAGCGGCATCGTGAAGGTGAAGCGGGTCTCGATGGCATCAGACGCAACGTCCAGCCTCCCACCGTGGGCGCGAGCGATTTCCGATGCGATATGAAGGCCGAGGCCCAGCCCCTGACGATTGCCGCTAGCCTCCCCGCGGATGAATGGCTCAAAAAGGCTTGCCTGCACGTCCTTGGGAATCGGCGTGCCCTGGTTTGCTACCCAGATCTGAAAGTTCTCACCGCTCACGCCAGCGGATATCCTGATTGGTGCGTCAACCTGTCCATAGGTGATTGAGTTCCCGACCAGGTTGGATACCATTTGGCCTATTCGTCCTCCATCGCAAGCGACAGGCTGATCGAGATTGATGTCGGCCTCAATGATGCGATCAGGATCGCTGGAACGGAGTTCGTCGACAACGTGGAGAATGATCGGGGCAAGCTCTTCCGGCCTGATCTGCAGACCTATTCCGCCTCCGAGGCGACCCCGCGCGAAATCAAGCACGTTGTCGATGAGATCGGACATCCTCTGGACGCTACCCTGCATGAGGTCGAGTAGCGTGGTTGCCTTTGCCGTCGCCGTTTCCCTTCGAAGAAGGCGACTTGCGGCGCTGATCGATGCGAGCGGATTTCGAAGGTCGTGGCCTAGAACGGCAATAAACTGTTCTCTGAGTTCGGCATTCCTGTGCTCAATGTCGAGTTCTATCTGCATTTCTGCGCCCGCGGCATCGGCCGCCGCACGGGCATCGACGAGCTGGCGTTCGTAGCGCCTCCGCTCGGTTGCCCGAAAGAGCATCACACGGGTAAAGAGAAGCTCGTTGTCGGCGTTGCGCTTTTCCGTTGCGTTTGCGATGACGGGAAACCTGCTCCCATCCTGCAGTTTGAGATCGAGCGCGACCTCGTCGAAATGACCCTGCAGTCGAAGAAGTGGCGCAAAGTGGGTTTCGTAGAATATGCGGCCGGCTGTGTTCAGCAGGTCGCGCATGCGTTTTCCGAGGAGATCTTGCGCCGGAATACCCAACCACCTCGATAACGTCTTGTTGGACTTGATGATACGGCCATCCGGCCCGAGCGAGAGATACCCGCAGGGCGCGTTTTCGTAGAGGTCTTCCAGATCTTCCGTCTGCGTGTCGCGGTCAGAATCCATCAAGGTTCTCAAAGGAAGTCACGGATCGCGGCGATCACTTCGCGAGGCGCGCTCAGGTTTGGGCAGTGTCCAGTTGCGTCCAAAAGAACAATCTGGCTGCCCGGTACGTGTTCATGCACATAACGACCGACGCCTTCGGAAGCGACGATGTCATCGCGGCTTTGAAGTACGATTGTCCGGGCCGTTACATTCGGAAGGTCGGCGCGATTGTCGGAAGTGAAGGTGACGCGGGCAAACGCCTTGGCGATCTCCGGATCGGTTCGACAGAAGCTGTTCGTCAGTTCCTCGCCCAACTCTGGTCGGTCTGGGTTGCCCATGATCGCAGGCGCCATTGCCTCGGACCATCCCATGTGATTGTCATCCAGGAATTCCAATAGCTCTTCGATCTCCGCAGGCCCAAAGCCACCAACGTATTCGGCGTCGTCGATGTACCGCGGGGATAGGCCCACAAGGATGAGGCTCTCGAAAAGGTCAGGCGCTTTCAGCGATGCAAGCACGCCGATCATCGCGCTCACGGAATGGCCGACGAATACCGCGTTGGAAAGTCCTATCTCCCGGCCGATCTCGACGACGTCATCAGCGTAACCGGACAAACTCGAATACTTTGCCGGATCGTAGGCGGAGAGATCTGAGTGACCCGCCCCGACATGATCGAAAAGTAGGGTCTTGAAGCCAGACTCGAACGCGGGGGCAACGAACCTCCACATGTTTTGATCGCATCCGAACCCGTGGGCGAAGACAATCGTCCGCGTGCCGTTACCTTGGATATGTACGTTGTTGCGGACAACGACTGACATGGTTCCCTCTGGTTACCCTGTCTAGCGTGTCTCAAATAACTCGGGATTTCGAGCGTTTCGAACCTAACCCCCACCCAAGTTTTGTCAAGGAAGCACGGGTTGAAGGTTCACATCCCTTCAAGAGGAGCTTAGAACACTTGAGCCACTCGGTTGACGCGATCGCTTCCGTGATGCCCACACGCCCGAGGGACCAGTGATTCCGGTCGCGTTGACTGAAGCCGGAGAGCCATTCGCCCACCTGACATTTAAGAGTTTTTCGCCCGGTTCCGGGCATGATTGGCAATATGCCGTTTTGCCCTTATCCCAAAGGCCGCGTGTCGAAAGGCAAAAATTTCAAATGCTCCCACGGCCCCCCAAGATAGTTCCACAGATCGAGGCCGAGGATTTCAATGGTGTGGGGTTCTAAACTCGTGGTCAGGTCGCGATAGAGCGCGTCGGCGGTTGCTCTCGGCGCCTTGTTCTGGATTGTGATATGCGGCCGCCAGGTCTGAACGTCCTGCGAGCCCAGCCACGCGACGAACTCGGCCTTCAGTCCTGCTCGGATGTCCTCCAACTCTGGGCATGTGACGACGAAGGCGACGCCTGCGCCGAGGTGTCGGAGGCTGCTGACCGTCGCTGTCGTTACTCTCGCCTGTGCCGCAACGTTAGTAAGCGCTTTACAGATCCTGTCACGATACTCGCCTGGCAGCCTGTGAAACACTGTCAGATGCGCGCCGACAACATTGCGGTCCGGGGGAAAATGCCTCTGCCGAAGGCGATCGAACGGCTCGATATCCCTCTCGGCTATCCTCGCGGTGACAATAAGTGGCTGACGGGTCTTCAATCCAAGCTTCCGGTGACGGTCGTGCGTTTCCCGGGCCAGGCTGTCAGGGCGACGTCGATCAGCCGTTTCAGAAGCGCGTTGCAAGCACCATCGCAGGCTTGGGCCGACATGCCCTGAATGATCGCTCCATAGAAGCGTGCCAGCGTGTCGGTATCAGTCCCGGCTGGCAGTTCGCCCTCGCTGACGGCGCGATCGAAGCGGGCTTTTAGAACCTGCATCGATGCCTCTCGAAGGGCTGCCGTCATTCGAGCGACCGAGGCATTTTCTTCCGCATGCTGCAGAACTGCGGTGGAGACCATGCAGCCCGCGGGCTTGTCCGGCTGGGTGTCGCCATCGGCAATATTGTAAAGGTAGCGACCGAGTGCCTCATAAGCGGGCAGGGCGGATGCCAGGATTTCCCCTCGGCAACCGCTTTCGCGGGCGATGCTGAAATCCAGCGCCTGTCGATACAATTCCTCTTTCGAACCGAAGGTTGAATAGAGCGTCGGCGGGTTGATCCCCATTGCTTTGGTCAGGTCGGCGGTCGACGTCCCTTCGTAGCCTCGTTCCCAGAACAGGCGTGCCGCGATGTCGAGCCCGGTGTCGCGATCGAGCACGCGGGGCCTTCCTCGTTTACGAACCGGCTCCATTAAAATAGTGGTCCCTATTTAATTGTTGACAGATGTGCTTCCACCCTTAATATAGCGATCACTATTTTAATTGGCAACGGAGTAGATCATGTCTAGGAAACTCGCAGACAAGATTGCGCTTATCACCGGAAGCTCACGGGGGATCGGACGAGCGGTCGCGCTCGCTTTTGCAAAGGAAGGTGCCGCGCTGATCGGTGTGCACTACACCGCCAATCCGGATGCGGCCAAAGCCACCGTGCGGGAAATCGAGGAACTGGGCGTCAAGGCCGTCGCGGTAAAGGCTGATCTGCGCCAGGGCAAGGAGGCGGCCGACAGCCTCTGGACACAGTTCAGCGACGCGGCGCGTGCGCAAACGGGATCGGTCGGGCTCGATATTCTAGTCAACAATGCGGGCATTGCGCCTGCGGTCCCGTTGAAACAGACTAGCGAGGTTGTCTTCGACGAGGTGATGACTATCAACTACAAGGCGCCATTCTTCCTGATCCAGGCGGTAGCCGATCATATTCGCAACAATGGCCGCATCATCAACGTCTCCACAGGGTTCACCCGGATCGCAGCACCCACCCACCCGGCCTATGCTGCTTCCAAAGGCGCGCTGGAGACCCTGACGCTCGCACTGGCGCCCGACTTCGCGGTCCGCGGGATCACCGTCAATGCGGTCATGCCAGGGGTTACCGAAACGGACATGAATGCCGAATGGCTGGCGTCGCCGGATGCCCGCGCCGGCGCCGAGGCACTGTCGGTCTTCTCGCGTGTCGGCCGTCCTGACGACATTGCAGATGTGATCGCTTTCCTCGCATCGAACGATGCCCGGTGGACGACCGGGCAGATCATTGATGCCACGGGTGGCGCCCGGATCTAATTGATCCAAAGACTTCGCGATCTCTTCAGGCCATCAGAGGAGTCGCCATGGGGCGTATTCCCAACGAAATGCCGAAAAGCCCGCGCCCCGTCTGCCCGTTAGACCAGGCCGCGCTTAGCGACAAGTGACCTTCAGCAAGTCGTGAAGATTGGTGCGATTACGCGTACGAGTGAATGTCGGCATACCCGATATTCGCTTTTGTCGCAGAAACAGGTACTGCAAGTGGGTGAACGACTGTTCGCTTCCTGAAACTGCCGGATATAGCCAACGCATCTCGTCGAATGCGCGGGAAGCCAAAGCTCCCGCGCATTCGGCGCAGCTTCTCACCTTGACTGAACCACAAGGGTCTTTCCGTCTTCCACAATATAGGTTGCGAGCTCTGATGCTTTGCCGGTGCCGACGTTTCGAGCTGAATGTACAACGCCGCTCGGGATGAACAGCGACTGACCGGCAGAGAGGATGACCGGCGCGCGCCCGTCTAATGTGTATTCGAGAGTTCCTTCGATCACAAAAGCAATTTCTTCACCGGGATGGGAATGCCTGGCGGCCAACACCCCGGGCGAGAAATCGACACGAACCTGCACGACCTCGTGGCCAGGCACATCGATGTCGTTTTTAATAAGATCGGTGCGTCGCAAGGGCTCTACGGCGAACGCAGGCGATGATGCCGCTCCAATGCTTGCGAACAATAGGACGGCGACCGTTGCAGTTGATTTTTTCATGGCTATCTCCTTTTTTAATTATGTTGAAGGTTGAGGGATGTCGCGAGTGCTGTTGTTCATTGGCCGCCAATCTGCCGCGCCGCGGCTTCGATAACCTCGGCAACCTTTTCAGGCTGCGA
Organism: Rhizobium sp. 01L410; assembly: GCF_056400165.1. NCBI lineage: Bacteria > Pseudomonadati > Pseudomonadota > Alphaproteobacteria > Hyphomicrobiales > Rhizobiaceae > Rhizobium > Rhizobium sp. 01L410. The sequence goes on from NZ_JBFTST010000013.1 coordinate 32,049, forward strand.
TGCGAACACGGCATGGCTTGCCTGGATCTCCGTCACATGGCTTCCGGCGCGCTTTGCCATGTCCCGTTCGAGATCAGGATTGATCGAGCGGTCTTGGGTGGCGACAACCGTCCAGCTTTTCTTGGTCTTCCATGCGGGATCGCCGACCTTTGCGGAGAAGGCGTCCTTGGATGCGAAGACCTGTGATTTTGCCAGGAAGGCGGCCTCGTCCTTCGGCAGGTCGGCAGCGAAGTCGTTGGCGAAGGCGGCTGGATCGAGAAAGAGATATTTGCCGTCCTTCGTCTCGCGGATATTCATACCGCCGGCCGGCTTGGAGCTCGCGAGACTGATAAGGCTTTCGCCCCTGTCCGGCTGGAAGGCCGCGATATAGACGAGACCCGCGACATGAGGGCTGTTGCCGGCTTCGGTGATGACCATACCGCCATAGCTGTGGCCGACGAGCAGTGTCGGGCCGTCTTGGAGGTCGAGGACCCGGTTGGTTGCGGCGACATCGTCGGCGAGCGAAGTGATCGGCTCCTGCACGATCGTGACATTGAAGCCGCGCCTTTCGAGGATTTCGGTTGCTTGGCGCCAGCCAGAACCATCGGCGAGAGCGCCGTGGACGATGACGATGTTCTTCACTTCGGCCGCTTGGGCCACGAAGGCAATGGCGCTGGTGACGAAAGCAAGGGCGAGGGTGGAGAGATAGTTGCGTTTCATGGTGGTGCTCCTGTCTTTTTAGGTTAGGTGAGGGATTCAACCGAAGGTAAAGGCGTAGGCTTGGACGCCGGGGTCGAGGAAGCGGATCTCGAAGGTGCGCGCGTCCACTTCGCCGGTCTGGCGCACCAGTTGGTAGAGCTTCGTCGTGGTTACCGTGCCATTTCCATCCGCATCGATATCGCTGCCGCGGTTGGCTTCGGGCGCCTTGCCGTCAACCGTCACTCGAAATCGGACCGGCTTTCCATCTGCCCCTGGGCCGAGCACGAGGTGCAGGTCGCGGGCGCTGAAATGATAGGTGATACTGCCGCCCGCCCGATCGAGGGTCGCCTTTTCGGCGCCGACGGTCCATTTACCGGAAAGACCCCACTGGTTAAGACCCGGTTCGGTGACCGAATAGTCCCTGCTGGCATCCGCACGCATTCTCTCGTTCGAGGCAAAGCTGGTGGCCTGTTGATAGCCGATGTAGGTTTCACCCGAGCGGACATGTTTCAGGTCCGCACTGGCCTCCACACCTTTTGCGTCAGGTGCAACCGGCGCGCTTTCGGCCATTTCACTGCCAGCCTCGTGCAGCAGTCCCTGGATTGCCTGTTCGGTCTGGCCGTAATTGCCTTCGCCGAAGTGATGGTACCGGATCTGGCCCTTGGCATCGATCAGGTAGTGAGCCGGCCAATAGCTGTTGGCGAATGCGCGCCAGATTCTGTAGTCGTTGTCGATTGCGACCGGATAGTTGATCTGGAAATCGCCGACGGCCCTTTTGACATTGTCGATTTTCTTCTCGAAGGCGAATTCCGGGGCATGTACGCCGATGACAACCAGACCCTGGTCCTTGTACTTGTTGGCCCAGGCCCGAACGTACGGCGTGGTACGGATGCAGTTGATGCAGGAATAGGTCCAGAAATCGACGAGCACGACCTTACCGCGAAGCTGCTCCGTCGTTAGCGGCGGCGAGTTCAGCCATTCGACGGCGTCGTCCAGCGAGGGTGCGGGGCCTTCAACAGGCAAATCACTGCGGAACGGTTTGGTCGCATCGGCAAGACCGATCGACTTGTCGTTGCTCGCAACCTCCGGCGGAATGCCATCGGTTGGCTCAACATTCAGCCTGTCCAGGACCGCTTGTTCAAAAGACGCGTTGCTGGCATAGGAGAGCCGCGAAAGCAGCCCCGTGTCGAGGCCAAGTGCGATGACGGCGACACCGGCGATGACGGCGGCGCCCAGGCCCTGGCGAATACGTTCGCTGACGACGAGCGATTTCTTCAATCCGGCAAAGATTTTTCCACCGACGGAAAGCGCGATTGCCAGCGAAGTGGCGGCGCCGGTTGCGTAGGCGAGCAGCAGGAGGCTTGTCTGCAGATTGGCGCCCTGGAGGGCAGCACCAGTCAGCACGAGACCGAGAATCGGGCCAGCGCAGGGCGCCCAGAGAAGTCCGGTCGCGACGCCGAGGATCAGCGCGCTTGCGGTGGTCGGCGCAGCACCGGGCTTGCCGGAAGCATTTAGCAGGCGGTTGCCAAAACCGACGACCGGTTGGGTCATCAAGCTGGCGATACGCGGCGAAATCAGGCTTAAGCCTAAGATCGCAAGCAGGATGAGCGCGGCGAGGCGACCATATTCATTGGCATTGATTGCCCAGCTTCCGCCGACGGCTGCAAGGGTCGCCACAAACGCAAAGGTGGTGGCCATACCGATGAGCATCGGCAGCGTACTGCGCACGAAAGGCTGCCCGGCGCGGGCGAAGACGAAAGGCAGGATGGGGAGGATACAGGGACTGAATATGGTCAGAACCCCTCCGAGATAGGCAATGATAAGAAGTGTCATCATCGTTTCCTTTGAAACCGGGTGATCGGGCTCTGGACGGCGATGTGGCCCGACCAGCAACTACGCCAATCTGATCGAGGCGATGTATCTCGGATGTGTCCGGTTCGGAGGCAATATGTACCGAAGTGTAGGAAGAGCGCCTGTCTGCAGCCCTGCTGAAGCAGATGGAGCAGATTCCGTTTGAGGGGGCAGCCAACTGTATCAGAATGTATCTCGCAGGCCGGAGGCTACATCCATACGCAATAATAGCGGATATCCGAAACACTCGGGATACATGCCGGTTGTTTTCTCCATGTCACTAACTCGAAACGGAGAGAGACAATGTCCAGCGAAATCAATCTTCAGCGCCGTCACTTCTTTGGTCTTGCCGCAATGACAATGGCAGCGGTCGAATTCGGCCTTAGCAGCGCTGCTGCCGCCCAGGCAGCCGCACCGGCCGTCAAGGCCGGTTCGCATGCATCTTTCGCGGCGTTGAAGCAGATCAAGGCCGGCGAGCTCAATGTCGGCTACGCCGAGGTCGGTCCCGCCAATGGCGCGGTCGTGCTGCTGCTGCATGGCTGGCCCTATGATATCTACAGCTTCGGTGATGTAGCGCCCATCCTTGCCGATGCCGGCTACCGCGTGCTGATCCCCTATTTGCGTGGTTATGGCACAACCGAATTCATCTCTGCCGATACACCGCGCAACGGCCAGCAGGCCGCAATAGCCACCGATATCATTGCCTTTATGGATGCGCTGAAGGTCGAGCGCGCCGTCATCGGCGGTTACGATTGGGGCGGCCGCACCGCCGATATCCTGGCTGCGATCTGGCCGGAACGCTGCAAGGCGCTGGTTTCCGTCAGCGGCTATCTGATCGGTAGCCAGGAGGCCAACAAGAAGCCGTTGTCGCCGCGGGCCGAACTGTCGTGGTGGTATCAGTTCTATTTCGCCACCGAGCGTGGCCGCGAAGGTTATGCCGCGAATACGCACGATTTTGCCAAGCTGATCTGGAAGCTCGCCTCGCCGCAGTGGGATTTTGACGACGCGACCTTCGATCGCTCGGCCAAGGCCTTCGAAAACCACGACCATGTTGCCATCACCATCCACAATTACCGCTGGCGGCTTGGCCTCGTCGATGGCGAGCGGAAGTATGATGAACTCGAAAAGAGGCTTGCTGCTTTCCCGGTCATCACCGTACCGACGATCACCATGGAGGGCGACGCCAACGGCGCGCCGCATCCGGACCCTGCGGCATACGCCAAAAAGTTCACCGGTAGATACGAGCATCGCACCATATCGGGCGGCATCGGCCACAATCTGCCGCAAGAAGCACCACAGGCCTTTGCCCAGGCCATTCTGGACGTCGATCGTTTCTAAAACCTGTCCTGACAGCCGGAACAGAATTGTCTGTTTCGCGGCTGCCGATTCAGAGTCAAAAGAGAAAGCGGCGAGTCTGCCATTCGCCTGACCGATAGAAGGACCCGGAAGTTCGAACATGGAGCATATCGACCACATCCTGATCGTTGATGACGATCGTGAAATCCGCGAGTTGGTTTCGAGCTATCTGACGAAGAGCGGACTTCGTACGTCCGTCGCGGCCGATGGACGCCAGATGCGCAGTTTTCTGGAAGGCAACACGGTCGATCTGATAGTGCTCGATGTCATGATGCCAGGCGATGACGGGCTCGTGCTTTGCCGCGAGTTGCGCGCCGGCAAGCACAAGGCGACGCCGATCTTGATGCTGACGGCTCGTAGCGACGAAATGGACAGGATCATCGGTCTCGAAATGGGCGCCGACGACTATTTGCCGAAACCGTTTGCGGCGCGCGAACTTCTGGCGCGCATTAAAGCTGTGCTGCGCCGCACCCGTGCGCTGCCGCCGAACCTGCAGATTTCGGAGGCCGGACAGTGGCTCCGTTTCGGCGACTGGCGCCTCGACACGGTCGGAAGGCACCTTCTCGACAAGGACGGGACGGAGATTGCGTTGAGCGGCGCCGAATACCGGCTACTGCGCGTCTTCATCGATCATCCGCAACGGGTGCTTAACCGCGATCAGCTGTTAAACCTGACCCAAGGCCGCGACGCCGAACTCTTCGACCGCTCGATCGATCTGCTTGTCAGCCGCGTTCGCCAGCGGCTGGGGGATGATGCGCGTGAGCCGACCTATATCAAGACGGTGCGCAGCGAAGGTTATGTCTTTGCTGTTCCGGTGGCGATAGAAGAGGCCAGATCATGAGCGCAGCTGTTGCTATTCGCTCCGGATTTTGGCCGAGCACCCTGCGGGCTCGGCTTTTCGTTATTTTGTTGCTGGGCCTGGCTGTTGCCTATGGCCTGTCGTTCACGGTCCTGTTCGTCGAGCGTTCCATGTCGGCCAAGGCCGTCATGCTTGGCACACTGGAAAGCGACGTCGCAACCTCAATTGCTGTTCTCGACCGCTTGCCGGCGGATCAGCGCGCCGACCTGCTCGACCGACTAAGCCGCGGCAACTATCGTTTTGAGCTTGGGCCGGGACTACAGGGCGTGCCGGACAATTCTAGCAAGGGTAAGGAAATCGGCGGTCGAATCCAGGAGGCGATCGGCGGCACCTATCCGATCCGCATGGAATCGATCCCCGGCGATATCAGCCGTCTGCAGGCGCATCTGACACTGAGCGACGGAAGTCCTTTGACGATCGATGTTACGCCGCGGCCTCCGATGCCGCTCGCGGCATGGCTGCCCTATGTCTTTGCCATTCAGATGATGCTCCTGGTGCTTTGCACGTGGGTCGCCGTGCGTCAGGCGATCCGCCCGCTGGCTGCGCTCGCGGCCGCCGCCGACGCGCTTGATCCCAACAAGAAGGGACCACCGCTCAGCGAGCGGGGGCCGAGCGAAGTGGCGCATGCGGCACGCGCGTTCAACGCCATGCGTGAAAGGATTTCCCACTACCTCGAAGAGCGGGTGCAGATCCTTGCGGCGATATCGCACGACCTGCAGACGCCGATCACGCGTATGCGACTGCGCGCCGACATGGCCGAGGATTCCCCCGAGAGGGACAAACTGGTCCGTGATCTGGGTGAAATCGAGCGGCTCGTGCAGGATGGGATCGCCTACGCCCGCAGTGCGCATGGCAATGGCGAGAAATTTTCGCGCATCGATCTCTCGTCCTTTATCGACAGCATCGCCTACGATTATCAGGACATGGACAAGGCCGTTAGCGTTGCCGGTCTCGTGCAGGGCATTGCATCGACCAAACCGCATGCCCTTCGCCGCATTCTCACGAACTTTATCGACAATGCGTTGAAATTTGCAGGTAGCGCCGAAATCAGCGTCGAGCGGAAGAACGAGGGTGAGATTGCCATCACGGTGATGGATCGTGGTCCCGGTATCCCGGAGGCCATGCTGGAAGCCGCCATGCAGCCGTTTTTCCGGCTGGAGCAGTCCCGCAATCGCGAGACTGGCGGCACAGGGCTCGGCTTGGCCATCGCCCAGCAGCTGGCGGCTGCAATCGGCGGTTCCGTCCGGATATACAATCGTGACGGCGGAGGCTTGGCAGCCGAAGTCAACATTCGGGCCAACTGATTTTTTTCTGTTTTGTATGCGAAAATGTCGAGATCCGCCGACAGTACGCTTTGATACAGTCCGGCCGATCTTAGAAATATAGGGGATACATCAAAGGGTCAAAACCACTCCGTCACCAGATGTCGCAGATCGCGGCATCAAGCCAAGGAGTGCTCCCATGATCACGATTGAAAATGTTCTCTATACCGGCAAGACCCGCACCACCGGCGGCCGCGATGGCTCAGCCCGCAGCAGCGATGAGCAGCTCGTCGTGAAGCTGTCTCCTCCGGGCAGCATCCATGCGGGCACCAATCCCGAACAGCTCTTCGCAGCCGGATGGTCGGCCTGCTTCATCGGCGCGATGGGCCTTGCCGCCGGCAAGCGCAAGCTCCGGCTTCCCACCGATACCGCCGTTGATGCGGAAGTCGATCTCGGCATGACGGGCGATGCTTATTTTCTGCAGGCCCGCCTCAATATCAGCCTGCCAGGTCTGGAGCCGGGGCTCGCTCGGTTGATCGTCGACGAAGCTCATCAGACCTGCCCCTATTCCAAGGCAACACGCGGCAACATCAACGTTGCTCTGACAGTCGTTTGAGCCGACACCCAGGAGATCTTGATGAAACATATCCTGTTGGGCACATTGGCGGCTATCATCTTTGCTGCACCCTGCGCTTATGACGTCCTCTCGCAAGAACCCTCGCCGTTGGCTGGTCTTGTTGCTGTCGTAGCGGTTGCTGGTCAATCCCACTGGTAACCGGCGCCCGGTCGCGGCGCGGACAAGCGTCCATCGGAACTTGAACGAAAGGACTGCAGATGCGAATCCGTCGTCGAAAGAGAGCCGCCGTTTGACACGGCGGCTTTTCGGTTTGAACTTACGTTTCCTGCTTCTGTACGCCTTTCAAAGAATGATCTGGTCGTCCTGGCGGATCGCGATGAGGCGTTCAGATTGCCGGCCGGCCGCGGTGACCAGTTCGTCCATGGTGACGGTCCGGATCCGCAAGATACTATGAAGCCGGTTTTCGCTCCACGCGATATGTTCCTTCCAACGGTCATATCGACAGGCTCAAGATCAAGGCGGGGAATTTTCATCGGCGTCGGTACGGTTGCGCGCACTGGCCTAAAGTTCCGGGAATAAACGCCCGAGATTGAACCAGCACAAGACACGCCATCGAAGCCAGACTTCCGATGGCACGTTTCCAACCGCGGCCATGTTTGAAGGACTACTCTGTCCAGCCTTCAAATTAATGGAGGCTTCGCGCGGCTTACGCAGGTTTGAAAACGCTGCTATCCAACGTGCCCACTCCCAGGTGCCGCGTTCGACTGGCGTCCGGACACCACGTCGAGCGACAAGCTAAAGAAGATCGGACCGCCGCTAGCCGTTTCTTTTCCCGCGCTTAGTTCGAAGGTCCCGGGCTCCCACCAGAATGGGCGTTTCTGCAATAAGGCCCACGCATGAATACGTTCATTGTGCCGCTCGGGCGTGTCCGGCAGTTCATCGAAGTGGCCTTGAACAAGTACGCTTGTCCAATTTCTGTCATTCGCCAATTCATCAACTTGCAGGCTCGCAAGCGGTCTGCGCCGCAGGTAATCGATTTTCCTCCCCGCCATCGAGAACATAAAAACCTTGTTGGCATCATATGCGTAGTGAACGGGGATCACATATGGGTAGTCTTCCCCCAGACATCCGAGATGTCCAAAGGTGTGCCTTTCGAGAAATGATATACACGCCTCTTCGGTCATTCGTCGCAGTTCCATAATAACCTCCCGCTCTTGGTTAGGTTGCGCCTCAGTGTTGCCCTGGCGTTATGACTTGGCGTCTAGCGCCGCTTCGATTCGCTTCAAGCGATCGATGGTGCGGCGCTTGAGGTCGTAGAGCCGCAGCAGCAACTCTTTATCCAGGTCAACGGGTTTGCCGTTGCCGCGCGACTTGGCAACAATCACTTCCTGTTTGGTTAGCCACTCATCCACTTTCGCGGCTTTGCCCTCCGCAAATCTCAGATTTCTTAGTTTGTACCGAACGCACTTCATGTTCATTCAAACCAATTTGGTCGTTCGCAACGTCGTTGCCGCCCCGCGCGACCAAACAAAGAGACACCGCCGGTACCCCGCTTAGCTGAAGTCTGCATGAATGTGTGTGCCGGCGAGGTGCCGGTGTCGAGGTGAGAAAACGTGTCAAGCGCGCAAAACATCAACATCCAGCCGTCTGCGCTTAGCTGTTGCCGAGCTGACTCAGAGGCCCGGATCTCCCAATTTTCGAACTCGAGTTTCAAGCGATCGAGATCATAGGAGGAAAATCTGCCGTTGTGATCTAGCCGATCAGTAAGGAGCATTGTCCTTCTCCCCAAGTTGGGGCGGGAGCACTGCGCTCTCAAGCGGCAGTGCCCGATTACGTGGCTGCCGACCGAACTACCCTAGGCTTGTGCACTGCGAACGCAACAACTCATTTGAATCGGCGATCAAGGCGAGATCCACTTGGCCGTTGTGCTTGATCATCTATCGCGAAACAGTTTTGCAATCACAGCATCGACCCGTACAACGCCCACCTCGCTGCGGTCCGCGCATATCTGGATACCGCTGATCGTCCAGCGACGCGCTGTGCTCAGCGCATCGACCAAGAGCCCATGGATACTATTCTCGGCGGCATTGCGCGCTTCGAGAAATGCAGTGAAATCTCTGCCGTCTTCGTCTTGAATTGTTTGGTCAAGATGCAGGATGTGGAAATGGTAGCGCACAGGCCAACCTCGCTGAGATAAAGAGGGGCCTGCTCAGGGTTCAGGCAGGCCCCTAGTGAAAGACCCCGCGATACAGGCATAGAGGGCCAGTCGGGGTAAGAACTGTCTGCGCGAGACGATGTTCCCGCTCCAGCAAAATAGATGTCCGATATCGGACATTTGCAGACATAGCAAAGATCACTATTAGCTAGACTTAAGTGATCACGAATGGAACGTTGCGCTTGTGCTTTAACCGGCGCATAACACCCCATCGAGATCAACCTTTCACGGGAGGCTCCGACTGGAAGTGACCCCGCTTCCGACCCAACGTGAAAGGACGCACCATGTTTGGCTACGTCCGAACGCGCCATCGAAAGCAGCAAAGCCGATCATCTCGCGCAGCAAATCGGCATCAGCGCTCTTCTCAACGAGTGAGCGCAGGTTCATCATGTCGTCGGTCATCGATGGTGTCCCTAAGGGTGGTCATAAGCAACCCGACCCTACCGGAAATCACCGATGGCTATGAAATCCAGCTACACCACTCCTTGGGACACGATCCCATCGTCGGAATTTCGCGAGACCAACTCCCTGCTAATTCCCGGCGCAACTCCTCCTCTTCGACACTATGATCGAAACCATCAGGCCAGCTCGGAAAGATCATGCAGATCAATCAAGCGCAGAATTCCAAGAAAATCATTTTCTTTTGATTGGTATGGACGCAAATAATTTTTAAGCGGAAAAAGATTAGTTGACCCATGTAGGAAAATAATCTATTGATGTGTTCATCGATCTTTTGCTTGCCGAACTTTGTCTACTGCGCGATTGGCACCGCGTTCTAAGCGAACTTCCTCTCAAAAATAGTCGTTATCACCGTCCGCGAAGCGTTGCTTTCGCGGTCCCTACTCTATGCTTTGAAAGGGTTCATCATGACCACAGGCACAGTAAAATGGTTCAATTCCACCAAGGGCTTCGGCTTCATTCAGCCTGACAACGGCGGCGCTGATGCTTTTGTCCACATCTCTGCCGTCGAACGCGCCGGAATGCGCGAACTCGTCGAAGGCCAGAAAATCGGCTTCGAGCTCGAGCGTGACAACAAGTCCGGCAAAATGTCGGCCTGCAATCTGCAGAACGCATAATTCGGTAGCTGCTGTCCCTTTGACCACGGATGTACTGGCATTGCCGGAGGCACGTTATCAATTCAAGGCCAGGCGTTCTGCCTGGCCTTTTTCTTTTTCGCCCGTCCATCGGGCACGTGATCGGAACCATGTGACAGAGAGATTTAGCAGATCCCGCCAGCAGGCGGAAATCGCCTTTGGCAACGTCCAGACGCAATTTCTTGCGAAGCACAAGGCCGTGGAAGAAGTTCAGTCCACTGATAAGGCCCGTGATGCGAAGACATTGAGGCTTCGCGAAGCGCGCTTGGCGAGGGAAATGGACGATCGCGCCGCGCGCGACCTCCGGTGTTCTAGCGAAGCGCGCCAGATCTAAATGATCAACGGGCAACAACCTTATGAGGATGAAATTTGAAGAAGCTTAAAACCACTGACCTTGTTGACCGGCGCAACGCAGCAGCGGATGCTAGAAAAGCCCTTCTTAACGCCTACCGTGCCGCACAGGTCGCAGATATGCCCGCCAGGGTCGCCAAACGGGAAGAACGGGCAGGGATTGCCTCTGCCCGGGAAATGCGCCGTCTCCAACGTGAGCGCTTGATGGTGGAAGAACGTCACCGGCTCGCAACCGAGGCAGTAGACCGGCAGACTGCGGCGGATGCGGCTGCACTTGCTGATGCCGACCGCATAGCGAAGGTCGTCAATGACGAAGCGGAGCGAAAGGCCGAACGCGATCGGCGCTACGCCAATCGGAAGGCAAGACGAGCGTAATTTCGCCGCCATCGATCGATTGGCCCTTCGCCTTGCTCATCTCGATGGCGAGGTGAGACCACTACCACCATAGGAGCATCCATGGTACCGGATAAAAATGAGCTCCAGGCGATCAACACGTCCTGGCAGATCGCGATCCAGGAAATTTTGCGGATGGTCATCCGTGACATGTATCACTCTGGCGGCGAGGCAGCGTTCAAGACACATATCAAACGGATCGAGGAGGCAGCGGTGGATAGCATCCACTCTGACCTCAGGCTGCGCGGCACTGATGAATGGACGGAAGTCTTGGTCAAGGAACGGGCAAGTAACTTCGTCACGACCCTGCTGACGTCGTTCACCTATGATCGCGCCTGAGAAAGCCTATCTGCCGATGGAGGACGCGTGTGGGCCGAATGCTTCACGCCGCCAGCAGCTGGTCACCTTTCAATGTCCCCACGGTGATTAAACGCGCATACTTAAGTTCGTCAGCTTAAATAAATGAAATGCGCCTTGCCTAAATAAAGTACGGGCTTTCGCGCCATTGCCGTCCGAGCCGGTGATTGTGCTTTCACTATTGGAGCGTCTGAGCTTGAAGGGCGCGCGTTAGATCGCTTGGATGGTATCGCAATGCTGCTGCCGCGAAAGGAGCTGCTTTCTCTAAACGAAGGCACCGATCCCCCGCCTCTCAGTTCATGACAGTCAGCAAATAGATGGGCCAGGGTTTCGGTCTCCATCATGAGCGAAGGGTGGGCGAGGCTCGAAATCAGCCAAGCCAATACGATCGTTCTCGTGCCGCCTGGCCTATGCCGAGACGATTGCTTTTACTTCTATGGTCACGTCCATCGACCGAAACGCGTCCGCCGCGCCCGCGAAGCTCCCTGAAACCGGAACGGCCTGGGCGATGTCGCGGCTCACGGCGACCGGGATCAGGTTGGCGCTGCCCATACTGCGGTTCGTCGGATCGAATGTGATCCAGCCAGCGCCTGGAAGGAAGACCTCTGCCCAGGCGTGCGTCGATCCACAGTCCGTGGAACCGGTGAGGGAGCTGTCCGGATCGAACAGATAGCCTGAGACGATCCGGGCGCCAAAGCCCAGGCTGCGGACAGTTTCCACGAATAACACGGCAAGGTCCCTGCAGGAGCCCCAACGCCGATCAAGGGTGATCAGCGGCGCTTGCGTGCCTTCCTCTTCCCGGCTCTGGTAGGCAATGGCCGATGCGATACCCAGACTGATATCCTTGAGGAGCGACAATGTATCCGTAGGCCTGCCGGCGACGAAGCCGCGCGCCCATGTCGCGAGGCGGTGCTCGGCATCGTCATAGCGCTGAACGGTTAGCGCTCCAAGGTCTGTCCAATCGCTCTCTGGGTAGAGGAAGGGATAGTTGATCGCCGAAGCCGCGATGTCGAACACGGGCCACGCCGGTGCCTTCAAATCCACGGTCGCCGAGCTGTTCACAACAAGGCTGTCGCTGGGCGTCTGAAATGTCGCTAAAGCGATTATATTGCCGAATACGTCTTGCGACCAGCTTAGCTCAGCCTCGGGGGAAGTGGAAATTTCATGGCTCAGCAGCCTGAGCTCGCGGCCCTCGCGCGGCCTGAGCATAAGGCGGTGCGTCGACAACGATACGGTCTGTCGAAAATTGTAGGTAGTACGGTGACGAATACCAAGCATCGGCATGAAGAGCGAACCCCTGAAAGTTGACGGCAAAACCCCCGCCCTTGACCTGGGGCAACAGCTTGTCTTCTGCACGCCGCGCCAGTTCAATTAACGCATCAGCCCGGCTGCACGAAGCGCGTCGTTGATCACCTTGCCAACACCTTGTTCGTCGCGACCTGCGGCATCGCGAGCCGGGCCGGGTTTTGCATACGCCATTGCCTTGGCGATCACAGCTTCAATGCCTGAGGGCGCGGCTGTGAACTCCGGGCCACGCTGATATGCGCCTTCGGCGATGGCGACATCAGCATCATCGGCAAGACCCCAAGACCTGGCAATACGTGCGGTCGACGAAACACCTGCCTCCAGCATAAACGGCCCGGAATTTCCCAGTGGAGCTTCAGCCGCAAATGACAAAGGAACACCATGGGCCATGCCCGTGATGAGATTGACCTCGATGACCTGCCTGCCGCGTTCATCGAGCCAGACCTTACGACTATGGCCATTGATCGTTTCGATCACATCAGGTGTGCCGGAGACGTGGTGCACGCCGGCCCACTGTTGGACGATCTGCTCTGCGTTGACGGGCTTCACCGTCTGGTCATGTGTTCCGTGCCACACAGAGATACGTGGGTAGTCCCCCAGCTTGATTGCCGCGGTCGTCAAGGCCAATTGCAACTGGCTGACGCTCGGGGCTTTATGGCCTCGCATCCGCTCGAATGCCTGCCCCACACCTGAAGCGATCCCATAAGGGAGCCCGCCGATGATCGCGCCGGCCGCAAACAATTCGGGATAGGCTGCCAGCATGACGTTCGCCATTGCGCCTCCGGCCGACAGTCCGGTGATGGAGACCTTGTCAGGATCCATTCCGTGCGACACAACGACGTGGCCGATCATCTCACGGATTGACAGAGCCTCGCCCGCATCGCGCCGAATATCGCCCGGCTCAAACCAGTTGAAACACAGGTTGGCGTTGTTCGCCCGCTGCTGCTCGGGAAACAGGACCGCAAACCCTTTTTCTTCCGCCAGCTTTGACCAGCCGGAACCGTGGTCATAGGTCGCCGCATTCTGCGTGCATCCGTGCAGGACGACAACGAGCGGCGTTTTGGGAGCAAGGATGGTCGGCAGATAAAGCCAGCATTTGAGCAAGCCGGGGTTCGAACCGAAGTTCTTCAGCTCGGTCAGCTGGCGAGAATTCTTTTGCTGGATCACGTCCGTCTCCTCTGTCCATCATAGGACACTCGTTCGTATATGGGCGCGAATGCTGCGCCGCACAATTTTTTCTGCAAAGGTATTCTGTGGGCAGATCTCAATGAGTTTCCTCGGCGACCCGTGCGATACCGGCTGCCTCACGAAAGGAGATCAACCGCCGACTACTTTCGTCCCACAGGACTAGCTTCACGCATCTGAGGCTTTGCCCAAGCGTGATCCTGCCGATTTCGCCGAGTTCCGGGTGGTTTTGTACGACCTCCGGCAGGCGATAGTAGGGGACCTTGCTTGAGAGATGGTGCACGTGGTGGATGCCGATGTTGCCAGTCAGCCAGCGCAGAGGTTGCGGCAGATCATACGAAGCACCGTGCAGGGCGGCTTTTGGAAACTGCCATTCCGGCTCTTTCGACCAGTGTGTCTCCTCGAATTGATGCTGCACGTAGAATAGCCAGACGCCAATCGAACCGGCAAAAAGGACAATCGGTAGGTGGACGATTAGAAAGGAGACAGGGCCGATCACCCAGATCAGGAGCGCGGCAATCGCGACAACTGCGATATTGGTGGCCATCGTCGACACCCATGGCAGCATGCCATTGCGCATCATGCCCATCGGCAGGCGCTGCTGAAACAGGAAGAGCCAAGCCGGGCCTATGCCAAACATCACCAGTGGATGCCGGTAGAGGCGATAGCCGACCCGTCCCCACCGAGACCGTTCATAATATTCCGTCACAGTAAGAGTGGTGATGTCTCCGACGCCCCGCTCATCGAGATTGCCGGCTGACGCGTGATGCGCAGCGTGCGCCCTGCGCCAGTAATCATACGGGGTCAGGGTAAGGACGCCTAAAACACGGCCTGTCCAGTCATCGAAGTGCCGCCGGGCGAAAAAGGAGCCGTGGCCGCAATCGTGCTGGATCATGAATAGCCGTAGCAGAAATCCCGCTGCAGGCATGATCAGGACCAAACCCCACCAGAAGCCGTAATGGACCGCCAACCAGGTCAGCGTCCAGAAGGCGGCGAACGGGATGGCTGTGACCGCCAGCTCAAATACGCTCCGGCCCGCATGCGGCGTGCGATATTTTGCAAGGATTTTAAGCCAGGCCTTTTCATCCCTGCTCTTAGGAGCGGTGTACATTGGCTTCGTGTTCATTGTGGCTGGCCAGCTCTCTGCAGGGCGGCCGTGCGATAAAAGTGTTCCGCGTGCTGAGAGAGGTTCTCGGCCTCGATCCGGTCACCGGTCTGGGCGGCCTCTCGCGCCAGAAGCATATACTGCTCGTATCGCCTCATCAGGCTCTGCGAATTGGTTGTTGCGGTGGCATCCATGCTGGCGCGTGCCGGTCGGCTGGCCGACGAAGGGGAATTTCGGCTTGGTGATTTCAAAAAAATAATTCAAGTCGTTACAAGGCTTGCTCCATAAACGTAATGATTTCGGGAAACTTCGACCGCTAAGTGCGGGCTACTTTGTCATCGGCATCGCCGCCTCGGCGCGGCATCGCAGTTCGCTCACCATGTATCGCGTTAATGCGGCCGTTTGATGTTGTCTAGGTGTCTAACCGCGCGCGGCACGCTTCAAGTTTCGTGAGGCGGCTCGACTAAACAGATCGAGACACAAGGCCTAACTTTTCGGTTTCTGAAAGCGTCTCGGTTCAAAGCCCCGCCTTGGAAGTCACTATCGCGCAGTCGAAATTGGCGGATTGATTCCTGAGGCGAAGGTCTCACGCGTCCCAGACTGACTGATTTGGCATCGAGCATGGATATCCTACCAAAATTCCCGCGCCAGTGACCAAATTTTATACCCAGACATTGGTCAGTGAGTGATTGCTGGCGGGCCTGTTATCCTCGCCGCCTGCGTTACTATCGCGTTCGAAATCGGCCCGACTCGCCGGATAGCCGAAGACAACGCCGCATCGGCTTGCCGCCCTCCGATCGACACCTCTGCAGACAGGAGCCCGTTTTCACACATACGATTGTCGTCCCATCCCGGATGATCGGCGATTGGATAAAGACATAGCCCTTCCAATGGCACGCCTGCTCTCATCGCCAAGCGCGCCTGTGAAGAAACATAGCTGTACCACGCAGCGCGTCGTTCACCCTCGATGCCCGTTTCTGCGATTATCAAAGGCCTACCATAGCGGGCATAGGTCTCGATCAGGATATTGCTGAACGGCTTATAAAGAGGATGACCGATGTCAATCGGCGGACCGCCATGGATCCACTGATTATTGAAGTAGTAATTAACGCCGATGACATCGAGATAGCGCTCCTGGCCGCCGATCTGCGGCCAGAGGCGGCCTGAGATCAGGTCCCACCCCTGAAATTGTGATTGCCGATGACTTTCGGCAACGCCCCGTTCCCATGGGCGAGATGGGTCAGTGATGACGTTTATCACCGGATCGCAATGGACGAAACGCGCTCGGCCGTCTGCGGCAAGGATCGCTTCCATGGCAGCGATCGCAGCGCGTGCCAGTTGCACCTTCAGCTCGAACCCACGCCCGTTAGCAAAGGGATTGAGGTACCCGGCGTCGCCACCCCCCCATGAGAAGAAAGAAATCTCGTTGACGGGACAATAAAACGGAACCGTGTCGCATTCTTCCCGAACAATTTTGGCACATTCGCCCGCAAAGCGTGCGAAACGGTCAGCGAAGCCCGGTGACCAGATGTCCAAATCGTCGGGCCAGCCATAATGGAGCAGGTCCCAGATCACCTGCGTACCGGTCGTTTGCGCCGCTTGCAACATGGGCCTAATGCTTGACCAGTCGTAGTGACCGGCCCGGTCGATCAGGTGCCAGCGAAAGCCGTCGCGCACCGTACGAATGCCGAACTCCGCCAGTTGACGATAATCCTGGGCGGCATGGCGGTCGTGGCCGATCGCGGCAAGCATGTCGAGCCGGCGGCCGACCTTCTCGTCCTTATGGGGACGAAGCCGGTGGCTCGAGCATTCGAATCCGCCCTGCAGGAAGGATTGAAAAAGTCCGGTTGGCCCCGACGGCACCCTTTCTGCTAGCACGTCGGAAAACAGTTTTCTCCAGTGGGGGACCACAGCTTCCGTGGCATAGCGCTCCTTGACGCTATCCCGCAGTGCAGCGCCGAGCGACCGCCGCAGTGCAGGGTCATCGATCAGCCGGGCGATGTTTTTCGCCACTGCCTCAGGGTCGCTGTAAGAAACAAAAAGACCGGAAATCTCGTCTTCGATCTGCTGCAGCGCGCCGTTGTCGGGCGTTGCGATGACTGGAAGAGAGGCGGCCCCGGCCTCGGCGATCACATGCGGCATACCTTCGCCGCGAGAAAGCCAGACGAAGATGTCGAAGGCAGACAGTAGCTCGGGAACATCCTTCCGGTCGCCGAGAAACTGCAATTTCGCTGCCAGCCCACGCTGCTGTGCCAGCGCCTTAAGGCGGTCAGCATACTCCGGCATGAAGGCGTCCGGGCCGCCGACGATCACAAAGCGGGCCCGGCTGTCGCGCAGGCCGACAAGGGCGGCAGCCTCGATAAAATCCTCGACATTCTTCTTGGGGTCGAGCCGGCCGACCCAGCCGATCAGCATCTGATTGTCGGTTATCCCAAGCGCCCGCCGGGTCGCCCCACGGAACGACGGGTCGAAACTCGCCAGATCGACCATGGACGGGATCTCGAGCGCATGATGCTCACGCCCCGGCATATGCGATGCCGCGGCGTCACGAATCGAACGGCAGACGCCGATATATCGGTTCGTCAGGTGTTTTGGTCCGGCCAAGGCCTCCGAGACGAGCCCGCCATGCTCGACAAGCGGGGGGCGCAGGTGCAGCCGTTCCAGGGCCGGATAGATATCGGCGACGTTCTGGCATGACACCACGATATCGTAGCAAGGGATCTTGGCAGCCAGATAGTCGACGGTAGCTTCGAACGATAGTTTGTAGGGTGTCGTATCGACATCGACGCCAAGCGCGGCCAGTTGTTCATGCGTCTGCTCCGGCATGCCCGGCTTGCGGAAGCAGGTGACCACGTCGATGCGAAAGCGCCGCGGGTCGAGATTTCCGGCCAGCAGCCGCACCTCAGTTTCCTCGCCGCCGACCACCAACCAGGCAAATACGAACAGGATGCGGATCGGCGCGGTTTCCTCTGTCATTCGCCTATCTGGAAGACGACCTGCAGGAAATCCGGCCGGTTTTCGATGAGGTCGGTTAAAAAGGCCGGCGCGTCGGTCATCGGAATGACATGGGTGATCATGTGCTCGCGGATCGCGCCACCCTCACGTCGGATAAGATCCACAGTTGCCAGCGCAAGCCGTCGGCGGTTCCACAGCGGTGCGAGTCCACGAGGCACGCGGTTGATCTGGGCACAGCGTATGGTGAGGCCATTGTGGTGAAACTCCTCCCCAAGTCGGAGCGCCTCGGCGCCGCGTTGGTAGAAGGCGAGGTCGATCACCGTGCCCTGCGGTCGCAGGGCCTTTAGCGCGGTATGCAGGCTCGCGGACTGCGCCCGGGTCTGGAATACCAAGTCGGCGCCCCGGCCCATCGCACCGTCATGCCAACGCGCCTTGGCATGCTGCCAGGCCTGATCCTCCGTCATAGCCATCAGTCCCATCGCCTCCGCCTTGCCGCGGCGGAACTCGGAAGGGTCCGTCACGAGCACGTCCGAGGCACCGAGCGCGCGGGCAAACAGCGCCGTCATTAGCCCCACCGTACCGCCGCCGATGACGATGACCGGGCGATCCTTCACGCCGGCGCCGAGGAAGGGCACTTGGCCTCCGAAAGCCTCAGCGTCGGCATGCAATATGCCGTTGGCGCAGATTGGACCCATCTGCGCGACAAGCACGCCGAGCAGTGGATCTATGTCCGTCGGCATCGGCACCAGAAGGTCATTGAACGGGTTGGCGGTGTGCCCGGACTTGTGGGCATAGGTCGTGGCAACCACATCCCCGTCTGAGAAGCCGTGTGCGCGCGATTCCGATACGCGCGCAACTTCCATATAGCCGAGAAACGGCACCGGGAAGTGAAGGGCCGCCTCGTTCTCGATGAAAGCGCCGCGCTCCCCATCGAAACGCGATCGAAAATAGGGATTGGTGTTTTTGAGAAAGGTCAGTTCGGTCCCTGCTGAGAGGCCGGTGTAGAGAGTGTCGAGGCGAACCTCGCCATTCGCTGGCGGCCCTTCATCATATTCGAAGAAATACGGGCGGCCCGGTGCCTCGACGCCAAGCGAGCAGATTGTCCTGTGCCCCGGCGCCAGTTCGAGCGGCGGCGGTTCTGGGCGTCGCTGGAACTGCAGGGGAGCCGGGTTCGGTCTTTGCGTGCTCGGCGGATGGAGCCTGACGACCTGACCTGATTTTGCCGAGGACACCACGGCAAGTGCCAGCCGATGCGTCGTCAGCGCTTCCGCATAGGGACAACGTATTCGGTTTTCGCCGCCGCGCACTGCGTCGATGAAATCTCGGTCCTCGCGCCACACCGGGTCGCCATCGGCCCCGCGCACCGGACGTCCTCGGCCGACATCCACCATGATCTCACGGTCGGTCAACTCGATCGCCAACTGGTTTGCGAAGATGTGCAGACCAACGCGATGGTTCCATCCGAGCAGGCAGGTGGAGGCAATGTTTGCAACGACACCGGTTTCGAACGTTAGGTTGGCAGTCGTCACCGTTGGCACGTCGAGATCTGGAAAGTCGGTCCGGTCGAGATGCCCGGCACGCCCGTAAACTTCGGTGACTTCGCCCACCAGAAATCGCGCAAGATCGAGAAGATGGGTCGTCTGCTCCACCATCTGTCCGCCCGACTTATCTTCCTTCCACCACCATTTCGGCGGCGGAGTGGAATCCAGCCAGTAGCCGGACAAAAGTTGCGCCGGATTGTCCTTCAACAAGCCGCGCGCTTCGTCGACGATGTCCAGATAGCGCCAATGATAGCCGACGCCGGTAATCAGACCCCGAGCGCTCACCGCCGCCGAAATCTCCTCCGCGATTGCCAAATCGAGCGCCACCGGTTTTTCGACGAAGAACGGAATTCCCCGCTCGACGAGCGCGCGTTCCGGTTCGCCATGGGCAAAGGGCGGGACGCAGACATACACGGCGTCCGGACTGACCGCGTCGAGCATCTCCTTATGATTGGAGAAGGCTTTGGCGCCAAAACGCATCGCGGCCGCATCTGCCCGGCCAAGATCGGGATCCGCAAAGCCGACCAGTTCGACGTCGTCAAAGCCGGCGATGATGTCGAGGTGTCGTTGTGCGATCCCGCCGACGCCGATAAAGGCCAGACGTGTCTTTTGCATTGAGAGATCCTTTTGCGTTGGGCCTGATTTTCCTGCAAAGCGGCCGTAAATCGCGCCGGTTTCTGCCGCCATCCGATCGGCAGAAAAGAGCTGTCGGAAGCGTTCTCCCGCGGCGGCGCCGACGCCAGCCAGCCGAATCGGATCGGCAAGCGCCAAAATGATTGTATCGGCTAGCGACTGGACATCGCCTGGCGCTGCAAAAAACGGGTGTTCTTCGCCGAGCGCTTCCAGGGTACCGCCAATACGCGTCGCGACCACAGGCGTACCAAGCGACATCGCTTCCAGCACGACGAGCGGCAGCCCTTCGAACAGTGACGGCAGGACGAAGAGATCGCTGCCTGCAACGAGCTCAGCGACATCTGCACGCTGGCCCAGAAAACGGATATGGGCGGCTACGCCGAGACTTTGGGCAAGCGCCTTGAGGGTCTCCTGTTCCTCGCCCGATCCTGCCAGCAGAAGCATGGTGGAGGGATGCCGCCTCAAGACTTGCGGCAAGGCGCGCAGCAATGTCGCATGATCCTTTTGCGCGGTCAGTCGTGCTACGGTCAGCAGAACAGGCGCATTGTCGGATGCGAGGTTTCGTGTCCGTTCCATCGCTGCTGCGATTGGCTCACGCGCATAGATGCCATTGCGGATCACCGTCAGTCGGTCCGTTGCGATGTGTGCCTCGTAGCTGGCTAGCGAAGCGTCGGAGACGACGATGTGATGGGAGATGTTCCGCGACGCAAGGCGATAGTCCTCTTGTTGCCGATCGTCGGTCAGAAGATAGGGCAGGTGTTCGGTGCGGATGACCGGAGTGCCATTTGCCGCGCCGACTGCGCTGAGATTAAGTCCCTCCCACCCTATTCCAGCATGAACATGCAGGAGATCGCTACCGGCCTGAGAGAGCCAGTCTGCGAAATCCTCTTCATCGCGGGCAAGCCGTATCCTAATGCCGAAACGCGCGGCGCGGGGCAGTAGACCGTTGCGATCCTCCCCGATCAGGGCAATCGTCACATCCCACTCGGGAGCGCAGCCGCGCGCAAGTGCGAGCATGTGCTCGCCCATTCCCGACGGGTCGAGACTATCCGTCGCCAGAACGATGTGTGCTTTTTTAGTCAAGCTGCGAATCCGCCATGACGCTATGTCCCAGCCGCTTCTGTAAGCGCCGGTGCGTCGCAAGGGCCTGTCCGACAACCTGGTCCATGTTGTAGTATTTATAGGTGCCAAGCCTGCCCACGAACGTGACGTCGCTCTGCACCCGCGCAAGGGCTTCGTACTGCCGGTAAAGTGCCTGGTTCTCAAATCTGGGGATCGGATAGTAGGGGTCGCCTTCGGCGCATGCGAACTCGTAGCTGATGCTCGTTTTGGGATGAACCTGACCGGTCAGATGCTTGTATTCGGTTATGCGTGTGTAAGGCACGTCTTCAGAAGGATAGTTGACTACGCCGACGGGCAAAAGTCGTCGTGCGTCATGCGTTTCGTGCCGAAATTCGAGGCTGCGATAGGGCAGGTGCCCGAAGCAGAAATCGTAGTATTCGTCGATCGGACCGGTAAAGATCGTGTGTTTCGCCAAGGCGTCGTTACGCAAGTCGGCGTAGTCCGTATCGAGCAAGACCGTGATGTTCTGGTGGTCAAGCATGCGCTCGAACATCCGGGTATATCCGTCGCGCGGCATCGCTTGAAACATGTCAAGGAAGTAACGGTCGTCGTCGCTGGTGCGGGTCGAAATCCGTGCCGTGACGGAACGGTCGAGTTCGGAAGGGTCAAGACCCCATTGCTTGCGCGTATAGCCCTCGAAGAAGGTCCTGTATAGCTCGCCGCCAACCTGCGACACAACGACGTCTCGCGATGTGCGGATCGGGTCGCAGGGTTCGGCGCGGCTTGCCAGAAACTGCGCAGCCTCTGTCTCGTTCGAGAGGTTGAGGCCGAACAGCCCGTTCAGCGTCGTGCGGTTGATGGGAATGGGCAGCCTCAGATCGCCAACCTGCGCCAGCACTCTATGCTCATAGCCCCGCCAGGCGGTGAACCGGGAAAGATAGGCGAACACGTCCTCGCTATTGGTATGGAAAATATGCGGGCCGTATTTGTGCACGAGTATGCCCGCCTCATCGCGATGATCATAGGCATTTCCAGCGATATGCGGCCGCCGATCGCAGACAAGGACCGAACGGCCGTCACAAGCGAGGCGTTCGGCCATCACCGATCCGGCAAAGCCGGCGCCAACTACCAGGTAGTCGTAGCCCCGACGAACCGAACTGCGGTGAAACGCGAACGATGCGTCTCTCGAAACGGCAGGCGGGTTTCTGTCAGCAACCGCCTGCTCGACGAAATGTGACATCGAGCGAAAGGTGGCATCCCAGGACGAACTGGCAAGTGTGACATCCGCTGCCTTCCTCCATGCGTCACCTGAACGCGAAAGCGTCAGCGCGGCGTCGCAGGCTCGCGCAAACGCGACAGCGCCATCGGCTAGGAAAACGCCCTCGACATCGCCGTAGCTGCGTTCTACGTCTGTAATGCGGGTGCTCACCACCGGCCGTCCAGCCGCAAGATATTCGGGTGTCTTGGTGGGACTAATGAAGCGGGTTGCCTCGTTCAGCGCAAAAGGCATTATGGCCGCCTGCCAACCGGATAGGTAGGCCGGGAGATCCTTATAGGATTTCTGCCCGAGATAATAAATGTTCGCTGCCTTTGGCAGATCTTCGGGCGAAATCTTGACTACCGGACCGATGAAAACGAACGAGTGATCCGGCCGGGCATTTGCCGTCTCGCGGATCAGATCGAGGTCGAGCCGCTCGTCGATCACGCCATAATAGCCGAGCCGGGGATGCGGGATCGCGGCCTGATCTGCCGGGTCCCCCTGTACCTCGCGGGCTCTGCGGAAATGATGCGCGTCGACGCTGGACGGGAAGGCATGGATGTTGTCGTGCCGGTGCTTCTTCGCCTCGTAGAGACTGGCGCCGCCAGTGAAGACGGCATCAGCGCGCGCGATCAGCGCATCTTCCGTTTCCTTCAACCGGGGCGGCGCGAACTTGAAATTGGCCAGTTCGTCCATGCAATCGTAGATCACTGCTTCGGCATCCACATGTCCAGCGAAGCTGAACATCATAGGTGTGTAGAACCAAAGGACCGGGCGGCGTGAGCCGCCTAGCGCAATCAACTCGTCAAGAAGCTCACCGAGCGCCTTTTCCCGCTCAACCTCGCTCCACCAATGCGGTATCCGCGGCCGGACAGCCTTGACGTTGGTATCCACGAAAGGGTGGATTTCCAGATAGGCGAGATGGTGGTCGGTCGGGATGAATTCTTCGAAGAAGAAGACCTCCCGGTCGCGAGAAAATCTCTGCATCAGATGCTGCGGTCTCTGCAGCACGAAATCCCATCGAAGGTGCGAAAAACAAACGAGGGGAGGGTTACGGGAAGCGCAGGGTTCAGGCGTCTGCAATGTGGAATTCAACACGTCCATCAAACACCTCGTTACTTCATAACCCCAACTTCGGTTCCTTGCGAAAGTTCCGTCGGGCGAAATGGGCGTCAGTTTTCGGTGCCTGTGATCAATTGCCTGAGTTTGCGTGCGCTATGCGGCCAGGTCCAGCGAGCGAGCACAACGACGCGAGGACGCAACGTGTCTGCACATTCAAGCAAGTCGAGAATACCCTCGTGAAAGTCCATCGCGGACGCCGTGCGACCAGTTTCCGGGGTCAGGTACTGGAGCCCGCAGCAGAGCTCGCTGTTGGCCAGAACCGGAATGCCTGCCAGCATGTATTCCGTCAGGATTGCCGGCGCTCCGTCGTCTATACCACAGACAACGCCGATCCGTGCCCGGTTCATCAGGCGATTGACCTCGTCGAAGGGAACTCCGGGCGGTCCGGCGAACTCGACGTCGATGCCCAGCCGTTGTGCGTGGTTGCGCAATTCCGGGACGAGTTCGCCGTAGCCGGATACGCACAATGCGCGCAGCGACCTTGGAAGCCGCGCGAGCGCGTCGAACAGGATATCGTGTCGTTTGTAGTGCTGCGCGGCTGCCACGTAGATTATGTCGTGCGTCTTCGGGATGTTTAATGGGCGGAATGTCACCTCGGAGGCGAATTCCGGACCGACCGGCATAACCTCCGTTCGCATGGCCGGATGACGGTCCCTCACCACGTCCGACTGCCATTCGGCGCCGGTCAACACGAGATCGAAATGACGGCTCACCTCCGAGGGCACCCGAAGCGCCGGTGCATCGATAGAATTGTAGATCTTGAAGCTGTCTTGGCAGGCAAGAATGATGTCTTCGCAGACACCAAGGCCCCACACGCACAGAATGTCCGGTGGCCCAAATGCCGCAATATGCCCGAGCATATCGTTCGATGCGAATGGGGCTTCCGGTCCGTTCATGCGAAACGCACGGCGCGTAAGAAATCGACTACCTGTCGTCCAGTCTGGAGGCGGCGCATTGCCACGCCAGTGCGTCCAGATTTCGCAGCAATCTACAAGACCGTCCTTGAGTGCGGCCAACGGTAACCGTTCGAGATATCCTCCATCGACCGTCACGGCTCCAAAGTCCGAGACCGGCTTGGGGAAGCAGCCTCTCGACCCACTCAGCCATTGGTGGCGATATGCGTTTACGGACGGAATGTCGTCATCACCCAACGCTCCGTCCTGATAGTCGCTAATGATGACGATACGGCGCAGCTTCATAAACATACCTAATTGATGTCGACACGGTAGTCTGTGAGGCGGCACTACCACTTAACTTCGAGAGAAGGATCCAGTTCCGAGACGTCGCTGCTGCGGACGTGTGTGACACTAAAGAGCTGATCGAATTCGTTGTGATCGAATTTTTCTTCAAAAGCTCGAGCTCCAGTGACAACGCAAGCTTTCCGTAAATGGGCGGATAAGGCGTGATGGCGGAACCCGCGAGCGTCGCAGTAGTTCATACGAAACAGAAGAATCCGATGAGGATCGTCTTGGTCACCATCTCGATCGTCGTGCTCATGATGGCCGTCATTGCCGCAACCTGCTGCCATCCCCGTTACGAAGCTTCCTATCCGAAGCCGTACGACATCACGGAAAATAGATCGAGTGATCTGACCTGCGGTGCCGCAGAGCCTGCTTATAGCGTTTAACCGAAGACTTGCATGTTCCAAACGGTCTCGGACCTCAAGACGCTGCCCGATGTCGTGTTCGGCGAAACATTTGTCTGGCTTCGACGTTGTGTCAATCCAGTGAGCACACAGGGTGAGCCGTGATCGAAGCCAAGCCGTCAGACATTCATGGGGACAAGCCGGCCGCGGCCTCCACACAAGGGATGGTCGATCACAAGGAGCTCGCTGCATTCGCGTTTCAGCGAACGCGGATGCCTATTGTGGTCGCGGATGCCCGTCAGCCCGACTACCCACTTGTTCTTGCAAACGAAGCTTTCCTTCACCTCACCGGCTATGACGCGCAAGATCTCGTGGGACGGAACTGTCGGCTTCTGCAGGGAGAGAACACATCGAGAGAGTCTGTCGCCCAGATACGGGCCATCATCGGCGCTGAGCGCGAGGGCACAGTCGAAATCCTCAACTATAGGAAGGACGGAAGTGCCTTTTGGAACCAGCTTCATCTCAGCCCCATCAGGGACGACGACGGTCGTCTTGCCTATTATTTTGCGTCCCAGATCGACGTCACCGAATATCGGAAGGTCCAGACCCTCGAAGAGGCTGAGCACCGTTTGCTGCTGGAGGTGGACCACAGAACGAAGAACGTGCTTGCCATCGTCGATAGCATCGTGCGCCTGACACGATCCGACAACGCCGCTGCCTATGCCGCGTCCGTTCAGCAGCGGGTTCAGGCGCTTGCCAGAACCCACATGCTGCTCGCCGAGAATGGCTGGCAGGAGGCCTCGCTCCACGACATCATATCGCTGCAGATCAGTGCCTACGGGGCTAAAGCTGTCGAGATCAGCGGTCCGTCGGTCATGATCCCAGCGCCTTCGGTTCAGCCACTCGGACTGGCAATTCATGAGCTTGTCGCAAACGCTGCGGTGCATGGAGCGCTCTCGCATCCTGAGGGAAGCCTGACTGTCACCTGGCGACAGGCGGACAACGGGCTGACGATTGAGTGGCGCGAGCAGGGCATCAAGAACGGCGCTACGCCCCGGAAGGGCTTCGGCACTGTTTTGCTTGGTGCCGTGCTGGAGAAGCAACTTGGTGGCAAAATAAGCCGGGAGTGGCGCGACCAGGACCTTCACGTCAGGGTCGAGCTGCCGTCGCTGAACCGTGTCGGCGCCAGTCTCAGATCCAAACCTTGACACCTGCTGTCGGGACTGACGAAGAGCGAGCTGTTGCAGACGGAGGCGCAGTCTGGTCGGCGGAAAGGTTTGCGAACGCTTTCCCTCCACGGAATCACTTCGTCGATCCGACTCTGCCAGCCATTACGATGGAAGCGAGTGTGGACGTCAGGTAGGCATCTCAGCCGATAACCGTCAGCATCATTCTCACTTTCTGGGCAAGATCATCAATCGCAAAGGGTTTTGTGATCATCTCCATACCAGGGCCGAGAAATTCAGCTCTGGCGGCGGCGGCTGCGGCGTAGCCGGTGATGAATAGAACTTTCAGACCGGGACGCGCGGCGACGGCGATTTCCGCGATTTGGCGCCCGTTCAATCCCGGAAGGCCAACGTCCGAAACCAGCAAATCGATACGTTCAGACCCTTCGATCACGGGCAGGGCTTGGTTGCCGTCAACTGTTTCAATCACGCGGTACCCGAGCTCCTTGAGTACGTCGACGACGAGCATGCGAACGGAGTCATCATCCTCGATAACAAGGACGGTTTCCCCGTCGCCGCGCGGCAGGGAAATTGCGGGTTTCTGTTGGGTGGGCGCCCCTGCTTCGGTTGCCGTTCCTCCCGGAAGGTACAGCTTGATCGTCGTGCCGATACCGATTTCGCTATAAATGCGGGCATGGCCCCCCGATTGCTGCGCAAAGCCATAGATCATCGACAAACCGAGACCCGTACCCTGTCCGATCGGCTTTGTCGTGAAAAAGGGATCAAATGCCTTATCAATCGTCGCTTGCGACATGCCCGTGCCGGTGTCACTCACGGCGATCACGACGTAATTCCCGGGTTCCAAGGTCTCGCCGTGGGCGAGGTCGGCCTTGGTGAAACCAACATTTGCAGTCTCAATGGTCAACTGACCACCATCCGGCATCGCATCGCGGGCATTGATGACCAGATTGAGGATAGCGCTCTCGAGCTGGTTGGCATCGGTGATCGCGTTCCAGGTCTCGGGTGCCGGAATAATCTGCAGTTTTACCTGCTCCCCAAGGGTCCGACGAAACAACTCCTCCATGGAAACAACGAGTTTCGTTACGTCGACAGGTTGCCGATCAAGGGACTGGCGGCGGGAAAAGGCAAGTAGGCGATGAGTGAGTGATGCAGCGCGATGCGCGGACGATGTCGCTGCATCGATAAACTTGTCGAGATCATCGATTTTTTTGGCAGCAATCCGTCTCTTGATGATGGATAGAGCGCCGATCACCCCCGTGAGCATGTTATTGAAATCGTGCGCGATACCACCAGTGAGCTGACCAACAGCTTCCATTTTTTGAGCTTGCCGCAATTGGGCTTCCGTTTCCTCAAGGACCGCTTTCTGTTGCTTGTCGAGCGTGACATCGCGACCATATGCGTAGATGCGGTCGTCTTCGCGGGAGGTCATCCAAGAAATCACCCGAGGCGAACCATCGTGATGGGTGAGTCGCACTTCAAGCGCTGTATGGGTGTTCTCTGAGGCCCTCTTTAGGTCGGGCTGCGTCTGGTCACGGTCCTCCGCCCAGACGAAGTCGAGTACTCTTTTGCCGATGACCTCACCCGGTATGTGACCGAGAATGTCCCGCCAGGACGGGCTGACATCCCTGAACACCCCATTCGCATCGATTACGACGAGAAGGTCTCGCGAGTTTTTCCAGACGCGGTCCCGCTCACGAATGCTGTCACGCGCTATCTCGGCAAGCTTCTCGTTGGCATGCCGCAGACTTTCCTGCGTTTTCCTGGCATCGGTTATATCAAAGATGACGCCGACGTAGCGCCGGCCGCTGGTCTCGATGTTCTCCACATATTCGCCGCGGCGTGCGAGCCAGCGCTCTTCTCCGTCGTCGGCGCGCGCGACCCGAAACTCGATGTTATGTTCGCTCTGAAGACTATTGGGATCGCTGAGATCAATAATAGGTTTGTCGCCGGGATAAATGAGGTCGTTGAGGGTCTTGACCGGTAATATTTTTGTCGGATGTAGGCCGAACAGTCGACAGAACTGTTCCGAGACGCGGATCGTGCCGTAGCCGACGATATATTCGAAAGTACCGATGCCGCCTGCAGACTGGGCGATGCGAAGTTGCTCGTCGCTGCGCTTCTGTTCGGTGATGTCGACAAGAGTGCCAACGAACTTTACCGGCTCGTCGTCTGCGTTGCGGATCGCCCGTCCGCTGGCACGGACCCAGCGATAACCACCATCGTTGCGCAGCAGCCTATATTCCTTGGAAAAGACCTCCGAGCCGGCCAGAATCCCCGCAACAGCAATTTTCACGCGCTTCAGGTCGTCGGGATGGATGGAGGCGAAGAACCCGTCGGTCGCCACGCCTTCGGCCAGCGCGACTGGGTCCTGGTCGGTTATGGCGGCAAAACGCGCGTCTGCCATAAGGCGCTTTTCGGCAATATCCCATTCCCAGCTGCAAGTCGCGCCAGCTGCTTCCAGAACCAGCTGCAGACGTCGTTGTGCCGCGTCCATATGCGAACGTTCACGGTCGATCACCGGGTTATCGGCACTATTTGTCATGAAGTTCGCCAATACTAATTCGGGTTTGTGCTACTCGGTATCCGTCATTACACGGTCGATAAAGTCGCCAATGAGCTGCTTCAGCTTCTCCATGGACGGCAAGTCCATGATCATCGCGATGTAGCCGCGGATATCGCGTTCCCGAACAGAAAAGTTAATGTACAGGAATAGCACGAAACTTCCTTCGCCGCTTCTGTTGTGAACCTCGAAGAACAGGGTGCTGTCGCCGCGCAGCACATCTGGGAGCGACATTTTCAAGCTGTGCTGCAGCATGTTCGCCATGGAGCCGAGACAGCCGTTGAGTATGACGTTGCCGGTCTCGGCGAGCGCCTCGTCTTCCATCTCGAGAACCTCTGCCTCTTCCATTTCATCGCCAACGATGGCGCGCACGAGCGACAGGCCGTTGCTTTGCGGGAAGATCAGCAGCGCCCGGCCAGAGAACGGGCCTTCGAACTGCTGCTGCACGGCTATGAGAGCTTCGCTTTCCCGTTGGCCGATCAGGGACGCGGCGGATTTCCTGGTAACGATCTCGACCGATGGCACCGAAAGGATGACTTCTTTTTCGACCATCTTGCGCAGGCTTGCGGCCGCGCGGCTGACGCCGATATTCACGAGTTCGGTTAGCGCGTCGCGCTCGAGTTCGTTGAGGTCGATCGTATCGTCCGTCATGTGCCGGCTTTCTTGAGCCGAAGAGCGGCTCCTGCAATGAAAGGGCTGAGCGCGTCCTGTGTTACCGGCTTGGCGACGAATGTGGCGTTAAGGGCACGCACGCGAGCGACAATTTCGTCCTGGACGTTCGCGGTAATCACCGCGATCGGCATGTGCGGGTGGGCGGACCGCAGCTCCGATGCCAGCTCAAGGCCATCTTTATCCGGCATATTGAAATCCAGTATCGCCACGTCGATATGCTGGGAGCCCACGAGCGTCAAGGCATCCGCAGCACTGCCGGCTTCGACACGCGTCCAATCGGGCTGCAAGGCGGCAATCGCCTTGCCCGCGACAATGCGAGCCAGTTTGCTATCATCCACGACCAGGACTGTAACAGTCATTTCATTCCCCGACATATCATTGCGAACCTATGCATACTTATGACCTGTAACACGTATGTTTGTGCAGGAGCATTCGCTCGTTGGATAGCCTATTACTGGCCGGATTGCCTGCAACAAGCGTAAATTTCTCGTAGCACACTATCTGATATCAAGGATGATACAGGGGGGCTCATAAGAGTTGGCTGGAAAACCATCAATGCTTGCAAAAGGGAAGTGTGGATCGTTGTCGCGGCGCTCAGGTCTATATGTAGGTCGGGATGGCGATCCATGTAGTCCACCAGTGTCTCGACTTCCTCGACGCCACATTGACCTTCCAATCGAATTGCCTTGTCATCGACGCTTATAGTCATTGTATCAGCTCCTCCAGATCGAGCACGAGCAGGACCCTGCCGTCGCCGAGTAGGGTGGTACCAGCTATCCCCGTCACTCCCTGAAGGAAACCGGATAGCGGCCGCGTCAGGGTTTCGGCCCGTTCTGCAATTGCATCGACCACCACGCCGATTTGGTCTTCCCCGGCCCGAACCACGAGAACCTTCAGGTCCGCAGACGCTGCGCCGGTCTGCGGGATCTGAAGCAGGTCGGCGAGATAAAGCAAGGGGATGGTGCGATCTCGCAGGATGAATGCGCGGCCGGCCCTGATCGGCTGAACGGCCCGCAGCGGCAGTCTCTGGGTCTCAACTATGTCGGAAATGGGGATGCCGTAACGTTCGCCTCCCACTTCGACGACCATCAGTTGGGTCATCGAGAAGCTGATCGGGAGCCTGAGCGTAAAGGATGTTCCCGATCCAAGCGCAGTTTGCATGTCAAGTGTACCGCCGAGCCGGTGGATGGAACGTTGCACAACGTCGAGGCCGACGCCGCGGCCCGAAAGGTCGGATACTGCCGACGCGGTCGAGAAACCTGGCGCGAAGACAAGCTGCAGCGCATCCCTGTCGGGCAGGGACGCCGCCCTGGTTGCGGTCAACAGGCCCCTGTCCACGGCGGTCTTGCGGATGCGCTCCGGGTCCATACCCCGGCCATCGTCGGTCACTTCGATCTCGACCTGGTCGCCGCGCTGGCGTGCGCGCAGGAGGATGCGCCCTCTCGCCGACTTCCGCGATTGCAAGCGTTCGCCGTCGTGTTCGATACCGTGGTCAAGCCCGTTTCGAATGAGGTGGAGCAGCGGTTCGAACAGGTTTTCGACGATTTCCCGGTCGGCTTCGACGGTTTCGCCTTCGATCACCAGATCGAGTGCTTTGCCGAGCTTCGTGGATGTCTCGCGGACCAGCCGCGGAAAACGGCGGAACGTCTGCTCCAGGGGGATCATCCTGGCCTGGGTGACGGCGCTGTAAAGCGAGGCCACAAGCCGTTCGATCTCCTCGTGGCTGGAGCCGATGCGTCTAGCAAGCGCGCCTTCACCATGGTTTTGCGCCTCCTCGGCGAGTGGCACGAGGCCGTTCTTGGCAGTGACCAGCTCGCCGGCAATCTCGATGAGCCTGTCGATTCGCGCCGAATCCACCCGCATAGTCGTCTGGCGATCAGTGAGGCGTTGCGGCGATCTATCAATTGCGGCGGATGTCCGCTGATCGCCCGGCCGGGGCAGTTCTACCAGCTTCACCTGATCGGGGATCAGGCGGAACTCTGGTTCCAGCTTCGACAGCGGCCCACCGCAAACGGCCTCGATCACCAGGCTACAGCGGAAAAGATCGTAGTTTTTCGGCGACGGAGGCGGCTCTGTAAGCGAGAGTGACAGATGTTGGAGGTCCGGCAGGCGCGAGATGGTCGCCAGAGGATCGTCGCCGTTGAAAAAGCATTCAGGGTGCGGTTCGTAGCGAATGGCGATCACGGTGCCTGGGCTGCCAGAGGACGGTAGGCGTTCGGCAAGTGAGAGCGCCCATTCCGGTATTGTCGTCGAGGAACGGATTGCCTCAACGGTTTCGCGCGCGGTCATCTCGCCTTTCAAAAGACCGAAAAGCCGGGAGGCTTGTTTGTCCTGGGCGTCGGACAGATGGCCGGTTTCAACGATCGCGTCGATGCTGTCTTCCACCCATTCGACCACCGACAGAAGTGGATCGACAAGGGTCGCATCCACCGCGATCATGCCGGCGCGCGCGTGGGACAGGAGGTTTTCGGCGTGATGCAGCACGTCCTTCATCGGGCCGAGGTCGAAAAGGCCCACGGAACCCTTGAGCGTATGGATTGCCCGGAAAGCGCTTTCCAGATGTTCTCGATTGCCGGCGTCGGCCTCCAGCGCCATCAGGTCGTCTGAGGCCTGCTGGACGAGCTCGCGCGCCTCGATGGCGAACTGTTCGATCAATTCATCCATCTATATATCTCTCGTCTCGCGATAAACGATGGCATCGGGAAAGCGCACCGTGTCGAAGGACTTCGACATTCTCGACATAGACTCCGTATGGCCAAGGCAGACATAGCCGCGTGGATTCAACATCTCGCGAATGTTTCGTGCTGCAGTCTCGCGGGCCGCTTCGTCAAAATAGATGAGCAGGTTGCGGCAGAATATCACGTCAAAACGACCGAGCGCGGTAAGGCTCTGGCGATCGATGATATTGCCCTTCGCAAAGGTGACGGACTCCCTCAGATCGCCGATCAGCCGGCGCTGCTGATCCCGCTCTGGTTCGAAATAGCGGTCGAGAAGATCCGGGGACAGCTTTGAGAGCGCCCGCTGGCCGAAATAGCCATCGACCGCGCGGCGCAGGATCTCTGTATCTATATCTGACCCGACGATCTCGATATTATAGGCATCCACGAGCGGCCAGTTTTCGAGCAGCCAGATCGCGATGGAATAGGGTTCCTCGCCGCTGGAGCAGGGCATGGACCAGATGCGGATCCGGTCGCCGGGACCCTTCGCGCGGATGAGGCCGGGAAGGATCGAATTGCTCAGGCACGAGAGCTGGTGCAATTCGCGATAGAAATACGTCTCGTTAATTGTGAAGCTGTTGATCAGCAGTTCGGATTCACCGAAATCGCTGCGCAGTATCGAAATGTAGTCCCTGACGGATCGCGCCCGCCGCTGGCGCAACAGATCCGTAATGCGGCGCTCGATATAATAGCGCTTCGTCTCACCGAACACCATGCCGCTGCGCTTGTAGATGAGGGCGCAGATTTCCCCGAGGTCAGCCGCAGACAGAGGCTCGAGCCCATATTCTTTCGAGGTGATCGGTGGCATGGCCATCAGCAGACCTGATCCATCAGATGTTGCCCGATCTGGTCGAGCCGCTTCACCTCGCTCGCCCCGCCTCGCTGCACCAGCTCGCCCGGCATTCCCCAGACGACGGCGGTCTCTTCGGCCTCGGCAATCGTATAACCGCCGGCTGATCTGAGATCGGCCATGGCCGCCGCGCCGTCATTGCCCATGCCGGTCATCAGCACGCCGATCAAGGATCTTGCCGGAACATGCTTCATGGCCGAGCGCACCATGCGATCGACGCTCGGATGCCAACGGAACTCGGGATTGTTCGGTGCCGCAATGGCGACCAGATTTCCGGCGCGGGAAGAGATGAGGATGTCGGCGTCACCCCTGGCGATGTAGATATTGCCCGGATCCAGCCGTATCGGCCGGGTGACTTCTGTGACGGTCATCGCACATATCCTATCGAGACGCTTGGCAAGGGCCCCGGTGAAGGAGGCAGGCATATGCTGCGCGACCACAACCGGCCATTTAAAATCGGACGGCAAACGGGTAAGCACTGCATCCAGCGCCGGCGGGCCACCTGTCGACGTGCCGACCAGCACCAGCCCGTGGCCCGCCGCGTCTTGGGTCACGGGACTAGAGGCGGTGTCGCGAAGCTTGGAAGCGGATACCGGTGCAGACAGCACGGACCGGGCGAAACGGACGCGCTCTGCGAGCCGGCGGCTGCGCCGGATGCGCACCGAAGCAGCGATGCGGACCTTTTCGACCAGGCGAGGCGCCAGTTCCTCGATGCCAAGGGAAATGGCGCCGCTCGGTTTTGCGATGAAATCGACAGCACCGATCTCGAGCGCCGCCAAAGTCTCTTCCGCTCCTTCTCCGGTGAGAGAGGAGACCATCACCACCGGGCAAGGGTGCTCAAGCATGATGCGGTCGAGACATTCCAGGCCGTTCATCCGTGGCATGTGGATGTCGAGCGTTACGACGTCAGGGCGAAAGTCCGAGATGATCTTCAGCGCCTCATCGCCATCGCGGGCGAACCCGATTTGGAAATCGGGCTCAGTGCCGAAAATCTGGCCGAGCAGCTTCCGCATAAGGGCGGAATCTTCGACGATGAGGAGACGGATCATAGTCAGGTGCCGCCCGTCTTTTCCCTGGTGCCGGCCTTGCCTTCGGTGATGGCGGCAACCACGTCCCGCTCTGCCTTCGTCAGAAGCTCCTGGGGATCGACCAGCAGTACCATCCGGCCATCGGCCTCGATATGGGCGATGCGGTCGAAGACATCCGTCTGTTGGGAAGAAAACTCGGGCGCTACGGAAACGGCCGCCGCCGGCAGGGCCTTGACCTCCGACACGGTATCGACGACGAAGCCGGCCTGTAGCTTGCCGATCGTCACCACGATGGCGCGCGCGGCGGCTGTCTGCATTGAGGCCGGGCTGTCGAAGCGGCTTCGCTGATCGATCAGGGGAACGGCCCTGCCGCGCAGGTTGATGACCCCGATGACGAAGGCAGGCGCTCCTGGTATGCGAGTGACATCGAGTGGCACCCTGATGACTTCGTCCACCGAGGCGATTGGAATGCCGAAGTTTTCCTCGCCCAGCTGGAAGATCAGGACTTGTTCTACTGCATCGTCCGCTTCAGGCGCTGTGTTCATTGGTGCGGCTCCCGTTTTCTGGCCGATGACCCTTGCGATCTCGTCGTGAGCGAAAAGCTTTTCCGGCGACAGGATCGAGATCAGTCGTCCCCCATCCGCAATCCGGCCGATCGCCGCGATCTGGCCATCGCCGCGCCCACGCTGCAGGACTTCCGGCACGGGATCGATGGCCTGGTCGGGCAGGCGATAGATGACGTCCATCGCGTTGACGACAAGACCGAACAGATCACCCTCACGCTGGACAACCACGACTCGTGCATTTTCCGCTGTCGATCGGGTGATTTCCATGCCCATCAGCGAGGCGAGCGACACCAGAGGCAAGAGGCTATTGCGCAGGGACATAAGCCCCATCACCGCTCCCTGTCCGTTGGCAACGACCGCGACGTCGTCCGGCATGATAGCCACTTCTCTCACGTGCTTGAGCGCCAGTCCGTAAAGCTGGCCGGCGACGTGAAACGACAAGATCGGCGTCAAAGTCACGCTCGCCTGGCTACCTGCGTCGCGTGCGATAGAGCCCGTTCGCCCCGCCTGCGCACGCCGCGTG
The DNA here is from genome assembly GCF_056400165.1 of Rhizobium sp. 01L410. Classification (NCBI taxonomy): domain Bacteria; kingdom Pseudomonadati; phylum Pseudomonadota; class Alphaproteobacteria; order Hyphomicrobiales; family Rhizobiaceae; genus Rhizobium; species Rhizobium sp. 01L410. Next base: position 66,896 of record NZ_JBFTST010000013.1, read on the forward strand.
GTCTTGAACGCGGCATCGAGAAGACCGCTTAAGCCCTCGAGTGGTGCTGCGGTGGTTTCTTCCGAGAGCGTGAGCACGTCATCGACGAGCAGGCCAACCGCTCCACCGTAATCATAGACGATGATCTTGCCGTCATGAGGGGAAGCGCTATCGTCGCCGCTCAGGATCCGCCGCATCGACAGGATAGGTATCGGGCGGCCGCGCAGACTGGCAATGCCACTCAGGGCCGCTGGACCGTTCGGCACCCGGGTGATGTGGCCGGCCCTGACCACTTCCAGAACCCGATCCGCGTCAATCTCGTGGCGTCTCTGTCCGACCCTGAACGCAAGCCGGCGTCGCAGGTCCGCCTGCGGGGGGGAGCTTTCCATCGTGTCAGCTTCCAGACATCTGGAGTTCGTCGGCCAGCGATGCGATCTCCTCGACGGCCGCTGCCAGGTCTTCTGCCCCGCGGGACTGCTGCCGTGCCGCGGTGGCGGCCTGTTCCGAGGCAGCGCTTGCCTCCTGGGCGACGGAGGCGATCTGCTGCGTGCCGACCTGAACCTGCTTGGCCGCAATGAGAATTGCCTGCGCGGCTTCCAGGATTGTGGCATTGCCGCGCACCGTCGTCTCGATATCGGCTTCTGCTACGGACAGAAGATCGACGGTCAGCTTGCTCTTGGCGATCTCCGCCTCGGAAGCCACCATAATCGCTTCCAGCTCGCGCTGGACCGCGAGGATCTGGATCTGGATCGACCGGACAATGTCCTTCACGCCATCGATATTTTCTGCTGCGTCCTGGGCGAGCTTGCGGATATCGGTAGAGACCACGGCAAAACCGCGGCCCGCGTCGCCGGCTCTCGCCGCTTCCACCGAGCCGCTGACGGCCAGCATGTTGGTCTGGACGGCGACAAGCACCATCCGGTCGACGGTGCGTTCGATCTGGAAGCCGATTTCGCCGAGCAAATTAAGGTCTGACAGTGCATTGCGGGTTTCTGTCAGGGCATCGGAGATGCCGGATGCAAGACCCGTCAGGCCCGTTTTGTTTCTTGCCAGCAACGCCTTGATTTCCTGAGCTCGCTCGCTTGCGTTTTCCGCACTAACCTGGGCCTGTGAGGCGCTTTTTTCGATCTGGACCATCGCGGCGTTGGCCTGCTGCGTGGCGGCCGCTTGGGCCTCAGCGCCGCGGCTTATCTGCTCGACGGCGATCAGGATCTCGCTGGCGGCGCCGGAAAGCTCTTGGACGGTCGCGGAAAGTTCCTCGGCGGCCAAACTCAGTTCTTCCGCCCGTGAGGCCCGGCCCCCTTCATTCATGAGCTCGTCGGCAAGGATGGCTAGCGATTGGGCGGTCTTTTGGCTTTCCTCAAGCGCCGAACTCTGCTGCAGGACGGAGCGTTGCGCCTCACTGGCCGCCGCGGACTGTTGCTCTGCGGCTGCCGCCACCGTTTCGGCACCTTTCTGCGCCTCGCGGGTGGCCATCTCCGCCTCGACAGCGGCGATGAGGATAGTCTGGCTGCTCTGCGACAAGGAGGTCAGCCCCGAGCGGACGGCGTGCAGTTCTTCGGCGACCGCCCGTCCCGATACCGTTTGTTCCCGCGCCTTAGCCGCCGCAGCGTTCATGCGCTCGGTAATACGACGGACCCCGTCGACAATGGTCTCGGCATGCTGGTTGACGTTACGCGAACTGCGTTCGGCGACTTCCGCCAGCAAACGGACTTCGTCGGCAACGACTGCAAATCCCCGACCTTCTCCACCGGCGCGGGCGGCCTCGATCGCGGCATTCAAGGCCAAGAGGTTAGTGCGATCCGAGATATCGGTAACAGCGACCGTGGTCGCGGCAATCTTCTCAGCCTGAGATTGAAGTCTTTCGATGATGGCAACGGATGCGATCTGTCGCGAAGCGTTCGTGTCGATGGCGGTGACCGATGTGTCGATCTGTGCGGCGGCTTCCAGCACTGAAGCCTGCAGCCTTTCGGTCCGCGCCCGTGCAGTCTGGGCTTCGGACCGGGCATCACCGAACCTTGATGAAAGTTGCGTAGTTGCGGAGAGGGATTCATGGGCGGCCCCTGCTGCTTCTTCGGCGCCGGCAGCAATCTGCTCGAGTGCGCGATGAAGTTGCTCGGCTGCCGCTGCCGCCTCGGCGACTCCGGTCGACAATTCTTCCGTTGCAGCACCAATGCGCTCGGCCGCCTTCTGCTGGCGAACGCGGGTGCGATCCTGAGAACGGCGGGAGGCCGCCGATTTGTCGCCAACGGCGGTTGCCGCCGGAGCGGATGTTACCAGTTTGCTGGAGGCCGGCTTTGCGCCCAGTTGGGAGGTCTTGACCAGTGCCATAGGATTTCCGTTGTCTTTGGGCCTCGGATGCGCGCCCACGACGGAAGGCGCCGAGCAAGCACAAGGCAGCTAACTCACTTGATTTTTATGGCTTAAAGGGCCTGGTAAAGCAATCTCTCCTGCCCTGCTAACGGACCAGCTCGCGGATATGGTTTATGACGTGACTGACGTCACAAGATTTGGCAGAAATGGAATTCTGGCCGGAAGGCCATTGCTGGGAACCTTGAGGAAGCCCGACGTCACCATGATCGCCATTCCGGAAGGGAGCCATGCACGACCTTGGCCAGCCCCAAGCCGTTTGAAGAGCCAGGCATGTCGATGCCAGCTAAGATCGCTTCGATATCTGGGCAGTCATTCAGAACCGCCGGTGCTTCATCCGCGGTCGCCGTTTCCAAGCTCTTCCATAAGGTTCATGCGGATTAGGAACTCGTCCTCACTAACCGACACAAGATTTGCGTCAGTGGCCATGCCGAGATCGCACCCAAGATTGAAGTGGGTAATTTGCTTTGGAAACGCCAAATCATGCAAACGGTTCGAGGTGGGTAAATAGTTTCATAAGGGACGTGGTCGGCTGTAGGCTATAGGCTCACCACTGTGACAGGGGCGGGCCTTATTCGGTCTTGGGGAGCGGGGAATGAAACAGTACAGTTGGACATTAATGACGCCGGGTTCGCCGCCAGTCGTCGGGCTTGGTGATGTTGATGAAATCGAGCATTCCCTTTCTCTGATGACCCTGCCAGGACTTTCCTCGCCCAAGGCGCTGATCGACCACCTCCAGAAAGACGAAGATGCGAACGGTGCGGCACATTTTCTCCACGGCTCCGGTACGATCGAAGCGTGGAGCTTTGCCTGGATCCTTATCTTCGACTAAGTCCCACCGCCCAAAGCTAAGAAGTGATCTGGCCGTCATCAATACCCGCCGACCTCATCATATGGGAATGTTGGAAGCTGGGGAGGTGTTCGTCGGCTTAGCAAAACGTGATGGCGCGAACTCCATTTATTTTCAAAGCCCTAGGAACATACAGAGGGTGAGACTGTTCTCACCCTGATCACTCGACACACAAGTGTACTCAGTCGTGATGACCTCTCGGTCTTTGTCGAGTGATTTCCTGTATCCTCAACTATAGCGTCACCGTAAAAGGTGGCGCTTTTTTGTTGGAACCATCGAATGCAATCGTGGTTGTAAGCAGTGGACGTCGTTAGAATTGCCCTCCTGACGCGTCCACGCGCTGTGACCTCAACCGCAGCAGAACCCTTGCGGTTGCAGCCGTGAGGGTTTTTCCTTTGAGTCGACCGCCCAAACGGGCCGGGGCTGCTAGCGTCACGGCATCGTTTAGGTTGTTGGTAACATGCGGGCGCTGCGGCACGTTAGCCGATAATCAAGCGCGCGCGGGACTACCGGTCGCGTGCAGTGCGTTCATGATGGCGCATGATCGTGTAATAGCCCGATAGCTCCGGTATCATCCCGGCCATTGCATCGAAGCGCGGATCGTCTTCCCGCAATTCGCCCGCATATTTCGCCCGGAGAAACTGGGCGTGCGCCGCCAGTGCGTCGTCCTCGGCACGGTGCAGGATGGTGAAAACGGGAGCGGGAACCGTCTTGCCCTTGACGATGACACGGTCGAGCTCTGCGATCGTATACCGGCCGCTCACCAGGGATGCGGTGGTCTCGCCAAGCAGCAATGCAACGCCATAATTCTTCGAGGCGCCTTCGAGGCGCGAGGCAAGATTGACGCTGTCGCCGAGGCAGGAATAGTCGAACCGGCGGGTGGAGCCCATGTTGCCGACGACGCATTCGCCAGTGTTGATGCCAACGCCCATCTTGAGGACATGCAGCTGCATGCCGCTGGCCTCGGATTCGGCCTCCAGCTCCAGATTCAGCTTGGCAATTTCCTCCTGCATGGCCAGCGACGCGACGACGGCATGCATCGCGTGATCGGGATCGTCGAGCGGCGCGTTCCAGAAGGCCATGATGCAGTCGCCCATATATTTGTCGATCGTGCCGCCATGGTTCATTACCACTTCAGATAGTGGCGTCAGTAGCCGATTGATCAGCGCGGTCAGCTGTTCGGGATCGTCCTTCAGCGTCTCGGCGATGGTCGTGAACCCGCGCACATCGGAGAACAGGATCGAAAGGGTTCGCCGCTCGCCGCCGAGCTTAAGCTGCGAGGGGTCTTCAGAGAGGCGCTTGACGAGGTCGGGCGAGAGATATTGCGAGAAGGCGCGGGTGATCTGCAGCTTGTTGCGCCGCTCCTCGGCGAAGTCGAATGCCGCCTGGCCGAAGACGACGGCGATATAGGCGATTGACGGGCCGAGCGGCGAAACGAAGATATGGCCGAAGCGGATGCCTACGAAACTTGCGGCCGAGAAAAGGCAGACGGCAGTAATGGCCGCCGCCATCGCTAGCCAGCTGGTCGAGCGAAGGACGCTTGCAGCTGCAAGCACGGCGGCCACAAGGATCACTAGGGCGACGAGTGGTAGTCCGGCTTTTTCGATGAAGAAACCGTGGACGATGTTGTCGTAGATCGTCGCCTGGATTTCGACTCCGGCGACCAGCTTGCCGGTGTGCACTGTATAGGGCGTCGCGAATGTATCGGCGCCGCCTTTGTCGATCTCAGGCGCATTTTGTAGGCTGAGGCCGACCAGGACGACGCGATCCTTGAAAAAATCCGGAGGCAGAAAATTCTGCGGGTCAAGCGCCTGATAATAGGACACGGTGGGATAGCTGCGAGACGGTCCGAAGGACTGGATCATCGCATTTTTTGACGTCTTCATTGGCGTCCTGCCAGCTGCAGCAGCCAGCGTTACGGCAAATCCGTCCTTATAGGACGGAATGGTGCGGAAGATGCCGTCGCCGCCGAGATCAATCGAGGCGATCCCGGTTCTTGCGCCGGCAGCGGTAAATTGAGGCAGTGGCGTGGTGCGAATGAGCTGGTCTGCCTGCGGCGCCTGGATCAGCGTCTCGTCGCCGGCCAACACGACATCGGGGCCGACAGCTGCGGTCACCGCGCCGTCGTTATCAGGCGACGAGGGTTCAGCCATGATGATATCAAGCCCGACAGCCTTTGCGCCCGCAGCCCGCAGGGCGGTGATCAGGCGGGCATGCAGACTGCGTGGCCACGGCCATTGTTCGTTGATCTGCGCCAGTGCCGGCTCGTCGATCGCGACGATCACAGGCGCTTCCTCGGGTGGCAGCGGATCATCGACGGTCGAGAGATAGTCGAAGCTCCTGAGCTCCAGCAGCGACCATGCCGGCAGACGCGAGAGCAGCGAAATTGCCACCAGTGTCACCAGTACGAGGACGGCTAGTCTGACCGGACGGCTGGAGACGGGCCAGCCGGTTGGGCGGGTGGATTGTGTCTTTCTGCCCGGCATCAGAAGCGGATCTTCAGGCTGCCCTTGACCGCGCGGCCCCAGCCTGGAACACCAGGCGCCACCTCGAAATCTTCGTCAAGAAGATTGAAGGCCGAAGCTTCGAGGGCAAAGCGCTTGTCGATCGGCTCCCAAATCAGGTTGGCATTAAGGGTCCAGTAGTCGTCGAGCACCTCGGGGCCGAGGATGCCGCCATCACCTTGACGCTCTCCGGTATAGTTCGCTGCAAGCGTTGCCTTGACGTTGGCCTCATTGACCCAGGTCAGAGCGAGTTGCCCGCTTCTCTCCGGAATGTAAGGCAGCGCCTCGTCAAACCCGATGCTGCCAGCATCCTCGTTCTTCGAATGAGAATAGGCCACGGTTGCTGAGACACCGAATCCATAAAGGAGGGCGACGTTTGCGGTTGCGCTAACGCGATCGACATTTGCTTTGCTGATGGTCAAGCCACCCGGAAGATAGGGGAGAAATGGACCGCCGACCGGGTAGGCCAAATCGAGGTCACGAATTTCCTGATGCTGGTATTCGATGCTAGTGAACAAGCGTTCAGTCCATTGCGCGTCCCACTGAAGCGCGATCGTATCGGTGTATCCGTCGATGCCCGAATAAGGTTGATTGGGTTGAATGCCAACGACGCCGATCGGCGACAAGGTCGGGGAGCCCATATCATAGCTTTGCCGCATGAAAGCAGCGCGCAGCCATTGGCCGTCGAGCGGCGCCCAGGCAATGCCCAGGCGTGGCTCAAGCCGCTTCACATCCGTCGAGCCGCCGTCTATGGCCGTTCCGAAGAGTGCGTATTCCGCCTTTAGGTTTGGTGTGATGTCGTGAAGCAGATCGACGTAGGCTTTGCCGCTTCCTATCCGCTCGTCGACCGATGTCCCAAGCAGCGAATCGTCGGCTTTAATATCGACGAACCCGCCCTCTATGCCGTAGCGCCAGGTCAGATCATCGACGCCGTAAAGATGGTTGATTGCCGCGACGTAATTGCGCTGCAGACTGTCTGCGATGCGCGGCGGTGGGGCGATGACTTCCTGCTCTACGTTTTGCTCGGTGCTGGTGTAGAAGAATGCGGCATTGACGACGTTGCGATAGCCGAACGTATGGCTCCAGCCGATACCCGCGGCTGTGGATTTCGTATCGATATCACCGCTCTCGTTATAGCCCGCAGCCGGAAAGTCGATTGCCTGGTCAAGCTTGCTGTCGGAGTGGTTGGCGTAAAGCACGAACCGGTCGTCCGGATTTGGCGTTGCCGTAAGATAGCCGTTGCCGGAAAGGCTGCGGATATCCCCATCAAGGCTGCCGGGGCTAGCGAAAGGGGTTGTCAGGAATGAACCATAGTCACCGCCGTAAGGCGTCTGTTCCCATTTCAGGTTCAGATAGCCGCTGACCGGGAACGGCTCGTTGGCAAAGCCCTGCAGTTCAGCCTCGCCAATCGGCTTGGTTTCACCGGAGGAGTTGATCACGCCGCCGCCGATCGAGCCTTCGAGGAACGGTCGGCGTAGTAGATTGGCCGATCGAGAGCGGCCGGACAGCATGTGCGGGTCAAGAAGCAGGCCCTGCAAGAGCGCCGAAAAGCTGTTGGAGTTCAGCTTGTAGAGATCGATCTCGTCGTCGAAGATCTCGGTAGTGGCGAAGGGGCGAATATTGCCGCGGATAGACTGGTCAACGTAGCCGCTGCCGGCGAAGGGATCGAAGACCGCGTCGCCGTAATATCGGCCCCAAGCATTCAATCCGCGCAGGCGGAAGGCGTTATTGAGCGTTGAGCCGGCATCCTGATTGGCGCCGAGCGAGCCGTAATGGCCGCCGCGCGCCTTCGACCGCCGCAGGAACTCCTGGGCGTAGTCCAGCGCGCCATCGGGGTCGTAGTCGTCGATGGCAACGGCTGTGCGGAAGGAGGAAATGACCGGGTCGTTCCTGTCCAGTCTGTCGGCATTGTCGAGCGCTTGTTCGGATAGAACACGGTCGCCCTTTTCGTAGTGACCGGCAGCGAGCATGAGCTGCGCCTGGGAATGCGCCGGATTGGCGGTCGAGGAGGCCAGCAGGTCGTCGATCGCCTTGTCCATCGCGCCCATCTGCAGATAGTAGCGGCCGCGGGCCAGGAGGGCGATGTCGAAGGCCGGGTCGGCGGCGAGCGCCAGATCGATTTCGCGCTTTGCTTCCTTCATCCGCGACTGGTCGAGATAAAGGATCGCTAGATTGGCGTGGCCGATCGGATCGTCGCGGTCGAGTTCGATGGCACGTTTCAGCGCCGCTTCGGCTTCGCGCGCTGCACCACGGGCATTCTGCAGCAGGCCGAGGTCGTTCCAGGCCATGGAGGAGCCGGGGGCCACCTTGAGCGCGGCATTCAGATCGCTCAGTGCTCCCTCGAGATCGCCCTGATAATCGGCGCGCATGCGGGCGCGGGCCTGCAGCGCATTCGGATCGTCCGGGTCGATCGAAAGCGACCTGTCGATCGCCTCCTGCATCTGGACGCGATCGTTGATCAGCAGCGCCAGCTGCGCGCGCAGGGCAGGGAGCGTCGAGTCATCGGGATAGCGCGCTTCGGCCGCCTTCATCGTTGCGATCGCAGCCGGAATATCTTCCAGGAAGCCTGCCGTATAGGCTTTCATCACGGCGGCGTAGGGGCCGGTGACATTGGCCGGTGGATGTTCGTTGCGGGATGGATCCTGCAGCGAGCGGGCGTAGTAGCCGCCATAGGCGGCGATGCTGCGGCGGAGCGGATCGAGGCCGCGTTCGGCTCTCACGAACAGTTTCGCCGCCTCGCTGTAGCGCTTTTCGGCGCCTGCGATCAGCGCCTCAATGAGATCGGCACGGGCGCGTTGTGTTGCGGACAAGCGTAAGGCACGCGCTCTCGCAAGCGAGTTCAGCGCCTTCTGCCGGCCGTCGAGCGATATCTGTATTTCCGCCAGCGTCAGCCAGTCTTCGGCGTTTCGCGCCTCCTCGGCCTTGTCTTCGATACGGCTGCGTTCGCGGCGCATCGTTTGCACCGGCAGGGGCGAGGCCGGCATGAAGGTGAAGCCGCTGCGCAGCGTCAGGTAGAACAGCATCTGCTCGCGATCGTCAGGCGTGACGATGACGAGCTTGCGTGGCGCTTGGCCAATCGTCGCCACCGCGCCTTCGCCTTCGGCTACCTGCACGCTGCCATAGTCGTTCTTCAGCTCGACCTGGCCCTCGAGCACGATCAGCGAAGTCTGGTCGCCCTTGACCGTCAATGTCCAGTCGGTGCCGCGGATGGCGGCGGCCGCCGCCGGCGTTTCCACCGTCAACCCCGTGCCGCCGCGCTGGGCGCGGGCCCACATGGTTCCGGATTGCAGGTTGAGAACGGTGTCGCCCTGCCGGGCCATCTGCTTTACCTGGAGCGCCGAGTTGCGGCCTAGGCGCACCTGGGTGCGGTCTGCAAACAGTATGGCAAGCTGGCCGGTCGCATTGGTGCGCAGCACGTCGCCGCCAAGCAGATCCTGGTGAAGATCGACATCCTGCCAGTTGGAAAGATCGACGAAGCGGACTTCCTCGCCCATCTTCCGGTCGATCACCGATCCGGCAGCCGGCTCGGCACGAAACAGCGGCTCGGCACCGGCCGGCAGCGCAGCAACGGATGCGGCCACCGTCAACACCATCATGGCGGACATGGAATGTGTAAAGCTACCCCTCATAGCAAAGCGTTTGTCCTCGCCGTCGCGAAAAGTCAATAGAAGTTGTACCGCTCATCTTGCTTTGGCGGCTAAGTGTAATATCAGGGAGACACTTGACGGTGGAGATGTTTGGGTGAGCGATCTTGAAGGTGCTACTGAGTTGATGGAAAGTTTTCCTTCGACGAATGACATAGGATCGGAATATTTCGATCATATCAAGAAGATAAACGATATCTTCTACGACCAGATCAAGATATCTGATCAGAAGGCGGCTTACATCTTCACCTTCATGCTTGCGTTCCTCGTTAGCTCGGGGGATGTCAGGGCCGTCTTTACATGGACGCGCTATGTCGGTGGCGATCCAAAGACACTGCTGTTCTCCGGGCTTCTGGCTGCGGCATCGGTCTTCTCGATTCTATCGGCGATACTCGTCGTGTTGCCTCGTCACGTGAACAAGTCGACTTCGATGTTCTGGGGAACCTGGGGCAAGCACCGGCAGCTTTTCTGGGAAGCGGCTGCGCGCCACGACCAGCGTTACCTCTTTGCCGAGTATCTCGACAACGCTGATATTCTCTCGGCGATCGCTCGCGGCAAGTACCGCTGCGTGACGCTCGCCTTCCGCGGACTGATGGTGACTGTAGTCGCCTATGTGATGTTGCTTATCGCGGCCTGATATGTCTGCGTATGACGGTCCCCCAGCGTACTGCTTAAAGCCGAATGTGACCTGCGTCTCCTGAAGTGGTCCCGTACCATCCGTTCAATGGTAGGCCAAAAATCGGCCATGGCCGTCGCTATCGAAGGACCATACCGCTCCATCACGCTATGATCGTTGAGGCTGCTCTCGTCCTAGGTTCGACGCAGCGCGATCTCGCTCCCAAAGCAGGCGTATCCTATAGTTCGCTGCGCCTTTTCGAGGAAGCTGGCAAGATCTCGATCGAAGCCCTGGTCAAGATTGCTTTCGTGCTTCGTGCCGAAGTCGAATTCGGCCAGTTGTTCCCCCCGCAGGCGCCCAGAACCATTGATGACGTCATCGACCGGCCACTGAGGAAAAGGGCGCGCAATCGTGAAATTCGAACCTGTCAACAAATGGCTGTGATGATTGATCTGGAGGGGCGGTCGCGCAAGCTCGGTACTTGGCGTGAAGCGGCACCGAGAGGCGAAGCAATTTCGAATATGCGCCCGACATTCTAGCCGTGCCGCTGCTGATCGCCAAGGCAGCTTCGATACCAGCACGAATTGCGAACGAGATCATCAACGAGCTTCGAGCAACCGTGGGCCGTTGGCCCGCCTTCGCCTCCGAAGCCGGGCTGCTTTTATCCCGGTTGAAGGAACTAGACCGCATATTGAACAGCCGATGAGGTTTCTGGAAGCAACCGAGGCTGACCAACCAGACAATAAACGTTCCGGCATCTGGTTCGCGGCATAGAGCCGTGGTTCATTCGTATTTTATTAAATATGTCTGCGAATACTCCTGTCTGAAAGACGATCTATTCGGGTCGCTGCGAGTTCATCTCGTGACCACGGAGCGAAACTGACATGTATCAGCGCACAGTTCTCATCGTTGAAGACGAATTTCTCATCAGGATGATGTTGGCAGACACCCTTAGGGATGAGGGTTACGACGTTGTCGAAGCCGAAAATGTCCTTGAGGCAATCGCGGCTCTCGCTCGGCGCAAGATCGACGCCGTCGTTACGGACATTGATATGCCCGGTGGACTGAGCGGGCTCGATCTGGCCGGGATGATCTCGTTGACCAGCATGCCCGTTCCAGTGATCATCGCTTCAGGAGGTCATTGCCTGCGCCCTGACGAGTTGCCTGGCGGAGCAACCTTCATCGCAAAACCCTATCGGCTGGAAACCATTGTCTCGATGGTTGGCGACATGACGGCAATCCTTGATTGCAGGGTAGGCGGAATGCGAAGACAGGTTTCCTGAAGCGTCAGAGTATGAGCATTGGCATTGAACAAGCCGGTGGGAATTAATAATCTGTTAAATTATGTTAGAACTTGAGCGTGGAAAATACTCTGCATGCCACCCCGAGACTGCGCACTGGGACCACACTTGTGAGCATGGATGGATAGCCGCGTTCGGCCGGAGTTTTCAGAGCGAGATATACCGACCGATGGCGCTATCCCTACGCGGTGGGCCCACTTACATATTCCTGATCGCCGCAATGTAGCTGATGCGATCGCCGTCGCCACCGCGCTCGTTCACGGATTAGCAGTTGTGGCGCGTAACATTCAGGATTTTCAGGGAACAGTACTTGTCGGTTCGTGGCGAGCCTAAGGAATTGCCATAAAGATTTGTGAGAGGCGGCGGCAATCACCGTAGAGCCCGGCTGGGATGGAGATTCGCATGCCCAATCTCCAGCATCTGCCTAGAGAGAGCTGATGAATACACAAGGAGCACCCGCTCCCAACGCATCCGGCGTCACACGATCACTTCGACGGAATCGGGATGGTCTAAATCGGCACCTGCAAACGAGTATGCGACCTGCCAATCACGCTGGATAGCTCCTTCAGTTGCTGGCAGCCAGTCGGGTGGAAGTTCAAGGGTTGATGCATAGACGGTTGAACGGCTGGATAACCCCTAACCGCAAATCTCAGCGCGCAGCCATTTTCTCGCCGAAGTCTCTTGTGATCTTTTCCGCTGGAGGATGTCATGAAAGAATACGATCACCGATACGTCGAGCTCACGGCCCACCTCAGATCGGTCGAGGCGTTTTGCGATTTTCTTTCTCAAGGAGGCACGGTCCGCATTGCTGAGCGAGATGGCGGCCCGCTTATTGACGTGACAAATCACGTGGTCGAGAAGCATCGACGCCAAGCTGACGGCCTGCGGCAGACCCGGCGGCACTTGTTCCCCGAAAGAGCGGATGAGGATTTCCGCTCCGAGCTCTACAGCAGCCATTAACTCACGGGTCGGGACGGCTCGAGCCTCGCGGAAGGTAAAGAATGATGCCAGGATGGGTGGGCGCCTTTGCAGTGTTTACAGCAATAGCGCTGATGGTTACACAGCGTCCTGCCGCAGCAGAGAATGTGCTGGAGCGAGCGATCGGTGACGCACAGCCGTGCCGGGCGCTTAAGGTAAACGCATCGAGGTTTGGCATCAGCGTTGAAGTTGGCGTCGACAAGCTAGATTATGTGAAGATCGAGAGACTCGACGTGTCCGTGAACGGTAACCTTGCCGAGGCAAAAGCCCGGGGAACCTTGGCTTGCAAGACATCAGACAATACTTTGGTGCAAGGCGGGTTTTCGGCAACAGCTGATGTCAGCCTGCATTTCGATCTATCCACCTGCAAAACCACGGAAAGCTCGTTCGAGATCATCCGCACCAGTGGCCCGTTCGGCGATATCGTCCAAGGTTTAAAAGATGAAATCGCTCAGGCGCTGCTTCGGGGTCTCCAACGCAACGTGTCCAAACTCTGCCAAAAGTAGTTGTGACGACGATGGCGGTACGGAGCGCGGGGGATCCTCATATCGCACCGCAGATCAAGAACCTCAGGTGAGGCGTGCTAATCCTGCTGGCCCCTTTTGGACGCGTTGCGACAGAGGGCATGGCCGATCCGCAGAGGCATTGCCGAAGCTGGCGAGGGTGCCCTTAAGGCCGCCGTTTCGGAGGGCCGTAAAGGCATAGCGATCAAGGGCGATTTCGCCTGGCTCGGTGGGTACCTGCAACCAGGCGCCAAGCGCAGTGGCGTGGACGATCGAGGCAGACTGGCCTCTCGAGCTTGCTATATAGATAGTGTAAAGTGCGAGATTGGTTAGCCACACAAGTCTCGGACGATGGCTAGTTTTCCAGAAGTTAGCCGGGTGGATTCGCTCGAGAGGACAAAGTGCAAGATATTGAGCGGGGAGCGGCCGATTCTGGAAGATCTGCGGCGTGAGCTTCGCTAGCCGCCCAACCAAAAATCGGGAGATTAACGCGTTGAGAGCGATAGTCATCGAATGGGAACCATTGAATGCCGGCGAAATTTATGTCGCGCATTTTCCGGAGCCATTTCCCATGTCCGATGCTGACTATGCAGCGTTCGAGACCTTGTTCAAAAGCTGGCAGCGCCGACACTGGGACGGTATCGGAGAGACTAGAGTGGATGAAAAAGAGGGACCACTGGCGCTTGTCCGTGGTTTGCGGTTCCTTGGCTATAGAGTCGTCAATAGGGGCAGGCTCCCGCCCGGCCTGTAAGGCCCACTCGACGTACCGTTAGCGCCTGCCTCCGTCACTTGCCCGTTAAGAAAATACAAACTCACTAAGCCGGAGGCAAGTCGCCGAACTGTCTAGCATGGCCCGAGATACAGTTAGATCGGGTGCGATCTCTCCAGCACCGCCAATTGCGGTGCTGGAGAACAGTTCGAGACGATCTCAGTCTCGGTGTTCAGGCATTTGCTTGAGCTGATCCTTGGTCCAACTGGTGACGGCGTGAACATCGCCGTCCTCGTCACGCATAAACTCGAGATCCGAAATCGGAACTGCGACCGGCTTGGCGCCAATGCCGAGGAACCCGCCAACATCGATCACTGCAGATCCGCCGGCGCCGCCAGCAGCATGGATGTGATCGATCTTGCCGACCTTATGATCATCGACGCCGTAGATCGTGGCACCTTCGAGAACGGCGGGCGTCAACTCGGATGCCGTCAGCCGTACGTGGTTTGTATGGTCCATGATTATTTCCTCCTTAGTGGAGCAGGGATAATCAAATCGGTGACCAAATGTTCCGGCATCAGTTGAAGATTGGCGACCAGCGGAGAATTCATTCTTCAAGTATCTGAACATAAATTTTTTTCAGAGATGCGACTGCAGCACGGTGTTGGTGGGACCCGTCTCGATCAGGCCAAGAGAACGGCAAGCGACAACAACAGTGCGGGGAACATCACGACGCCGCCAATTTTCAGAAACGATAGCGCGCTGACTTCGATGCCCTCCCGGCGCAATGACGTCAGCCAAAGGATTGTCGCAAGGGAACCAGTCACCGAAAGGTTTGGGCCGAGATCCACGCCGATTAGCACCGCGCCAGCGATGCGATCGGAGACCTCCGCGGCCTGGACAGCGCTTCCGGCGAAAAGACCGGCAGGCAGATTGTTGATGAGATTAGAAAGCAGGGCGACACCGGTCCCTGCAACTGCGGTTGCTTGCACTTCTGAATGCGCGCCGAGCGTCCTGAGATGGTCCGCAAGTATGGTAGCGACGCCCGTATGATTGACCGCCTCAACGACGACGAACAATCCGCCGACCAAAGGGATGACGCCCCAACTGACATCGCGTAAGACGTTGATTGGGTTTTGCCGGATAACGGCGAGCACGGCCAGCGTCGTTATCGTGCCGGCTATAAACGTAGGCCGCCCCAGGCTGACATGCATCGCTGAGGCCCACAGAAGAGTGGCCGCTGTGACGACCAACCCAAATCCGGCAAGCTGTGCAGAGATGCTGAGATGCGGGCGCGCGATCGCGGTGTCCACGGTGTCAGCGACGAGCGTCCGGCGTTGCGACCAATAAAGCGTCAGATAAGTCACGACGATAGAAGCCATAGACGGGAGCATGAACGTACTCATCCAGCGAGACAGCGATGGCATGTCGCCGCCAGCGAAGATCACCAGATTTGCAGGATTGGATATCGGCAAGACGAAACTTGCGGCATTGGCAACAAAGGCACAGATCAGCAGGTAAGGTAACGGATCCCTGACCTTTGCCGCGCGGCATGCGGCGTAGACAGCGGGCGTGAGAACAACAGCCGTCGCGTCGTTGGACAGGAATGCGGTGACGAGAATGCCGACACCATAAACAAGAGCGAAGAGCCGCGTTGGCGATCCTCTTGCATAGGACGTGGCAATGGCTGCAAGCCAGTCAAACAGCCCTTCTTTCCGGGCAAGCTCGGATAGCAGCATCATGCCGATCAGAAACAGATAGACGTCGGTACCCTTTGCCACCCCGGCCCAGACTTCCATAGGATTGAGGATGCCGGATAGAAGGATGAGCAAAGCTCCGCCAACGGCCCAGATTGCCTCAGGCAGACGAAACGGCCGGACAACAACACCGGCGGCGGTGACGCTCGCGATGGCACAGGTGTAGAAGGATGTGTTCATATCTGTCCCCGTGCTTGGAAGCTATGCGGCTGAGGCGCTGCTCTGACTGCCCGCCGTCTCTGTACGATTTTTGCGGAGCTTGTCGAGCAGCAGATAGATGACAGGTGTCGTATAGAGGGTGAGCAACTGGCTCACAAGGAGACCCCCGACAATTGCGTAGCCGAGCGGCTGCCGCAATTCGGAGCCAGATCCGTGACCGATGGCAAGAGGCAACCCTCCAAGCAATGCGGCCATCGTGGTCATCAGGATCGGACGAAACCGCATCTGTGCTGCCTTGACGATCGAGTCCTCGCTTCCGAGACCTTCTTCCCGCTCTGCCTGGATCGCGAAATCCACTAGCATGATGCCATTCTTCTTGACGATGCCGATCAGCAGGATGACCCCTATCATTGCGACGAGGCCGAAGTCGAAACCTGCCAGTTTGAGTGCAAGCAATGCCCCAAGACCCGCTGATGGCAACGTCGAGAGGATCGTCAACGGATGGATGAGGCTTTCGTACAAGACGCCGAGAATGATGTAGACAACGACGAGCGACGCCAGGATCAGCAAGGGGACGGTTCCGAGCGAATCCTTGAAAGCCTTGGCGCTTCCGGAGAAACCTGTCTGCAGCGAAGCCGGCGGATGCATGTCGGCCAATGCCGTTTCGATTGCCTGCGTCGCTTCGCCAAGCGCGACATTCGGGGCAAGGTTGAACGAGATCGTGACCGCGGGCGACTGACCCTGGTGCGATATGGAGACGGGTGAGACGCCGTCCGTCGACCACTTCGCCACCACGGAAAGCGGAACCAAGGTGCCGTTGCTGGCACGAATGGAAAGCCGGTCCAGCGTTGCAATGTCGCGCTGCAGGTTGGGAAGAACTTCGAGGATCACCCGGAACGTATCCGTTTGCGTCGAGTAGGACGCGACCTGCCGCTGACCGAAGGCATCGTAAAGCGTGTCGTCGATGCCGGAGGGCAAAACCCCGTAAAGCGTTGCTGCGGCGCGATCGATCTTGATCGACAGATTGGGCGCTTCAGCTTGCTGGTCGCTGCCAACATCCCGCAGTTGCGAGACGCCTTGAAGGCGGCTGGTAACCTTCGATGCCCAGGTACCAAGCTCCTCGATATCGGCGTCCTGAAGGGTGAACTGATATTGGGTCTTGGCAGGCCGCGCGCCGATATTGATATCCTGGGCGGACTGCATGAAAAGCTTGATGCCTTGCTGCGCATTCAAAGCCTGGCCGAGTCGTTCGATGACTTGCCTGGCGCTCGCGTCCCGGCTTTCCAATGGGTTCAGTGTAATGTTCACGTGGCCCTGATTGAGCGCGTTGCCGCCATTGCCGCCGCCGATGTCCATGAACACGCTGTAGACCGCCGGATCCTTCAGGATGATGGCGCTAACCCGCTCCTGCAGTTTTGACATCTCCGAGAAGGAAATATCCGGAGAGGCTTGCGATAGCCCGCCAATGAAACCTGTATCTTGCTCCGGAAAGAAGCCCTTGGAGATAACAATGAACAGATAAGCTGTTCCGGCGATCGTCGCGATGAAGACGCCAAGCGTCAATATCCTATGGCG
Source organism: Rhizobium sp. 01L410 (assembly GCF_056400165.1). NCBI lineage: Bacteria > Pseudomonadati > Pseudomonadota > Alphaproteobacteria > Hyphomicrobiales > Rhizobiaceae > Rhizobium > Rhizobium sp. 01L410. Next base: position 83,841 of record NZ_JBFTST010000013.1, read on the forward strand.
GATCACCGGTCTCAGGCTCGCGATATAAAGCGACGTGAGGCGATCGAAGAACGCTTCTCCGAGGCGGTAGAACCGCCCCCGTTGGCGTTCATCGATCGGGCGGATCAGCTTGGAAGCCAGCATCGGGGTCAACGTCAGCGACACGATGGCGGAAATGACGATCGCGACCGTCAAGGTGATCGCAAATTCGCGAAACAGGCGTCCAACGATGCCGCCCATCAATAGGACCGGGATGAGAACAGCGATCAGCGACAGGCTGATCGAGACGATGGTAAAACCGATCTCACGCGCCCCTCTGCGGGCGGCATCCCTGGGATCGACGCCGTCTTCGATATGGCGGGTGATGTTTTCCAGCATGACGATCGCATCATCGACGACAAATCCGACAGCCACGACGAGCGCCATGAGAGACAGGTTGTCGAGACTGAAACCGAGCACCCACATCGGCGCCAACGCACCGACGAGCGCAATCGGCAGCGTCAGCACCGGAATGATCGTCGCGCGGAGGTTTCGCAGGAAAAGGAATATCACCACGACGACCAGACCAATCGTCAGCATCAGCGTGAATTGAACATCATTGACTGATGCCCTGATCGTTGTCGTGCGATCAGTGACGAGCTCGAGCTTGATCGACTTGGGCAGTGACGCCTGAAGCGCCGGGAGCTGTTCCTTCACGGCGTTTACGACAGCAATGACGTTTGCGCCCGGCTGACGGAAGACGTCGAGCGCGATACCGCGCTCGCCATTGGTCCAATGCGCCATCTTGTTGTCTTCGGCGCCGTCGACCGCCTGACCGATATCGCGGATACGAACGGGACCGCCGCTGCTATACGCGATGACTGCGTCGTTCCACTGCGCGCTGCTACCGATCTGGTCATTCGTGTAGATCGGAAAGGTCCTGGTCGGATCGTCGATGTTTCCCTTGGGCGCGCTGAGATTGAGATTGCCGATCGCCGTTCGCACGTCCTCGAGTGTGATATCCGCCTGCGCCAGCCGCCCGGGATCGACCGCGATCCGGATCGCGGGCTTCTGCTTGCCGCCGATGTTTACGAAAGCGACACCCGATACCTGACCGATCTTGGATGCCACATTGCGTTCGATAAACTCATCCAGTTCAGGCAAGGTCAGAACATCGGAGCTTGCCGACAGTTGCATGATGGGTGCGTCGGCGGGGTTCGCCTTATGCACCGTGGGCAGAGACGTCATGTCCTTCGGAAGCTGACCAGCCGCTTCGCTAATTGCCGTCTGAACGTCGCTTGCGGCCGTCTGGATATCATGGTCGAGTCCAAACTGCACCGTGATCGAGGTCGTGCCGAGCGAACTGTTCGAGGTCATTTCGGATATGCCGCTGACGCGCGACAACGCGTCTTCGATCGGCTGGGCGACGCTCGCAGCCATGGTCTCAGGCGAGGCGCCGGGAAGGTTTGCTGCGATCTGGATCGTCGGGAAGTCGATCTGCGGCAAAGCCGAGACCGGCATAAACGGATAACAGATGGCCCCGAGAAGGAAGATGCCGCACATGATCAGCCCGGTCGCGACCGGATGAACGATAAAGAAATCGAAAAATCCTGCTGGTTCTCCGGGCTTACGCTCGCGATCGATCATTATGGCGTTGCCTTGTCTGCGAGCTCACCTGCCGGGGAGCCGGTCCATGGGGTGACCGAAACCAACGCGCCGTCGCCGATGCGTGACTGACCGTCCATGACGACCTGATCGCCGTCGCCGATGCCTTCTGTAACCAGCGCCATCGCATCGGTGACGAAGGCGGTCTTGACCGAGCGGCGGACGGCTTTTCCGCCGGCGCCGACGACGTAGGCGTAGAGTCCGTCGCGACCGCGGGCGAGCGCCTTGTCAGGAACAATGACACCAGTGCGTTTCTCGACCGTCAGCGTTGTTGCGACGGGCAGACCGGGCCAGAGCACCGCCTTCGCATTGTCGAATGTCGCCTTGAGATGGATCGAGCCGTTCGAGGCATCGACGGAGTTGTCGAGAGTGGTCAGTTTCCCGGTGGCAAGTGTGCGGCTGCCGTCGGTGCTCGTCAGTTTGACCTCTGCTATACCCTGATTCAGAGCGTCCCTGATCTCGCCAAACTTGTCGCCCGGCGCCCCGAACGATACCCCGATCGGATCCATCTGCGTGATCGTCACGATGCCAGTCGTGGAGCTCGCGTTTACGACGCTGCCGACATCGACCTGCTTGAATCCGGTGCGTCCTTCAAAGGGGGCGGTGATCGTGGCAAACCCGAGCTGGGTTTCCGCGCTTTTGATAAGCGCGTCGTCATATTGGACGGCCGCCGCATATTGTTGACTCGACGCGGTCTTTTGCTCAAGCGTCGAAGCCGACGCAACGCCCTTCTCGGCGAGTGCCGCATACCGCTGTGCGTCTGTCCGGGCACTGTTTAGCTGCGCCTCGTCCTGGGCCTTTTTCGCCTTTGCAGACGCGAGAGCGGAAATCAATTCGCGATCGTCCAGCTTCAGAAGAACACTGCCTTTTTGCACCATCTGCCCTTCAGCAAAGGAGATGTCGACGACTTGCCCGTCGATCCTGGGCCTGACCGTCACAGACTGCAGGGGTGCAACGGTTCCGATGCCATTGATAACGCGGTCGATCGTTCCCGTCCGCGCAGCGATTGCGGTTACCGGCACTGCGGCGGCATCGGCTGCGATTGCTGAACCGCCTTGAAAGGCCGCCGTAACGACGCATGCCGTGAAGAAGACGGACTTGCCAGGAGAGGCAAGCAATTGAACAATAGGTTTGATCATGCGTGCCACTCCCGGAAATCCGCCAGATAACGCGCGCCGAAGATTTTGGTTCAACGGCGCGCCAGGCGTCGTTTTGGAAGCTTTAGGGCTTTATCTTGCGCAACAAATCGGCGATCGGCTCGCCGTGCGGGGGAGGTCCAGGCGGCGGGCGAAGGGCGTCGGTTTTGCCATCCTGATGAATGACGTAGCTCGCATGCAGGAACCCGTCGTCGAAGCGGCCCTGGACACTGATGGGTTCGCCGACAGCAACGAGCTTGCCGTCATCGCCGGCCGGACCGGTCTCGATCAAGGCCTTGCCGGTTTCGTCTTGAACGATGAACTTGTTACCGTAGATCTCCGTGACCTTGCCTTTGAGCGTCACCACGCCCCAATCGTCCTTGAGGCTGGAGATCGAGGTGGGCGTCAAGGGTGCAAGCTCGATGCCGGGCCGGGTGAATTTCATTGCCGCGGCACCGCCGGCCGCACCGATTGCAAGAACCGCAAAGGCCGCAATTCCAAAAGCCGCCAGATGCGTTGCCGGCCGGCGCGGGCTGCCCCTGCGGGCCTGCCGCTCAGGCGAGGTGTCGGGAGCGTCGTTTTCCATGGACATGATGCTGTCTCCAGTTCGTTTTGACTGGAGGATGGTAGGCGTGTCCAGATCGACGCAGGCTGAACGTCGCGGTTCAGTTTCAGTTAAGCAAACGCGCCCTAGTTCTCACAAAGACATCAGAGAAACTGGGTTCACGATGCGCATATTGCTGGTCGAAGACGACGGATGATGGGCCGGGCATCGACGCTGGCTTTGGCCCCGAGGCGGTCTCACCTGGCGTGCGGCTGGATGAGACTTCCCCGGACACGGTTTCGGCCTTTCGATAGCACGGGGAGCTTGTCGGGCTCTTCGGCGGACCGCTTCATCTCAAGCAGAGGGAAGGTGGAGGACTGGCAGCGACCGTTGAATTTCCGGCATCCTCTGGCCTGCTCAAGCCGTCACAGTGATGTGTTGCCGCAACGTTCTTGGGTGCGAACGGACCGGCGCTCAGGAAGTTCGCCGGACTTGTTCAATTCGAAACAGCGACGGCCTCCGCGGACTCGCGCAAGTATGCCGCCTGGGCACGTTAACTCGGTGTCCGTGGAGACAAGATTGCATTGTTAGTGGAGTTGTTCAACTCTTCTGTCATCCCTCCGGAAGGCCTGCCTTGCGGAAACCGTCGACAAAATGGTCTCCTACAGATGGATCACGCAGCGGTTGGGAACTGAGCCAATGGTTGATCGTGAAATGGGGGTGGGCGATCAAGAACAGCTCTGCCTCGCGACGAGCCTCTTCTAGGTCGTCCAATTGTGCAAGCGAGGCAGCAAGAAATTTACGTGAGTTGGTTCGGTAGGTTTCATCCCGGCGGAGAGTGGCCTTCGCCCCGTCATAATTGCGGGCAGCGTATTGGGCCTGTCCAAGATGACAAAGATACCAGCAGGGTGGATGTGGATTGAGCCGCAGGGCCTTCTCGATCTGTGCTAGTCCGTCGGCGACCCTGCCGTCGAGAACTGACATGTCCGACATCGCAGCCCAGGTATCAGCATGGTTGGAATCCAGCTCCAAGGCCTTGGCGAAGGCCGCCTCTGATTCCTCCCATCGCCGCTCGTAAGCTAAAATGGTCCCCAGAACATAACGGCACCCGGCATCGTTTGGATCTAGGCTGACTGCTCTCTGCGCGAACGTCGTCGCTGTCCGGCGATTGAGATCTTCCGATTCTCCAAAATGAGTCCAGGCGAGCCACCGATTATAGGCGAGCAGCCCAAGTGCCTCGGCATATGATGGCTCAAGCTCAACTGCACGTTGCAGAAGCATATAGGCCTCGCGCGCGGTATGCGGCGATTCTTCCGTCAGACTGCGAGCGCGCACACAAAGATTGTACGCCTCAAAGTGCTTCGGCCGATTACGTTGTATCGGCACAGCCAGGCGTCCGACAAGCGCCTCAACAATCTTGGCGTTAACTTCGTCCTGTAGCTCGAAGACATCTTCCATCGTCCTGTCAAAGCGATCAGCCCACAGGTGCTGGCCGGCACGGGCATCGAACAACTGCGCATTGATGCGAACACGGCCCGCTGAGCGTCTCGCGCTCCCTTCCAGGACAAAGCGGATGCCGAGGTCCTGGGCCACCACCCGCACGTCGATCCGCTTGCCCTTGTAAGCGAACACCGAGCTGCGCGCGATGACGAACAGTCCAGGCCTTCGAGAGAGGTCGGTGATCAGATCCTCTGTCAAGCCGTCGACAAAATAGCCGTCCGCTTCATCCCCGGTTATATTGGTGAAAGGCAGTACCGCGATTGAGGGGCCATCGGGCAGCGGTAAGATGCTTTGCAACTGATCTGGCCAGTGCCAGACGTGGACCGGGCGGATAAGGTTCTTCAGGTGGCATTGGCCTGCGTCAAAGAACCGCTCGTCGATGCTGCCGGCGATCTCGCCATGAACGTCAGCTGAAATGCAAATGCCGCCCGGTGCGGCCGCCGTTTGAAGGCGCGCCGCGACATTTACCCCGTCGCCAAGCAGATCTGAACCGTCGTCGATGACATCCCCCAGGTTCACGCCTATCCGCAAGAGGAGGCGCCGGTCTCCGAGATCCTCAACAGCAAGGGTGGCTCGTTGAATTTCCAACGCTGCTTTGACCGCATCCATTGCGCTACCGAACTCGATCAGGAATCCGTCGCCCAGAACCTTGAAGATGCGACCTTTGTGGCGCGTCGCAGCAGGCTCGATAATTCCAAAGCGCAGCTCCCTGACGTTCGCCAAGGTTGCGGCTTCATCGGCTTCCATAAGGCCCGAATATCCTACCACGTCAGCAACGACAATGGCAGCAAGGCGGCGTTGAAGAGATTGATCTGTCATATGAAGACAAGCCTAACGACCTGCCTCGTAAGGTACTGTTCACCCGCAGATCAGTCAACAAGCCGAAAAATACGATCGTTTCGCAGACCAGCGAATAGAGATCTGCGCCTTTGGAGGTCTCGGTTCACCAGGCTAGACATCGAGTTATAAAGAAAGCCCATATCTCGTTTCTTGGAGATCGCACAGGTATCACACAGACCATTGGATACCCGTCCCGCCCATCGCCTACCTTCTTCCAGGCGGATTGGTCCTGCTCCATTCCTCGTATTCACTGCGGGCATCGTCGTGCAGTGGATAATAGCGTTGCAGAGATCCGCCCTGCATGAGTTTCATCCGCGAAAATTCTTCCCAGTCGTGATGCGTTTGCGATTCTTCGATAACCTTGCGGGCCATCGCGACGGGAAGCACCACCACGCCGTCATCATCAGCCACGATGATGTCACCTGGAATTACCGTGACACCGCCACAGGCAATCGGAACATTGACAGCGTTAGGGTAGATGCTCGTCTGGACGTGATAATTTGGCGTCCAGCCGCGAAGCCACAGGGAAAGATCCAGCTTTTCGACATTGGGCCTGTCTCTCATGCATCCGTCGATGACGATGCCAGCACCGCCGCGGCCTTTGAAATAGGTCGACATCATGTCGCCGAAGACGCCGGAGCTCATGTCGCCACGTGCATCGACGACGACGACATCGCCTTCCTGGACGTGGTAGAGGACGTGGCGATGCAGCTGCGTTTCAGGATCAGCATACTCTCCTTCGCTAAAGAGATCCGGCCGCTGGGGCATGAACTGGAGCGTCAGTGCCGGTCCGACGATCGACTTGCCTCGCCTCTGTGAAGTGGGACCGACCATGTGCGGATTGCGAAACCCCATATGCCCGAGTGTGCCGGCAATCGTCGCCGCGCCAATCTCCTTTAATGCATCGATCAATTCCTTGGGCGGTCGCGTAATGTCGGGCGTCTGCGTCATGACAAGCTCCAATGTTGAGTGGATTACCAGTTGGTGACGGAACCATCACGGCGCCTGAGGTGAGGGGCTTCCCAGAAGCGGAAGCTTTGTGCCGCAATTGCATCCTCGTTTACCTCAACGCCGAGCCCAGGCAGGGCGTTGACCGGGTAGTCGGTCCCGTCGAGCCTCGGCTGCACGGGAAAGAAGTCAGAGTTATCAAAGCCAAGTTTCGTCTCAGGAGCTCTGGTCTCCAACCAAGCAAAGTTAGCTACAGCAGCCGCAAAATGGATCGTCGCGGCCGTGCATACAGGACCAAGCGGATTGTGCGGCATCAGATCGACATAATGCGCCTCACTCCAACCGGCGACCTTCATAGCTTCGGTAAGGCCGCCGACATTGCAGACGTCGATCCGGTTGAACTGGTGAAGATCTTGCTCGATGAAGGGTAGAAACTGCCATTTGCTGGCGAACTCTTCCCCTATGGCAAATGGAATGTTGGTCATCTTGCGCAAGGATTCATATGCGCTTGGGGTCTCATCCCTGATTGGCTCCTCAAGAAAATCCAGTACGCCACTCCCGAGCTTGCTGCAGAAGCTTGCAGCTTCCGCAACCGATAGCCGGTGATGATAGTCGATGCCGAGGACGACGTTGTCGCCCAGAACCTCGCGGGCCTTGTTCAGCACCGCCGCAGTCGCGCCAATCGACTCTCGTGGTTCGAAGACCTCGCGGTTGCTTTGTCCGGCCGGAAAGAAGCGGATCGCCTGCCAACCCTGTTCGCGCAGCTCGCTCGCACGGTCAATCGCAGCATCGCCCTCCGCCTCATCGCCGGTAGAGGCAAAGGTCGGTATGCGCTCGCGCTGTTTGCCACCCAGAAGGTCGTAGACCGGTACGCCCAGCGCCTTACCCTTGATGTCATGGAGGGCAATATCGATCGCGGAAATCGCTGCCTGCAAAACGCGCCCGCCTTCGAAATACTGGCTGCGATAAAGCTCTTGCCATATCCGCCCTATCTGCATCGGATCGCGGCCGATCAGGAATTCGCGATAATGTTCGATTGCGCCCGCAACTGCTTGCTCTCGTCCGCTTAAGCCGCTCTCGCCCCACCCGAAGATCCCGCAATCTGTTTCGACTTTGACCAGCATCTGATTGCGGATGCCGACCCAGATCGGATATGGCTTGATCGCCGTGATTTTAAGTTTCGTCGTCATCGGCGCCTCGTGTTGCGCATGCGCGTCATCTCAATCTGCCTTGAGAGCCATTTCTGTTTCGCCGTCGAACAAGTGGATCCGCTCCTGATCGAACTCTAGCCAGATCGGTTCATCTGGTGCGACGACAACGGCTGGCGGCACGCTGATATTGACGATAGCGCCGGACAGGAAGGCCTGTACGAAAGTGACGTCTCCTGTCGGTTCAACCGTGTAGGCTTTGGCGGGGACCGTACCTGGGGTCGCAGTCTTATGCAGTTTGATGGTCGAATGACGCGCACCGAGCACGACCTTCTTGGATGTCGCTTTGGCGACCTTCCGGGCATTCTCCGGCGAAAGTTCCAGTCGCCAACCTTCCGCGCTGGTCAAGACCGTATTGCCTCCTGCGGTGGATGCTTCCAGCGGAACGAGGCTCATCGCCGGACTGCCGACGAAGCTTGCCACGAACATGTTCACCGGATTGGCAAAGACTTGTGCCGGCGTATCGTATTGCTGCAGATAGCCACCGTTCATCACCGCCATCCGGTCGGCCATCGTCACCGCTTCAAGCTGATCGTGCGTCACGTAGATGATTGTGGCTTTCAGATCTTGGTGAAAACGCTTGATCTCCGAACGCATCTGCACGCGGAGCTTCGCGTCGAGATTGGAGAGCGGCTCGTCCATCAGGAACACGGCCGGATCGCGTACGAGGGCGCGGCCGAGCGCCACGCGCTGCTGTTGGCCGCCCGAAAGCTCCCGCGGCTTGCGCTCAAGCAACTGCGTCATGTCCAGGACGCGTGCAGCTTCCCTGACTTTCCTGTCGATCTCGTCCTTTGGCAGTTTGCGCATCTGCAGCGGGAAGGCCAGGTTTTTATAGACCGACTTCTGAGGATAGAGAGCGTAGTTCTGGAACACCATCGCGATGTCCCTGTCCTTGGGGTCGAGATCATTGACCACCCGGTCGCCGATGACAATATCGCCAGACGTCACAGACGTCAGCCCCGCCACTAAGTTGAGCGTTGTCGTCTTGCCGCAGCCTGACGGGCCGACGAGTGCCACGAACTCGCCGTCGTTAACAGTCAGCGAGACGCTCTTCACAGCATTGAAGCTGCCATAATTCTTGATCAGATCTTTGAGGACCACATGGGCCACGAGCAACTCCCTAATGCTTGACTGCGCCTTCGGTGAGGGCGCGTACGAAGTATCGTTGCAGAAGCAGAAACAGGACGACGACCGGTACGCTCATGATGAAGCTGGCCGCCATGAGACCGGGAAAGTCGGTGGTGTTCTCCGAGAAGAAACGCTGGATGCCAACGGGTAGGGTCAACTGTTCATTCTTCGACAAGAACGTGTAGGCATAAATGTATTCGTTCCATGCGCCGATAAACGAATAGATCGCTGTAGCGATGATCCCAGGCGTTGAGAGTGGCACGACAATCAGCACGAAGGCCTGGAAACGGGTCGCCCCGTCAATGCGTGCGGCCTGCTCCAGTTGGATCGGAATATTGTCGTAGAAGCCTTTGAGGAGCCAGATTGCGAGCGGCAAGCCAAATGTAAGGTAGGTCAGGACGAGGGACCCATGGGTGTTCACCAGCCCTAATGCGCGCATGAGAATAAACAGCGGCACGAGGAAGATGACTGCCGGGAACATATTGCGAAGCAAGACAGCGAAAAACAGGAAGTTCCGTCCCGGGAAGGTGAAGCGGGAAAACGCGTAGGCAGCCGGTACCGCCACGACAACCGACATTATTGTAGTCGCCGTGGACACGAACAGGCTGTTCCAAAAGAAACGCAGGAAGTCTTGGCCGACGCTGTTTTGCGGATCAAGCAGCTTTTGGTAGCTGGCAAGAGTGGGTTGGTCCGGCCACCATTGGGGCGGGAACTGCATTGCGGCAAAACCAGATTTGATTGACGTCAGCAGCATCCAGACCATCGGCAAAGCTGTGTAGAGCAGCATGAGGAGCAGGAACACCCGGCCGCCCCACCGCCATCCGTCGATGGTTGTGCGGCGGCGTGCCTGCCTGGTCTGCGCGGTCTCGGGAATTGTGCTCATTCGCTTCCTTCCTTTTGCCCATTGGCGCTTAGCGCGCGAACATAGAAGTAGCCGAAAGACATCAGGATCAAGAACAGCAGGACCGAGTAGGCCGATGCCACACCCCATCGCTGGCGTCCGAACGCGAGTTCATAGATATGCGTGATCCAGATGTGCGATGCGTTCGATGGTCCCCCGCCCGTCATGATCCATGGGATGATGAAGGAATTGAAGTTGGCCACCGCCAAGAGCAGGATCGTTACCGTGGAGACATTTCTGACATGCGGGAAGGTGACGTGCCAGAACCGCTGCCAGGCATTGGCGCCGTCAACTTTCGCCGCACGCAGCAATTGATCGGGCACTGTTTGTAGGCCAGCCATCATCATGATCATGGCAAACGGGAACTCTCTCCAGATGTTGACGACGATAAGCGAGGGCAGCACCGTATCGACACTGTCGATGAAATTGGGTGGCCGGTCGGCAAGGCCTACGCCGACCAATACCGCGCCGATCACACCAAAGTCCGAATGGTAGATCCACTTCCAGATGTAGGATGCGGCGACTGCACTGATGACCCAGGGGATGATCAGGATGGCTCGCAGGATTGCACGGCCGGCGAAGTCACGATGGAGCGCCAAAGCACAGGCGAACCCAAGAACGAAGGAGATGAAAGTTGACCCGACGGTCCAGATGAGGGTGTTTTTGGTCACAGTCCAAAACACCGGACTTTTAAGGATGGCGGTGTAGTTGTCGAGGCCGACGAAAATCTTGTCTTTGAGCTGTAGTCCTGGCGGCGTGTTAAAGAACGACAGCTCGATCGTATAGTAGATCGGGTATGCTATCACGATGAGCATCACTGCGATCGACGGCAGAACGTATGCGTAGTCAGCACGATGGTCCCAGATCTTTCGCAACAAACCGGGCCTGTATTGTTCAAGCGGCCGGGAAACGTCTGCCTTTCCAGTCAAGATCGCCACTACGCTAGGCCCTCATCCTTTGAGACAAAGCCGGCTGCGGGTTTCTCAGCAGCCGGTTAGATCGTCGGATCTGGGCTAGAGCCCACCGTCCATTATTTCTTTAACTTTCTTGGCGGCATCGTCGGCTGCCTGGTCGACCGTCATCGCACCAGTCAAAGCGTTCTGCAGCATGTCCGGTACGATGATGTTCATGATCTCGGGAGACTGCGGTAGTGCGGGGAACGGAATGCCAAACGGCAGCATCGATGTGGTGACGTCAAGGAATTTGATCTTGTCCAGACGGTCCTTCATCCACTTGGTCTTGAAGCCGTTGAGGTTGCCTGGGTTCGAGCCGACATAGGCCAACTTCAAGGACCATTCAGGGCTGGACCACATGCAGACGATAGCCTTCGCGGCTAGTTCGTCCACCTTGCCTCCTTCCACGTATTCGGGTTTGAGGATATGAATGTTTGAACCGCCAAAGACAACGGCACGCTTGCCGTCGGGGCCGGTCGGAATGAGTCCGTAACGCATATTGTCGATGACCGTCTGCGCCTTCTCCTTATCCGTAGCGGTCGCCTTCTTTTGCAGATCCAGCATGACGTCGTAGTCAGACGGATGAGAAACCATCATACCAAGCTGGCCAGCCAGGAAAAGCGGCTGATTGTCTGCCTGCTGGTTTGTAAGAGCTGAGACAGGTACGGATTTGTCACGAACATACATGTCATAGGAAGCCTGCAATGCGGCCTTGCTTTGAGGGCTGGCAAGTTCAACCTCTTTGTAGGTCGGATCCTTGGATGCCTCGTCAAAGACACCTCCGCCATAGGCCCAAAGCTGCGGCATAAAGCGGTAAGGCGTATTGCCGGCGTTCTTGCGAGCCACGAGGCCGTAGCCCGAGATTCCAAGCTTGTCGTGGATCTGCTTGGAATAGTTGACGACATCGTCCCAGGTTGCTGGAGCCTTGTCGGGGTCGAGGCCAGCTCTTTTGAATATGTCGGCATTCCAGATGAAGGCCATCGTTTCGTTATTGGTCGGAATGCCGTAGGGCACACCGTCCCAGCTGACGGCCTTCATGGCGCCAGGCCAGAAATCATCCGTTGAATAGCCGACATCCTCTGGCTTCAGAGGCTGAAGATAGCCCTTGGCAGCAAACTCGACGCCTCCCAGGATCTGCAGGCGAACCGCCATCGGAGCGGCATTACCGAGCAGTGCGGTGCGGAATTTATCGAGCAGGTCGTTGTAAGTCAGCCCCTGTTCCTCGAGCTGAATATTCGGGTAGGTCTTGCGGAAGGTCGCAAAAAAATCCTTGTAATATTGCCGCAGCGAGTCTGGATCGCCTTCGAAGATACCCTGGTACCAGAACGTCAGACGTCCTTTGTAGTCCAGGGGCGTAACCTTGCTGCAATCTGCCGCGGTATCGAAGTCCTGTGTGCCAGCAATAGAACGAACGTAGTCCGGTGACCACTTGCTCAAGTCCACCGACGCGCTAAGGGCGGAAGTAGACAGCATAGACACCAGCATAGCAGTCGAGACGGTGCCGCGCAGGACGGCACCTCCGAGTGAAATCCTCGTCATAGGTATCCTCCAGGTTCTCCCAAGCCGCTCTGCTCAGGGCAGGCGGTCCACGCTCGTGGGACTGACCTCCTCAAGCCAGTGTATCCCATGACGCAGATTATACGTTTTCAGATCAAGGAATGTATGTCAATCGACAAAATCGTACATTGTTTGGCTGAGATTTGCATGATAATTGGAAAAGTAGAGTATTCATTGGGGAACATTTTGACCGAGACGACTGAGTTCAAAGCCATGCCACCTGAAGGCATCGACGCAGATGGCGCATCGAGCGAGGGAGCCACCCTCTACAAACTGATCAGAGATGACATCATCGAGGGTCGGCTTGCAGCAAACGAGCGGCTGGTCGCGACCGATCTCGCCCGACGCCACGGCACATCGACCAATCCGGTTCGCGAGGCCTTGCAGCTGTTGCGTGGCGAAGGTTTCGTTACCTTCGTGCCAAACCGCGGTGCGCGTGTGCGGCCAATAGATCAGGATTTCGTTCGGGATGTCTACGAGATTGGCGTGTTGATCGAGCCGGCACTGACGCGCTGGTTCGTCACCATGGCGACCGTGGAAGACATCGCCGAACTCGAGCGCATTCAGGGTTTGATCGAGCAGAACAACTTCAGCGATACATTCAAGCACAGTGAGCTGGATACCGCTTTCCACACGGTAATGTATCAAAAACATTATAACCGCCACGCCGCCGAGCTTTGGTGGAAGCATCGTGAAGTTCTGAGAGCCGTCGGCCGGCGTTTCAACTTCACGCTCGCCCGGCGCGCAGCCATCCTCAGCGAACACCGTGAACTTATTGCGCTCGTGAAGGCCGGAAATGCTGATGCGGCAGCCGAACTCATTGCGCGGCACGTCGAGGGTTCGGGCCGACATCTCCTGGAACATATGAGGGCACGTAGCGCGGCCCGCGCGGGATAGGACAAGCCGGCAAACATCTGCTCAGTTCAAGTCAAAGGTAGCCCAGATGAAAATCACAAGCGTACGGCCGTGGCTCATCAAGTCCGATGCGTCTTACTGGGGAGAATTCCTTTTCGTGGAGGTAACGACAGACGAGGGAGTGAGTGGCTGGGGCGAAATAACAACCACGACTAAGCTCGCCAATCGAGCGCTCTGCACAATCCTTCGCCAGATCGGTCAGGCTCTCAGAGGCGAAGATCCTGCCCGTATCGAATATCTGTGGCACAAAATATTCCGCAGCTTCACATACATGGGCAGCAGGGGCGCTGCGGTCGAATGCGTAAGCGCCATCGACATCGCTCTGTGGGATATCCGCGGCAAGGTCCTCGGCAAGCCGATCTATGAGTTACTTGGCGGGCCTGTGCGCGACGAGATCGCCCTCTATACCCATCCCAACCAGGCGAAATTCACCAGCAAAGAGGCTGTCATCCGCGAAATTCGGGATATTGTCGATTCCGGCCACACAGGACTGAAGTTCGATCCCTTCCCTCATCAGGGCCGCGTTGCCGATGGAATCGCGCGTGAACAGCGGGACGGCTATCTCGACGGCAGCATGACCCGCAGGGACGAACGCGAAGCCGCCGAGCTGACGGAACTGATCCGCGAGACAGCAGGCCCGGACGTCGACATTCTCATTGACGCCCACGGCCGGTTCGATGTCCCAACCGCCATCCGTCTTTGCCGCAGTCTTGAAGAAGCAGGCCAGATCGACTGGTTCGAAGAGCCTTGCCCACCCGAAAGTCTAAACGCGCTCAAACAGGTCCGGGAAAAGGTAAGTGCTGCAATTTCATGGGGGGAGCGTGGTCACACAAAGTGGGATTTCGTTCCCGTTCTCGAAAACAAGCTCGCCGACTACATCATGCCAGATGTCACCTGGACCGGCGGCATTACCGAGCTCAAAAAGATCTCGGCGCTGTGCGAGGCCTATTATATCCCTGTCTCCCCGCATGATGCCGCCGGCCCGATCAACGTGGTTGCGGGCGCGCAGGTGATGATGACCGTCCCGAACTTCTACAAGCTTGAGACGTCGGAATGGAACCTGGGCAAATATGATCATCTCATTGACCGCCCCCTCGATGTGTCGAACGGCAACCTGAAGCTTAGCCAAAAGCCAGGCCTCGGCGTCGAGATGAACCGCGACTACCTTCAAGACCACGAGATTGAATTGGATTGACCGACGTTTTCGGCTGTGTCGGCCGTGCGGCGACAAGCCCTATCGACTAGAACGAGGAATCAAATCATGCGAGAGGTAGATGGAGCGGAAGAAGCGCTCAATCGGGTAAACTTGAATTCAAAACCGTCCGAACTTCGCATCACGGATATGCGCGTCGCCGAGATCGACGGTGCCCCGTTCACCTCCGCCCTCCTCAAGATCTATACGAACCAGGGAATTGTCGGGTTCGGCGAGGTCAGAGACGGGGCCAGCGCGACCTACGCTCTTATGCTGAAAAGCCGCTTGCTAGGCGAGAACCCCTGCGACATCGATCGCCTGTTCCGGCGTATCAAGCAGTTTGGCGGACACGGGCGCCAGGGCGGTGGCGTGTCGGCGGTTGAAATTGCTTTGTGGGATCTTGCCGGCAAGGCCTATGGCGTTCCGGTCTACCAGATGCTTGGCGGACGATTTCGCGAGCAGGTGCGCGTCTATTGCGATACCGACGCCACCGTGCCGAGCGGCACGGAGACCGGAAAGCGCCTGAAGCAGCGCATGGAACTCGGTTTCACATTCCTGAAGATGGATCTCGGGCTGATGCAGATTGCTGATGTGCCAGGAGCTGTCGTGTTTCCCGCAGGATCGCTCGAGGGATACCGCAAAAGCCCGGTGCGTGGGCCGCTGAAAACCATCGATGAGCGCCGTCTGCGCAATGCCGCCTACGATCTGCACAACGTTCAGCACCCGTTCACCGGCCTCCACTTTACAGACAAGGGCCTTGACCTGCTTGAGCAGTACATCGCCGAAGTTCGTGACGTCATCGGCATGAATATCCCGCTGGCAATCGACCATATTGGCCATATTTCGATGCAGAACGGCATTCGCCTCGCCAGGCGGATCGAGAAATATGTCCCGGCCTGGCTCGAAGACGTGATCCCCTGGCAATATGCGCAGCAATATCGTCAGCTGCAGGATTCGACCACCGTCCCGATCTGTACCGGCGAGGACATCTACCTGAAGGAGGGGTTCAAGCCGCTTCTCGACGGCGGCGGCGTCTCCGTTATCCATCCGGATCTGCTGACCAGTGGGGGGATACTGGAAACCAAGAAAATCGCCGATATGGCACAGGAATACGGTGTCGCGATGGCAATCCACATGGCGGAGAGCCCCATCGCCGCGATGGCGGCTGCCCATGTTGCGACCGCGACCGAGAATTTCATGGCGCTCGAATATCATTCGGCCGATGTCGACTGGTGGGACGACATCGTCACCGGCCTCCCAAAGCCTCTCGTCAAAGATGGCTTCATCACCGTACCGGACAAGCCGGGCCTGGGGATAGACGACGTCGTCGATGAAGTCATCTCACGTCATCTGCAGCCGGGCGTTGCCGGGATTTGGGAGCCTACCGACCGCTGGGACAACGAGTATTCCTGGGATCGTACCTGGAGCTGAAGCGAGGAGGAACGAAGATGAAGATCACCGATCTGCGCTGCGCCGTTATCGGCAAACACCCTATCGTCCGTGTCGTGACGGATGAGGGCCTCTATGGGCTTGGCGAAGTCGAATTCACGAAGTCCTACCTAAAACCGTTTGTGCTGCATTTCCGCGATGCGCTGATTGGCGAAGACCCGACCGACGTCGAAAGAGTGATGCTGAAAATCCGCCAACGCGGGTCTTTCAAGCCATATGGGGCTGCGGTCAGCGCAATAGAGCATGCGTTGTGGGATATTGCCGGCAAGGCGGCGAGCGTCCCCGTTTACAAGCTGCTCGGTGGCAAGGTACGCGACAAGGTGCGCGTCTACAATGGCTCTATCCGCCAGAAGCGCACCGGCGATCGGCCGGAGGATTACGCTGCCGACGTCAAATGGATGATGGAGCAGCCGCAGAACTTCTTTATGGTGAAGCAAGGGATCTCGTTCCATTCGAATATGAAAGACAGCATCGAGGACTTCCACTACGGCGTAACGCAGAAGAAGGCTGGCTATCACGGCGCAATGGATCAGGGCGTAATCAGCGAGCGCGGCTTCAACCACATGCTCGACTGCGTGATCGCGATGAAGGAGGTGCTGGGCGATAAGGTCAGTCTAGCGCTCGACTGCGGGCCGGGCTGGATGCTGCCGGATGCGATTAAGTTCGCGCGAGCGGTGGAGAAGTACAATTTGATGTGGCTCGAGGATATGTTGACCGGGGACTATGTTCCCTGGGTCAATCCCCAGGCCTATCGCGAACTGACCACCTCCACCTCGACACCGATCCATACCGGTGAGCAAATTTACCTGCGGCACAATTTCAAGGAATTGATCGAGACGCAGGCAGTGCGCGTCATCGGGCCGGATCCAGCTGACATTGGCGGCATTGCCGAACTCAAATGGGTTGCCGAGCATGCGTACATGCACTCGATCCTGATGGCGCCGCATGGCACTGCCAACGGCCTTTTGGGCCTAGGAGCGCTGATCAATGTCTGCGCCACCTTGCCGGCAAATTATGTCGCATTCGAATATCCAAGCGCCTCCGACGCCTGGTGGGAGGATCTGGTCATTGGCCTGCCGCCGAAGATCGTAAAGGACAGCATGGTGGACGTGTTAGAGGCTCCGGGCCTGGGCGTCGATATAGATGCTGAGCGTGCTAAGAAATATCTTATGGAAGAGGATGCGGATTTTTTCGCCTGAACGTCCTCGCCTGACGTGGAAGCTCGTTTCGTAGCAAAGAGATCGCCATCGCGGAGAACTTCAAACGAAGTGCGGGCGCAAGTTGGCGTCCACGCGATTGACTGCGATCGACCCGTGCGAAGGTTGGACATCGCACGTGCTGGGCCGATAACCAAGTCTTTTCAGCAGCGCGTTTTGATCGATGATCTCCGCGTTCAGCTCTGGCCGTCCTTGAGTGCCCGACTTGCTGTGGTCACCGATATGTCTTGCGAGCGCGTAAGGTCGCTCTAGGCTGCTGTTGATTCATTTGTTGATTTTGCTGCCCACGTCTGATGGTCAAAGTGTCAATTCAAACCTGGAAAGCCAAAAACGCAATCAAACAACTGTCACAAGCCGCACTATAGTGCGCTATTTCGTGCCCTGAAGGGCGACTTAAAGGCCTGCAGAAGATGACCTTAGCTTGCGGGACATACAGTTCGTTCTGAGCGCAGAACCACTTTTGCGGGATTTAAAATGCAAGGTTGAACAAGATCCTGCCCCATTGCAAGGTGCCGCAATTTCATCGCGCCATTGTGGCAGCCATTGCCCTACCGACGCTCGGGAGCCTGCCCACTGGAAGTCACCAAGCCCGCGGACAAGCGATCGCGGCTTCCGCTCTAACGCCACGGATCTCTTTGCTCATCGCACGGGCGTTGCGCAGCGCGAGGCGGTTTTTATGCCGATTGCGCAGATGGCCGGCGAAGCGCAGCATACTCCCAAGCGCCTGTGGCGAGCAGTGCCGCCGTGGCGGCGATGTTCATACCGTAGAGCGGCAGCAGCGGCGTAGCGATTGCGATTGCCAGAAGTCCAACGAGGCCTGCGGCATGCGAAAACGGTATCCGCTCCGCCGCGGCCAGTTTTAGCCAAATGTTTCCACATAGGAACAGGAATGGCCCCCCGGCGATTGCTGCAGTGGCCCTCAGGTCAGCTTGCTCGTGAGGGTGCGAGAGCGCAAAGTCTTCGCCAACCGCTGTCAATATGATGCCGGCGACGATCGGCAGATGACCGTAGGTGAAAAGATTGTGCGCCACAGCTTCCGGCTTGGATGTCACCTCGGCCTTTTCCGCGGCCTCTTCTTGGCCCTGGTGAAAATAAATCCACCACATGGCGACTGTGGTTAGAAAGGCCCCACAAAATACCAAAAAAGTTAAATCTGTGCCCATGTGTTCGGCAGCGTTACGCCCGGTTGTCAAAATGGTCTCGCCGAGGCAGATGATGACGAACAAAGCGCAGCGCTCAGCAAGGTGCTCACCGTTCAGGTGCAGCGTTTCCTTTTCGGATCCTCCCAGGCCTGGAAAGCGAAACCGCAACAATGGCGCACTATATTCCAGCCCCAGAGCAATGCTCCAGATGGACAGCCGCCATTCGAATGAAGCCAGCCCGCCTCCGATCCAGAGCGTTCCGGCAGCGCATGCCCAAACGGTGATGCGAAGGAAGGTGGAAGCCGACTTGGGATCATGACGGCGAAATGCGAACCATGCAAAAAGTGACCTTCCGATCTGCATGCCAACGTAAATGACGGCAAATGGCAGAGGATGGTCACCGAAAGCTTCAGGAAGGGCGATAGCCAAGAGAATACCCGCAAACATGAGCGCGAACAAAAGTAAGCGGACAGGCTCGCTGTCGGTATTTAGAAGGTTTGTGACCCAGGTCGTATTGATCCAAAGCCACCAGATCGCCAGGATGAGCAGTAGGGCTTCTCCTGCGGTCGCTGAGGTGAAATCCTCCGCAAGAGTGTGGGACAACTGGATCAGCCCGAATACAAAGACGAGATCGAAAAACAGTTCTGGGAAGCTTGCTTTCGACTTTTCCGCGTCCTTGTCACGGAGCCAGGCCCGGCCAGATTTTCTCGCCTTCATTGAGATGTCCATCGACCAGGGTTAGCGTTGCCAGCGGCCCTCATTGTTATGTGGTTCTCCTTTGGTCGCAGCGAAACGCCAATGTGGGCAACTCTTGCCCTCGCAAACCAGTGACGCGCTTCAAGGCTTGGCCGTCACTCGCCACACCTTGTTTCCGACATCGTCGGCAATGAGTAAAGCGCCGGTTTTATCGAGCGTCACGCCGACCGGCCGGCCTTGCGCCTGTTCCTGATCGTTCAAGAACCCGGACACCACATCCTTCGGCGCGCCACTGGGCCTTCCCTCTGAAAATGGCACGAATATCACCTTGTAGCCGTTGAACGCATTGCGGTTCCAGCTGCCATGCTCGCCGACAAAGGCGCCGCTTCGATATTCTTCAGGCAAGCTCGTGCCGTTAGAAAACGCCATGCCGAGTGGGGCGACGTGGGAACTGAGCGCATAATCGGGGACAATCGCTTTGGCGACGAGGTCAGGCCGTTGCGGCATGACGCGCGGATCGACGTGCTGGCCGTAGTAACTGTAGGGCCAGCCATAAAAGCCGCCCTCTCTGACGGAAGTCATGTAATCAGGCACCAAGTTTGGTCCGAGCTCGTCACGCTCGTTGACCACCGTCCAGAGAGCCTTTGTCTGCGGTTCGATGCTCAGCCCATTTGGATTGCGCAAACCGCTTGCGAAAACGCGGTGCATTCCCGTCTGCCGATCGATTTCCCAGATCGCTGCCCGGTCTTTCTCCGCCTGGATGCCGTTTTCCGTAATGTTACTGTTTGAGCCGACACCCACGTAAAGCAGCGAACCGTCCGCGCTCGCCGTCATGCTTTTTGTCCAGTGATGGTCGATTGGCCCTCCAGGAAGATCTGTTAGTACCGTGCCAGGCTCGGTAATTTTTGTCTCGCCCGGCGTATAGGCATAGCGCACAACCGCGTCGGTATTGGCGACATATAGATCGTTTCCGACAAGAACTACGCCGAAGGGCGAGTTCAAATGATCGAGGAAAACGTCTTGAATTTCGGCCGTCCCATCGCCATCGGCGTCTCTCAGCAGTGTGATGCGGTTGCTTTTGCCGCTGCTTCCGGTTCCTCCAGTCGCGAACGACTGAACTATACCCATGATCAAGTCTTTTGGACGCTTCGCTGACGCCTCGGGAGGCGCCACTGACTCCACCGCCAATATATCACCGTTGGGCAACGTATACACTGAGCGCGGATGCTGTAATCCGGAGGCAAGCGCCTTTACTTCAAGACCGCTCGCGACAGTCGGCACTTTGCCGTCCTTCCATCCTACGACCTTGGCTATATGCATTGGCGGAATCAGATATTGGGATTGATCGGGAAGCTTTGGATCTGGCCCGATCTCTGCGTTTGGATCGGGCTCATTGTCGCTGCAGGCGGAAACCAAAAGGGCAGTCGAGGCGAAAAGTGTTGCCATAACAAAGAGGCGGGAACGTTGGCGCGCCATCATATCAATATCCTCTGGCGATCCGCCGCTCGGTGATGGAGCCGCAAATCGAAACCACGACGATGAGCACAAACGCCACGATCGACAAAGCTAGACCGAGGGGAACGACCGACGTCCAGGCATCGCGGCTATGAATCAGCGCGTTTACAAATGAAATAGCGAAAATCGCGATGCCACCAAGAACGTAGAGCGCTGAGGCGAGCCCGGCGAAGCGAAACCGACCACGCGCGAGATCAACAAGACCGGCAAGGAGGGCAACACCGCCGGTGACCAGCCCGGCTGCCAGAAGCCATGCAGAGAAATTCGCCCAGGTCATTTCTGCCGTCTGCCAATACGCAGTGTCAGTGAACAACGCACCAATGAAGCACGCCGCTGAAAAATGAAGAGGGATTGAGCGAAGGGATGGTTTGTAGATGGGGATGGAGGCTTCTACGGGGATCATGGGTCTATCCTGAGGAACGTCTTCGCGTTCTTCACAAACCACCACCGGTCGCAATTGTTCCCGCCCGTCATCGAACCGAGAAGCCAGCACGCAAGTTAGCTACGGCCACATAGACACGCTGTTTCGCGTGGGGGATGTTACAGCCCGGATCTCGCAGGACGCAAACCAAGCCAGACATTTCTTTATCAGGCAAAATTTATAGTTCACTGGCCGCAGCGCGTGCTGCGAGAAGTCATTTTTCAAGGTGCAATAAGATCTTGGCGATCGGCCGCAATTTGCTACTATCCGATGATAGGTTCCACGGAGCAATGTGCCGGGGCCTCATCACCGCGCAAACGCACTGCCATTGAACGGGAAGCCGCTCTGTGGCCTTGCGAGGTCGATTTAAGAACCTGATCCATCCGGTGTTTAAGCGGTACCGATCAATGCAGAACATCTTTGAAGTCAATGCGGGCAACAATGTCACCTGACTCATTCGTCAATTCAAACACCTGGTCTCGAAGGGCGGCACCGGTCCTCAAGCGCTCGGCAATCATTTCCCGCGCATTTGCTTTTGCCTCATCGATCGCGGCTTCAAGCGAACCGAGGTCACTACCTTCCGGATCTGCAATAAATGTTTCGCCATCTCGAATATTAAAAAAATAGCGCATGTTCTGCTCCGCGGGTCAGTGTCTTTTCTTGGAAAAATCTCTTTTCCGAATGATGTGCGCTTCAGATTGTTCCGAGTATTATTCGGTTTCCCTATGCGCGCGGCCGATCAGCCTTTCGAATTCCTGTTCAGGGATACCATAGGATCCAGCAGCGAATTCCTCCAAGCCTTTCCGATCGAGGACAATGATCAAGCCACGATTTGAGCGGATCAGCCGCTCGCCCTCAAGCACGTGCAACGCCGTCGTCACACTTGGGCGACGTGTCCCAAGCATGAAAGCGATATATTCGTGCGTGATATCGAGTTCGTCTGAGCGGAGACGGTCGTGACACATCAAGATCCACCTCGCTAGGCGCTGCTCGATCCTATAGCGGGCATTTGCGAGCGCCGTATAGGCGACCTGTGTTGCGAACACATGCATGTACTTGATGAACGGGATCTGCAGTGAGGAACTCCTTGCCGTCAACTCCCGCATTACTTTGATTGGAACACGGTAACCCAGGCCAGCAACATGCATCTCAATCAAGTAGGGGACGATGTCATCGCCGATGATCGTCGAAGTTGGAACAAAACCTTCCGATCCGAACATCCCTGCCTCCGCCGACCTGTCATTCGGTGAAACGGTCATCACCGCGCCGATGCCCGACTCCGGAAAGTAAAGATACTCAAGTCTGCTGCGCGGCCGGGCGATCTCGAAATGTGCAGGCAGCTTAACCTTCTCAAGATACGGTTGCAGAAGCGTGAAGTCCGCGGGCATCAATGCGGCGAGCATCCGGTTGCCGACTTTGTCCTGGCGAAAGGTCAATTCAAACTCCTCAAGGCGTTATCGACGAACGAACGCGGCTTAATGTTAGCAAGACGCATTGTCTCAAAAAGCCACCGCTTCTTCCGCCGGTGACCCGGAAAACGGCCCGTTGACCTTTAGGAGCGCGACGGCGCAACCAGCGAAGCCCGACTGTCTTTTCCGGCGGCGATCGATACGGGTTGCATCTGACGTGCTTCGCAATCAACGAACATCCTAATATTTCCACTGTTCTGCTTGAACACAGCAGATATTCAACGAGTAAACAGCAGGCTGCGACAAATGTTCCAGTTTCGCGGCGTTGCAATCTGCGCCCAACGCGAAGAAGGTGGACCATCGGCAAATTTCGATCATCGTAATTTCCTTATGCCAGCGTCACGATAATACCCTTGACACGCCGGGGGACATCGCTGCGGTTAAAGTATGCCCTTGATCCGGTGTTCAGAGATCCATCCGGCTTCCTCCGCGCAGTCCATCAGCAGCTTCAGGATCGACAGCGTTTTGTTGCCAAAACGATGTCCCTTTTACTCTGTCGTGCGATTGTGTACCGCCTATCGCAGATGCAGTCACCCGGCCAGCAGTCGCAGCGGAAGTAGCCGCGACCGTTACAAGCCAAGCATTTCGAAAGACGATCAGTCATTCGCGTGCTCCCCATTGATTGCAGGAAGTGCCGAACGCTCCAGCGCTGGCAAGGAAGGCATCGTACTGCAGGCCGCCGCGGGATGTCTTACTCAAGAACTGCCGCGATCTTTTCGGCCGCCGACACTAGGATCTGGTGACAATGTGGAGGCGAGGGCCGGATAGCTGAGATTGGCATATCCAAACGCGCTCGCCATACCTTGGCGGATTACCTGAAAGACGCCTTAGAGGATTTGGCTGTGCATCGGGGCTTTCATCCGGGGTGTTGTCCCGGTGAACATTCTACAGTGCGTAGTGGATATTGTGGTGATTTGCACGAAGCGACCACCAAAAAAGGCCGCCTTCGGGTTGTCTTTTTCGTTTCAGAGATCGGGCCGCCTTCCGTTGCAAAAATACGGTCTTGCGAAGATGAGCCTGATGGCCAAACTCGCTTGTGACCAGCGAGAACGCTGCGGCCCACCACCCATTAGGTGCGTTAAAACAGGTCTTGATTTTCCGCCGCCTTCTCCTAAATCTTGCGCCGTCAAACACGCAACGAGGAAGGAGATGGCCATGGCGAACACCTCGTTTGACGCTCCGTTGTTCCTGAGGAAGCGGCATTATATTCAGGAACTCGCTAGCCTCGAAGATGTCTTTGACTTCCTCGACGAATGGGCGGAAGAGCAAAGAGATGCCACCTATGAGGTTATTGAAAAGGCTTGCCGCATGGCGGCCCAAGGTATCTTTCCTTTGCCAGCGTTCAGGGAAAACCTTCGTCGGTTCCTGATAAAGCACCACATGCTCGCAAACATTGAAGAGGTGCCCGTTGTTGCGAAGCGCCAGAGTGATCGGAACATCGGCTCGTAGGCGCCTTCATAGACACAGCGCAAATTCCACGCCCCGCCGCCCTTTCATTCAGGTGGCGGCTTTTCACATCAGGAGATGCCTAGCTTCGTCATAGGATATGGACGCAACGATAGCGGCCTCATCGCAGCGTGGACGGCGCACTAGGCTTTATGTAGTGGACATGGCGGTGATTTGCGCGAAGGGATCCTAGGTTTGCGCCTAACTGCGCGCGCGTCTCCAGCCCGCCGCGCGCGCCTCGGCCTCTGAGCAGAACCACCGTTCTCCATACTGGGGATAAATCTTGGTCTCTTCGTAATATTCCTGGCCTGGCACATGGTAAATGTGTTCACGGCTTTGGATGCTGATGTTGCCCTTGATGTTGCAAGCACCACTGAGCGCTGATGTGGGGCTGAGAAGATTGACCGCATCGACGGCACCGTAACCAATCACGCCTGCGCCGATGACAGCCAGATAGAACGCCTTCATCGAGAAGAGCGGTGGCGCCTGCTTCACTCGGTATCGTGGGGGCGGAAATGAGCGGTGTGTCGGCATTCCAGAAGGATGCCGTGACCATGCGGGAACGCAAGGAAAAGTTGAGCTCCGGGTAAACTGAAGGTTGGCAATATGATTAAAAAGCCAAGCTTCGGGCGGCATAATCACAGAAGTGCTACGGCGCTAGATGGTAGCTCTCGGGCCGGTCAAGCACATTGCCGCGATGGTGCACCAACCGACCTACTAGGCGGTTCGCTTTCGTCTAGGCTTAACGGGCTTGACGGGCTCAAGCAGGACCGTAGCGGCTCTCTCCGCGTCGCGGGCTAAGCGCAACTCCCGCAGCTGCGATGTCTTCTTATCGCGAGCGGCATCCTGTGCAGCGATGATCGACATGGATTCCGTATGGGTGGCTTGTGCTTTGGTCGCTGATTTGTTCATCACCTATAAGTAGTGCGCAAAATGAAACTTTCAATGGTTGGTAGGGACTAGGCGGGCGCGGGAAGCCTCACTGAGGCCATAAGGAAACGTTTCCGCCACGCCTCGTGAGCGAGGGGCGCTTACTATACGCTTCGGGGCCACCCATCAGACCCAAATGAGAGACCAGCGTCGAAAACAATTCCGAGCGCTCCCGTTAAGCCGTCCCTTTTAGCTTCGGCCTTGAAGATCGAGAAAAAGGCCCGCTCTAAGGCGGGGCGGGTGTGCGTATTGGAGTGTGTTGAGGCGATTACAACGCAGACGTCAGAGAACACACCTGCGTTTACAGGCCAGGGATAGTGAACGGCGTCAACCTTCGCACTGCCACCATTGGGGATCTCAAAGCAATGAACCAGATGCTTGTGATGCTTGTCGCGGTGGGAAGACGCTCGGCGCGATCTGACGCTGCCTTCGTTCATGACAACTAAGAGCCCGATCAAGCAGCCATCCGATGTTCGGTGGAGCTAGAATGATGGTAGAACTAGATGCCGTGAGGCGACACTCGCCATTCGATGAGACGGACCACACTGACGCTATCCCTTGACCTACTGGATCTTCTCTGTACCCGATGGCGATGTGACCTGGGTTGGCCCGCCCCCACTGCCGCTAGGCGACGGCGATCGGTCTGTTTTTTCCGGCGGACGTGCACTGCCATCGGCCGCGTTATTATCGAATGTGCCTGCTCCGGATGGCTGTGTGTTGATAGGATCGTTCGATGTCGAGGCCGTTGGTTTGGCATCCGTGTCAATGCTTTCGCCCCATATACCGAGGCCAGCCCAGGCGATCAGCGCAAGCACAAGACCACTGATCAGCACGATCAGGACTGGCCTGCCGCGGTTTCCCTGCCTTGCTTGCGTGGCGGTTTCCGTCACATCTCTTTGGTCGCCATCGTTTCTCGTCATTCTGAACATCCTTCGAGCGAGCTGGAATTTCGCGGCCACCACATCGGAAGGCGCTATGTCCTAAGCTAGTCGTTGCCTGAAGGTTCCCGATATCGCACCAATGCTGTACGGGTTTCCGCTAGATCGGTGGGATTTCCTCCGGCGACATTATGGACCGCCCTGAATATCTAAACCGTGGGGATGGTCGGCCCGGCCGTCGAAGGTTGATCTATCCAGTGAGTCCGCGACCGGCATCGTGCGTCATACGTCGACGTAAATTGTCTTGAGTTCAAATTTTGAACGGCTAGCGTCAACGATCGCTGATGGACGGCAGGTGTACTTCAACTTGGTGCCGATCTATTTCGCTAAGCGTTAATATCTTTTCCTTCCAGAACGCCTCCGCCTCCGGAGTGTCCTTGTCCCAGGAACGGACACTAATGATGTTGTCGTCGATATTCGCAAGTCTGCGTCCGCCTAAGCGCACATATTCCTCTGCAAGTTTCCGTGATGTGCTTGTCATTAACTTTCTCCTTCACAAGGAAACACACGTGCGCATCAACAGTTCCTGCTCCGACCTATAATTGCATACCGACCACCTATCATAGCAAAGATCATGCCGGCATCGATCGGCTGTCCGAGACGCTGGACTGCGGGGTGTCTTGCTCGTCGCCTGCACTCATCTTCCAATATTGATCGAAGCCGCGAAATGTTTCGCTGCCCCAACCGTTACCGAGAAGAAGTCGAGACTGTCAGCCGGAAGACGATCGGCCCGCAGCCTCACGCTGAGCTTTCAGCCGTTCGGTTTTCTCGCGGCGCGCGTCGATTTCCGCCCCGATGGTCGCCATCGCCAGATCGTTCGTGGTATCGAAGCGATCGCGGCGTTCCTGTGCCGTTAAGGTGTTCCGGCGTCGGATGTGTTCTGGATCTTGTTTGGACATGCCATCGAGCTAGGCCGCCGTCAGAAAGCGGCAAGCGCGGGTCGGCAAGCGTCCTATACCGTACAGTTGATTAATCGGTAGTGGATAGCCGTAAGATAGTTGCCGGTCGGCATCTAAGGGCCACGTCAACAGGCCGAGGCGAGTACGACCAGCGGCATAAGTTCGTATGCTAGTTCACCCACTACCCGGTGACACGCTCTCATCCCCCTTATCGGGTAACGAACCTGCTCCAGGCGTCTTGGTTTCATCCTGAAGATGCGGTTTGTCATGGGGTCCGGCTGGCGGATTATCCACCCCATTGACCGGCTTCTTTCCAGTCTCCTCTATTGCCTGCTGGGCCTTCGTGTCCTTATTCATCTCGCAATTCCTTTCATCGGCCTGATTAAATCCCTGGTCGCTTGGATAGTTCCGCGCTTAGCCCGTGCGCGATCGCCACGCATTCCGCTTCGGCGTAATTTCGGATGCCGGGATTCATAGCAACCGTGAACGCGAACTTTATGATTTTAATCAGCCGATCAGCAATTTTAACAGTGAGCGCGCAACATTCTCTGGCGGCGGGAACGCTGTGCAGGAAATGCGACACCGCCGTTCACCCGTGTTCAGGCCTCCGCCCTTCAATGTCCTCCTTGCCCCGAGGTCTGGCGCGCTGGCCACACCTCGTAGGGGCCACGCTCGCAGAGTTCCAACGTCTTGGCATCGACGGCTTGGCCCGCTAGGTGCAACCGTGCCCCGTCGCTAATCCACTCGATTTTGGGACGAACGTGTTGTCTTTCGGGCAGGTCGGTGTTCGTCTTACGCTAAAGCCGTCGGCGCACCATGCCCTGGCGGCCTCGACTATTGCCTTGCTCTGAGCCTTCGTCAGGCCATGATCTGCCGTAATCTTATCGTTGTTATTTTCTCCCCATAGATCCCCCTTCAAATTCCTGCCGTCCGTCTTTCCCGCTGTCATTGACGTGCTGCGGCACGATCAGGCTAAAGCTTCAGATTTCCACAGTTTGTGAGATCAGCAGCGCGGAGCTAATCGAAACAAGGCTGTTGAGGTCTGTTCTCCTCCCTCGAAGATGGAATTGCTTTACCTAGGATTTTTTTGAGGCTGCGGCTGAAATTGAACGAAGATTGGCTGATGGCGTTTGAAACGGGCAGCGTTCCCCCTAGCTTGTACCAGCGGGGGTCGACCGAATCCGGCACAAGGGAGATGAGCCTATGCATTTCATTGTCAACGGAGAACAGATCGATGTCGAGGCAGACATCCGGACGTCGCTCCTCGATCTGCTCAGAAACTGCCTCGGACGAACAGGCACGAAAAAGGGATGCGACCAGGGCGCCTGCGGCGCATGCACCGTGCTTGTTGAAGGCGAGCGCATTAACTCCTGCCTTGCCTTGGCGGTGCAGTATCAGGGCCGCAAGATCGTCACTGTCGAGGGGTTGGCTCAAGACGGACATCTCAATCCGCTGCAGCAGGCATTCGTCGATCATGACGGGTTTCAATGCGGCTATTGCACTCCCGGTCAGCTCTGTTCCGCCATCGGCATGGCAAGCGAGATTGAGCGGGGCATGCCGAGTGCCGTTACAAAGGATCTGACGTCGCCGCGCATCGCTCTCGATCAGACGGAAATTCGCGAGCGGATGAGTGGCAACCTCTGTCGATGCGGCGCCTACAACGGGATCGTCGAGGCGATTTCCGAGACCCTTTCCGCCGGCAATCACCCTACAATCGGAGAGGGGGTCCGCGCATGAACATCTTCACCTACGAGCAGCCTGGCAATACTGCGAGCGCCATTGCGCTCGCCAAGACGAACGGTCGGGCAAAGTACCTCGGCGGCGGCACGAACCTCATTGATCTCATGCGCGAAACCGTCGAGCAACCTGATGTGCTGATCGACGTGACCGGGCTTGATGACCGGATCGAGATGCGTGCTGACGGCAGTCTCTTCGTCGGGGCGGCGGCCAAAAACTCGGCGCTCGCGGCCAACGCGCACGTTCGCGACAGATATCCGTTCTTGGCGCGCTCGATCCTTTCCGGCGCCAGCGCCCAAATCCGCAATATGGCGACCGTCGGGGGCAACATTCTGCAGCGGACGCGCTGCCGGTATTTCTACGACAACGCGGCAAGCTGCAACAAGCGCGTCCCGGGTGCCGGCTGCGATGCGCGCGATGGCTTCAATCGCTATCATGCGATACTGGGCGCTTCGCCTGCCTGCGTGGCGACCCATCCGTCCGACATGTGTGTCGCGCTTGCTGCACTGGATGCGACCGTTCATCTCGGCGGACCTCTCGGTACACGAATGCTGCCTCTGGAGTCGCTGCATCGGCTGCCAGGTGACCACCCTGAGGTGGAAACCGAACTGCTTCCGGGCGAATTGATTACGGCAGTCGAAATACCGCCGCTCGGTTTTGGTCGACGTTCGACCTACAGAAAGGTTCGGGACCGGGCAAGTTACGCCTTCGCGCTGGTTTCCGTTGCTGCCGCCCTCGATGTCGATAACGCCGGTGTCGTGCGCGATGTGCGTCTTGCTCTCGGGGGCGTTGCTCACAAGCCCTGGCGCGCCGCCATCGCCGAGGCGAGCCTGAAAGGTAATCCGGCCGGATCCGACGCTTTTCGCCGCGCCGCGGAAGCCGAACTCGCCGCAGCGGTCGGGCTCAGGGACAACGGTTTCAAGATCGAACTGGCGAAGCGCCTGATCACCGTCGTGCTTGAAGAATTGATGGGAGAGGAAAAATGAGCGCTGGTCAGGATACAAAACCGCAGAAGCCCGGATACTGGCAACCCGCCGTTACCCGCGATCCGCTCCTTCGAAAACACGGCGCCCTTGGCCAACCCGTATCGCGTATCGATGGACCGCTGAAGGTGCAGGGCGCGGCACGCTTTGCTGCCGAGTTTCCCTATGACAATATCTGCTACGCGGCCCTGGCTTTCAGCACGGTGGCCCGCGCACGCATATCGCAGCTCCATGTCGGCGATGCGGAAAAAGCGCCCGGCGTCATCCTGGTCATGACCTATCGCAATGCACCGCGCATGAAAGCGCCGTCATTGATGATGTCGTCACCCAATGCGGCTGGCGCCAGCGACCTGCCGGTAATGCAGACTGACGAGATCCACTGGAACGGCCAGCCGATTGCGTTAGTTCTGGGCGAAACGCAAGAAGCGGCAGATTATGCCGCTTCGCTGATCGACGCCGACTATGATCTCTTACCGGCCGTGACATCCTTCGCCGAGGCCAAGGCAAATCCGCGTCAGCTCGAAACCCTCCTTGGCCAGCCGCCCGTTCTTGAGATCGGCGATGCCGAGAGCGCATTGCGAGCCGCCGCAGTCCAGGTCGACAACCTCTACCGGACGCCGCGTCACAATCATAACGCCATCGAGCTTCATGCGGCAACAGTGGCCTGGAGCGGCGATAACCTCCGTGTCCATGACGCCAGCCAGCTTATCGACCTCACGACCGGCCAGCTTGCAGAGATCTTCGGGATCGATCCGGCAAACGTCCATCTTACTTCGCCCTTCGTCGGTGGCGGATTCGGGGGCAAATGCCTTTGGGATCATCAGATCCTCGCCTGCGCGGCTGCAAAGCTCGCCAGCCGCCCGGTGCGTATTATGCTATCGCGCGAAGGTGTCTTCCGTGTCGTGGGCGGACGCACGGTGACTGAGCAGCGCGTCGCCCTCGGGGCCGACGAAACGGGGAAGCTTGGCGCTCTCATCCACACTGGCATCGTCGCCATGACACCGCACAATTCCTGCCCGGAACAATTCACCTTTCCGGCACGCCACCTTTATGCTGCGGGAAGCTTCCGGCTTGCCCAGGAGGTGGCGGATATGGACATGCTCGCCAATACCTTCATGCGAGCGCCCGGCGAATCCGTTGGAACCTTCGCCCTCGAATGTGCACTGGATGAGCTCGCCGACAAATTGGGGATCGACCCAATCGAGTTGCGGCGGAGGATTGAGCCAGAAACTGACCCGACGAGCGGGAAGCCGTTCTCCTCGCGCATGTTGGTCGAAGCTTACGAGCGGGGCGCCGAGAGGTTCGGCTGGCGCCACCGTAACCGGAAACCGGGACAGGTGCGCGATGGCGAGTGGCTTATCGGCTTGGGATGCGCGACTGCGACCTACCCGTATCACCGCTTTCCAGGGGGGGCAGCGCGCATCAAACTGACAGAAGATGGTTCCGTTGCGGTCTCGACAGCCGTTCACGACATGGGCATGGGCACCGCGACCGCCCAGGCTCAACACATCTCGGCGCGTCTGGGCGTGCCACTCGACAAGGTGAGCTTCGAATACGGAGACAGCCATCTTCCGCGCGGCGTCATCGCGGGAGGCTCGACGCAGACGGCATCGATAGGAGGCGCGATCATTGCCGCCTCCGAAGTGTTCATCGAGGAGCTGCTTAAACTCGCCGGCAACGACTCTCCCCTTGCAGGCCTGTCGTTTGCAGACGTGGAAGCACGCAATTCCGGCCTTGGTCACGTGCAGGATCAGAGCCGCTTTGAAACCTATCAGTCGATCCTGCTCCGGGCGGGACGCACAGAGCTTGTCTGTCAGGCCGAAGCACCGCCGCCTGCCGAAATGGAAGCCTTTTCCATGCATTCCTATGGGGCGCAGTTCTGTGAGGTCGGTGTCAATCAGATTACTGGCGAGACCAGGGTCCGGCGGTTTCTGGGCTCGTTCGACGCTGGCCATATACTCAATGGCAAGATGGCGACCAGCCAGTTCAAGGGCGGCATCATCATGGGAATAGGGCTTGCCCTGACGGAGGAGACTAATTTTGACGAGCGTACAGGTCGCATTGTGAATGCTTCGCTGGCTGAATACCATGTTCCAGTGCAAATGGACGTTCCTCAGATCGACGTCATTTACCTCGACGAGGCCGACCCTCAAGCGCCAATGGGAGCGCGCGGTATAGGCGAGATCGGAATAACTGGGGTAGGGGCGGCCATCGCCAATGCTGTCTATAACGCGACGGGCAAGAGGATCCGTGACCTGCCGATCACATTAGACAAGCTCCTCTGAACGAATGTTTCCTAGGCGGCGAAGTGCCCATCGCCGATCGGGCAGGCTGCCGCTAACGGCTCCCTTGTTTTACCCAGTTGGGTTGCAGATTGGTGTTTCGGCGAGCGGCGTGAAACGAATTAGCGAGTGATAGTAAAGATTGGATCAGTTGGCAGCTGACGAGCTTCTCCCGTTCGATCACGGGGTGATTTACTGCGCCATCTACTGGAAGCGATTGCTGCATCCGCGCCGCCGCAGCAATCGTTGCTGTTGTCGGCGACCTTGACAAGCCCGGCGCCTGAACGCTCCAGATCTTGTCTGAATGACCTCGCAGACCGGGCTCTTACCGCATTGGTATTATACGTCCGCGAGCCGCTTCCCGCGCCGGCCATGCTTCGTTCAACCCCGACGTTTACAGGCCACGGCGCTCAGCCGGTACCAGCAGTTAACACGTTGAGGCGCGCATCGGCGGACGAAAAAATGACAGGAAATGCCTTGGCCCGTCATTGCAGACGAAGACCTCCGTAAGAAGGCATCTTTTGGAGATCCTGTGCGTTGTTATTGGAACGACAGGAGGATCCTATGGCAGGAACACATACACGGACGAATGCGCGCGTCGTCAAGTCTGAGCTCGATCGCTACGCGCTCGAAATGGAGGAAGCTCGCGCAGAATCTGAAATATCGGGCACGGAGCATATTGCGGAAGCCAAAACTGCAGCGGAAAAGGAGCTCGCATGGCTGAAAAGTGAAGCTACGAACCTTCGCTCACGTTTGGCGATCATCCAAGGCCGAAGCACAAGCAGAAGCGCAAGCGGCCCGAGGGCCTCCTATCCCGTGCTGAAAACGATTTCGGTATTTGCGCTCACTATGATCGTTTCCACGCTTTTGCAGCACTCACGATCCGGTGGCCGCGGATAGGCAGAGAGCTCTCATGATGCTCGCCGGTCCAAGCGAAATGCTAAAGGCCGCAGGAGAGGCGGTTTTAAGGGCGTCCTCCGATTTGTATGCGGCGGTTGTAGCGATAGGCCGGTGTCACTTCTGCGCAGGGACGATCTCATCAACATCGCCGTTACTATTGCTCATGGGGCGAGGGGCCATCGCCCTCGACCCAGCGGTGCATAGCAGGCAAAAGTCTATCTTTCTCAGATGATTGAACAGATCCTAAAGTGTCATGGTCGACATTTTTCTTCTCCTGCATATTATTGTGCGAAAGAAGCGCCCAGCGCGGCCGAAGCCTCCCGAACCTCGCCTGTCGGTAAGGTTCCCAATGCGGTGCGGGAAGCTGGAACAATACCTTGCAGGCAGGGTTTCCTGTCAAAGGAAATCAATGGCAACTCTACCTACAAATTCGCAGCTGCGGACATGACGCTTGCCGGCCATCGGCTCGCAAAGCTCGACGATAGCGAGATCAGCACGCGGTTAAGCAGCGGTACGACGTCGAGATCCATCTGTCTTCATCGCGGGTGTAGCGATAGGCGCATAACGCCGCTGCAGCACCCTTACCGCGATGTCGCCACCGTTACGTCAGGTAACCATTGACGCGGCCTCAAACGTGAAATGAATCAGGTGCTGGAGATCGGATTGGCAAAGCTTCAGAAAAGTGGTGAAGCTGCCCCCTTAAGGCAATCAAGAGAAATGAATCTGGCAGGTAAAGCGGGCATAACGGCCCTTTTTAGGAGGATATGATGGCCACGAATGACACCAATGCTACACCCGAGCAACGACGCCCGCGCGATGTAAAGCCGGTTCCCAAGAAGCCCCACAATGCCGACAAGGAATCACTGGCGCCTGCCACGGTGCAGCCTGCAGGCAGCAAGGACGAGAGCGAACGTCCAAGCATTGATCCGGTTACCGGCGTTGCACTATGACCGAGAATGCCGACCTCCAGCTCGAGGTGGAAGCTCTCGCCGTGGCCGCGGAAACCGAGCCTGAAACGACCGTAGATCTGAGGTCGCTTGCTGTTCAGCTCTGGGCAAATTTCGATGAGTTTTCCGTTGAAGAACTGCAGGACATTTTGCGCCAAGCGTGGCGTATTCGCGGCTTGCCGTTCAACGACAACGCGGGCGGCGATGGCGCCATGCTGTTTAGCTAGTCGGTCTTGCACTGATCCGTACACCTGTACTGTTCGTAACAGCGCGCGACCGCATATGGACGCGGCCCGCCGGAGGTTCAATGATCATTTTACACCATCTCAATAACAGCCGATCCCAACGTATGATCTGGCTGTTGGAGGAGCTCGGCCTCGAATACGACGTCCGTCACTACAGGCGCAATGCCGACATGAGTGCTCCGGATGAACTGAAGCGCGTTCATCCGCTCGGAAAGTCGCCCGTGATTGAAGATGCCGGCCACGGGGACACACAACCCATACTGACCGAGACCGCGGCGATCTGCGAATACCTGGTCGCAAAAGCTGACGGCCAGATGGGCCCGCCGGAAGGCCCCTCCGGCCTGCTTCGCTACCGCATGTTTCTCCACTATGCCGAGGGTTCTGTCATGCCGGTGCTGTTTGCGCTCCTTGCAGTGTCCCGTGTACCGCTTCTGGGAAAGGTCGCCTTTAAAAGGCTTCGCCCTATGCTCGACGTGCACCTCGACTATATCGAAACTGAGCTCTCGACGCGGCCCTGGTTCGCTGGCGAGAGCATTTCGGCCGCCGACGTCATGATGAGCTTTCCTCTTGAGGCTGCAGCCAAGAATGCCCGCCTGAGCGGTTCCCGGCCTGCAATCGCCGAGTGGCTCAAACGCATTCATGCTCGCCCGGCCTATATCCGGGCTCTCGAAAAGGGCGGGCCTTACAGGTTTGCACAGTGATCGAAGATGTTATCTCGGACAACTGTCGCAAGCTGTACGGGAACAAGGATTGTCAGCGGCGCATTGTCGTTCGACGAGGCTGACGAAAGGCATATCGTCGAAACTAAGGTCGCCATCGCGCACATGTCTCTACAGGTGGGGTCTGAAGATCATTGCCAGGCCTGTCGCTTTGGTTACAGGGACCGCATCTGGAATAGTATTGGCGACGGCGTTCAGGATGGCGACCGACTTCGATCTGGCACTGGTCGATTCCGATAGTTAGGGAAGCGGTCCGCTCGAAATTTTCCAGTGACCGTTGCCTCACTTTCTGTGCGGATATCGTCGTCGGACGAAGAGATTGGAGGTGCTCGCGCGGCCCTTTTGGCCAGGGTCGGCCGCCTGGATGCCATTGTCGACAACGCCAGCATTAATGGGGTGTGGGCTCCAATTGACGATCTGATGCCGAACGAGTGGGACAGGATCGTTCGCGTCAACCTGCGCGGCACGTACCTCACGCTGCATGTGTTTGTTCCACTACTGAAGGTGGCGGGAGGAGGTGCGATCTCATCGTGTCCTCCATTTAGCGGCGTTCGCACTTTCACCTCACCCGGTGCGATTGCTTACAGCGCGACAAAAGGCGCCCAGGTCGCGATGGCTCAGCAGCTGGCACTCGAACTCGGCCGTCATTCAATCCGATCAACGTTCTTTGTCCGGGCGCGATCGCTACCGAAATATCAGCCTCGACGCATATCAGGCACCGCGAGGATGTGGAGGTCCCCGTCGTGTGGCCGGAAGGTAGCGTTGCTCTCACGAAAGGCGAGCCAGGAAAAGCGCTGATGCAGCTGGCGCTATCCATTTTCTGCTGACCGCTAGCGCGAGGCACATAACCGGCTCGCCGCTATTTGTCGACGGAGGTCAGGGACTTCTCCGGTGAAGACGGCTACGGCGGTTTTAGCCGTTCGGCCTTAGTCGTCCTGCGTTGGCCGTATCGTATCGACCGAAATCTTGCCATCGACCAAGCCACGCTCAAGATCAGTGCGTCCGTGGTCGATCTCGGTCACCGAATAAAGCTTGTCGTCGCGAAATGAGCTGGCATTCGTCGTCGTCACGCCCTCGGCCGGAGCTGAGTCGATCTCCATGAAGTCGAGCTCGCGGCTGGTCGCAACGATACGGGCGTCTCCTGAGCTGCGCGCAGCAACAACAACAGTCCCATGGCCAGGCGAATTGACCCATCTGGGATCGGTCGGCGCCGCGATTGGCTCCAGCCTGTAAAGATTCAGGGTTTCGCCACCAAAGTCGGCACCGGCCGCAGCCGCATCATCAATCTGAGCTTTGCTCTCGACAGACCTTCCGAAGCGGACCTGACTGGTCGCATTGTTGGGATCTTCTCCGCCTGCTCTCGATACATTCGACATTAATGATCTCCATCGTGCTGGTGTGTCAGTCGTAACGACGGGAGGTCCTAACGGTTCCGTGCTGATGCGCGGTTTCACCGGGCGATGGATGATCGGTCAGTCTGGAGGGGAGATTATCGTCGCTTGTTACTGCGATTCGGTGCCCGCAGCAGCCGAAACACCCCGGCCACAGAGGCCGGGGCGCAAAAGCTTAGGCAGGTCTGACATTCTCAGCCTTGGATTTTCCAGTCTTGCGATCCTGGCCAACGTCATAGCTGACCTTGTCGCCGTCGCGCAGTGATCCCTGACCACCGAGCGCGCTGACATGAACGAAGACATCAGGTCCGCCGGCATCGGGGGTGATGAAGCCGAAACCTTTTTCCTGATTGAAGAATTTCACTGTGCCAGTTGCCATGTTTATCCTCGTGAGAATTGCGGCCTTAACTACCGCTGCCGACCTTAAGCAGCTGCCAGCCAGTCCGCAACCTTCCTGTCGCACTCGGCGGGCAGGACCTTCAAATTGATCCCCAGCGGGAACGCTGTCATCAGGAAGAGGCCTGCTCCCAGTGAGTTTTTTGTCCGTCACATGTTTTCTTGCCTGAGGATCTGTCCACTGATGCGGAGGGCTCAGTCTTCATCCACGTTCCTGGGCGCCAATTGCGAACGCAATGGTTTGACTGGGAACATATGCAGCCCCTGGAACTGTTGGGCGATCCGCCGCGTTTTTCGAAAAGGGCACGGTATGCTTCATTAGTTTCGGAGACTGAAATGGATGATGAACTCATATTTTCGCGGCGTGACTGGCTCGCTACTGTCAGCGGCGTCTTGACACATAAGGCCACCGGATCAAACGTTGAAGGCGCACCCTGCAATATGCTCCTCGGCAATGCTATCCATCATCTCGCTGGCCTCGAAACTTTGAAATGCGACGAGCACGAGGCTTCGGTCGCACTGGCAGGCATCGTACTCAATTGTAAGGACTGCCGCCGTCTCGCTGCGAAGTTCGGCGAAGCATTGAGAGTAGCCGAATAGGGAAACCTCCGTTTGCTCGCGTTCAACCATTTCGGCTCAGCCGGCAGTGATACACGGTGCAGCTACATTGCCCGCGAGGGCGTCGTCACACGCGGCCAGGACGGCATCGTCTCTGGCTCACGAAAGCACTGGCTCTCAAACAGGGCCGGGGACGTCTCCTCGCTGTTCGGAACGGACCAGAGCGGTCTCGTCATGTCGGTTTGGTGGTAGCCAGGGGCAACACGTTGACGCGCATGCCGCGATTGCCAGCCGCTCAACTCTCAAGCGCTGGGGCACAGCCGACGATCTGGTGGGTCCAATCTTGTTTTGTGCTCGCCGGCTGCGGCCTTTGTCACGGGTGTGACGTTGCCTGTCGATGGCGGTTATAGCGTCGGCTAGTGCTCTCCAGCCAATAACACCCACGCAGCCTCGCTTCGACGCGCTGACAATGTTAGATCGTCAGTGATGCGGTCAAATGCGAATCCCGGCAGTCCCAATGAATGATATATTGCTCCTGTTGCTCGCAGGGATGCTGGCAGGCAGCATGAACGCCTTGGCAGGTGGTGGGTCCTTCGTGTCCCTGCCGGCGTTGATCTCCGTCGGCGTGCCGTCTGTCGCGGCCAACGCGACGAGCACATTTTCTCTTTTCCCGGGTGGGTTGGCGAGCTCTTGGGTGTATCGCGACGGGTTCGGCAAAGTCTGCGGCGTGCCGGTTTTGCCAATTGTGCTTGCAACCGTTCTTGGCGGACTCTGCGGCAGCATGCTGCTGCTATTGACGCCTTCCCGTGTCTTCGACGCCATACTGCCATGGCTGCTTTTGATTGCTACGGGCATGCTTGTCTTCGGTCGGCGCATCAGTGCGGCCTTCCGCAGCCGCGCTTCAGCCCGAACCGCGGCCATCGTCCCAATTCAATTCCTTCTCGGCGTCTATGGCGGCTATTTTGGTGGAGCGGTCGGCATGATGATGCTGGCCACCTGGAGTATTTTCGGCGGAGGCGAGATCAAGGAACTAAACCCGATGCGGATGTTGATGGTGACTGCTGCAAACGCAGTCGCTGTCATTGTTTTCGTCGCCGCCGGGGCGATTGCCTGGTTCCAATGCCTTCCCATGTTGACGGGGGCGCTTCTCGGCGGCTGGGCAGGTGCACATGTTGGCTTGAAATTGCCAGCTTCCTCGGTCCGGGCCCTCACGATTGCGCTCGCGGTGGCGACAACGGCGCTGTTTTTTGCCCGGGCCTATTTTTCCTAGAAGCTGGCGCATAGCCAGACCTATTTCAAGAAACCGTCGCGTCCGAACTCGTCCCAGCCATCCAATTTTGAAGCGTCGGCGTCAGCCATGGTCCTGACCTTAGCGGGCTTACTCTTTTTGAGCGATCGCGTCAGCTTCGCCTGATATGCGGCGCGCCGCCGGTTTTCGGCTTTGGCAATCGCGTCTTCATCGCGCCATTCGTCCACCACACTCCGGTCCAGAATGTCCTCGACCACCTTGGGATCGAACACGTGGAAGGTGATCCGGCGTGCCCTGCCATTCAGCCGGACGGTTCGCGTACCTGCGCTCGGCAGGCGGCCGTCCGCCAGCCAGCGATGGCGTTCGCTGGTCGTGATCGTCAAGATGTCCTGGATCTCGCGCGGGATCACCGGCAATCGCTCAATGCCGTCGAGTAGATTGGCGACGATCGCCGATATCGCATGAAACTCGGCCTTCTGGCTGGCAGGCATCACCAGAGTGATTTCGCCTCCATCAAGGTCAAGCGACTTCTTCGCCGGCGCTGGCACCCTGGCGCGAAGCTCCATGAGAATGCCTTTCGCACGAACCGTCGATCCCATCGTCGCTGCCGGCACGAGTCGCCATGTCTTCAGGAGTTCGACATCATTCTTCTGTTCTTTCCGCATGGTGATGAAATGGGTTGCCGCGCGCTCTTCGTCAACGAGGCGAGTGTCGCTCAACCTGCCAAAGCCACAATTCTGTCGCGCGGGTCATCGCGAAGGATCGAACTGCCAGGTCAATCCTCCATGCACCGTGGAAAATTACAGTCGGCACAGCGCGATCGCCTTAGAAACAGCACGCCGGCGGATCAGGAATTGCATCTACGCAGGCACCCTGCACCAACGACGCGTCATCCGTTGAATGACTGACGCATGATATGGGCGGAGCCACGAAACACGGGGCAGCCGGGACTGGGTTCGCGAGTGCTTGGCGGCCGGCGCGCGACCCCTGCGGCGCCGGAGCGATTTTCGATCTGCGGAAGTCTTGGAGCATGGGTTAAGAGGCTGTGACCAGTCGTTGTGAACCCTGTGGCTCGGTGGTCGCGTCCGACACTTTACGGACTTCAGATGGCATGCGCACGGAACCGCAGGATCAATAAGGCGGATCCGCCCCACAGCCAATGACCGGTGGGCCGACCTAATCAGCCCATCCGATCGAAGCTGAGTTTCAAGTTCTCACTTTATGACCGACAAAAAGGGTACTGTCGCGATGAGGGTGCCGCCTTCGTCGCGGACCTCAAATGTCTTTCCGTCGATAGGTTCGCCGCTTAAAACAAGCTCGGCAACCATCTCCCTTGCAGCCTTGACGGCTTCATTGCGGGCTTCCCCACCGCCCGGTAAGTCGATGCCTTCCACGTCTTCGATATAGACTGCATCTTCGTGGATATGGAAGTAGTAGCGCATTTGCTTAGAACCAAGAGAAACCGCATTCGTTCCAAAAATAACAGCAACTTGTGGCCTTGATACG
The DNA here is from genome assembly GCF_056400165.1 of Rhizobium sp. 01L410. Classification (NCBI taxonomy): domain Bacteria; kingdom Pseudomonadati; phylum Pseudomonadota; class Alphaproteobacteria; order Hyphomicrobiales; family Rhizobiaceae; genus Rhizobium; species Rhizobium sp. 01L410. The sequence continues at coordinate 123,321 of NZ_JBFTST010000013.1, forward strand.
GTTAAGCCGGTGTTCGGCCCCTTTTAACAATATTACAAGTCGGCGGTTCTGAGGAGACGGTCGGCGATCATGCATTCGAGCGAGCAGTTGTATGCTGAGCACGTCCTCTCCGGCGAGCTCTCCAGACTTCGCACCACTTCGTTCGTCCGGTACCGTCTCACGACGATAGACGGTTTCGCGCAACATGTGCGGAACCAACTTGTTTGATCAAGGTTTTTATAGCGACACGGAAACCTCGTTCCCAATCGGGGCCCCGATCGAAACCCCTCACGATAGCCTGTCGAGACTCAGCCCTCGGTTCCCTCCCTCTCGAATCGAGGGCATTTCTTTTAAAGGAATCGCGAAGTGCCAAGCCTATAGCTAACGATTGCTCTCTCCTTCGCATGCACCCGCACATCCGAGTGGCTCTTTTGAATAGGCTTGCCGCCGGTATCGCGACGACATCTGTTGACGGCTGGGACGGCGTTTAGACCTGGCCAGGCCGATCTTTCAAGGCGCGGGCAACCGCAGCCACAAGGAACTCGGGTTCGCACGGTTTCGAAAGTTGTTCCCCCTCGGCGAAGGCCGGTTCGATCTCCGGTAGGGACTCCGCCTCGCCAGAATAGACGATGAACGGTGTGCCTCTCTCAACAAGGATTCTGACAACCTCTGCGCACAGCCCGTCCGACAGCCGTGGATCAACGATCGCGGTCGATGGAGTGTTGTCGTTCAGCCATTCCTTCGCATCTGCACATGTGGAAAAGGTCACGTGATCGTGGCCATACTCGCCAAGCAGCATTTCAATGTCGAGCGCGATGAAGGGCTGGTCCTCGAGCAGCATTATTGTAGCCATGGTTTTCCCTCTTGGGCAGTCTCAATCGCTACCCGAAAGCCGCCGATTTGTCACTCGTGCGGCACGTTGCGTGCGATGCCGTACATTTGACGACCGTCTGCAACATTCTGAGAGCCGCGCGCTTTCCAACTGGCCGCCTGTGGTCACCCAAAGCGCCCCGAAACTTTGGAAAGCTCGTCTCCATTGTTGTCTCCTGCGTCTGCGACGATGACAGGTCCTATCATTGCTGAATGATCCGGGCAGGATACCTTTGAAAACAGCGCATGCCGAGGCTGCAGCCGTCCGCCCGATATTCGACCTATCACCGACCTGTCCGGCAGCGGTCTGGCGCAGGTCGCAACGCTACTTGGAAAATAAAAGGCCCATTATTCGATCCACCTGCTCCGCCCGACCTCAAGGTCCGGGTTGGTTGATACGAAGGAAATCACGATTTTTGAAAACCATTCGGAACACGATCGGAAAGTGGAAGTTAAGCTTTCGAGATCATGAGGATCTCTTAAGGAGGAAAATGATAATGGCATCCACTGGCACCGACACTTCGCATTCCAAGAGCGGGTCCAAATCGAACTCGGGTAAGAGCGCATCATCGACGACGAAAAGCGCAAGCTCGTCTGGCAAACAGGGCGGCTCGCATGAGCAGCACGTCAAAGCCGCCGCACAGAGCCACAAGAACTCGAAGTGACATCAAACCCTTTATCCGAGAAGATTAACGGGCGCGGAACACTCCGCGCCCGAACTGAATCAGGCGATTGGCGGCGATGCCTTGCCGAGCTTCACTGAAGGCTCGCGGCCCCATACACGCAGCTTGCCGAGTTTCTCAACAAACGCTTCTATGTCCTTGCTATCTGATAACTGAATCGTTCCCTCGTCAAGCTGACCGGAAATTCCAGCTTTTTCCAGGAGCGGCATGGCAGATTGGTCGTAGCCGATGTACTTGCAGTGCTGGAAGGCGTCTGCGACGAAGTCGCGGGCGGCCGCTTCTTTGACAAGGTCGTCGATTGCCTGATGCGACGTTAAAATCACGACTGCATCGAAAAGTACCGACGGCCCCCCGTCGATCATATGGTTCACCTCTATGGAGCTCCCGTCGTCGGCCGTGACGCCGCCCACCTTTGGAGCGATCAACTCGATGACGGCTTTTTGGGCTGCGACTGCCTTCGTCAACGCTTTCAGCAGCTTCGCATCGACGCCGTCGGCAATCATAATTCCGAGTTTGCGCCCTTCGAACCGCATCGGTCCGCGTTCGACGATGCTCAGCGCAGGGGAAGCTTCAAGATCCTGCCTTGTCGGCATGGCGGCATCCGCCGGTTTCGGCATCGATTGAAAGCCAAGCTTCTGCGCGACCGTCGTCGCCAGCGTCTCGTCGATGTTCAAAAGGTGCGACACCATTCTCTCACGGATCGCCAACGATTCGACCTTGCTCAGTTCGAATGTCAACGCCGACGCAATATGGCGCTGTTCCGCCCCGGTCTGGCTGATGAAGAATTGCCGGGCCTGGCTATAGTGGTCCGCAAAGCTCTCAGGACGTAGCCGCGCCTTCTGACCCTGTTCGTCAGCAGGAAAGTGCCGATATCCGCGGGACGGCGATTCACGGGGGCCTTCCCCATGCGAGTTCGGTTGGTAGTTCGCCCTGCCGACGGGATTGCGCATCGCCATGTGGCCGTCCTGCTGAAAGTTGTGCATGGGACATTTCGGCGCATTAATTGGCAGATGTGTAAAGTTTGGACCGCCCAGACGCTTCAACTGAGTGTCGAGGTAGGAGAAGTTCCGGCCTTGCAGCAGCGGGTCGTTGCTGAAGTCGATGCCCGGTGGCACGTTCTGCGTCATGAACGCGACCTGCTCGGTCTCGGCGAAAAAGTTGTCCGGCATCCGGTCGAGAACCATCCGCCCGATCGGCCTAACCGGCAGGATTTCCTCAGGAATGATCTTCGTCGGGTCAAGCACATCGAAATCGAAGTTGTCCGCGAAGTCCTGATCGAAGAGCTGAACCGCGAGTTCCCATTCCGGGAAGTTGCCAGACTGGATTGCATTCCAAAGATCGCGTCGATGGAAGTCCGGGTCAGCGCCGTTGATCTTGACGGCCTCGTTCCACGCAACGGACTGCAGGCCGAGCTTCGGCTTCCAATGAAACTTGACGAAGGTCGATTTGTCCTCGGCGTTGACGAACCTGAAGGTATGGACGCCGAACCCCTCCATGAAGCGGAGCGACCGTGGGATGGTTCGGTCCGACATGATCCACATGACCATGTTCATACTTTCGGGCGTCAAACTGATGAAATCCCAAAAGTTGTCGTGCGCGGTTTGGGCCTGGGGGAAGGCGCGGTCCGGCTCCTGCTTGGCGGCATGGATGAGGTCTGGGAACTTGATCGCATCCTGGATGAAGAAGACCGGGATGTTATTGCCGACTAGGTCCCAATTGCCCTCCTTCGTATACATCTTCACCGCAAAGCCCCGAACGTCGCGCGCAAGATCAGCGGATCCTTTGTTGCCGGCGACTGTTGAAAATCGCACGAAGACGGGCGTCTTTTCGCCAGCACGCTGGAATACGTCCGCGCGTGTGACGTCCGCCAAGGATTCGTACGTCTCGAAGAAGCCGTGGGCGCCGTAGCCCCGAGCGTGTACAACACGCTCGGGGATCCGTTCGTGGTCGAAGTGGAAAATCTTCTCGCGGAAATGGAAGTCGTCAACGAGAAGCGGCCCGCGTGGACCGACGCGTAGTGAATTCTGATCGTCGGCGACGGGCGCGCCCTGCGACGTGGTTAGGATGTCCTGGCCATCCTCGGCAAACTGGTGAAGTTCGCCTCCAGTGCCTCGATGAAGCTGCTGGTCGTGGATCTTGACGACTTCGTCAGACGAAGGAAGGGATGTGGGTTTCGCTGGGCGTTTGGCCATGTTAGTATCCCCTTGAACTTGATCTTAATTCGGATAACTGCGAAAAGGCCGCCCTCCGGGCGGCCTTTTGCTTGACAGGTCGCGATCTTATGCGGCCTTGGTTTTACCGGCGGCGTTGGCCTGCTTTTCGGCTAGCTGTGTCAGCTTCTGGTCGGTGGCTTCTTCCTCGGAAAGCGTGGCTTCGAGGAGTGGAACGGCGTCCGTCAAGCCCAGCTGTTTCGCCCAGGCAATGAGCGTGCCGTAACGCGCGATCTCATAATGCTCGACCGCCTGCGCCGACGAGATGAGTCCGGCGTCGAGAGCAGGAGAGCCCTTGAACTCCTCCATGATCTCCTCACCCTCGGCAAGAATGCCTTGGATCGCTTCGCAGGTCTTGCCGCGGGCCGGCTTGCCGAGAATTTCGAATACTTGTTCGAGCCGCTCGATCTGGCCCTGTGTCTCGTCATGATGCTGCAGAAATCCAGCCTTGCCTTCTTCCGATTGCGCGGCGCGGGCCATCTTCGGCAGAGCCTTCAAGACCTGCTTTTCTGCAAAATAGATATCCTTGAGCGTGTCGAGAAATAGGTCGTCGAGTGTCTTGGTCGTTGCCATGATATTCTCCGTTGTTTTACTCGCTCTCAGCCGATCTCGTTTGCGTTCTGATCCTAGGTGAGAGACGCGAAGCTAACCTCCGCGCAACTGGTTTGTTCCCCGTCCAATATCGGACAAAGAAGGAGCGGCCGTGAGCAGTCGCCAAATTTGACGGAGTCTTGTTGCGCAGTCTGTAGCCGTCATCGCTCAGTCCAACGATGATGTGTTGAGCGTAAGAGCTTTCAACTTGCGGTCCGGAGGCGAGCCGGATGCGCTACACGGAAGACGGCGGAACGACCCCAAGCGTGGGTGCTAGAAATCCGACGTCTTGGGTGCGAAGATCAGCTGCGTCCGCGACTATAGACCGGACCTCATCATGTCCTACGCCGCTTTCACCGCCTACGCAATGAGTTCAGCACGCTTCTCCGTGGCGGATGCTCTCGACGTCTCGTTCAGGTGTTTCAGCGCGATATCCAGACACTGCTTCAAATCTTGTAAACGGCCGGGATCGCCGGTGGAATGGCTACTTCGAATGAAACCGCGCAGGTCCACCGAAGTTCCAGGAAGCGCTGAGGGCTGTAAAGCGAGATAGAACTCTTCGTCATCGACTGCTGGCGGGACCTGCGAAACGCTCTCGCCTTCAGTTCGACCGTTTCGTGTCTAGCTCTCTCAAAGTCATTGCGACGAGCCCCCACAAACATGAATGCGATGAGGGCAGTCAGAATCGCAAACATATGATTTCTCCAATTGCCCCAATGAGCGCGTGAAGCAAAGTTCCGCAAGCGACCACGCAGGCGGCGCTAACCTTCCAGAAAGACCACGAGTTCTCGCGCGACCGTTTCCGGATCCTCGCGCTGCGGAAAGTGTCCGACGTTCTGAAGGAGAATGCGTTGGAAAGGTCCTGAGAATTTCTGGTGGACGGCTTCCGACATCACAGCTGGGGTGACACCATCTTCTTTGCCCTGAATGAAGATCGCCGGAAGCGACAGGGACTCTGTCTCCTTCACTCTCTGCTCGAGCCACAGGCTGCGCGGATCGGGTTCTGCCTCTTCCCAGCGAACCCGATAGCTGTGAAGCGTGATCGCCACCCAGTCTAAGTTCTCGAACGATTTCGCGACTGCCCCGAAAGTCGCCTCGTCGAACCAGCCTTGGGGCGCCCAGTTTTCCCACTGGATGCGGGCGAACCCCTTAGGATCTTTGGCGATAGCTTCGGCCCCTCGTTTCGTCGCCATGAACCATTGATACCAGTAGAGCTGGGACTGCCGGAACGGCGGCGTCCGCAGACCGCCCATGCGCGGCGTCGACGAAAGCTGGGCAATCCTCTCGACACGGTCGGGCCAGCCGATCGCCAGGCATTCGGCGATATGCGATCCCCAGTCGTGACCGACCACCGAGAACCGCTCGATGCCGAGCCCGTCCATCAGTGCAATCGCATCCATGGCGAGGATGCCGCCGTTCGCGGTCCTGAGCGCGCTGTCGCTGCGGAAGGTCGTGGGGCCGAAGCCGCGCAGATACGGAATGACAAACCTTAGATTTCGATCCTTCAAGCGCTCTGCGACCCCGTTCCATGTTGTGGGGTCGTCCGGCCAACCATGAAGAAGGAGCACAGGTTTTCCGTGCTGTGCTCCCGTCTCGAAGAAGGTGATATCGAGGTCTTGCGTTCGGACGTGCGGCATAGCTTCGCTCCTGGTGCTAACTGGAGATCGCTGTCGATTTCGAAGGATTTAGGCCGCGGCGGCGATCAATCCAGCGCATGACCGGAGTTACCGTCGCGCCATGCATGACGACTGACAGCAGGATGATGACGAACACTGTCGCCCAGACCGTCTCCACGTTTTCGAACTTCGCCTTGCCGGACGCGTAGGCGAGATAATAGATCGAACCAAGGCCTCGGATGCCGAAGACGGAAACGATCAACTTGTCCGCCCATGGCAGCCGGCAGCCGATCAAGCTCACCCATGCAGCGACCGGTCTGACGACGGCGAGCACGAGAACTGCGACCATGACAATTCGCCAGTCGGTATGCGACAGAAGCGAACCCTCAGCGAGTATCGAGCCGAAGCACACAAGCAGCACCATCATCAGCAATCGCTCGATCTGCTCGCCGAAATCGTGCAGATGCCCGTGATACTCGCTCTTGCGCTCGACGCCGCGAAGGGTCAGGGCGGCCACAAAGACTGCCACGAACCCATAACCATGTACGATTTCGGTCGCGCCATAGGCGATACAGGTGAAGCCCAATGCCGCCAGCCCGTCCCCCGTTCTGGCAATGCGGCCAGCCTCCGGCATCCGGAAGGTCAGATAACCGAGAAGCCTCCCAACCACCCATCCCATTGCCACACCGGCGGCTAGTTTCCAGACGACGTCAAAGGCAAACCAATGCGGGAGCCACCCGAACCCGCCGCCCGGCTGCTCACCGGCGATGGCGATTGCGGCCATGACGAAAGGAAAGCTGAGGCCGTCGTTAAGACCGGCTTCAGATGTTAGCGAGAAGCGGATGGAATCCTCCTCGCCGGTCTGCGGCGGCCCCACCTGTACGTCGGAGGCGAGAACGGGATCGGTCGGGGCGAGGGCGGCACCGAGAAGAATGGAGGAAGCCAAACCCAGGCCAAGTACGCTCCAGCCGACAAGAGCGATCGCTCCGATCGAGAGCGGCATCGCGATACCGAGAAGCCGCCACGTCGCCGACCACCGAAGCAGGCCCAGCGGTCGATCAATCTTGAGGCCGGCACCCATCAGAGCGACGATCAGCACGAATTCCGTGAGGTGCTCGGCCCATTTTATATTTTCGAGAGGGTTAATCGCGGGAAGAGGCGTAAAGGGCGACCAGGCCAGCAGCATGCCGATGGCGAGGCAGCAGATCGGCAGTGACAACGGCAGCCGGCTCAAGGCCATTGGTAGCCAGACGGTCAACAGCACGACGGCGCCGAAAATCAGGAGAGTGACGACATAAGCATTCAATCAACGCTTCCCTCTCGTTGAAAAGCTTCCCTCTTGAGCTCCCGGTCACCAGACACAAATACTGGCCGCTCCATCGCAGTCTCGATTTCCCGAGACCCGAAAGCGTTACGGTGCCCCGACACGATCCGGACGGGAATAGCTTTCGATGCCGGGGTCTTGGACAGTTCGTCATGGTGATCGATCGCGTTAAGCACGTTGCTCTCGGGGTAATATGAGGCGATCGTTCCGATCGGTAGGGCATGCGCCCGCACTTCGAGGCCGGCCAACTCCCGATGTTTGCCGTCTGAAAAATCGCTCACCAGCGTGACCCGCTGCCCTTCGAAGAGGCCTGCCGACGCTATGTCTGCCTTGCACATGAGGACGACATCGCGGGTGCCCTCAATGCCGCGGAACCGATCAGAGTAACCGTAGATCGTCGTGTTAAACTGGTCGTTTGACCGGAGCGTTACGAGCCGGAAGCGACCTTCGGCGGGCGCGAATGACAGCGCGTTCAATCGATCCGGTTTCGTGAAGACGGCCTTTTGCTCCGGTGTGTTCCAAACGCGTTCATGGGCGTCGTTTCCACGATAGAAGCCGCCCGCCTGAAACATGCGGGCATTATAGTCCCTGAAGTCTTCTGGATAGGTCTTCTCGATAAGGTCACGAACGAGGCTGTAGTCCGCTATCCAGTCGTCCCAGCGCAGCCTTGGACCGGGTTCGAGCGTCGCCTTGGCGATGCCGGCGACAATGGCAAGCTCGCTTCGCAGGCATTTTGACGCCGGTGTGCGCTTGCCCGTACTGCCGCTAATATGGGAAAAGCTGTCCTCGGTGGTGACAGATTGGTTTCCCGATACTTGCCTGTCGATTTCGGTACGAGACAGGCAGGGGAGAATATAGGCTGTCTTCGCCGGGAAGAGATGGCTGCGATTGAGCTTCGTGGAAACCATGACCGTCAGTTCCTGAGCGGCCCATACCCGTTCCATTTCCAACTGGTCGGGAACGGCGCGAACGAGGTTTCCCCCAAGACTGACGAAGGCCTTGACGGTGCCATCCATGAGGCCCTTCACTGCGTCGACGATCGTCATTCCGTCCTTCATCGGGGGATCGAAATCGAACAGCTCCTTGAGCTTGTCCATCGGGATCAGCTTGGTTTTTTCGGCGATGCCGACAGTGCGCTGGCCCTGGACGTTCGAATGGCCGCGCACCGGACAACAGCCGGCGCCTTCACGGCCTATGTTTCCGCGAAGCAGCAGAAGGTTCACGACCATCGCAACGTTCAAGGCGCCCTGCGCATGCTGGGTAAGACCCATCCCGTAGACGCCAATTACGCTTTTAGCGCCGATATAGACGTCGCCGGCATCGCGCAGCGCGACCTCGGTAAGCCCGCTCTCGCGTTCGATGTCTGGCCACGGTGTTTCCCGCACCATTTCGACGAACTGATCGAAGCCCGTCGTGTGCTCCTCGATGAATTCGAAGTCGACAATACGCGGCTTGTGGTCCGCTACAGCGAGGTCATCGGCTTCGATAATATGCTTGCAAATGCCGAGGATGGCGGCGATGTCGCCGCCCGCCTTGACCTGATGATACTGATCGGAGATCTGCGTTTCGTTTCCTGTCAGCATGTCGATCGGGTTCTGCGGGTTGACGAAGGAGATTAGGCCCTGTTCCAGAACCGGATTGAACGTGACGATTCGGGCGCCTCGCCGCTTTGCGTCCTGGAGCGGATGCAGGAAGCGCGGACTGTTTGATCCTGGATTCTGCCCGAAGAAGAAAAACGCATCGGCCTTCTCGAGATCTTCCCAGACGACGGTACCCACAGGAGATCCGATAACCTTGTTCAGGCCGACGGATGTCGTCTCATGGCACATGTTGGAACTCTGCGGCAGATTGTTGTTGCCATATGAACGGGCAAGCAGCGCGTAGAGATAAGAAGCCTCCAGCCCGGCATGGCCGGACGAGTAGAATACGACACTCTCCTTCTCCAGCCGGTTGAGAATGGTCGCGATGCCTACGAAGGCTTCATCCCATGTCACTTCGACATAGCGGTCGGTGCCGGCTTCGTAGCGAAGGGGATGCGTCAAGCGACCCGTCATCTCCAGATCGTGATCTTTCCACTGCCGAAGCTCGCCAACCGTGTGGTCGTTCCAGAAATCGGGCGTGCAGCGATGCGACGTCAGCTCCCATAGTGTCGCCTTCGCTCCGTTTTCGCAAAACTCGAAGGGATGATAGTTGACGGGCTTCGGCCAGGCGCAGGAGACGCACATGAAACCGCCCGGCTTGTTCTGGCGTGCAAGGGTCTCAAGCGCGGCGGGCGTGGGCAAGCTTTCGCCATAGGTACTGGCTATACCTTTCAGCGAGCCCCAGCCACCGGACGGACCTTCTGAGTTGGGGTTTGGAATGTTGTCGGCCATGAAGCTTATCCTTGGTGCGTCTCAATGCGAAAAGGCACCGCCTGAAAAGCGGCGCCGGCCGACGGCGGGATGCACGATCAGGAGGCAGGTTCGTGGATTGGGCACCTGTTGAAGCCCGCGCGGAACTTCGCCGAATGCTCATAGGTCGCCTTGCGGGCCCGGTTGATGTTTCCAAGCGGCTCGTGTGCAGCAAGGCCCGTCCAGACACTGAACCTCATTTCTTCGTCGACCTTCTGCACATTGGTTTTAGACCAGCTGTCCTGCGGCACTGCATGTATGGTCGCTACCGCCACGAATGGGGCTTCGTCCTCGTCCCACTGAACCGTCGGATCCTCGACGGGTTGTTTTTCAAGATCGCGACAGAGCTGGACACAAAACTCCCACTCTCCGGATAGATGCCGCATCTCTACTTGTACCGTCTCGCGAATAGCATCCGGCTGGTCTTTCGTGTCGATCTCCTTGCCGGTCAATTCGGTCAGGTCCTTCGAGACCGGGCGAATGCTGAACTTGGCGATATAGTCCCCATAGCGGAACGGTGTCACGCTATAGTAGGTCTCGCCAAGAGGATCGACGTCGGGCGCCCCACCCATCGATCGCACTGTCGGGCTCGACAGGCCCACGGCCTGCAACGTCGCATTCACGCCCTGCAATACGTTGGACAGGACCTCCTTCGTGCCTTCCATGCGGTCTGTCGTCTTGGCGAGTATTTTCAGACTGCTGAGGAACTTCTTTGCATTCTTTGCCTGGAAGACCGGCCCGTTGACCATGACGAAGTCCTGGGTCGCTCCCTCCGCATCTGGCAGTCGTGCGCCTGGAACCTCGACGACCTTCAGAGCAAGTCCGCGCGGCAGCGAGATGTCATCTGGGAGGATGTCGCCGGCATTCGTTGAGATGCGCATGTAGGTCTTGTAGGCACCAGGGTTCGCAAACAGGCCCTGCGCTAGCTCCGGCGGCAGCCCCCCCTTGACCGTCATCGTGCCTTCAAGGATGCCATGAGCCTTCGCATGCACAGACCGCACGGCATGTCCGTAATCCGCGGCGGTCTTGTTCAAAATGATATCGAACGTCTCGTTGAGCTCCGAGACGGTTTGCTGCTCGTCGCCGTCAAAGGTTTCGACCTCTGGCGTATAAAGGATTGGCGGGTTGAAAGGCATGGGAACTCCTTGCGGGCGCGAGAGTGCTAAAAGTTCGGGAACGGCGAGATGTTCCACAATGCCTGACATCCTTTGAAAAACGTCGTCCGCTCGATGGCGCGCTGTTTCCGGATACGTCCCCTTCGGCAGGTGGAAAGAAATCTGGAGAAGCAGAGCTTTTGACGGTCGACGGAGACGGACGGCGAGCGTCTCGCGGACTTCTCCTGAACTCCGCGGCGAGCTGGCATGGTCTCCCGGTCTTGGGGATAGATCGCGGGCGTATAAAGGTGGACGGACCCGGTTCATCAGGACCACCCGATCCTTTATTCAGGCTGAAGGGAACAATGGGCTTTCGCCGAGGTTGGGTGACGTCTTTTAATCGGAAACCAATCAATGACCCCTCGTACCGCCCGAAAGACGGCGCTGCTTTTTGGCACGCTGCTGGCAACCGCCGCCCCCGTATTTGCCCAGGATGCTCCGAAGCCTGCGCCGGAGATGCAGGCCGTGCTCGATAAGCTGGCTGCCCTCGGCTCAAAGCCGTTTTCGACCTTAACCGTGCCGGAAGCTCGTATGCAGGCGAGCCCGGCCGACGCCGCGCGCGCCGTCCAGTGGGACAAGCGCGTATCATCCAATCCCGAAGCGCAGGTGACCACCAAGGATATCGCGATACCGTCGGAGCAAGGCGGCTTGGCCGCGCGCGTCTATATTCCAGGCGGGGAAGGGCCGTTTCCGGTTGTGGTTTACTATCACGGGGGCGGCTGGGTCGTCGCCGACGTCAATGTCTATGACGGCGCGCCGCGTGCGCTTTCGCTCGGCGCCCACGCGATCGTCGTATCGGTCGAATATCGCCATGCACCGGAATACAAGTTTCCGGCAGCCCATAAAGACGCTTGGACCGCCTACAAATGGGTTGTCGAGAACATTCATGAACTGAATGGTAACGCCGACAAGATCGCAGTCGCTGGCGAAAGCGCTGGCGGCAATCTTGCCGCCAACGTTGCGCTGATGGCGAAGGAGATGAAGACCAAGAACCCGGTCCACCAACTTCTGGTCTATCCGGTGGCGGGCAACGACATGGACACGCCCTCCTACAAGGAAAACGCCAACGCCAAGCCGCTCGGCAAGGCCGACATGGAGTGGTTCGTCAAGAACACCGTCACGTCGATGGACGACGCCAGGGATCCCCGCATCAATCTCAACGGACGCTCGGACCTTGCCGGCGTCGCGCCGGCGACCGTGATCCTGGCGCAGATCGATCCGCTGCGGTCCGACGGCGAGACCTATGCCGCAAAGCTCAAGGACGCTGGCGTCTCGGTCGACATCAAGACGTTCGATGGCGTCACCCACGAGTTCTTCGGCATGGCCAAGGTGGTGCCGCAGGCAAAGCAGGCCATGGACATGGCCGTTGCCGATCTGACCGCCGCATTTGACAAGGCCAAGTAAGGAATGCCGACATGAAAAAGATGATTTCTGCCTCGCTCGTTGCGTTCTCCCTGCTGATGTCCACCGCGAGTTTCGCTGCCATGCCAAAAAGCGCCGACACCGTCGCTGCTCCGATGAACGTCGACAAGGGCTCCTTCGTGAAGGTCGTCACGAGTGCCAATGCCTTCGAGATCGAATCCAGCAAGCTCGCCGAGGAAAAGGCGAGGGATGGCGACGTCAAAGACTTCGCCAAGCAGATGATCGCAGATCATACAAGAGCGGCCGAAGGTCTGAAGAAAGCCGCCAAGCTCGGTGACGAGCCGCCGGTGCTCGCGCCGAAACACCAGGCCATGCTTGACACCCTAAAGGGTGCCTCGGGCGAAGATTTCCAGGCGCTTTACATAGAGATGCAGGCGTCCGCGCACATGGATGCGGTGACACTCTTCGCGACCTACGCGAAGGGCGGGGACGATGCTGCCGTCAAGCAATTTGCGGCAGAGACGCTGCCTAAGCTCGAGATGCACAAGATGCACGTAATGAAGCTCGTGGCCGCGCACTGAACGTTCCCAGACCGCGGGCGGCAATCCGTTGTCTGTGGTCTGCATGGGAAAACAATGAAGAGCATTCTCCATTTGACGCGCCGGTCAGTTCTTGCGGCGACGACCGCTACTTTTGCCGCCGCCGCGCTCCCGGCGCAATCGCAAGCCCGATCGAAGGAATCAACATCCATGGAAGACCCGACCACGAAATATCCGAAGCCGCCTTTCCAGCGCCAGTCGCAGCCTTTTCCGGGCCTTGCCGGCAAGATGGACCCAAAACCGGATCACGGCGAGACAAGTTATAAAGGCTCGGGTAGGCTCGCCGGGCGCAAGGCGTTGATCACCGGCGGCGATTCCGGAATGGGCCGGGCGGCTGCGATTGCTTATGCCCGCGAAGGCGCGGATGTTGCCATCAACTATCTTCCTGACGAAGAGTTCGACGCCAAGGAAGTTATCGCGCTCATTGAAAAAGAAGGACGAAAGGGCGTGGCATTGCCTGGCGACCTTCGCGATCAGGCTTTCTGCGAGAAGCTTATCGAGGATGCGGTGAAGGGGCTGGGCGGTCTTGATATCTTCGTCAGCAACGCGGGACGCCAGCAGCAGGCGGGAATGTTGTCGGAGATCACTTCCGATGCCTTCGACGCGACGATCAAGACCAACATCTACGCGATGTTCTGGCTGACGAAGGCCGCGCTCAAACATTTGCAGCCTGGTTCGGCCATCATTATCACGACGTCTGAGCAGGCATACGACCCCTCCGAGGACTTGGTCGACTACGCGATGACCAAGGCTGCCGGCATGAACTTCACAAAGTCGATGGCCAAGCAGCTCGGGCCGAAGGGCATCCGGGTCAACGGCGTGGCGCCGGGACCGATCTGGACACCGCTGCAAGTGGCCGGCGGCGCGACGATGGAAAAACTGGAACAGTTCGGTGGCAAGACGCCGATGGGTCGTCCAGGCCAGCCGGCCGAACTCGCCTCGATTTACGTTCAGCTTGCCGATCCCTCGGCCAGTTACGCAACAGGGCAGGTGTATGGCGCGGCCGGCGGTGGCGGCCAGCCCTAAATCCTAAACGATGATCCAAGAAAAACGCGCAGAGGAGAACGACATGAAGGCTTTAACCTGGCACGGTAGCGGAGACATCCGTTGTGAAGAAGTCGACGATCCGATTATCCAGAACGAGCGCGATGCGATCATCAAGGTGACGAGCTGCGCCATCTGCGGCTCCGACCTGCACCTGTACGGCGGTTTCGTTCCAGGCATGCATGCAGGCGACGTTATGGGCCACGAGACGATGGGCGAGGTCGTCGAGGTCGGTCGCGGCAATTCCAAACTCAAGGTTGGCGACCGCGTCGTCGTTCCCTTCACGATTTCCTGCGGCGAGTGCTCGATGTGCCAACGCAGCCTGTTTTCGTTGTGCCAGCGGTCGAATCCGTCCGGCGCTAAACAGGCCGAGCAGATCGGTTATCCGACTGCAGGGCTTTTCGGCTATTCCGACATGTACGGCCGGTTCCCCGGCGGGCAGGCGCAATATCTGCGCGTGCCCTTTGCCGATGTCGGCCCTATCAAGGTGCCAGACGGTTTAAGTGATGAGCAGGTTCTCTTCCTCTCCGATATCTTCCCGACCGGCTACATGGCGGCGGAAAATTGCGACATTCAACCGGGGCAGACGGTCGCCGTTTTCGGATGCGGTCCCGTCGGCCTCTTTGCAATCAAATCGGCGTTCCTCCTGGGCGCCGAACGCGTCATTGCGGTCGACACCGTGCCCGAGCGTCTGGCGCTGGCGCGTCAGGCGGGTGCCGAAACGCTCGATTACACGGACGACGACCTTCAGCAAAAAATCGTCGAGATGACGGGTGGGCAGGGGCCGGACGCCGTGATCGAGGCAGTCGGGCTGGAGAGCCACGGCGCCGGTGGAATGATGGAGAGCCTGCAGACCAAACTGACATCAACGGAGCGGCCTTACGCCTTGAGCCAAGCGATCCTCGCGTGCCGTCCAGGCGGCACCGTGTCGCTCCCGGGTGTCTTCGTAGGACCGGCCGTGCCCGCACCGCTCGGCGCACTCGTTGCTAAGGGCCTGACACTGAAGACCGGCCAGACCCATGTGCAACGCTATCTCGAACCGCTAATGAAGCTGATCATCGACGGAAAAATCGACCCGTCCTTCCTGATTACGCATCGCATCGGTCTTGAAGAGGGGCCGGATGCCTACAAAACCTTTCGTGATAAGCAAGACGGCTGCGTTAAGGTTGTCATTCGGCCAAACGGTTAAACTGCCGATCTTTCCCACTCCAGTGTTGGAGGCCATCGTTCGTCGGCGCGTACGCCCTGGTTGTCGAGCTTCGTCAGCATAGCTGGCGCCCTGAGCGCGCTCCTCCCCTGCGCTTCGGAAAGCTGTTTTTTGCCTGCTCCGTGTATGGTTTCCCTCGTTTGCACGGCTAACCGCGCTGAGCGAGTTCGAAGGCGAATACGCTGACGAGGAGAACGTACAGGGCATCAGGCTTAACCGTGTTTCGGCCGCGCGAGCTGCCTCTCGAGAAAGTCGGCGTCGTCCTTGCGTTCCTGGTCGCCGTCCAAGTACGCGCAGATCCGTAGGGCCTGCTCTTCCGTCACCACTACAGGTGGAGCAGAGCGGTCAGGAAGGCCGTGGCCGCTCTGGAGAGCGAAAATTTTTCGGCCGGTGTTGGGATACCGTCAAATCTTCTATTTGGATGTCGCCGGTCGCAGTGGAAGATGTGTGGCTCTGGCGATTTCGAACTTCCGCTCTTTCTTCTTGTCTCGACCGCGCTCGCACCGTCCGGCTACGGCGAAATCTCGTCGTCGGACTGCAGCTCGTCGATGTTCAAGCAACGGCTTCAGTCCGTGATTGTTTCACTCCCGGTTGGCCGTCTGCGGGGCGGGGATACGACTCTTGGGATCTGCACGGCCAGTCTTCGAATCGGCCTCGGTCAAGCCGTCTCCGGCTACGCGGCTGGTGCCCATGTTCACGGGCGGAGCACGGCGGTCGTCTATGCTTGAGTGAGGAATTGCTTCGTCCTGCCTGTCTTTGTTCAAGGTCCTCGGGAGAAGCTCGTCGGAATTGGGGATCGATTTCGTGATCATTGCAGGTCTCCTTCTGAATTCTGAAGGAGAACTCCGGCAGCAAGACCAAGTTCCTCGATCAGACAGGCAAAGGCGACACGGCGCGCGGGGTGTTGGAACCAGCGAGCCTTACGACGGTTCTATTGGTATAGGAGATTCCTGATGAAGGTCGTTCTGATCGCCACTTCGATCATCGTGCTCATGCTGGCAGTCCTTGCCGCCAATTTGCTGCCTTCCCGCCACGAGGCTTCCTATCCGAGGCCGTACGACATCACGCGACGATAGATTATGCAAGCTACTCGGCATTTCGCCGCGGCCAATCCCAGACCTTTGCCAGGGAGACCTTAATGTTCCAGACAACCTCTAACCTCAAGACGCTGCGCGAGGCCCTTTCAGAAAGCTTTCCGAATATTTCCTGGGAATGCATGCCTTCTACGATGGCGAGGTCGTCTTTGCCCGAGATGTTGTCCAGGTGAACATGGAGTTTTCTCCGTTCCCGGTTGACTTCGAAAACCTTTGGGACTGGCTGCGGGAGCAGATTAGGGGTTCTCCCGCGCAGGAAACCTTCGCCTATGAGACAACCTTCGGTATCGAGGACGAAGACGACCCCGTCATGGAGAAACTCATCGAAATGACCCAAAGGTCGGCGAACACGATCTGGATGATCGATCTTGCGCACCAGGAGACGCCGGAGGCCGGCCGCCGGTTCGTCATCGTCACCGCGCCCGACGAAAAGCGAGCACAGGATTTTCGCGACGAGTTCCACGGTAGGGACGTGGCGATTTCATGACGAGAGGAAGCCTGTGCTGTTCGCAGAGGCCCTGGTTGGCTTCGGCTTGTCTGATCTTCAGAGCGTGTCGATAAGGCCGCCGTCCACGCGCACCGAAGCCCCAGTCGTGGCTGATGCCAATGGCGAGGACAGATACGTCACGATATTTGCGATCTCCTCGACGCTGGCCGCGCGCTGAATGAGGGAGCTGCTCCGGTGCTGCTTGACGAAGTCAGCAGCGACTTCCTCAATCGACTTTCCGGTCTTTTCGCGCTCAGCGGCAAGCATTGCTTCGACGCCCTCTGAAAGAGTTGGACCAGGGAGAACCGAGTTTACGGTAACTCCAGTGCCTGCCATTCGTTTGGCAAGCCCGCGCGCGACAGCGATGTCGGCCGTCTTGCTGACGCCGTAGTGGATCATTTCCACCGGAATGTTGAAGCCGGATTCCGATGCGATGAAGACGACGCGGCCCCAGTTTGCTTCTTGCATGCCTGGGAGATAGGCGCGGGACAGCCGGACAGCAGACATGACGTTCACCTGCCAGTGACGGTCCCAGACCTCGTCCGTGGTGTCGAAGAAATCGCTTGGCTGGAAGATGCCGGCATTGTTGACGAGGATGTCGACCAGCGGCACCTTTACCACGAGTTTTGCGCACCCTTCGGCGGTGGCGAGATCAGCCGCCACCCCCGTGACAATGCCCTTGGCGCCTTCGCTTCTCAGCCGTCCTGCCGCTTTCTCGGTCTTGTCTTCGGACCTGCCGTTGACAACCACGTCCGCGCCGGCTCTGGCGAGCTGACGGGCGACGGCGTAGCCTATGCCCTCCGTGGACCCCGTCACCAGGGCGGTCTTGCCTTTGAGATCGATTAGCATGTTCTGCTCCTGTGAAGTTGGATGCCGGTTAAAGATTGCTCATGCCGCCGTCGATGACGAGCTCGCTGCCGACGATATAGGAGGCTTCGTCGGATGCGAAGAAGACCACGGTCTTTGCAACCTCCGACACGTCTCCGAAACGACCGACCGGGATCTGCTTCTGCACGCCTTCGGCCATTGTCTTCATTTCCGCTTCCGACATGCCGAGCTTTGCGTAAAGCGGTGTCGCGATAGGGCCGGGCCTGACGGCGTTAAGCCGAATGCCGCGGCCGACCAGCTCGCCCGACAGCGTCTTTGCCAACATCAGAAGCGCGCCCTTGGTTAGCGAGTAAACGCTCGAGTTCGACATGCCGATATGGGCGTTGATCGAAGTATTTAACACGACCGAGGTCGCCTTTCGAGAAGATCGGCAGAAGCGCCTGGATGAGGAAGTAAGGACCCTTTACGTTCGTTGCGAACGACTTGTCGAAGTCTGCTTCCGACCAGCTTTCGACCGGACCGGGGGGCCAGTCGATCCCTTCGTGCCACGTCTTTAGAGCGTTGATCGACCTGATCGTGCGGGGGCGCTATCCTTTTAGATTACCCACCGCTTGTGGTTGGCGCAACGCCGTAGCGCTGGCAAAACGCTTCCTGGCAAGCAAGATTGATTCGTAAAGGCGTTGGCGCGACCAGCTGATGCCGGCATCCGTGAGTGATATCGATCGGTTCGATTATCGCACGCGTCAATGCCCCGAACCCCGCAAACATCAGTCCCGCGTTCAGCCCTGGGACTCAGCTGAAAGCAATCGAACTCGCCGCGTGACCAGCTTTACGGCTCGTTGTAGGCCGAGGCTTTGACAACTACCGTCTTTCCGGCAGGGTTATTCTCGAAAATCAAACCGCCCCTCGTTTTAGACCGGCCTGGAACATAGGCGAGTACGGTTTCGACACTCTCGATGATGGCTTTTCCGTCCTGTAGTTCACCTCGTACCGTCACGTCGGCGGCGGTTGCGCTCGCCTTGTTGCTCATTTCGAACAAAACCTGATAGCCGGTGCTGCGTTGTTCCGTCCGGACGACAGCCGCCTCAAGGTCAGGAGAGCTGTCTCTATCCATCAGCGCGTCCTTGCCGATCCAGGTAATGAGCACGATCACGAGGGCTGCCGAGACGAGGCCGGTCAACCATTCAATCCAATGCGGTTCGGCATTTTCGATGTTTGAAGATCTCGATATCTTGGTCATGCCTGCCTCATAAAATCAGCCGCGCAGCAGCCGCGCCAATAGCGCCCGGGAAACTCAAGATCACAGTTGTCATCAACGCCTGTGTCGTAGAAGTGTCGTCGATCCGGTGAAACGTCCACAGACAAAAGCCGCTGATAGCGAGAGCGATGACATAGCCTGGCAGGGTGAAGCGGACAAAGGCGTGCCACCCAGGCGTCCCCTCGGCAAGGTCATGGCTTCCGTGGAACGACAGGGTGTAGACGAAGCCATGCATTATCGCCAGAGACGCCACGATGATAGCCAATGCGTGCCAGGGCGACATTTTGTAGGAGAGGAGGATCATTTCCTCGGTCGGCGCCACGTTAAGCGCGAGGAAAAGGGCGCCGACAGCCATCAAGAACAGTTCGCCTGCATAGCTCGTCTCCCGGCTATCCACCGAGTCATCTCCGTCACCGTGATCATCAATCTCATCGGACTGCCCGCCAAGCTGGCTGCGCCCCAGCATTGCTCCGATGCTCGACGGCACTGCCTGGATGGCAATCATGCCGATGACCTCGTGCGCAGACTGGTCATTCCGGAGGATGCCCATTGCGGACAAGATAAGAGCACTGCAGACGATGCCAAGGCCGTAGGCGATGCTCGCGTCTCGGACCGCTTCGCTCCAGGTAGACGTTGTCTCGAAGCCAATGCGGTCAGACAGAAAGATGAGCAGCGGGATATTGATGACGAGGAGAAGCAGCAGTCTCGTGCGGTCCATGTAGAACCCGAGTTCCCACATCTCCATAGTCATCAGCATCGGCAGGGCAAAAAGCAGTGCGCCTGCAAAACCGCGCGCTATTCCAGCGGCGAACTCTAGACTGTCGAATTTCGGCTGGGTTTTGCCCCTGAGCTTTTCTGACGACGGTGCCGCGCTCAAATCATGATCTCGCCGCCCGTGACCGGAATAATGGCGCCGGTCATATAGCTACCCTCAGCCGAGGCCAGCAACACATATGCCCCGGCGAGTTCGGCCGGTTGACCAGCGCGGCCAATCAGCGTCTTTTTGCCGAAATCTTTGGTCTTATCCGGCGGCATGGTCGAAGGGATAAGTGGCGTCCAGATCGGGCCGGGGGCGACCGCGTTTACGCGTATGCCTTTTCCCGCCAACATTTCGGCAAGGCCCGCGGTGAAGTTCGAAACCGCGCCTTTGGTGGAGGCATAGGCCAGAAGATGGGAGGAGGGTTGGCGCGATTGGATGGACGTGGTGTTGATGATGCTGGCGCCAGGCTTCATGTGAGGCACGGCAGCCTTGGCGAGGAAGAAAGGGGCATATATGTTCGTGCGAAAAGTCTCGTCCCATTCTTCCTCGGTGATGTCGCCGATTGCAGCGTAGGTGCGCTGGAAGGCTGCGTTGTTGACAAGAATATCGATTCCTCCGAACTCCCTGACGGTTCGTTCGACGAGAGCAATGCAGTGACTTTCTGAGGTGATGTCGCCGGCAACGGCCAAGGCACGGCTACCAGCTTCTTCGACCCATCTCGCCGTTTCCACGGCATCTTCGTCTTCGCTGAGATATGAGATCAGGACATCGGCGCCTTCACGCGCAAAGGCGATCGCCACGGCACGACCGATGCCGGAATCTGCGCCCGTAATCAGCGCTACCTTTCCCTTGAGCCTGCCGTTGCCTTTGTAGCTCTCCTCGCCGTGATCCGGCGCGGGCTTCATCAATCTTGTCAGCCCAGGCGGCGGTTGCTGCTGCTCAGGTTGCGGCGGTATTGGGCGATTGGTTTCCGGCATGGTTGTGTCCTCTCCTTTAGGTGAGAGAACGGACCGGATAGGGCTTGGTTCCACAATCCATCGAGAGGTATCAGCGGAGTTTGGGCTCGCGCAGCCATTGTCGACCAACGGCGACATGCGTGCGTTCGACCGGGCCTTCGATGCGATCGTATGTCACGGGGAGGGACTATCACCACTCATGACGCCTTCGAGCTGCTGCGGGCCGAGCGCGGCTCTTAAAGCGGCGACGCCGTTTTCAGGTAGCCTGAGAAAGCCTTTGGAGATGCCTTCTTTCCAGGCTGCGCCGCGATCCCACGCCTCTTGCCAGGCATCTGCAACAACGTCGCCCTGTCGCGTTTCAACGAGTGCCTCAAACAGCAGGGCCGCCTGAGACAGGTCCTTGTCGGCCTTTGCTCGCCCCAGCGCATCTCCGAGCCTCCGCGAAGCGACGATGAGCTTATGGACAGCAAAACGCTCCGGAGCAGGAACCAGCACATTCACACCCTCTCGATGCAGGAGAACGGTGCGCACCGGTTCGTAGATGAGGTAGTCGAGAAACCTTAGATTTTCTGCGGAAGCGCCGCCAAGAGCGGGCATCGGCGAGGGCTTGCCCGTGTGTTCGGCTGATCCGCGATTGCCGGTGAGAAATTCCACCCGGTATCCCCTCGCATTCTGGAAGGCGATAACCGTGGCCTTGTCCCCCTGGTGGGGAACCGGGCGAAAGCCGCTATCGATTGACCGGAGGATTTCCAGGACGGGAAGCAGGCTGTCGCCCACCTCCGCCGAAATCGCGAAGTCCTGTGCAAAGTCAGCATCGCCGGTCTGCATGGCCGAGGATGGTAAGCGAACGCCGAGAATGCCTGCATAGGCGCTGAAAGCGACGGACCCTGTCAGAACTGCGCGCAGGCGGAATAACCCTGCATTTGCAAGCGCCTGCGTGACGTCTCCGGCAAACGGATCGGGGCCTGGAAGACCAGCGCGGCGCAATGTGCTTACCATTCGCCTCCGGTCACGAATCGAACCCTTTAGTTCCATGTGGGCATTCACTCGGGCGGTGATCGCTTCATCGTGGTGCGGGCCGACATAGCTTCGCTTGTCTTTGCCGCCAGGAGTGGGCAGGTCGAAGTACCAGTAATTGCGATCCTTGACCGGTACGGTCACGAACCGGCCCTCCAAGGGAAAGTCTGCCTGGAATTGGGCATCGAGCGAGCGCTCGACGAGCTCTGCGAACATTGTCCGGTAGCTAATATCGACTTGTTTGATTTTCGACATCGCCGTTCCTGCTTGTAGCCTTCTCAGCACCGAACCGGAGTTATAATTTTCTGACAAAAACATTATAGCGCCAATACGAGAAGTCAACGGAGGGGTTATAATGATTCGGCAGGAACATTATAACTTGCCCGCGTACAACCTGCGATGGCGTGCACAAGACGCGCGTTGTGACTGTGCGCCTTGTTACATTTGGATATGCCTCGCCCGGACAAGCTCAGGCTGGATTCATGGCCGCGAAGATGCTGTCGAACGTCCCGTCACGCTCGGCCAAGCGGCGGGATTGATCCCGCTCCAGGAGCAGCTCGCCACGCGGGTGCTGTCCGTTTTCAAGCATGGACATGACCTCGCAGATGTAAGAGGCGAGCGGCATGGCGCGCGGATTGGCTGCTTGAGAAAGGCCGGTCAACTCCGTCCGCACATAGGGCGGGGAAGGTTCGAGAACCTCGATCGGCAACTTCCGCAGCTGATGACGCAACGACGTCAGCCATGAATGCAGGAAGGCCTTGCTGGCGCAGTAGGTGGCAAAATCTGCCCGCGGCAGGAAGGCGAGAGCAGAGCTGGTTGCCATGATGGTGGCATTCCGCTGGGCCTTCAGAACAGGCAGGAAAGCCGCAACAGTGCTAATCACGCCGACAATGTTAGTCTGGATCATGTCCACCGACGATGAGACATTCCATGTGCCGGACGTCATATCTTCGGTCCGCGAGATTCCGGCATTGGCGATCACCACATTGAGCGTGGGGAAGCGTTCACCGAGATCGCGCGCTGCGTCCTGCAGGGATTGTGGGTCGTTGAGGTCAAGATGTACTGCGGAAATGGCAAAACCGAAGCCCGAATTGGCACCGGTGATGAAGAATGTCTTTGACATAGCCGAAATCCTCTCCTTGAATGAGCGTGGCAATTGACAAATATTACTGAGATTACCGCTGATCGATTGTTGAAACTATGCCTCTCTTGCCAAATCCTACAAATGACGGCCGTAATTCCGATCAAAGATCAAAGATCAAAGATCAAAGATCGAAGCTCGTTGATCTCGCGTCGAGCCTGGCGACGCGTCAGGGCTACAACCTGACGGCTCTTGATAGCGTGCGGCTTCTTCGCGCCGAGGCGATGCTTGATGACGTTCCCGTTCTCTACAGGCCCGGCGCAGTGTTCGTGCTGCAAGGGCGCAAGCAGGGCATCCTCGATGGCCAAGTCTATATCTATGATGAAGATCACTATCTGGCCGTTTCGCTTCCCGTTCCCTTCCGAATGCAATCGACGGCCTCTCCGGAATAGCCTCTCCTCGCCGTCCATGTCGACTTTGATATGCTGCTTGCGACGGAGATCGCCGCGCAGCTTGACAACAAGCGGGAAGCCCAAGCCGTGGGGCAGCCGAAGGGGCTGGTATCGAGCAGGCTAGAGCCGCAGATCGAGGATTTGTTGATGCGCCTTCTAATGGCGCTTTCCGATCCGGTGGAAGCGTCGGTCCTCGGGGCCTCGCTTCTCAGGGAGCTTCACTACCGGGTTCTGGTGGGTCCGCAAGGTGAAACAATGCTCGCGGCGACAAGGCAAAAAGGTCCTGTCGGGAAAATCATACGGAGCCTCGTTCGGCTGCGCGATGCCTATCGTTCAGAGGTCTCGACGCTGCAGTTGGCCAGCGGAGCAGGAATGAGCATCGCCTCCTATCACGCGCATTTCAAAGCCCTGACGGGATCAAGACCGATCCAATACTTGAAGGCTATACGTCTTCACGAGGCACGGTTGATGTTGACGCGACCGGACCGCACGATTGCCGAAGTGGCTCGTTTTTTCGGCTATATCAGCGCCGCGCAGTTCAGCCGCGATTTCAAACGGCATTTCGGCAGAACAGCATCTCAGGAGCTTAAGTGGATCCGCCAGCATCTCGGTGAGGGTAGCATGCGTCCCTAGGCATGGCGCGCGCCATAAGCCGGTACCAAACATTGCGCTAGGCCAGAACCGACGACAGAAACGCTCGCGTTCGGTCCTACCGCGGTGCGCTCCGCGGCTCAGAGCTAGAGCTGGCTCAAGCGAGAAGCGGTCGGAGTCCTCAAGCCAAGCACGATCATACTCAAACAAGATAGTTTCGGTACCACGGACGCGATCGCTTCGCGCCAGTCCGATCGGACGTGTGTGGCCGTGAAGGTCGAGGTGAATTTCAAAGTCAGCCATCGCGTGACGGTCTTGGCGATCGCTTCGGGTGAGCGTGCTTGGGCAACTCCGCACTTGCCAGAGCCTGGCCGACGCTGTCGTTACTAATGTCGGCGACTTGGCTCAGCCCGTCCAGCAGGCCGAGTGCCTGGAGGACGCCTGCATAGATGCCAATGCTCACATTGGTGTCGCCGGCCTCGATCTTTTGAAGCGTTGAGCGTGAGGTGAAGGCACGTTCGGCTACCACCGCCATAGGGAGGCGGCGACGTCGGCGTGCGTCGTGGATGTCCGCGCCCAACTTGCGCAGCGCGCGCCGCACAGCGGCAGGAGGGTTATGAGGTGTTGGCATTTGCAACCTTCGCACTACAAATCGGCTAGATATGTAGCACGAAGCTTACAATTGCTCCAGAGGGATGTTTCGTCGCGCGACTGGCGGATGAGCGGCGCTCGTATCCTATTAACTACCCGACTTCCAATCAACAGGAGTATGAATGTTCGAACTTTCGCGACGGCGATATTGTCTACACGCGGCCGCCTGTTTCAGTGACCACTCCCGACGCGAGCGCGCCGCTATCCGGTCGAAAGCGCCGGACAATCATTGATCGGCAATCGCATCTCGCACTCGAGAGCGTCCATGCCATAAGCCTGCGCAAAATCCGCGCAGAAACTGGCGTCCTTGGCCAGCAGACGGCTCCTCAGGATGCACGGATCGGCTGTTCCCGTCTTCTTCGACGAGTTGTCTCGTTTTCTGCTGCAGGGGCCGCCTACAATCTCTCCGGTTTTCTTCCCTGCCCGCACGGAAAACACGGCGGAACCCAGCCGATCCATGCTACATCTGTCCTATCGTGCGCTTCGCGACTGCGCCTAGACGTATCGTCTGATATTTCATGCTCATGACCGAGTGTCTCGGTGAGCGAGCCCTTCTACGCAACAAATTTAAAGGAAATCCATGAACCGCACACCCCGCAGGCCGGCCAATCCGCTCGATGCTGCTGAAGCCCTGTTTAAGCCCGCCACCAAGGCCCCGGCTGCACCTGTAGAACGGCAGGCAATCCCCTCCACCCGGGAACCGGTATCGATCAGGATCGACACCGACGTGCTCGCCTTCTTCCAGGAAGATGGCCCCGGCTGGCAGGACCGCATCAACGCGGCGCTGCGCGAGACCATGGAAGCCAGCCGATGACATCGGTTTCCGGTATGATGGGCCTACCGTCCGTGTCAGGGTGACAATAGACGGCTGGACGGCGCCAGCAGCCCTGACCTATGCACGGATCAGGCGCGTCGAATGCGCTTCTGTTGGCGAGTCTCCGTTGCGATACGTGCACGGCTGGAGGCTGGCTGTCGCTTCCAACCTGTTGCGTAAATCGAACCTGCGCATCGGCAATATCGGCTGCCACGTCGGCTACGATTCCGGGGCCGCCTTCAGCCGGGCGTTCAAGACCCTGTGCGGCCTGTCGCCACGGCAGGCGCGTTCCACGCCGGCCCAGAGTTCTATCGCGCGCAGTTTGGAGAGCGGGCGACCCCGAAAAGGCTGAAGGCGGCTGTTCTGATCTTTGTATTCACCGATCGATGTTTGATCTCAGTCAGACGACGCTAGCTTCTCCGCAAGCGTATGTGATTGCACTCATCATGTAGTCCGCAGCCGTGAAATTACGGCAACTCGTCAGCAAATGCGGTTCTCTCAGCCGGCCTTACCTGAAAGGGGAGGACGCCGCCTCCGCTCGTCTTCAAGGGATATGCACAAGGTAAATTGCTTGATTGACATTTGTCGAAATGTATTTGACACTTGTAAAAATCGCTCCATTGGAGATGGAGCGTGATGCATGATTGGTCCATCGTGAGATGGCCCGATCGCGGGAGGAACTTGGGTGGAACATCTTCTGGAAGTCGAAGGGCTGGCAAAGTCCTTCAATGGCGTCGCGGCGCTTCGCGACGGCCGGTTTCAGCTCAAGGCTGGATCCGTGCATGCGCTATGCGGTGGCAATGGCGCCGGAAAATCCACCTTCCTCAAGATTTTGATGGGTATCCACAAGCGCGACGCGGGATCTATCCGGCGACGGGGTGTGGACGTGGAATTCTCCGGTCCGGCGGCGGCTTTGGCATCAGGCATCGCGATCATTGAGCAGGAGCTCAGTCCGGTGCCGCACATGACGGTCGCCGAAAACATCTATCTCGGCCGTGAGCCGTCAGGACGTTTCGGCGGCATCGACTTCAAGACCATGAACCAGAATGCGCAGCGGCTGCTGGAGCAACTCGAGTTCAACATCCGCCCGACGCAGTTCATGATGAATCTCTCTGTTGCGCAGATGCAGCTGGTCGAAATCGCCAAGGCGTTGAGCCATGACGCTGAAGTGATCTTCATGGACGAGCCGACCTCAGCGATCGGCGAAAAGGAAGCACAGCAACTCTTCAAGACGATCGAACGGTTGAAGGCCGGGGGCAAGGGCGTGGTCTACGTCTCGCACCGTCTGTCGGAGATTTTCCAGATCGCCGACGCCTACACCGTGTTCCGTGACGGTTCGTATATCGGTGCGGGTGACCTTGCCGATATTGATCGCGCGGGACTGATCCGGATGATCGTCGGCCGTGAACTCGGCGAGGAATATATCAAGACCAACACGCCCACCGATGTCACGGGGTTCGAGGTCGTAGGGTTGACGGCGAGCGGCAAGGTCGAGGACGTATCGTTCTCCGTGAAGAAGGGCGAGATTTTCGGCATCTATGGGCTGATGGGGTCCGGCAGATCGGAGATCTTCAACTGCCTCTTCGGTCTCGACCGGATGGATAGGGGCGAGATCAGGCTCGATGGCAAGGCGATCACCGTCAGCAAGCCTGTCGAGGCCATGGAGCAAGGGCTTGCCCTCGTCACCGAAGATCGCAAGCTGACAGGGCTCAATCTCGTCGATAGCGTCAGGGGCAACATCGCGCTTGCCAGCCTGCCGGAGTTCAGCCCGGCTTTCGTCATGCGCCGCGGCCGCGAGCAGGCGGCCAGCCAGCAGATGATCGAGCGTTTCGGCATCAAGACCGCACGCGACACCATGGCGGTCTCGGGACTATCAGGCGGCAACCAGCAGAAGGTCGTGCTGGGCAAGTGGTTCCTGCGCAACCCGAAGGTGCTTCTGCTCGACGAACCGACGCGCGGCGTCGATGTCGGCGCCAAGCGCGAAATCTACCGGATCATCTGCGAATTCGCAGCCACGGGAGGCACGGTGGTGATGATTTCATCGGAGATAGACGAGGTGCTCGGCATGTCCGACCGCATTCTCGTGATGCGCAACGGCCGCTCGGCGGGCGTCTACCCGCGGGTGGAAACCGACGCGCAAGCGCTGGTGCATCTGTCGACGTAACAGGTGCGCCGCGAATTTCTCAATACGGATCGGCATGGGAAGAGGGTAGAAACAGTGTCCCTTACAGATAACAAACCAACGACGGGCTGGTTCAACTCGGATCGCCGCAGGCTGCTCATCCAGGAATATGGCATCTTCCTCGCCTTCCTGCTCTTGTCCGTGATCCTGTCGGTGTCGAACGAGTACTTCCTGACGGCCGGCAACATCTCGAACGTGCTGCTGCAGACATCCATCAACGGCGTGCTGGCGATCGGCATGACCTTCGTCATCCTGACGCGTGGTATCGATCTGTCGGTCGGTTCGGTGGTGGCGCTTGCCGGCATCATCAGCGCCAGCTTCGTCACGACGTCGGCAACGGCCGGCATTGCGGGTGCCCCGTACCCTGCCATCGTCGCATTGATTGCCGGTATCGCGGTCGGTCTGGCCTGTGGCGCTGTCGTCGGCTTCATCGTCTCGCGCTTTGCCGTCCCGGCCTTCGTCGCCACGCTCGGCATGTTGTCGGCAGCACGCGGCATGACGCTGATCTATGGTGGCGGCAAGCCTGTCCCGGCGCTGATCCCCGAGTTCCGCTGGATAGGTACCGGAAACATTCTCGGCGTGCCGATGCCGGTGGTGATCCTGGCCGTCGTCTTCATCGTGTCCTGGTGGGTTCTGACTCGCACCCGCTTTGGCCGCTACATCTACGCGGTCGGCGGCAATCCGCATGCGGCGATCACCTCCGGCATCAACGTCACCCGCATCCGTTTCACGGTCTACTGCATCTCGGGCTCGCTCGCCGGTCTCGCCGGAATGATGCTCTCGGCCCGCACGGGATCTGCGCTGCCGCAAGCCGGTATCGCCTACGAGCTCGATGCCATAGCGGCCGTCGTCATTGGCGGCACCAGCCTCTCGGGCGGTGTTGGCCGGGTGACGGGAACGCTGATCGGGGCGCTGATCATCGGCGTCATGAACAACGGTCTCGATCTGCTCGGTATCCAATCCTACTACCAGCAGGTGCTCAAGGGCGCGCTTATCGTCGGCGCCGTCATGCTGGATCAGAAGCGAAATCAAGGTCTCTGACCTCATCATTCGGATCGCATCCGCGGTCCGTCGACCAACCGCGCGTCATAACGGCGACGGATATCTCTAAGGAGGAGAAAAACATGAAGAAACTGATGCTCGCCCTCGTCGCTAGCGCTGCAATCCTTGCCGCGCCGGCGATGGCGCAGGACAAGAAGCTGAAGATCGGTGCAACGACTTACGGCCTCAATGCCGAATTCATGCAGATCTGGTCGGCCGCGCTGAAGCAGCATCCGGCGGTCAAGAGCGGCCAGGTGGAGCTGACGGTATTCGACGGCCGCTATGATGCGCTGGTCCAGCAGGAACAGTTCAACACCATGATCACCCAGAAGTTCGACGCGATCATCTTTGTGCCGATGGACGTCGAGGCGGGTGCCGCAGCTGTTCAGGCCGCCCACGATGCCGGCATCCCGGTCGTCGGGTCCAACGCCCGCGTCAACTCCGATCTCCTGACCTCCTACGTCGGATCGAACGACGTCGAGGCCGGTGAACTGGAAGCCAAGGCCGTTCTCGACAAGATGGGTTGCAAGGGTAACCTCGTCATCCTCGAGGGCCCGATCGGCCAGTCCGGTCAGATCCAGCGCCTCGAAGGCAACGAGAAGGCGCTGAAGGCGTGCCCTGACGTCAAGGTTCTCGAAAAGCAGACAGCCAATTGGTCGCGTGCGGAAGCCCAGACCCTGATGGAGAACTGGCTGACATCGCATCCCGGCCAGATCAACGGCGTCATCGGCCAGAACGACGAAATGGCGCTCGGCGCTATTGAAGCGATCAAGGCCGCCAACCTGAAGGTCGAAGACTTCGCGATCGCTGGCGTCGATGGCGTTACCGATGCGATCAATGCCGTCAAGCGTGGCGAGATGGCATCGATCCTGCAGGACGCCAACGCACAGGCACAGGGTGCTCTCGACGTGGCCATCAAGGCTGCGAACAAGGACGCCAAGCCGGAATCGGCGATCTGGACCCAGTATCCTGACATGAAGTGGGAAGAGGGCGCATCCAAGGACTACCTCGTCCCGTGGACGCCGGTCACCAAGGAAAATGCCGACAAGCTGCTCGAATCCCGCAAGTAAAAAATGCACCGCCGGGGCGGCGTCGCGCCGCCCCGGCATCCACATCGCAAAGGCTTGAAGAGATGACAGACACTTCTCCCCAGATTGACCTCAATTTCCCCCTGACCGGCAAGATCGCTGTCGTCACGGGTGCCGCGTCCGGGATCGGCTCGGCGATATCCGATGCATTGACTGCAAAGGGCGCGACGGTCGCTGTCCTGGATATCAATGCCGATATCGCAAGCGCCAAGGCGGCTTCGCTTGGTCATGGGGCTAAATTCTTCGTCTGTGATGTCTCGCAGCCTGATTCCGTCAATCGCGCCATATCCGACGTGGTCGCCGCTTTCGGCCAGGTAGACATTGCCGTCAACAGCGCCGGCGTCGTGTTCCTGGCGCCTGCTGAAGACCTGTCGCTCGACTATTGGGACAAGACGATCAACATCAATCTCAAGGGCAGCTTTCTTGTCACGCAGGCTGCCGGCCGCGCCATGATCGCCGCCGGTAAAGGCGGCAAGATCATCAATCTTGCGTCGCAGGCTGGCACCGTGGCCATTGAAGAGCACGTGGCTTATTGCGCCTCGAAATTCGGCGTCATCGGTATGTCGAAGACCTTTGCCGCCGAATGGGGCAAGTACGGCATAACCGTCAACACTATCTCGCCAACTGTGGTCCTGACCGAACTCGGCAAGAAGGCCTGGGCGGGCGAAAAGGGGGAGGCCGCCAAGAAGCGGATCCCCACCGGCCGCTTCGCTTATCCCGAGGAAATCGCTGCCGCTGCCGTCTTTCTGGTTTCGGACGGCGCGAACATGATCAACGGCGCCGATCTTCTGATCGACGGCGGCTACACCATTCTCTGAGCCGGAGCGCCAGGACATTTTTAAGGAGATCCCATGCAGCGGTTCGTCAACAATCCCGATCTCGTCGTCGAGGATACAGTCAAGGGCTTCATCAAGGCCCACTCCGATATCGTGCGGCTTGCCGAAAACCCGCGTGTTGTCGTCGCCAAGAACGCGCCTGTGAAAGGCAAGGTTGGCGTGATCACGGGTGGCGGTTCTGGCCACGAGCCCGGTTTCATGGGCTACACTGGCAAGAACATGCTGGACGCCGTCGCCGTGGGCGAGCTGTTCTCGTCGCCGACCGCCAAGAGCTTCCACGATGCAATTCGCGAAGCCAATGGCGGCGCGGGCGTCGTCTGCCTCTATGGAAACTATGCTGGCGACAATATGAACGTGAAGATGGCGACCAAACTTGCCGCCAAGGACGGCATCGAGGTCGCGACCGTCGTTGCCAATGACGACGTCTGCTCGGCACCGCTGTCCGAACGCGAAAAGCGCCGGGGCGTTGCGGGCGAGATCTTCATGTGGAAGATCGGCAGTGCCAAGGCCACCAAGGGCGGCAGCCTCGAAGAGGTTCGCGCCGCGGCGCAGAAGGCGATCGACAATTGCCGCTCGATCGGCGTCGGTCTCGGTCCTTGCACCCTGCCGGCCGTCGGTCATCCGAATTTCCAGATCGAGCCGGGTACGATGGAAGTCGGCATCGGCCACCACGGCGAGCCTGGCGTGCGCGTCGAGCCGCTCAAGACTGCGGTCGAGGTGGCCAAGGACATGTGCAAGATCGTGCTCGACGATCACAATCTTCCGGAAGGCACCGAGGTTGCTGTTCTTGTCTCTGGCCTGGGCGCCACGCCGCTCAATGAACTCTACATTCTCAACGACACGATCGAGAGCGAGATCAGCGGCCGAGGTCTCGTTGTCTACAAAACCTATGTCGGCAATTACTTCACGTCGCTTGAGATGGTCGGCGCGACGCTGACGGTCTTTGCTCTCGATGACGAGACGAAGCCGCTGCTCGACCTCGAAACGTCCTGCACAATCTTGCTCTAGGGAACGCTGACATGCAAAGTTTCAAGAATGCCTCGGCGGGCGCCATCGTTCTTTCAGTGGCCGGCCGTATCGTTGAAAACCGGGCTTATCTCAGCGAGATCGATGGCAAAATTGGCGACGGCGACCATGGGGTCAACATGGCCAAGGGGTTCGGCATGGCGGCCGAGCGTCTGAAAGGGCAGGACTCATCGCTCAGTGGCGCGTTCGAGACGCTGGGCACGTTGCTGATGACCGAAATCGGCGGCTCAATGGGCCCGCTCTATGGCGTCATGTTCACCGAATTCGGTGAGACGATCGAGGGCAGGGATATCGTCGATGCCAAGCTATTCAGCCAGATGCTGCATGCTGGCCTGGATGGCATTCAGTCGATCGGCTCGGCCAAAGTCGGGGACAAGACGCTGATTGATGCCTTTGTCCCGGCGGTCAATGCTTTCGACGAGGCGACAGCATCCGGAAAGTCTTTCGCCGATGCGCTCGCGGCTTTGGCGGAAGCAGCCGAAAAGGGGCGCGATTCGACGATCGATCTGGTCGCCAAGATCGGCCGCGCCAGCCGCCTGGGCGAACGCTCTCGCGGCGTTCTGGATGCGGGCGCGACCTCCTGCGCCCTCATACTTAACGAAATTTCAATCGGCGTTGCCAGCCGGCTTGAGGGCGGCTGATCAGACGGTTTGTCTCCCAAGACAGCGCGGCCTCGTCCCCTGGCGGCGGGCCGCGCGCCGCGCGGTTGCAATGCGTTGGTATTGGCGGCATCTTCCCGGCAGATCTAAGCGGGAGTTCATTCCAGAGTGGCAGCGGTTAAGACCCAGCAGGCGCGAAAAGCAGGCGCAGGCAAGAACGACCTCGCACAGGCGCCGGACGCCATGCCGTTGCGCTACGGCGACGACCCCTATGTCTGGGCATGCTGGCTCTACTACGAAGACGGATTAACTCAAGGCGATATCGCCGAGGTGATGGGCATATCCCGCGCAACGGTGAACAGCTATCTCGCCGACGCACGTGATCGCGGCATCGTCAACATTGCTATCGAACCGGCACGGCTTGCATCGCTCACCGTTGCGCAAGCGCTCAAGCGGCATTTTGGCCTTGCCGACTGCCTCGTCGTTCCGAGCGAGGACACCGCCAGGCCGCTGATCGACAGGATCGGCGTTGCCGGCGGCCAAGCGCTACATCGATTGATCAAATCGGGCGATACCGTCGCAGTGTCGTGGGGCCGCACGGTGCTGGCGATCAGCGAGCGCGCCGAGGTTCCAGGATTGCAGGATGTCACCGTTGTGCAGGCAACGGGCGGCACGCGCGCAAGCTTCGCCTATACGCCTGAACTCTGCGCCGCGGCGCTGGCCACCGCCGTCAACGGCAAGCTGATCAACATCTCCGCACCCGCCATCGTCTCGGCGAACGCCGTGCGGGAGTCGTTTATGCAAGAGCCGCTGATCGAGAGCCAATTCGGTGCTCTTGCTGGTGCCAACAAGGCGCTTTTTGGCATTTCGTCGCTGCGCCCCAATTCCACCATTCATACCAGTGGCTTCTTCGAATCTGTTCCACTGCAGGATTATCTAGCCAAGGGCGCTGTCGGAGTTGTGGCGGGCCGCTTTATCGACGGCCAAGGCCGCGCGATCGCAGGACCGCTCGACGACAGAACGATCGGCATTTCACTTGAGATGCTGAAGAACATCGATCTGCGCATTGCCGCCGCCGGCGGCTTCGACAA
The DNA here is from genome assembly GCF_056400165.1 of Rhizobium sp. 01L410. NCBI lineage: Bacteria > Pseudomonadati > Pseudomonadota > Alphaproteobacteria > Hyphomicrobiales > Rhizobiaceae > Rhizobium > Rhizobium sp. 01L410. Next base: position 156,202 of record NZ_JBFTST010000013.1, read on the forward strand.
GGTGCCGTCCATTCTTGCGGCGTTGCGCGGCGGCTATGTCAACGTGCTGATTACCGACGCGGCGACCGGCCGCGGCATTCTCAACGCCGATGGCGTGACCGATATCGATCAGCGATCGCCCCAGCGCCTGCGGCCGGAAAGCCAGACGCCTCTACCGCCGGCCGCGCGAACGCGCGTGAAGAAATTTCTCAACGATCCCGACAATGTCGTCGAAGAGATGCTGGATGGCGTGGTGCGCGCCCATCGCAAGTATCTTTCGCCGATCGAAAAATCGCACCGCGCGCTGGTTGCGCGCGACGGACCAAGACCGGGCAAGGTAGGGCTGGTCATCGGTGGTGGATCCGGACATGAGCCGGGATTCCTGGGCTATGTCGGCAAAGGTTTGGCGGATGCCGTCGCGATCGGCAACATCTTCTCGTCACCGCCTCCCATACCCATCCTGCATTGCGCGAAAGCTGCATCCGGCGGCGCCGGCGTTCTTTTCGTTTATGGCAACTACGCCGGCGATGTGATGAATTTTGAAATGGCGGCGGAGATGGCAGAGGCTGCGGGAATTCCCGTGCGAACGGTTCTTACCACCGACGACATCACCTCTTCGCCGATCGAAGACCGGGATGGGCGGCGCGGCGTGGCGGGCAATTTTTTCACCTTCAAGATAGCTGGTGCGGCCTGCGATCGCGGTCTGCCGCTCAATGCCTGCGAAGCCGTGACCCGCAAGGCGAATTTACAGACCTATACGGTCGGCGTGGCGCTTGAGCCATGCTCCATGCCGCAGACGCAACGGCCCAATTTCGAGATCGGCGCCGAAGATATCGAGTTCGGCATGGGCATCCATGGGGAGCCGGGCGTCATTCGCGAAAAGATGATCAGCGCCGATGAGATCGTCGACAGGGTGATGGATCGGATATTCCTGGAGATGAGGGCGGCCAAAGGCAGCCGCGTCGCCGTGCTCGTCAACTCGTTCGGCGGGACGCCGATGATGGAGCTCTATATCCTGTTCAGACGTGTCGAGCAGCGGTTGAGTGCCAAGGGCATTGCGATCGAAGCCAATTGGGTCGGGCACTACTGTACGTCGCTCGACATGGTCGGGGCGTCCATCTCGATCATGGAGCTGGATCAGGAACTGACGGAACTCTTGCACCATCCCTGCGACACCGCGGTGCTGAAGATAACGTAAGATCGGCATGCACCGGCCTCATCATCGGGCGTCTTGTGCACATGGGAGGGAAACAATGGCAGAGAACGATGCGCGCAGGCTCAACCGGATGTTCAATCGGATATCCAGCTTGATCGCGGCAGAAAAAGACTACCTCACCGAGCTTGACGGCGCGATTGGCGATGCCGACCATGGGATAACGATGTCTCTTGGCTTTGGCGCCGTCGCTGGTGAATTGGCACGGTCCGATCTCGACGAGATGCCGCCGTCGGTTGTGATGACAACCGCAGCATCGGTGTTTCTCAACGCCGTCGGCGCCTCGACAGGCCCTCTTTATGCGACAGCGTTTTTACGTTCCGCAAAGGCACTGGAAGGCGGGCAGTCTCTGGACGCTGCGGGCCAAGTCGCCATGTTGGAGGCGATAACGCTTGGCATACAGGAACGCGGGAAGGGCCAGCGTGGCGACAAGACGATGCTTGACGCCTGGATTCCGGCCGCCGAGGCGGCTCGTGCAGCACTCGTGCGCAAAAGCGGGGTAAGGGAACTGTGGCGTGACGTGGTGGTGGCAGGCGAGGGTGGGGCGGAGGCCACACGTTCAATGGTGGCGGTGCGCGGACGAGCGGCGCGGCTTGGCGAGCGATCCCTCGGCCATGTCGACCCGGGCGCGGCTTCTGCGGTTCTGGTTTTGAAAGCGATGATGGAAGTATTCGCGGATTGAGTTGATCAGAGCGGCATTTGTCGCGTGACATCCGATAGCAATGCTCCATCCGATTGGACCGGGAACACAGCTTCAGCGGCTGGAGGCAAAGGGCTTTGTGCGACGGGCTTGCGCGAGAACATACGCCAAATGACCGATTGCAGAGGAAAGCGGGCCAGAGCAAGATTGTCGCCGGTTCGGACGCACCAGCACGATGTCAGGGCAGCGGCTTAATCAGCCGAAGCCTGTTGCCAGGTGCAAACTCAACGATACGGTCCTGCTCCAGGGCTTCGAGCACCGCCGTGATCTCATCCTGCGTAAACCCCGCTGCATTCAAGGGAACCCCGAGTTCGAAAAGGTTGATCGTCACATCCGGATTTCCTTTCATCGCACGGAGCCGTTCGGTTATTGCGGCTTCGGTATCTTCAAATCGGCCCATCTCAACTCTCTGCCCGCTTCATCTCCGGCGGGAACGTAGAGGAAACTGCAGCAATTGTCGCGCTATGGCTTCACATTGCTTCGAGAGCGATGAGGCTTCAGGTGCGATCCAGCGGCCAGATCGGCCGCTTTACATTGACGTAGGGCCGCAACTCCGCGCGCGGCGTGGCCAGAGCGCCGCTGTAGCAGACGACGACCTGGCCGGCGAGTGGCTCGAAGGCGGCGCGGAAATGCTGCATCGACTTCAATACCAGGAATTTCAGCGATGCAGGGTCGCGCCGCGGGACGGCCATGGGACCAATGCACGCGAGTTCGCGTGCCACCTGCCGTTAACAGCACGTTTGACGATTCCGATCTCCTTTCGCTACGCGGTGGTCTGCAGGAGGCATTTTCGTGCGGTCTGGAGATCGTTGCCTTCGATCCCAACCGGAACGATTATCTGCTGCTGCCGATCTTGCGTGGCCCTGCCGAGAAATAAGCCGTGCCGGCGGGGCATGACGGTGGGAAAGATGCGCTGATAAACTTTTGCCCTGCAGCCGCCGAAATACGAATCGAGGCCGGGTCCTGCCAACGCCGCTTACGCGACGCCCGCGATTGCCGCCCACACAAGCGTTCAATATTTCTTCTTGCGAACGATCTTGTTGCCGCGTGGTCCGCTCACGACAGGTGTTCGCTCACGGTTTTCCGCAAGCAGGCTGCGCCAGCGTTCCAAGCGATCGGCGGACAGGGCGCCACTTGCAACAGCTGCCTGGACGGCGCATCCGGGTTCATGGGCATGGGTGCAGTCGCGAAAACGGCAAAGCGGCGCCAGCTCGGTGATTTCAGCAAAGAGTGTATCTATGCCGTCGGCAACATCGCTTACGTAAAGTGTTCTTATTCCTGGCGTATCAATGACCCAGCCGCCGCCTGAAATTGCGTGCAGGGATCGAGCCGTGGTCGTGTGCCGGCCCTGTGAATCATATTCCCGGATCGCGCCCGTCTTTTGCTTCGCGTCAGATTCCGACCCCGTCATTGTGTTCACAAGCGTCGATTTTCCGACACCGGAGGATCCCACCAGCGCGACGGTCTGACCTGCGCCGCACCAAGGTCTCAACTGCGACACTGCATCGGCAGAGCGCCCGTTCAGGGCGACGACAGGCACATCCCGTTGTAGCGCCCCGGCTTCCGCCATGAACCTGCCGGCGTCTTCAGTGACGTCGGCCTTTGTCAGTACAATCACCGGGCTACTGCCGGCTTGGATCGCCATGATCAGGTAGCGTTCCAGCCGGGCGAGATTGAAATCCGCATTGCAGGAGGTGACGATGAACAGCGTGTCGATGTTGGCGGCAACAAGTTGCTGGCCACGTCCACCTTCCGGGCATCGTTGAAAGACACTCTTCCGATCGAGACGGCGGACAAGCATACCGGTCAGGGGATCGGCAAGAATCCAGTCGCCCACCGCATATTCAGCGGTGTTGGCGTGGGCTGGAAGTTCAATTCCGGCCGGTCCAGTGACGTCGATTGCCTCAAGACGTGCGCGGTGAACTGAAGCAATCCGTCTGGGGATCAAGTCCGCCTCGCCGGGCTGGACCTGTTTCGCGAAGAACTCAGACCACCCAAGCAGTTTAAGCGGTGACGAAAGGGGGAAGCTGGTCAATCTTGCACCGCATCGGGTAAGGTTGTCACATTCGTTTCTCAATGCTGTTTCGCGGTTTATCGCCTAACGGCGTGGCTGATCCCGCTTTGGCAGAGAGGTTGCGTAAGCTGCAGCCTCGCCGGGATAGGGGAAATCCTCCCCAAGCTGACGGTCACCGTCATAGACCTTGAAGGCAGGCCCATCAATTTCAACGATCTTATAACCGTTCACGTATTCAAACTTCGGTGTTTTCCAACCCAAAAAGTTCTCCAGTACCGTTTCACAGTTTTGAGAATGATACACAACAGCTCATGCCCCGTCGGCTGTCATCTACCACTTGCTGACACAAAATGCGATCAATCATCGCGGCAACGAAGATGAACATTTCAAGTAAGCGCTCTGCCAGGCACTCACATGACCCGGCTGTCCAAGGGTCGGCAACACGCCGGTTTCAGCTCAAAGCCCCGGCGAGATAGGTTGCCCAGCGCGATTGACCATCGGCGGATCCGATCAGGTCTTGGCGGATCTCGACCAGCACGGCATCCAGCCCCCGGTCTTCGCCATGGACAGGGATGGCGTAGTCGCTGATCCGTTCGATCACGTAGGGGACATTCGCTCCTATCCTCAACTTGGTGATCTCCGTCAGGCGGTCGATGATCTGCCGTCCCAGTCCGAACGACTTACCAAACAGGATGCCGGCGTGCCAGGGACGCTGCTCTCCCAGGAACACTGGGGTGAACGAATGGATCGCAATGATCTTCGTTGGCCGTCCTTGCTGCTGGCGCAGGTCGAGATGCCGCGAAATTGCGGCCTGGAACGGCGTGAATATTCTTTCTGTTCTGAGTTGCCTGTCTTCGGCCCCAAGCAGGAAATTGCCGGGAATATCGGTTGCTTCGGATCGCTCGGGAATGCTTGTCGGGCTTCCGGGCGGCCTGTTGAGGTCGATGAGAAGCCGCGAATACTTGCCGATGAAACACGGGGCGTCGAGATGCAATGAAAGCGCGCGGCTTACGGCTTCTGCTCCGATATCCCAGGCGATATGGCGAACCAGGTCTTCGGGCGGTAACCCGAGGCCGTCAAACACCTCCGGAATGTAATTCGAGGCGTGCTCGCAAATCAGCACGATCTCGGACTGGCCTTCGGCGTTGAGCACCTCGACCGGATCTGGCCACGCGTGAAAATCTGATGTGCGGCTGTTCAATAGACCGCCCTGTAGCTGGCGCAGATCGCCTCCTCGTCGAGGCCTTCAAGCGACTTGATTTCGAACGCCTTCATTCCCGCAAAAGTGTCCAGAAATATCTTCGGGAACCATGAGGTGACGACCTGATCGCCTTGCAGTGCATTGAGGGCGTCCTCAAGCGTTTCCGGGAGCCGTCGAAGACCCAGCTCTGCGCGGTCTGCTTCCATCAGTTCGTCGGGGTCGCCGGAGTGAACGGGCGGACAGGGCAGCCGCGCCTTCAGGCCTTCCAGACCGGCGCGAACAATGGCCGCCAGCGCCAGATAGGGATTTGCCGTCGCGTCGGCAGCACGATATTCGACGTTGAAGCTTTTCGCCGGATCGTTGCCGCCGATCGTCACCGTCGGGCATATCCTGAGGGTCGCTTCCCGGTCCTTGTCGCCGAGCCAAGTGTAGGAAGAGCTCCAGTTGTGCGGCTTCAGACGATAGTAGGAGGAGACGCTCGACGCCGTTAATGCGGTGATCGCTGGAAGATGCTTGAGGATGCCGGCGCAGAAGGCGCCAGCCGCTTCCGACAGTCCCGATGGCCCTGAAGCGTCATAGGAGGCCGGTTGTCCATCGGCCCCGACGAGACTGAAATGAATATGGACACCGTTTCCGACCGATGACGGCGATGTCTTCGGGGCAAATGACGCCTTCCAGCCGCGGTTACGGGCGATTTCGCGGATGATCTCTCGCAGAGCGACGGCACGGTCGGCGGCTGCAAGTCCGTTTGACGGTGCATTCGTCACCTCGAACTGGTCTTCCCCATATTCCGAGATGATGACTTCAGGTTTGAGACCGGCTTCGTCGAGCGCCTCCATCACCTGCGAGGCGAAGCCATCCACGCGCCGCAAGCCGGCAAAGGACATCACATGTTCGCGTGGCAGGCCGGCGTCCAGCAGTTTGAACTCGTGTTCGAAAGCGGCAACGATCGTCAGTCCGGTCTGTGCCTTCAGGTCATCGAGAGCATTGGCCAGGATGGTTCTGGTGCAGCATGCCCAGGGCTGGCCGTCCAGTTCCACAAGGTTGCCCGGCACCATATCGAATGGCGTGTCCGCGCCGGTCTTTGCGGTGCGGAATCGGGCTGTCGCGTCCGGCAGCAATCGCAGATCGCCCGAAGAGCCCCACGGATTGGGATGCGCAATGACGTTGAACGGCGTCAGCGAAAGGTTCGCCTGCAGCCAGCCGACGCCGCCCGTAAGCATCTTTTCAAACGCGCTGCTGGCGACAAAGCGGCCCCGGGTCACCGCAGCAATGTCGGTCGTGACGATCCCGGTCAGAGCCCCGGCGCCGGTCATGCAGCCGACCTCGCAGCCAGGCGGTTGACGACCGTATCGGTGTCGGTGACCCAGCAATAGCCACCGAATGCCTTCAAGGCGATGTCATGGCGTTCCTGGGACGCGGCGGCGCAGGCGTCGGATACGCAGGTCACGTAGTAACCGCGATCTGCCGCGTCTCTGACGGCCATGTCGACGCATTGGTCGGTCATGATGCCAGAGATGATCAGGTAGCGGATACCGAGATTCTTGAGAACGTAGTCGATGTTGGTCGAGTTGAAGACGCCGGACGACGTCTTCGGGATGAGGATCTCGTCATTCCTCGGGCCGAGATTTTCAGGAGGAAAGCCCTCAGGGCTGCTTGGCGGGATATGGATTGGCGTCAGCTTGTGATCGAGCGATCTGTCACGGCCATCATCCGTCAGGCTCTGGATGATCGTGTGCAACACCTCGATGCCGTTCGCTCTTGCCGCTGCAAGCAGGCGCTCGTTGTTCGGAATGGTGACCGATGCCGTCTGGCGGTAGAAATAGTGATCGGGACCACGCTCCGGATGATCGGGATCGAGCCCCGGTTCCAGCCAGATGCGCTGCATGTCGACGAGCAAGATCGCCGTTTCGCCTGGGACGTAAGGGGCATCCCGCCTCAGAAGTGGGCTAGGCATCGCTTGTGGTACCTTTCGTGCGCTTGGGGCCGGGTTGGGTGGAGCTGACATTGTCGGCGCCATCGAGCGTGACGGCATTGTAGGCACGCACAGCTTCGAGGCTTTCAACGCGCCTGCGCGTCGCATCGTCGAGCGAGGCGAGAATTTGTGCTACCAGTGCCTCGATCTGGGCCACGGCCGGTGCCAGCGTGTCGTAGGGCGAAGGGACGTCCAGAGGACAGATGATCGTGACTTCGGCATGTTCCGCAATCGGCGAGAGCCACTGATCGGTAAACAGGATGACGGATGTTCCGCGATCGGCGGCCTGCGAGGCAAAGGCGATGACGTCGTTCTGATATCGCCTGTAGTCGAAGGCGATCAGCACATCGCGCTTGCCATAGTCGACCAGAATGTCGAACGACTGTGCGGAAAGCGTGCCGATATCCTGCACGTTCGGCCGAAACTGCGACAGATATCCGGACAGCATTCCGGCGATGTGGCGGCTGAAGCGGCCGCCGACCAGGCCGACGCGTCCCTTGGCCGCCATGATGATCTTGCCGACCTTATCATAGGTATTGCTGGGCGTCGCGCCGATCGTCTTGTCGATGGTCTCGGAGACAGCGTGAAGATAGGCCTCTGCAATGCCCTGGACCGCGCCATCGTGCCTCTTTGCCTCCATCATCAGCAATGGAGAATGGAGACGGGCCTCGACTTCCGACAGCAACCGCTTCTGCAAATCGGGAAAACCCTCAAAGCCAAGCTTGACCGCAAGACGAACGACAGTCGCATCGCTGACGCCTGCCTTTTTGGCGAGATTTCCGGCCGTACCAAGGCCGGACGCCGGATAGTCGGCCAGCAGAATCTGCACGATCCGTTCTTCCGACGGCGTCAGCACCAGCTTTTGATCCAACAGCAATGTCCTGACGTCCGTCACGGCTGCTTCCCCCTGAAGTTCAATCTGCGAAATACAGTAAAATGGCAAAATGTGAAAGGAATTTTTCAGATTGTCCTTTCTGCGGCGCCGTCCCCGTTTCTTGTCGATCTCATTTCAAGCCTTTGCGCTTCATCGCATCATGAAATGATATTGACATCGCGGCGGGCAGAGGCCTAACGTTCTCGCAACGCAGCAACAGACTGCGTGGGAACAAGTCGAATAGCACCGTACAGCATGCACCGCTCCGCGCATTGGCGTGGAGGAGCGCCGAGAATTTGATTTCGCGCGAAAGCATCTTTGCGTCGAAATTCCTTCTCCAACTCCGGCTGTATTTGGGGGCTTCAAACTTTGACGATCTTCCCGCGCACCGGCAGGCTTCGCGTGATTTGGGGACGTGGAATGAAACGTAGCGGACTGCATCTGACGGCGTTGAGCCAGGAGACGATCGTGGCCGCGATCGCCGTCATCATCTTTATCGTGGCGTCGGCTACTCTGCCTGGTTTCTTCACGGCCGAAAACGTCGTCTCGATCATCCGCTCGGTATCCGTGCTCGGCATCCTGGCGCTTGGAATGGCCGTCGTCATCATCGGGCGTGGCATCGATCTGTCGGCCGTCGCCGTCATGGCGATGTCCGTCGCGTGGTATCTCCAGCTGCTCAACGATGGAAGCTCCGGCTGGCAAGCGCTCGCCCTTGTGCTCGCAGGGGTCGTCGGTATCGGCCTGCTAAACGGCTTTCTGGTCGCTTATGCCGATGTGCCGGCGATCTTCGTCACCCTTGCCAGCGGTTCGTTCGTCTTCGGCTTCGTGCGCTCGCAGCTGATCGCCCAGGATGCCGTGCCGGTTCCGCCCGACAACTGGCTGCAGCTGTTGGGCGGCCTGCGCTTTCTCGACATCCCGATCGAGGTCTTCATTTTCGCCGCTCTCGCGTTCGTTATCTTCCTGTTCCTTCGCTACACCAAATGGGGACGCTACGTGTATTATGCCGGGGACAATCCGGTCGCCGCCCGCAACGCGGGCATGCCCGTCCGGCCGATGCTGGTCTTTCGTTACGTCCTCTCCGCGCTCGTCGCGTTTCTTGCCGGCCTGCTGACGGCCGCCAGCCTTCACTCGATCAATACGCGCGTCGTCAACTCGACGCTCCTCTATGACATCGTGCTGGTCGCGGTGATTGGCGGGATCGGCCTTTCGGGGGGAAAGGGGAGCGTTCGCAACGTGCTGTTCGGGTCGGCGCTGATCGGCATCATGCTGAACGCGATGACCATCATCGACATCCCGCTGATCTACCAGAACCTGATCAAATCCACGATCCTGCTCGTCGCCATCGTAATCGACGGGCTTCTCAATCCGCGTGACGAGCAGACGGCCCAGCAGGGGGACATCTGAACGTGGCGCGGGACGAACGAATTCATCCGTCAACTCATCGGGGGACCCCATGAAATACGTGAAGGCACTCTTTGCCGCAGCGACTTTGTCGCTGTCGGTTTTCGTAACCGCCGCTCCAGCGCAGGAAGATCCGGGTCCGGCAGCTTATTCCCAGGCCCTCAATGGCAAGCGGGTGATGCTCGTTCCGATGGCCATGGGCTTCGACCTCGCGCAGGGCTGGGCGCATTATCTCCAGACCGAAGTTGAGGCCTTCGGCGGCGTGTTCGAGACCCGCGACCCCAACTGGAGCGTCGAGGCCGGCGCTCAGGCGATCACCGAGGCGATCTCCTCGGACACCCGGCCGGATGTCCTCATCGTCCATTCGCCGGACCTGAACTCCTACGCGCGTCTGCTCAAGAAGGCGCAAGCCGCCGGTACATACGTCATCCTGATCGACAATCCTGCAAACTTCGCCGCTGACGCTTTCGTCGGCAGCGATTGGGACCGCCTTGGCCAGCTGGAAGCCGAAGCGGTGATCAAGGGCTGCGGGCCCAATTCCTCGAAGAAGATCGGCCTCGTCCAGGGCGACCAGGTCAATGCCTCCAGCCTCTACCAATATGCAGGCATCACCAAGGTTCTGGCGAAGAACCCGGATTTCCAGGTGGTCGCGAAACCCGATTCCAACTGGGATGCGACGACCTCCCGCAACGTCACCACGACGATGCTCCAGCAGCACCCCGATATTTGCGGCATCATCGATTTCTGGGATGGCGACGCCTCGGGTGCAGCTGCAGCCATTCGCGACGCCAAGCTGCAGGACAAGGTGTTCCTCGTCACCACCGGCGGCGGTGAAAAGGCTGCCGACTGCGATAATCTGGAAAACGGCACCTACGGCGCTGTCGTGATGACCGAACTTCATCACCAGTCGCGCGACATCAACGCCATCATCAAATTCCTGTTGCAGAGCGGCCAGCCTGCCGGCACCTCCAAGGCTTATATCTACACCCTGGAGAAGGCGACGACCAAGGCGGACCTGAAGCCCGACAGCTGCTGGGACCTCAAGGCACTGAAGACAGCTGCGAAGTAAGCACCTGTCTGCAAATGGAGCCCCTCGGCCGAGGGGCTTCGCACGTCTTCCCCATCTTATCCGGTCCATACACATGACATTCAGAGAACGCTTGCAGGCGTGGCGATACAATTTGATCCCGGATCACCTCGCCGGCGAGATCCTGACCAAGCGCTGGACCGACAATGCGATACCATTTCTTGCCCTGGTGATCGTCGTCGCCGGATTTGGCTCGGCAATCCCGGGTTTCTTCAAGATCAATTCGCTTCAGGATTCGACCCGCCAGCTCGGCGAGTTCTCGATCGTCGTCACCGGGTTGACCGTCGTCATGCTGGGAGGCGGGATCGATCTTTCGGTCGGTTCGATTTTTGCGCTGTCCTGCTTTGCGGCCGTCTCCACCTTCTTCATATTCGAGCAGCCCGTCTTGGTCGCCCTGCTGGCCTCAATCGCGACGGGTGTCGCCTTCGGTGCGATCAACGGATACCTGGTCGGTTTTCTCAGGCTCCGGGCATTTCTGACGACGCTGGTGACCTTCATCATCGGCAGAGCGGTCTACGACATCCTCGTCGTCAATTTCGCCGCCCAGATCCAGATGTCCTCGGCCATGTCCGACGTCTGGGATTTCGTCGGCGATGGCACGGTGCTCGGCATATCTGTGTCCGTCCTGACGGCGATCGTCTTCATCGTCCTGACGCATATTGCCCTGACGCGGTCGCGCCCAGGCTGGCATATTCTCGCCGTCGGCGGCTCGCGCCGCTCGGCGCATAATGCCGGCATCAAGGTCAAGCGGACCGTGTTCCTGACCTATGTATTCTCTGGGCTTTGCTCCTCGATCGCAGGCTTCCTGATTGCCTGCCGGCTGAGCGGGGCAGGGCCCGGCACGGGCCTCAACCTCGAGATTCTGGCGCTTACGGCGGCGGTCGTCGGCGGCAATAGTCTTGGCGGCGGAAGAGGGTCGGTCATCAAGGGCCTGATGGGCGCAATCATCGTCCTCGTCATGACCAACGGTCTTATCCGGCTGGGTTACGGAACCGGCACCAACCAGATGGTACTCGGCCTGATGCTGGCAGTCGCCGTCACGATCGATATCAGATGGCTGAAGAACCGTCACAAGGTCTTGAACGAAGTCTATGTCGCTCCCGTCTACCTGCGCATGGGGGAAGCGCAATCCGCCGTCCCCGGTTCGGGCACGCCCTATGCGCTGGACGACCGGTTGTCGCAGACGCAATATATCGGCCTTGGCGAGCTCGAAGGTCCCGAGGATGTCATCCTTGATGATGACGACAATCTCTATTGCGGCACGCGTCACGGCGAGATCGTCCGCTTCTTCGCGCCTGATTACCAGCGCTCGGAAGTGTTTGCCCATGTCGGTGGCTTCCCGCTGGGGCTGGCCTTCGACAAGGACCGCAACCTGATCAGCTGCGTCGGTGCGATGGGTCTCTATTCGATCGCGCCGGACCGCACGGTGACCAAGCTCACGGCCGAGACATCGCGGTCATGGACTTCCGTCGTCGACGACGCGCGGCTGCGCGACCCGAACGACTGCGACATCGCGCCCGACGGCCGGATCTACTTCACCGACTCGACGAAACGCTACGACGCCCACGACTGGGCGCTGGACTCGATCGAAAACCGTGCGACAGGCCGCCTGCTGGTCTACGATCCGAAGACCGGCAAGACCAAGACCCTGCTGGATGGATATCGCTACACCAACGGCGTCTGCGTCGCCCATGATGGCAAGTCGATCTTCTTTGCCGAAAGCTGGGCATGTCGTGTTCACCGCTACTGGCTGGACGGGCCGAAGGCGGGCACCGCCGAATGCGTGATCGCCGACATGCCCGGCTATCCCGACAATATCAACCGCGCCTCGGACGGCACCTATTGGATGGCCTGGCTCGGCATGCGAACACCAAGCTTTGATTTGTCGCTTCGCCACCCAGGCATGCGCAAGCGCATGACCCGGCGTCTCCCTCAAGATGACTGGCTGTTTCCGAACATCAACACCGGCGGCATCGTCAAATTCGACGAGACCGGAACCATCCGCGATGCCATGGCCGATCTTTCCGGCGTCTCGCACCCGATGGTCACGTCGATGCGCGAACACAAGGGCTATCTATACGTCGGGGGCATCCTGAATAACCGAGTCGGCCGCTACAAGCTTTCGACCGGCAGTCAGACATGGACCGGGCCGTCCTCCTATTGGGGGAGCGCCCGATGATTTTCGATCCGATCCTCGATCTGTTTCGCGGCAAGGCCGTGACCATCCCGCCGCTCGACGGTGCATTTCGTCCGAACCAGGCGCTCGACGATGCGCCGCTGATCGCGACACTTCCTGACGTCGACAATGCGCTCGTGCACGATGGCCGGCTCGTCGTCTCGTCCGGACGAAAACTGCTTTCTATCTTGTCCACAGGGCAACAAGAAGTGTTGCAGGAGTTCGATGCGGAAATCTGCGCAACGGCGGCGTCGGCGTCGGGGACGCTGGCGATCGCTCTAGTGTCCGGCTCACTCGTTCTCGATCGCGAAGCGCTGCCGCTCCCTAAAGAGATCAGGTGCATCACCGCGCTTGCCTTCGCCCCCGATGGGGCATTGTGGCTGGCAAATGGTGCAGATCGCATCGCGCCGGATCAATGGGCACGGGATCTCATGTCAAAAGGGCGCTCAGGAAGCGTCTGGAAGATCGAACCCGGCAGCCGGGCGCCGCGCAAGGTCGCCGGCGGCCTGGCATTCCCCTATGGGCTTCTGGCAAATTCCGATGGCGTTGCCGTCAGCGAAGCCTGGCATCACCGGATCGTCAGGATCTCGGCATCAGGCCCCATAGAGACAGTGGTCGACAATCTTCCCGGATACCCAGCGCGGCTTTCTCAGGCCGCCGATGGGGGAGCGTGGCTCTCGATCTTTGCTCCGCGTAACCGCCTGATCGAATTTGTTCTTCAGGAGCAGCGGTATCGTGAAGACATGATGGCAAGCGTCCCGCCCGAATTCTGGATCGCGCCATCGCTCTCATCGGGAACGAGTTTTCTCGAGCCGCTGCAGTGCGGCGGCATCAAGACCATGGGAATCCACAAGCCTTGGTCACCGAGCCGCTCCTACGGTCTGGTCGTCAAGCTTGATGCCCGGCTGCAACCGCTATCAAGCCTGCACAGCCGCGCCGATGGCATCAGGCACGGCACCACCAGCGTTGCCGAACACGAGGGCAGGCTATTCATCACCTGCAAGGGCGCCGGCATGCTCGTATCCATGGATGTGGCGGAGGTCAGATAGAATGGCGGCAGCAAACGAGATCATCGTCCACCTGGAGAACGTCACCAAGGAGTATCGCGGCGTTCCCGCGGTCAAGAATGTCAGCTTCGATTTGCGCAAGGGCGAAGTCCACGCGCTGCTGGGCGAAAACGGCGCCGGCAAGTCGACGCTGGCGAAGATCATCGCCGGTGTCGTCGAACGGACGTCCGGTACCATGACCCACCATGGCAAGGAGGTCAGCTACGGCTCGCCGTACCAGGCGCTGGACGCCGGCATCGCAATGGTCTTCCAGGAGACCAGTCTCGTACCGTCCATGACGGTGGCACAAAATCTCTATCTGGGGACGGAAGGCTTTCTGAACCGCCTGCGCGGCATCTACATCTCCGCTCAGCAGTTTTTGCAGTCACTCAACTTCCCTGTCGATCCGACAGCTATGGTCGAAACCCTGGGTGCCGCCAAGAAGCAGATGGTCGAGATTGCCCGCGCCGTTCACCACAATGCCGAGATCATCATTTTCGACGAGCCGACCGCAACGCTGACCCCTGAAGAGAAGCGCCACTTTTTTGCACTCGTGAGGCGGTTGAAGGCGAGGGGAGTGTCGATCGTCTTCATCAGCCATGCGCTCGAGGAAGCGTTGGCGATCGCCGATCGCATCACCATCCTTCGTGATGGTGAACTCGTCGCATCGGGAGACACGTCGGAGTTCGACCGGGAAAAGATCATCGCGGCGATGGTCGGCAGAACGCTCACCGGAGAGCTTTATCGCAAGCGTGATTCATCCACCATCCGTAAGCCCGGCAAGAAGGTGCTCTCGGTTCAGGACCTGTCGATGAGCAATGTTGTGCGCAACAACTCGTTCTCGATTTTCGAAGGACAGATCACCGGCGTCTTCGGGCTTATCGGATCGGGCCGGACCGAAACCTTCAAGGTCGTCTCCGGCATCTACAAGCGCGACTTCAAGCGCGGCGGCTCTGTCGAGCTCGATGACAAGCCCGTCCGCTATTACGTTCCCCGCGAGGCGGTGAAGGACGGCATCGTCTACGTCACCGAGGATCGAAAGAGCGAGGGTTTTTTCGAAACGATGTCGATTGCCGAGAATATCTTCGGCGGTCTTCTGTCCGCCGACCGCGAGAAGAGCAGCATCATCAGCATGAGCGAGATGCACAAGCTTGCCGTCGAGTGGACGAGCAAGCTGAACATCCGCGCGATCAACGACAACGCGCGCGTCGTTGAACTGTCAGGCGGCAACCAGCAGAAAGTCGTGATTGGCAAGGGTCTCGTTCAGGAGCCGCGGGTGGTGATCTTTGACGAGCCGACCCGCGGCGTCGATGTCGGCGCCATCGCTGAAATCCATCAGATCATCAATGAGCTCGCCGATCGCGGATTGGCGGTCGTGGTGATTTCATCCTATCTGCCAGAGATCATGAACCTGTCGGACCGCATCCTTGTCTGCAGGCAGGGCCGGATCGTCGAGGAATTTTCGCCAGGCGATTCCACCGAGGCAAAGATCATGTACGCTGCCGTCCACTGACGAGCGAAAGGAACGACAATGGCGACCGTGAAACTCCTGACCGATGCCGAAATCGAAGTGATCCCGGCTGCGAAGGCCGTTTTCGACGATATCCGGGCGACCCGGAAGTCGGATTTCATCAACAACTTCTGGCGTGGCCTCGCCAATGATCCGCCCTTGCTGAAGCGCACTTGGGAAAGCCTCAAGGCCGTCATGGCTGTCGAAGGCGTCCTCGATCCGCTGACGCGCGAGATGATCTACATAGCGGTCTCTACCGCAAATGGCTGTTCCTATTGCGTCCATTCGCACACGGCCGCAGCGAAGGCGCGTGGCATGACTGAAGCTCAGCATGCGGAACTGCTGGCGGTGATAGGGCTCGCAGGGCAAACAAATCATCTTGTCACCGCGATGCAAATTCCGGTCGATGAGGCGTTTCTCTAGAGAAGCTAACCCAAGCGCATTATGGCCGCCTTGAGGGTAGGGCATCAGCCACTTTCCCGCAAATAGGCAGCAAAGGCTTCGCCCCAAGTCGGTCAACCGTTGCTGGGTGACATTGGCAAGATCCGTGTCCCCGGGCATGAAGCGTCGGATGCGTTTGTTGGTGTTCGACGCTTTGGAACGATATCGAGACCTTCGGCATTCTTCACCACCTGCGCGACGAGACGATCCTCACGCTCGAACGTGAGATCGCCTATCCGGCTGGGCGCCGAACCGGCCGTTTATTCGGCTTCCGCCGTCGCCAAGGATTTCTTTGCCGATCTGGCCAGACAGGCTGAGGAATACCTTCAGGAAGTAGAGGCACTCACAGGCAATCGATAGCGGTGCAAACCAGCTTTTCGGTCAGCCGACGCTACGGCGACAGCAGCTTTTGCCAGCATGGAGAATGAGCGCAACGAAATCAGGTAGCACTAGCGTGGCATGGTGCTCCGGGTTTACGACGCGGCGGTTCGGGCGCCCTGCCTCACATTATAAACTGGCATTGAATCTTTACGGGAAAATCGTCGAAGGACGTCTGAGCGGCAGGGCGTTAGTCGAACATCTTCTTGATCGTTGCGACGGCGAGGAACATCCGCATCGCGTTGGTGGCCAAGGGCTGAAAGCCGTATCGCTTGTAAAGCTTCACCCGCCTCTCGGTTCGCGCTGCATCACCGCAATCAAGGACATCGAGCATGACGATAGCCGTCCCTATCTCATCGGAGATCCGCGCTATTCTCATGAGACAGTCGATCAGCAAATCGCCGCCGTAACCGCTGCCCGCGAATTTCAGGTCGCGACCGATCATCGAGATGTAGGCGGCCGGAATTGAGCCGTGTCCGGGGCGGTCACGGGCAAACTTCTTCGGAAGCTCGGTATAGTCTACGGCATGGTTGTTGATGGCGTAGAAGCCCATCACTAGGCCTCCGTCTCGAGTCATCACGAAAACACGAAGATTGTCGCTCTTTTGAAGCTTGTTTGCCGTCTTCTGGAAAAAGTTATCGACCTGCTCAATCCCGCAAGAAAACGCCGCCCGATCGTGCTTCGAAGGATCGAACGGCTCGATGATCGGCTTTGGTGCCTCACTCTGCGGCATTATTTTGAGACGACAGTCGCGCTATGGCGCTTGAAAGCTGCCTTAAGGCTATCTGTCGGCTCTGGCGGATTGTCCAGCGCCGCAAAAAAGGCAGCATGATCGGCCGGCTGCAAAAGGGTCCGTTCATGAGCGGCAATCGTGGTCATAGCCGCTTGATAAGCCGCGTTGATGGTAAAAGCCGAATCGTCCACACCGGACAGCGCAGCAGCACGTTGGATTGCTGTCTTGATCCGCGCCTTCGTACGAAAGCCCATACGTGCGTCGCTTGGCTCATCGATCTCTGCGGTCATATCTTTGAAAGCAACCATCATCGCCTCCTGGTCAGGATAATAGTGTCATTATGTATGTACGTCTAAACGACGTACACGTCAAGTTAGCAGATGGATCATTGTACGTCATACATACGTACAATGACGATCGAACTGCGTCCATGATTCTTTTGATCGGCTGTTCCGGCAGCGCTGCTGTTGTCGTCGAAGAAACAGAACCATCGACTTCAACGTTCAGCAATCGTGAAAAACAGCAGGGGTCCTTAATTCACGCAACCGCACCGCTATCAGTGAAAATTCCGCGCCTTGATCTTCAGTGTGTCGATATGAAGGTCCGGAACGAACATATCGCGCGGAGCGATGACCGGCTTCGGTGTATCCCGCGGATCCGGCCCTCAGCAAAAGCGTCGCCGCGGCCGGCCGGCAATCTGAAGGCCTCGTCGCGATCGGCGAGGTCGAGATCGCCAGACAGGTCGAACAGCTGATGGGCAACGAGATGACCGACCTGCCAGCGCTTCTCGAACAGCGTCGGCCAGACGACAGGGTTGGCGGGCCGGTTTCGTCCTCGATGGTGATGAACATGAAGCCTTTTGCGGATCCCGGCTTTTGGCGCACGAGGACAAGGCCGGTCGTATAGACCCATCGCACGTCGCGAGCGCTCACCGCATCGGCGCAGGTGATCATGTTGCGCGCCGAAAGATCCTCGCGGAGGAAGGCAATCGGATGTTGCCGCAGGGGCAGCCCGGTATCGCTGCAATCCTAGATAACGTTATGGCCATCCGTCATCTCCCGACGTGCCACCGCCGGCTCCTGCTGCAGTGAGTTCCATAATGTTGATTATGCGATACGATGTTGTAGCGGCATTTTAGAGATGCGACATATAGGCTAGTTAGAGATGCGACAGTCGTCGCCTCTTGGGATGCTAGCTGAACGTCAGCATTGGGAAGCAAGACAAGCGACGTGCATCGTGGTCGAGGCCATTTATGTTCGGAGTCGTCATGT
>NZ_JBFTST010000014.1:7500-170252 GCF_056400165.1 Rhizobium sp. 01L410
GGCTGAAATCAACAAGACCTGAGACTCATTCGAACAGGTCAGGATGATCGGCTTCGATCTGTGGCAGGTCTGACAGGATGCCGTTCAGATGCGCTCTCATCGCTGAGGCCGCCGCCTCGGCGTCACGCGTATCGATGGCTTCAATAATGGCCTGGTGTTCGGCAATCAGCCGCATCATCGAATCCGGATGGCGGAGCTGCAGATTGCAGACACGGTCCATATGGGCCTTGATGTCCGAAATCGCGTTCCATGCAAGGCTGCAGCCGGCACCTTCGGCGATCGCGATATGGAACTGTTCATCTTCCCGGCGAAACGCGTTGTGATCCTCGGCTTGCATGGCCGACGTCTGCCTGGCGATAATCGTGTCGATACGCCGCCGCGTCCATGTGTCGAAGCTCTCGCTGGCCCTGCGGGCGACGGCAGTCTCGAGTGCCTCGCGGACAAAGCGCGCTTCCATCATCTGGCGCGCGGAGATGCGCACGACGACGGTGCCGCGGTTCGGACGGATCTCGACAAGCTTTGATTTCCCGAGCGCGATGAGCGCCTCGCGCACCGGCTGGCGCGACACGCCCATGCGGGTGGCGAGATCCTGTTCGGACAGCCGCGTGCCTGGCGCCAATTCCAGCTGGATAATCAATTCGCGTAGGTCGCGCTCGACCTGGGCAGCGGCTGTCTCACCCGTTTCGACTTTCAGGGATTCCACGTTCATATTCTTGGCCGCCGTCATGCGTTGACATCCATCTAAAACCACCATACAGTACCATACAATTCAAACGCAACATAAATCCGGCAATCTCGAAGCCGGGCAAACAGGGAGGGGCCGGCGCCGCGTGTCCGGCCTTTGAAAAGCAGTGCTATCCAATCTGTCCAACTTCATCGCGCCCGACTCCAGCGACCCGCGTCTTCGCATTAAATCCCGCTATCAGATGCTTGTCGATGGCAAGTCGATCGAGGCCTCTTCCGGCAAGACGATAGACCGCGTCAGCCCTGGCCATTCCGGCGTGGTGGTGGGCACCTGGCCGGATGCATCGGCCGATGACGTGAAGGCCGCGATCGCGGCGGCGCGGCGGGCCTTCGATACCGGGCCGTGGCCCCGCATGTCGGGCGCCGAGCGTTCGCGGCTCATGTTCAAGGTCGCCGATCTCATCCTGCAGAAGCAGGAGGAGCTGGCGCTGATCGAAAGCCTCGAGGTCGGCAAGCCGATCGCTCAGGCGCGTGGCGAAATCGGGTTCTGCGCCGATCTCTGGTCCTATGCAGCGGGGCAGGCTCGTGCGCTCGAGGGGCAGTCCCACAACAACATCGGCGACGATCGGCTTGGGCTGGTGCTGCGGGAGCCGGTCGGCGTCGTCGGTATCATCACGCCGTGGAATTTCCCCTTCATCATTGCCTCGGAGCGCGTTCCCTGGGCGATCGGCGCGGGCTGCACCGTGGTGCTCAAGCCTTCGGAATTTACATCGGGCACCTCCATCCGCATGGCCGAACTCGCACGCGAGGCAGGCATCCCGGACGGCGTTTTCAATGTCGTCACCGGTTACGGCGATCCGGCCGGCCAGGTTCTCGCTGAAGACCCCGGTACGGATATGGTCGCATTCACCGGCTCGGTGCGCGTTGGCACGAAGCTCGGAGAAATCGCGGCGCGGAGCGTCAAGCGGGTCGGTCTAGAGCTCGGCGGCAAGGGGCCGCAGATCGTCTTTGCCGATGCCGATCTGGAAGCGGCTGCCGATGGTATCGCCTATGGTGTCTACCACAATGCCGGCCAATGCTGCATTTCCGGCAGCCGCCTGCTTGTGCAGGAGGGTATCCGCGATGCGCTGATGGAGCGGCTCCTCGACATCTCGCGCAAGGTTACGTTTGGCGATCCCTTGAATGAGCGCACCAAGATCGGGGCGATGATCTCCGAGGCTCATGCGCAGAAGGTTCACTCCTATGTCGAAGCGGGCGTCGAGGCGGGTGCAGAACTGCTGCTCGGCGGAACGCGGGCGGGCGAGGGGGCGGGCCTCTACTACGCGCCGACCGTCTTTGCAGGCGTCACGCCCGACATGTCGATCGCTCGCGAGGAGATATTCGGTCCTGTGCTGTCGACGCTGACGTTCAAGACAGCGGATGAGGCGGTGTCGATCGCCAATGCCAGCGAATACGGGCTCTCGGCTTCCGTGTGGTCCACCAATCTGGAGACCGCGCTGCAGAGTATCCGCCGCATTCGCGCCGGACGCTGCTGGATCAATAGCGTCATCGACGGAACACCGGAAATGCCGATCGGCGGCTACAAGAAGAGCGGCCTGGGGCGCGAACTTGGCCGCTACGGCTTCGACGAATATTCGCAATTCAAGGGAATTCACGTGACGCTGGGTCGCCCGGCGCCATGGTTCAGCTAGGCACGTGAACGAAGCCTGACACAGGAGGAGGGCTGCAACACTTGGGGGAAATCCCGGCTGGCGCGATCTTTGGTCGGAGCTCGCCAGCCGGGAATTGGGTCTTTCGACCCGCATTGCACATCCAAAGGGAGGATACGCAAATGAAATTGACCAGACTGAAATCCGCGGCACTTGCCGCGGCATGGGTAGCCTTGTGCTCGACGACTGCACTTGCAGCCGACGTCAAGGCGACGATGATCATCTACCTCGATCCGAGCGTCCAGTTCTTTAACCCGGTGGTGAAGGGTGCACAAGACGCGGCGGCTCAGTTCGGTGTCGATCTCGACGTCCAATATGCCAACAACGACCCGGTACGCCAGAACGATCTGATCGAGAGCGCGACGGCAAGCGGTGTCGATGGGATCGCAGTTGCGATTTCATCGTCGGATGCATTCGACAGCAGCATTTGCTCGGCGGTCAAGGCAGGCATCATCGTCATAGGTTTCAACAACGATGACCTCGAAGGCGCCAAGGGAAATTGCCGCCAGGCCTATGTCGGCATGGATGAATTTGCGTCCGGCTATGAACTCGGCAACCGCATGATCAAGGAGTTTGGTCTGAAGTCGGGCGATGTGGTCTTCAACCCGCGGGAAATCCCGGAAGCCAGCTTTGCGGTGGCCCGTGGGGGCGGCATCGAAAAGGCGATGACCGAGGCAGGCATCAAGGTCGAAACGGTTCGCGCCGGCCTCGACCCGGCCGAAGCCCAGAATATCATCGCCCAGTTCCTGATCGCCAACCCGAACGTCAAGGCATTGTTCGGCACGGGTTCGGTGACCTCCACGGTCGGTGCAGGCGCCATCAAGGATGCAGGGGTCAAGATACCCTTTGGCGGGTTCGACCTTGCGGTTGAGATCGTCAATGCGGTCGAAAGCGGCGCGATGTTCGCCACCATGGATCAGCAGCCCTATCTGCAGGGCTATCACCCGATCGCCCAGATTGCTCTGGCGAAGAAATATGGTCTGACGCCGACGGACATCGACACCGGGCAGGGCGCCTTCCTCGACAAGTCGCGGATTGGATCCGTCAAGCCTCTGATCGGAACCTACCGGTAATCCGATCCGACGAGCCTGCCGGCAGACCGGCAGGCTCCAGCTTTACCAAAAGATCGAGTCAAAAACCGTGACACCTATTATCGCAGACAGTGCCGCGCCACGCTCGCGGACCCAAAAGCAATCCGTTCTCAAGCAGATCATGGCGATGCCGGCGGGAGCGATCCTTCTCGTTTTCGTCGCACTGCAGATCGCCTGCATTCTCGGAGCGCTGCTCTATCCGGATGACTTTCGCTATCTCTCGCCACAGAACCTGACCATCCTGATGAAGGC
Organism: Rhizobium sp. 01L410; assembly: GCF_056400165.1. NCBI lineage: Bacteria > Pseudomonadati > Pseudomonadota > Alphaproteobacteria > Hyphomicrobiales > Rhizobiaceae > Rhizobium > Rhizobium sp. 01L410. The sequence continues at coordinate 11,237 of NZ_JBFTST010000014.1, forward strand.
GGTGCCCGTTCTCGGCTGCCTGGCGCTCGGCGCCGGCGTGCTGATGATCGCCGGGGAATTCGACCTCTCGATCGGTTCGGTCTACACGTTCACCGCAATCCTGATGGCGACATTGGTCGGCGCCGGCGTCAGCGCCTTCATCGCCGCCCCGGCCGGCATTGCCGCCGGCATGATGATCGGGCTCCTCAATGGCCACATCACCTTACGCTTCGGCCTTCCGTCTTTCATCGTCACCCTTGGTGGCCTGCTGTTCTGGCGCGGCGCGGTACTGCTCTACAATGGTGCCGTGCAGGTTCGTTTCGACCCTGACGCGGTCTTTTCCGCACTCTTCTCGGGAACGTTTCTCGGGATCAATGCGGCGTTCATCTGGATCGTGCTGTTCGTTATCGGCTTTCATTTCCTGACGCACCGCCACCGCTTCGGCAACCATGTCTTCGCAACGGGCGGCAATCGTGCAGCAGCCGAGGCCATCGGCATCAACACCAGCCGCGTCAAGCTCATCGCGTTCGCGATTGCCGGCGCCATGGCTGCGATGGCGGGCATCCTAGCCACCGCCCGTGTTGGCAGCGTGCAGCCGGGGCAGGGCGCCGGGCTCGAACTGCAGGCGATTGCCGCCTGCGTCATTGGCGGGCTCTCGTTGCGGGGCGGGCGCGGCTCGATCGCCGGCATTTTCCTCGGCGTCCTGCTGATCCACACGATGACCGACGTGCTGCTGCTTCTGAGAGCCCCGGGTTTCTATCTCGACATGTTCATCGCCACGCTCATCGTACTGGCGGCGATCTTCAATCAACTCATCGAGCGGCGGGCGGGCGTCTGATGTCGAAAGAAAATCTTCTTGAACTCCACAATATCTCGAAAAGCTTCGGTGCGCTGACGGCCTTGAGCAACCTGAGCTTCCATATCGGCGAAGGGGAGGTGGTGGGTCTGCTCGGCGACAACGGCGCCGGAAAATCGACCGCCGTCAATCTGATCTCCGGCATCCACAAGCCGACGGATGGCTATATCAGCGTCGACGGAAAGCGCACGCTGTTCACATGCCGGTCCGATTCTGCGGAGGCGGGTATCGAGACTATCTACCAGCATACGGCACTGGTCGATTCCCTCTCCATCACCCGCAACATCTTCATGGGCCGCGAACTGACCGATCGGTTCGGCTTCCTGCGGCAAGCAGAGATGCGCGACATCGCGATGGAGGTTCTTACGAACGCCGTTCATATTTCGGGTATCGATTCACCCGACACCCTCGTCGGTAATCTTTCCGGTGGACAGAAGCAGGCGGTGGCCATTGCCCGCGCGGTCCATTTCAAGAAGCGCGTCCTGCTGCTCGACGAGCCGACCTCCGCACTTTCAGTGCGGGAAACGGAAGCGCTCCTTAATCAGGTCTTGAAGCTCAAGGCCGAGAACGTTTCCAGCGTGCTCGTCACCCATAATCTCTATCACGCCTTCCAGGTCTGCGACCGGTTCGTGATCATGAGCCATGGCACGAAGGTCTTCGATGTCCCGAAGTCGGAAACAACCGTCGGGCAACTCACCGAATATGTCGTGCTCAATTGAGCGGCGATTGCAACCGAAAGGCAGAAACGTGACCCTAAATGCCAGAGTACGTCAGGTCGTTGGCCCGCAGGATACGGCGCGGCGCAACACGCAGGAGCTCCGGGACGGTTTCGTCATCGATGATCTCTTCCAACCAGGCGCCATCAGCCTCACTTACAGCCACCTCGACAGGATGATCGTCGGCGGAATATCTCCGGTCGCAGGTTCGCTGGTTATCGATCAGGTCGCGGAAACCGGGACCGCCACGTTCCTCGAGCGCCGCGAGGCAGCCATCGTCAATATAGGCGGGCGCGGGACGGTCACCGTTGGCGGCACGCCATATCCGCTGGAGTTTCAGGAAGCGCTTTACGTCGGGATGGGCGAGGGGCCGTTGTCCTTCACGAGCGAGGACGCGGCTCATCCCGCGCTCTTCTACCTCCTGAGCGCGCCTGCCCATCGTGCCTGCGCGACCACACACATTACCCGGGATCTCGCACGCAAGGTGGCAGTCGGCTCGGCCGAGGAATCCAACGCGCGCACGATCAATCAATATGTACATCCGGACGTCTGCGAGAGCTGCCAGCTTCTTGTCGGGCTGACGATGTTCGAGCCGGGATCGGTGTGGAACACCATGCCGGCCCACGTGCACGACAGACGGATGGAAGTCTATCTCTACTTCGGCATGGCCGAACAGACGCGGGTCTTTCACTTCATGGGAGAGCCCGATGAGACGCGGCACGTCGTCCTGAAGAACCACGAGGCGGTCCTGTCCCCTGGATGGTCGATCCATTCCGGCGCCGGCACCGGCCGCTATGCCTTCATCTGGGCGATGGCCGGTGACAACATGAGCTTCACCGACATGGACAAGGTTCCGATGGAAGCGCTGCGGTGACGGCCTTCGATCTCAGCGGCCGTTGTGCCATCATAACCGGCGCGAACACAGGCATTGGCCAGGCGATTGCCGTGGGACTGGCAAGGGCCGGCGCCGATATCGTCGCGGTTGGACGATCATCCATGGCCGAGACCGAGGGAGTTGTCCGCTCGGCGGGACGCGACTGCCTCACAGTCCATGCCGATCTGTCGGCAGCGGGCGCGGCCGCTGAAGTCATGGAAAAATCGGTCGCGCTTGGCGCCAGACCGGATATCCTCGTCAACAATGCCGGCATCATCCGCCGGGCAGACGCTCTCGACTTCTCGGAGGCCGATTGGGACAACGTGCTGGACACGAACCTGAAGTCTGTGTTTTTCCTCTGCCAGTCATTCGCCCGCTCTGCGATCGCCGCAAGCCGCAAGGCAAAGATCATCAACATCGCGTCTCTGCTGTCCTTCCAGGGCGGCATCCGCGTCTCATCCTACACGGCCGCCAAGAGTGGCCTTGCGGGTCTGACGCGGCTGATGGCAAACGAGTGGGCCGCAAAGGGTATCAACGTCAACGCCATTGCGCCGGGCTATGTGGAGACGAACAACACGGAAGCTCTGCGGGCCGACCCCGAACGGAGCGCCGAGCTTCTGAAACGCATTCCGGCTGGCCGCTGGGCCAAGCCGGATGATATGGTCGGGGCGGCGATTTTCCTCGCCGCTTCGGCTTCCGATTACGTGCATGGCACAATCCTGCCGGTGGACGGTGGATGGCTGGCCAGATGAGAGGAACCATGAAGTATTATACGACGCCTGATGACGTATCCTGGACCGAGGTCGCGCCCGGCAACCGCCGCGCCGTTCTCAGCACTCGTCCCGAACTGATGCTGGTTGCCTTCAGCTTCGATGAAGGCGCGGTTGGCGCCTTGCATTCACATCCGCATACCCAGGTAAGCTACATCGCCGAAGGAACCTTCGACGTCACGATTGATGGCGTGACAAACCGATTGGGACAGGGAAGCAGCTTTATCGTCGCGCCCAATCTGGTCCATGGCGTGGTGGCACGCAGCAAGGGCCTGCTGATCGACACATTCACGCCGTGCCGCGAGGACTTTCTATGACCATCGCCGAGCAGTCGTTGCGCGAAATCGCCGATCGCGGTGTCAGGCCGTCTGCACCTTGAGATCGGCCTTGCTGCCTCCGGGCGAAGATACAGACGAACGTTTGACAAGGGAGCATTCGAGCTTCGTGATCTCATGACGCCGCTCGCGCGGCGGGACCGCTGTATCGAGATGCTCGATCGCCCATTCACCCATAGCCATATGGGGGAGAACCGATGTGGTCAGCGGCGGTATGAGGTGGCGGCAGATGTCCTCGTCGTCATAGCCGATGACGGATATGTCCTCGGGAATGCGCAGACGCTTCTCCTTGAGGGCCTCGTAGCAACCGACCGCCGTTCGATCGTTCTGGCAGAAGATTGCTGTCGGGGGCTCGGGAAGGGACAGAAGCCGCATCGTCCCGGAATAACCGGCGCTCGCAGACCAGTCGCCCTCGATGACAAGGTCCGGATCGAACGGAATGTCGGCCGTGGCGAGCGCGCGGCGATAGCCCGTCAGGCGATCCTGGGCCGCTTGCATCCAGGGCTCCCCGGTGATCGTCGCGATGCGATGGTGACCATGCGCGATCAAATGCTTGGTCGCTGTCTGGCCACCGGCGATTTCGCTCGGCACGACGGCGGGAAAAGCATAGTCGGACGTATAGCAGTTGAGCAGGACGATAGGGATGTCGAGGCCGTAGTAATAGGCCGGCATCTCCACTTCCCGCGTGAAGATCGTCATGTAGATAAGGGCTGAAATGCCGCTATCCGTCAGAGCCTTGATCGCTCGCGGCTCCATGGCCGGATCGCCGAGCGTCTGGGCGACGAGAAGCACATTGCCTGCGTTCCAGGATGCCTGACGCGCTCCTTCAATCGCAACGACGGCCTCCGGACTGGTTCCCAGCTGGTCAACGACGAAGCCGATAACGCCATCCAGTTTGGAGAGGGATGCGGATCCCGAAGATACGGAAAATGTCGGCGCCACGTAGCCAAGTTCACGGGCCGCTTCGATCACCCGGTCGCGGGTCTGCTGAGACAGCCGCGTCCCGGCCGTGTTGTTGAGGACGAGAGAGACGGTCGCCTGGGAACATCCCGCCGCTTTGGCTATGTCGGTCATCGTGACCCTGGCACCTTGGCGCCGGCCCCTGCGTTTCGCCGCCTTGTCCGCGGCGGATCGGAGCTGACCATCTGCCGCGCCTGTCCTCTTCATAGCGATGCCTCGATCCCGTTTGCGCAATGTATCGGCACGAGCTTTGAAAATGCAGCTCGCCCACACGCTAATTTTTATTAGCATCAAGCAACGCAACTCGGCAACTGGCGCTTAGAGAATTAGCCCGATTGTGCGATGCAATATAAAATCAGGCTTATTTTGGCTAAAATCGACTGTATCAGTCATGATTGGAAACGCGCATTGCTAATAATTAATGATAATACTATTTACGAACTGGCATTACTCATATACCTTCGCGTCTGTGGTTGGACGGAGCGTTTTCTCACATGCGAGAGGCCCTGGAGGGGGTTGCGCGATGGACTGCTGCGGGTTGGAACCAGGCTCGGAGGTGGGCCAATGGGAGGATTATCATGACATACCTGACACGTGGTGCGGCAGCTTTTGCAGCCGGGCTCATGCTGAGCTCCGTCTTGACGACAGCGGCCTTTGCCGCCGACAAGCCGACACTCGCTTTCGTCGTCAACGGCGCCTCTGACTTCTGGAAGGCTGCCGAAGCGGGCGTCAAGAAGGCGCAGGCCGAGCTTCCCGACTTCAACATGGAGCTGAAATATCCGGAGCAATCCTCCGTCGCAATTCAGCAGCGCCTGATGGAAGATCTGGTGACCGCCGGGGTCAAGGGGATCATGGTCTCCGCCGTCGATCCCAAGACATCGACAGACGGTCTGAACAAGATCGGATCGCAGACGGCCCTCTTTACCACGGACAGTGACGCGCCGAATACAAATCGCGTTGCCTATATCGGCTCATCAAATATCGATGCCGGCAAGCAGGCCGCCGAAATCGCCAAGAAAGCGATGCCGGATGGCGGCAAGTGCATCGGCTTCGTCGGTCTGCTGGGTGCCGATAACGCCAAGGAACGTATCCAGGGCATGAAGGACGGCCTTGCCGGCACGAAGATCGAGCTGACCGACGTGCGTGGTGACGATATCGATCAGACCCGTGCCAAGAAGAACGTCGAGGATGCCCTCGTCGCGAGCCCCGACGTGACCTGCATGGTCGGTTTCTACTCCTACAACACGCCGAGAATTTACGAGGCACTCCGCGAGGCGGGCAAGCTTGGCCAGATCACCGTTGTCGGCTTCGATGATGACCCGATCACGCTCGGCGGTGTGAAGGAAGGAACGATTGCCGGCACGGTCGTGCAGCAACCTTACATCTGGGCCTATCAGGGCATGAAGCTGATGGCCGCCTACGTCAACGGTGACAAGTCGGGCGTTCCCGACAACAAGCTCATCATCGTCCCGACAAAGGTGATCGGCAAGGACGACGTTGACGCCTATGCCGCGAACCTCAAGGCGATGGCCGGTAACTGATGACGATCTGACAGCGGCGCCGGCGCAAGCCGGTGCCGCTGCGTGCCCATTGCCCGCAGCCGGAAAAGGGTAGCGGGCAGTACTGAAGAGCACACAGCCTGTGGATCGACATGAACGATTTGACTGAGACCGCGCCGTCACGCGAAGCGCCGCCATTTTTGAGCTTGCTGGGGATCGGCAAAACCTATCCGGGCGTCGTCGCCCTGGACGGTTTCTCGATGCATGTGAGCCCCGGCGAAGTGATCGGTCTCGTTGGCGAAAACGGTGCCGGCAAATCGACGCTGATGAAAATTCTCGGTGGTGTCGTGAAGCCGGATCGCGGCACGATCCTGATCGACGCGGAGGAAAGGTCTGCCCTTTCTGTCGATAGCAGCCTCGGATCAGGCATCGCCTTCGTTCATCAGGAGCTCAACCTCTTCGATAATCTTGACGTTGCAGCCAATATCTTTCTCGGCCGGGAGCCGCTGCGGGGAGGGCCATTGAAGCTGGTCGACCGGCGGCGTCTGAGAGCAATGGTTGCGCCGCTTTTGAAGCGCGTAGGAGCGAATTTTTCCGCCGATACGCCCGTCGCCTCTCTTTCACTCGCCCAGCAGCAGATGGTGGAGATCGCCAAGGCGCTGTCGATCAACGCACGGCTGGTGATCCTCGACGAGCCAACCTCCAGCCTGCCGCTGGCTGAAACCGAGAAGCTGCTTTCCGTGATATCGGCGCTGAAGGCTGACGGAATCAGCGTCATTTTCATTTCCCATCGCCTGCACGAGGTCGAGCGCGTTGCAGACCGGGTGGTCGTTCTCAGGGATGGGACGCTGGCCGGCACACTCGCCAAAGGCGAGATCAACCACGATCAGATGGTCAAGCTGATGATCGGGCGCGCGCTCACGGCGAGGGACGCCGAACCGCAACGGGCGCCAGGTAAGGTCGCCCTGAAGACTACAGACATTCGTTCTGCCGCCTATCCTGCCAGAACCGTCAATCTCGACATCCGTTATGGCGAGATCCTAGGCCTTGCCGGCCTTGTTGGCTCCGGCCGCACCGAGCTTGCCCGCATTCTCTTCGGGATTGACCGCAGCTACGGCGGCACCACCGAAATGGATGGCCGCGAGATCAGGCTGACCTCAGCCACGAAAGCCGTCGAGGCCGGCATCTTCCTGGTTCCCGAGGATCGCAAGCTGAGCGGGATCCTTCTGGATCTGCCCATTGCGCAGAACATATCGCTGCCTAACCTTCCCGCGTACTCGCAAAACTTCATGGTCTCCTCGAGGCGGGAGACAACGGGCGCGGAAGTCCAGCGCAAGCGTCTCGGAATTAAGGCGCCATCGGTCTCGACCCGGACGGGCACATTGTCTGGAGGCAACCAGCAGAAGGTTGTCCTTGCAAAGTGGCTGGCAATGAATCCCAAGGTGATGATCTTCGACGAGCCGACCCGCGGTATCGACATCGGCGCCAAGAACGAGATTTATATGCTGATGCGCAAGCTGGCCGACGCCGGCGTCGCGATCCTGATGATATCAAGCGACATGGAGGAGGTGATCGGCGTGTCCGATCGCATCGCTGTCATGCATGAGGGCCAGATTTCGGGCATTCTCGAAAAACAAGACTTCACGCAGGAAAATGTCCTTCTGCTGGCTGTCGGCAAAGCGATACACTGATGGCCGCGGCTATCGCCAATAGGGAAACGCGATGATGAGTAAGAAAGATCTGGGGCTGCTTCTGTTGATCGTCGTTGTCGGCATCGTCGTGACGCTGATCAACCCGCGCTTCCTGCTGCCGATCAACCTTGCCAACACGTCGAACCTCATCGGTCTTTTCGGAATCCTGTCGATCGGGCAGGCCTTTGTCATCATCACGGGCGGCATCGAGCTCTCGGTCGGATCGCTGGTTGCGCTGCTTGGCGTGCTGTTTATCGATTTCGTCGCCGTGCAGAACATGCCATGGACGATTGCGCTGCCGCTTATCCTCGTTCTGGGCGGTGTTCTTGGCGCCATCCACGGCTGGCTGATCACCAAGCTTAACCTTCAGCCCTTCGTCGTGACGCTGTGCGGGTTGCTGATCTATCGTGGTGCGGCCCGCTTCTATACCGGAGACGGCACTGCGGGTTTCGGCTTCGGCCAGAACTTCCCGACCCTTGAGTTCCTGACAGCCGGCCGGTTCTACGGCGTTCCGAACACATTCATCGCCCTTGTCGTCATCGCTGTTATCATGTGGGTGGTCCTGCACCGCTCGGTCTTTGGCCGGTATCTCTACGCCATCGGCAAGAACGAGGAAGCCGCCAGATATTCCGGCATCCACACCGGCAGGATGGTGATGATCGCCTATGTCATCTGCGGCGTGCTGACAGCGCTTTCGGCGATCTATTTCGCGATGTACACCCGCTCGATATCGCCGGCGAGCCACGGCCAGTTCTATGAGCTCTATGCGATTGCTGCCGCGGTGCTTGGCGGATTTTCCCTGCGGGGCGGCGAGGGCTCTCTGATCGGGGTCATCCTTGGCACTATTCTGCTCCAGGAGCTGCAGAACCTCGTCAACCTGCTTGGAATACCGTCGTCGCTGAATTTCGCGGTCATGGGCGGCGTCATTCTGATCGGGGTGCTGATCGATCAGCAATGGAGTGCGATCCGCGCGCAAAGACGGCTCGTTTCCGCCGCCCGCCAGGCGGAGACGCGCCAATCGGCACCTGTGACGTGAGTTCCTTTCTGGCGCTGCTTGGTACGGAGCTGGAACACGCTTTGTACCGGCGCCGTTAGGCGAAAGGGTAGGTACGGTATCGCTCAGGGACCTCACCGGCGCACCAGATTTCTGGCCGCCGGGTAGGCGTAAGGCGTAAAGCGTAAGGCTTCAGCTACCCGCTGCCCCGGGAACTGGACAGTCTGCTCAGCTTCCAAGTTTCCTTGCCCAGACCTCAATCTCGTCCCCGCTGCCGAGATCTGGCTGTACCAGGCCGTTGACCATAAAAGTCGGCGAGACATGGATGCCGTTCTGGCGGGCATATTTGGCGTGCCATTTGACCTCGCGGTCGAGATCGGGGATGGCGAATGCTTCCGAAACCCGGATGCCGCTATAGTCTTCGATCCGCCTGATAATGCCGTTCGGCGTGGCGTCCATGTTGGGCCCGCCGGCATGATGTGCGAATTCGAACTCCTCGCGATGATCGCCCACTGCTGCAAGCACCTTTCTCGCGCTTTCCTTTCCGCCCTCAAGTGTCGAGGCAGCCAGGATAGCTCTGACAATGACGCCCGAAAACATATGCCAGGGTTGCGACTGGAGCCGGATCTTGACAGTCAACCGGTCGTGTCCGGCATGCGAAAGAAGCCCGTCCAGTTTACGGAACGCCTTGACGGAATAGGGGCAGGTCGGCTCCAGGAAGACCTCGAAGGTCTGCGGGCCACTGCCCCATTCCAGCGGGTCGGCTTTCCAGTTCGTTATGCTCATGCCCTGAAGTCCTTCGGTTTGAAGTCTGATGATGGGTGGACGGCTGCGATGTCATCGCCGCGGTGTTGCGCCGAGGCGCGCGAGAACGTTGTCCGGAATACCGTAGCGCTGGATAACCTCGCGCGTGTTGCGCAAACCGCAGATATCCCGTTGCACGAAAAGCGCCCAGACCGCCTGCGCAGCCGCATCGACCAACCGCTCGCGCTCAACCGGCTGCACGCCGCCCTCTTCTGCCGTCTTCAAGGCGGAAAGCGCCTGCTCGACCGATCGGCCTTGCCGGCCAAGTGAACTTGCGCGCTCGGCCGCCAGTTCATATTCAAGGGCGCCAAAACCGGTTTCGACCAGGTTCGACGCATTCAAGCTGCGGGGTGGGCGCATAGTCAGCCGGTTCGATAAAACATCATGTTCGTGATCCTACACGATCTGTGGCCAGGTCCGGAACCCCTTCTCGGGGGTGACGGACGCGCGCCGGCGAATTGCTTCAACGGCGCGCCTGATGCAGTTTTGCCGAGCGGTCAGGGCTTCATCTTGCGCAACATGTCGGCGATTGGCCCGCCATGCGGGGGAGGTCCAGGCGGCGGGCGAAGGGCGTCGGTCTTGCCATCCTGATGAACGACGTAGCTCGCATGCAGGAACCCGTCGTCGAAGCGGCCCTGGACACTGATGGGTTCGCCGACAGCAACGAGCTTGCCGTCATCGCCGGCCGGACCGGTCTCGATCAAGGCCTTGCCGGTTTCGTCTTGAACGATGAACTTGTTGCCGTAGATCTCCGTGACCTTGCCTTTGAGCGTCACCATGCCCCAATCGTCCTTAAGGCTGGAGATCGAGGTGGGCGTCAAGGGCGCAAGCTCGATGCCGGGCCGGGTGAATTTCATTGCCGCGGCACCGCCGGCCGCACCGATTGCAAGAACCGCAAAGGCCGCAATTCCGAAAGCCGCCAGATGCGTTGCCGGTCGGCGCGAGCCGCCCCTGCGGGCCGGTCGCTCAGGCGAGGTGTCGGGAGCGTCGTTTTCCATGGACATGATGCTGTCTCCAGTTCGTTGTGACTGGAGGATGATAGGCGTGTCCGGATCGACGCAGGCTGAACGTCGCGGTTCAGTTTCAGTTAAGCAAACGCGCCCTAGTTCTCACGAAGACATCAGAGAAACTGGGTTCACGATGCGCGTATTGCTGGTCGAAGACGACGACGATCTTTCCAGGCGGATTGCCGCCAGCCTGCGGACGGAAAACTTCGTGGTGGATGTCGCCAGGAACGGAGAGGATGCCGAGCACGCTGGCCTGACGGAGATCTTCGACGTCGCCGTTCTTGACCTTGGCCTCCCGAAGATCGACGGCGTTGCGGTTCTCAAATCCTGGCGAAGTGCGGGCAGGTCGCTTCCTGTCCTCGTGCTGACGGCCCGCGACGGCTGGCCCGACAAGGTGGCGGCTTTCAAAGCGGGGGCGGACGATTACCTGACCAAACCCTTCAGGGTGGAGGAGCTCATCCTGCGTCTTCGGGCGCTGGTCCGGCGCTCGACGGGCCATGCTTCGTCGCAGATATCGTGCGGCGATCTTACATTCGACGCGCAGCTCGGTACATTTGATCTGGCTGGTCTTCCGCTGAAGCTGACCGCATTCGAATGGCGGGTCCTGTCCTGCCTGATCCTTCGCAAGGACGCGATCGTCGACAGGCGAGAACTCATCGAACGGGTCTACGAGGGCGATGCCGACGTGGATTCGAATTCCATCGAGGTGATCATCGCCAGGCTCCGGCGCAAAATCGGCAGCGACAGGATCGAAACGGAGAGGGGGCGCGGCTACAGGCTGACGGATATTCGATGAGAGTACCGTTGCTGTCTTCGCGCCGCACGATCGCAGGCCGCCTGATCGCCTTCTCCGTCCTCTACGCCGCCGCAGCACTGCTCATCGCCTCGCTGGTCTTGTGGTTCATCGTTGCCGCCGTGGTCCGGGAGCAGGTTGATCAGCGGCTCGACATGCAGATCGACGCGGTCAAAAGCGCATTATCAGTAAACGCGGATGGAAGTCTTGCTCTGGCAGGTAATCTCGACGGGCCGCCGTTCGATCGCCTGGGTTCGGGATGGTACTGGCAGGCGCGCGTGGGCGAGCACCGCATTGCTTCAAGATCTCTGGCCGATGGCAGCGTCTCGGACCCGCCGCGCCCGTTCGATTGGCGCCGGATCCTGACGGGGGATCCGCAGCCTGCCGAAGGCTCCAGTGACCGGGGTCAGGCTCTGCATTTTCGCGTCGGCCAGGTGTTCGTTGGAGGTGTTTCGGTTGAAGTCCTGGCGGCCGCGCCGCGCCATGCCCTGACCGCGCCCGCGTTGCGCGCGCTGTCCTACCTGATCCCTGCCATGGTGGTTCTCGGCTGTTGCCTGGTCGTGGGGATAGTTCTGCAGGTTCGCTACGGTCTTGCACCCTTGCGCACGTTGTCTGGGCAGCTCTCTGAGATTTCGGCAGGGCGCCGCCGAGACCTTTCGCCTGCAGAAGTCGAGGATCTTGATCCTGTCGTCAACGACATCAATCGATTGCTCGACGACAACAGGGCGCGGTTGCAGGAAACAAGGCTGCAGTTCGCGAACCTGGCACACGGACTGAAGACACCTGTGGCCAGCCTTTACCTCGCACTTGATGACAAGAACGATCCAGGCCGAGAGGCGCGTCAGCTTGTCGAGCGTATCGACCGGAAGATTCGGCATCATCTCGGAAGTGCCAGAGCCGTTGCCGCCGGAGGTGGTTTGGGCTTTGAAACCGAGGTGCGGCCCAGGGTGAATGACCTGCTTCAGGTCATGTCGGCGATCTACGTCGATCGCAAACTCGCGGTCGCCAATGGCGTCATCGACGACGTTGTCGTCAACTGCTCGCCAGAGGACGTCGACGAGGTGATGGGTGCCATCATCGACAATGCCTTCAAATGGGCGGCGACATCCATCGTTGTGAAGGGCGTGCGCGAAGGGAAAATGCTGCTCTTGACTGTCGAGGATGATGGGCCGGGCATCGACGCTGGCCGTCTGGCCGAGGCGGTCTCACCTGGCGTGCGGCTGGATGAGACTGTGCCCGGACACGGTTTCGGCCTCTCGATAGCACAGGAGCTCGTCGGGCTCTTCGGCGGCAAGCTTCATCTCAAGCAGAGAGAAGGTGGAGGACTGGCAGCAACCGTTGCATTCCCGCTGTCGATTACCCTGCCCTAGGCGACCGCTGGCTATGTCGCGCAGACGTTTTAGGATGCATTGGCGCCCCTCCCGGGAGCCATCGGGGCCTGATCAGCCCTTCTGTTCGAAGTGCTCTTCCAAATCTTCCCAGCTGACGTCCATTGGCCAGGCCGCCGAGATCAACGGAATGGCGACGTGACCGTAATAAAATGAAAGTTGGCCCTCGGCCTTGCTTTCGCCTTCGCCAGCGATCCGGCTCGTATAGATCGCGGAGATCAATCCGGTTCGATCGGATCCCGATTGGCAGTGAATCAGGATCGGTTTCGGCGCGGCAGCCATAATTGCCACGATCTCGTCGGCGCGTGTCGGCGCAAGTTTTTTCGAAGCCGACATTCCGAATCGACATGTTCGACGCCGAGTTCCTGGGCTGTTTGGATTTCCGCCTGATACCAGGCCGCGTTCTGCTTCTCTCCACGCAAATTGATAATGGTCTTGATGCCGTGTTCCTTCACATAGGTATCAAGCTGCGAAGGCGTCGGCTGTGCAGAGCGGTAGAGCTGCCCCTCGATGACAGTGTGAAAGTTGCCGACGACCTGGAGGTAGACCGCGTAGCCGCCCAGAGCTCCCGCGACCGAGAAAGCCATCCCGAATGCAATGGAGAGTTTGGTCCGGTTCTTCATTTTTGCCTCGCAAATCGCTCGCTACGAGGCAGATGGAGTGATTTCCTGACGGACACCTGAATGTCGGTTTCATGACTATTTGCAGAAGAACGCAGCGCAATCAGGCTGCCCATGCCGCGGCATCAAAGCAGACGTTGACCGCCAATCCAGGTGCGTCATCTGCGAGGTCTATATGGGCAGAATGCAGATCGGCGATGGCTCTTACGAGGCTGAGACCCAGTCCGTTGCCCGGCGTGGTGCGGCTCTTGGAAGCGCTGTGCTCCGCTTCCGTTATTCGTTTCCTGAAGCGGAGCAAGCGTCGGAAGCGGGATCTACGCCAAAACCGACGAGAGAAACTCCCGCGTGCGCTCTTCGCGTGGCGTGCCGAATATCTCGTCGGGTGCGCCCTGTTCGCAGATACGTCCCTTGTCGAAGAAGCAGACGCGGTCCGAGACTTCCCGGGCGAAGCGCATCTCGTGGGTGACGAGCAGCATGGTCAGGTCATGCTCGTGCGCCAGGCCGCGGATCACCGAAAGCACTTCGCCGACCAGCTGGGGATCGAGCGCCGAGGTCGGCTCATCGAAGAGAAGCACCCGTGGGCGCATCGCCAGCGCACGGGCGATTGCCACGCGCTGCTGCTGGCCGCCGGAGAGCTGGGAGGGATAGAAATCCTTCTTGTCGGCCAGCCCCACCATATCGAGCAGCTTGAGCGCACGCGCCTCGGCCTCGGCCCGCGCGATGCCGAGTACCCGGAGGGGCGCCTCGACGACATTGCGCAGAACGGTCATGTGGGGAAACAGGTTGAAGCTCTGGAACACCATGCCGACATGGTTCCGGATCTGGCGCAGATGGCTTTCTGAGGCCTTGAATGGACCCTTGCCGTGCGGTTCGTGATAGGACAGGCCCTGTAACGTCAGCTTGCCGTCCTGAAAGGGCTCGAGTGTCATGAGGATGCGCAGCACGGTCGATTTGCCCGAACCGGATGGGCCGATCAGTGTCACCTTCTCGCCCTGCATGACGCTGAAGTTGAAGCCGTCGAGGACCGTCAGGGGACCGAAGCGCTTCGCGACATTGGAAAATTCGATGATGGGCGGATTGTTGTTTTCGGTCATCGCAAGGGGATTCCTGCTTTCGGAAGAGCTTTCTGTAATCGGTGGAGACCGGCCGAGCAGATCAGCGTCAGGAGAAGGAAGATCAGGCCGACAAGGGTCAGCGGGACGAGATATTCGAAGGTGCGCTCGCCGATCATGTTGGCGAGGCCCATCATTTCCATAACGGTGACAACAGACAGAACCGGCGTTTCCTTGATCATGGCAACGAGATAGTTGCCCATCGCAGGAACAATGCGCGGGATGGCCTGCGGGATGATGATGTCTCGATAGGCCTGCATGCGCGTCAGATTGAGCGCCGTTGCCGCTTCCCACTGGCCGCGGGGTACAGCCTCGATCCCGCCTCGATAGACCTCCGAGGTATAGGCCGCATATTGCAGACCGAGCGCCAGCGCGCCGGTGAGAAAGGCGGGTAGTACGACGCCGAAATCGGGCAGCACGTAATAGAGAAAGAACAGCTGCACGAGCAGCGGCGTGTCGCGCAGGAACTCGACGATGAAGGCCGTTGTCCAGGAGATCGCCACCACGCGGCTGCGGCGCAGCAGCGCGAAGACGAGACCAAGCACGAGCGCGATGGCAAAGCCGGCGGCCGCCGCCTTCAACGTGACCGTCAGGCCGATCAGGATGATGGGCAGGATCGAGCTCGTAAAGGTGAGCCACGTCGTCGTATCCCATTCATATCCGTACATCATGTGATCAAATCCTCACGGGCGGGGCATCGGCGGGAAGGCATGGCCGCGCCGCACGAAACGCTCGATCACGCGGATCGCCACCATCAACACCAATGACATGGCGAAGTAGCAGACCAGCGTGATCGAATAGATGCTGGCGCTATCCAGCGTGATGTTGCGGATCGATTGTGCCGCGAAGGTGAGATCGGCAATCGAGATCAGCGATACGAGCGAGGAGAGCTTCAGCGTCTCGATCGCCAGATTGCCGAAAGCCGGCATCATCTCGACGATCGCCTGCGGCAGCGAGATGCGAAACAGCGTCTGGAAACGGCTGAAATTCAGGGCGCGGGCGGCCTCCTGCTGTTGCACCGACACGGATGTCAGCGCGCCGCGGACGATCTCGGCACCGTAGCCGCCGGCATGTGCCGCCAGCACTGAAATTCCGGTGGTGATCGGATCGAAGCTCAGCCCGACAAGCGGCAATGCGTAATAGAACCAGAAAAGCTGGACGAAGAGCGAGGTGCCGCGAAAAAGCTCGGTGTAGCAGAGCGCGACGGTCCTCAGCACCGGTCCGCCCTCGACGCGCAGGATGCCGAAAACGAAGGCAAGCACCGCGCCGACGGCGATCGAGGCCAGCGTGATCGTCATCGTGATCATCGCACCGTGCCAGATCATCGGCAGGTAGGCTGTCCAGTTCATGCGGAAGTCTCCTGGTCCTTAGGAGTGGCGCCCGATCAGCGGTGATCGAGCGCCTTTTGCCGTTACTTGCCGGCGCAGAGGTCTTCGACCTTCTTGCCCGCCGCCGCAGCGATGCTCTGTTCGGATACACCGTACTTGGTCAGGATCGCCTTGTACTCATCCGTCTTGCGGAACTCGACAAGAGCGGCGTTGAAGGCATCGCGCAGTTCCTTGTCCTCGGGGCGGAAGGCAAAGCCGCCATAATTGCGGACCGGCGCCTCCTTGACGATCGGATCCTCGAACGGCGCGGCCTGCTCGACCTGTGCCTGGCCCTTTGCCAGTGCCGCGACAGTCAATTCCGTCGCTGCATAGGCGTCGGTGCGGCTTTGAACGGTCGGGATCGCGTCGGCATTGGCCGGAATGAAGACGATCTGCTCATCCTTGACGCCGACGGCGCGCAGGAAGTCGACATTGTTGGCGCCCGAAACGACGGCAACCGTCAGCGACGGGTCTTTGGCGATATCGGCATAGGTCTTCAAGCCCTTTGGATTGCCCTTCTTGACGAGCAGGCCTTCGCCATAGGAGGAGTTCGGCTCGGTGAAGGCAACCTGCTTGCAGCGTTCCGGCGAGATATTCTGCTCGGCGGCGGCAAAATCGAAGCGCTTGGCCTTGAGGCCGGGGATCAGCGTACCGAACGGCGTCACCGTCCAGTTGATCTCGGCAATCCCCATGGATTTCAGCACGGCGCTGGCGACATCCGGGCCGATACCGGCAGAGGTGCCGTCGGGCTGCATGTAGGAATAGGGCACTTCGTTGGCCGTGGCAGCGCGGATATAGCCCTGCTCCTTGACCTCTGCGAGCGTCAGGGCGCTGGCAGATGTTACGCCCAGGATCAGGGCAAGGGCGGAAAGGCCGGCGATCGTCTTGATAGGCATGCGAATTCTCCTCTGGTTAGGGTTTGCGGTCCGTTTTCGGATCTCGCGTCGGTTTCTCTTGGTTATGTCTCTCCCGTGACCGTGGCGATCACGGAAAGGCAGTCGCCGGCCTTTATCAGGCCGGGTACGTGGCGAGCCGCGAGCACGCCATCCATGGCGGCGCGGTACTCGATCGGTGCGAGGCCGGTCTTGCCGGCCGGATAGACGCGGGCAATGACCTCGCCGTTTCTCACGGGATCACCGAGATCTACAGCGAAGGCGATCAGTCCCTCATCCTCGGCAAAGGTGAAGCAATCGCTCGATGGCATATCCAACCAACGAGTGGGCGTGACATTCGGTTCACCCGAAAGGATCCCGGCATGCCGCAAAAGATTGAGGCTGCCCCGGCGCGCAATCCCGATCGAGCGTGCCGTGGCCGTCCCGGCGCCGCCGAGTTCGGTGGTAACGAAGGTCTTGCCCATCTCTTCGACCGTTGTGTCGAGCATGCCGACAGCGTCGATCTCCAGCATCCTCATGGAGAAGGGGGCAGCGAAGGCGGCGACGGCATTAAAGCAGCGCGCCTCCTGATCCTTGTCCGGGAGTTCGTGCGCGGCGGTATAGGGCAGGAAGTCCAATGTCCTGCCGCCCGAGTGGAAATCGAGAACGATATCGGCGAGCGGGAGCAGATGTCGCGTGACGTAATCGGCGATCTTCTCGGTCACCGTGCCATCTGGGCGGCCTGGAAAGCTGCGGTTCAGGTTTCCCCGATCGATGGGCGACGTCCGCGTTCCGGCGCGAAAGGCTGGATAGTTGAGCGCCGGAACGATGATGATGCGACCATTCACTTCGGAAGGATCCAGGGTCTGCGCCAGTTCGAAGAGTGCCGCCGGCCCTTCATACTCGTCGCCATGGTTGGCGCCGGTCAGAAGTGCCGTCGGGCCTTTGCCATTGGCGATGACGCAGATCGGGATCATCACCGAGCCCCAGGCGCTGTCATCACGGCTATAGGGCAGGCGCAGATGTCCGTGCTGCACGCCCTTTGCGTCGAAATCGACGGAGGGCGTAATCGGCGAGGGACGGAGCGCAGCGCTGGTCGGCATCGCCTCAGCCCTTCACGAACAGTTGGCGCGGCACGTTCGACAGGCATTCGACGCCGGTCTCGGTGATCGCTATACTCTCGGTGATCTCAAGCCCCATATCTTCCAGCCAGAGGCCGGTCATGAAATGGAAGGTCATGCCGGACTTCAGCTCGGTGCGGTCGCCGGGGCGCAGGCTCATGGTGCGCTCGCCCCAATCTGGCGGGTAGGAAAGCCCGATCGGATAGCCGGTGCGGTTGTCCTTGATGATCCCGTATTTCTTCAGGACGGCGAAGAAGGCGTTGGCGATATCTTCGCAGGTGTTGCCAGGCTTGGCAGCCGCAAGACCAGCTTCCATGCCTTCCAGCGTCGCCTTCTCGGCATCGAGAAAGGCTTGCGTCGGCTTGCCGAGGAAGACAGTGCGCGACAGCGGGCAGTGATAGCGCCTGTATGCGCCTGCGATTTCGAAGAAGGTGCCTTCGCCTGAGAGCATCGGCTTGTCGTCCCAGGTCAGGTGCGGCGCGGAAGCGTCGGCGCCTGATGGCAGAAGCGGCACGATTGCCGGATAGTCGCCGCCGAACTCCGGCGTTCCCCGGATGCCCGCGTCATAGATTTCGGCAACGAGATCGCATTTGCGCATGCCAGGCTCGACCACCTCGACGATGCGCTTGTGCATAAGTTCGACAATCTTGCCGGCCTTTCGCATGTAGTCGAGTTCGGTCGGGCTCTTGACGGCGCGCTGCCAGTTGACGATGCCTGCGGCATCCTTGAAGCGGGCATTCGGCAGGTTCTTCTGCAGCGAGGCGTAGGCAGCCGCAGAGAAGTAGTAGTTGTCCATTTCTACGCCGACCGTGAGGCCCGACCATTTGCGCTCGTCGATGATCTGCGAGAGCAGATCCATCGGGTGCCGTTCGGTCGACTGCACATAATGATCGGGATAGCCGACGATGTTGTGGTGATGGAGGTAAGCGGTGCGCTTGGCGCCGTTGGCGTCCTGCTTGCGGCCGTACCAGATCGGCTCGCCTGATGGCGGCACGAGAACGCATTGATGCACATAGAAGGACCAGCCGTCGTAGCCGGTGAGCCAGTGCATGTTCGACGGGTCGGTAACGACAAGCATATCGATCCCGGCCTTTTCCATCGCATTACGGGTCTTGGACAGGCGCTCGGCATATTCCGCACGCGTAAAGTTCAGCGTCACACTCACGCGGCATCTCCCATTTCTCTTTTGTTTTCGATTGTCTGGCCGCTATCTGCCGCGACGGCGCGGCTGACGGCCAGATTGGCGATCGCGGTGTCCTGCACGCCGGTCCCCGTCAGGTCGGCGAAGGTTATGCCTTCGGCACTTACGCGGCCCTTTGCCTTGCCGGCGATCACAGCTCCGAGTTCGGCGAATTGCTGTTCCGATGTGGCAAAACCGGCTTTGATGGCGTGGTGCAACTCGCCGAGAATGCATGTCTGCGACAGCCGGTCAGCAATGTAGGTGGTGCGGGCGAAGACGGCCGGATCGATCTCGTTCTTGTGTCCGGAATCCGATCCCATCGCCGTCAGATGCTGGCCGGGTTCGAGCCACTCGGCCATCAGGACGGGCTTCTCGGCGGGCGTCGTGGTGACGATGATGTCGCTGCCGCGTATGGCCTCGCGCGGATCGGCAACGGCGGCAACGTCGATCCCGTATTGCCGTGCGCAGTCTGCGGCCAGCTTCTCTGCTTTTGCGTGATCACGCGCCCAGATGCGCGCCGATCTGATGGGCCGCACCAGCATCAGCGCCGCAAGCTGCAACTGCGCCTGCATGCCGGCGCCGAAGATCGTGGCGACGGAGGCATCGTCTCGCGCCAGATGGCGGGCGGAAACGGCACCGGCCGCCGCGGTGCGCACATCGGTCAGGTAGCCATTGTCGAGAAGAAGTGCTTCCACCAAGCCCGTCTTGGCGCTGAACAGGATCATCAAGCCGTTGAGGCTGGGAAGGCCAAGCTTCGGATTGTCGAAGAAGCCGGGGCTCACCTTGATCGCGAAGCCGTCAAAGCCTGGCACATAGGCCGTCTTGACGTCCACTTCGCCGCGGAACTCGGGAATGTCGAGACGCAGAATCGGCGGCATCGCAACCGGCTGGGTCGCCAGCGCCAGAAACGCCTGCTCGACGCAGTCGACAGCGGAAAGATCGAGGCTGACGACGGCACGCAGGTCTCTTTCCGTCAGGATCCGAATACGGCTCATGCGGCGCCTCCCGCGATGATCTTCTGGTGAACCCCGGCGTCGATATTGCCGCCAGAGATGATCAGGGCCGTGGTGCCGGAGAGCGCGACCTTGCCTGCAAGGATGGCGGCGATGCCAATGGCACCGGCACCCTCGACCGTCTCGCCTTCTTCGCGCGCGGCATGGCGAATGCCCATTGCGATCTCGTCTTCGGTCAGCAGTACGACCTCGTCGAGCAGGTCGCGGCACAGCTGGAAGGTCACGCGGTTCGAGAGGCCGATACCGCCACCCAGCGAATCCGCCAGCGTCTCTTCCTCGCGCACGGCAACAGGTCTGCCGGCGGCGATCGATGCATGCATCGCCGCGCCGCGCTCCATCGAGATGCCGATGATCCGCACCCGAGGCTTCAGCGACTTGACCGCGACAGCAATGCCAGCCGCCAGCCCGCCGCCGGAAAGAGGGATGAGAATGGTCGAGAGATCCGGCAGGTCCTCGACGATCTCGAGGCCGATCGTGCCTTGGCCGGCAACGACGTCGGCATGGTCGAACGGCGGGATCGGCGTCAGTCCATGGCTTGCGATGAGCCGCTCGACCTCGTCCTGCGCATCGTCCTGCGAGACGCCGACAATGCGGATGTCCGCACCCAGCGCCTTTATGGCTTCGACCTTGTTGGCGGGCACCAGCGACGACATGCAGATCGTTGCCGGGATGCCAAGCGCGCGCGCTGCAAAGGCGACTGCCCGGCCGTGATTGCCGGTCGAGGCGGTGACGAGACCACGCTCGCGTGCGGCCAGATCGAGCGAGAGGATGGCGTTCGTCGCGCCGCGCAGCTTGAAGGCGCCGATCGGCTGGCGTGTCTCGAGCTTCAGATGAACGGGTTGCCCGGCATGCCTGGAGAGTGCAGCGGAGTGAACGAGCGGCGTGCGCGTCACGCGGTCCCGGATGCGGGCGGCAGCGCGCTCGATATCAGCCAGGCTAACCGGCAGCGTCTCGTCTTCTGTTGATCTCGGCAGTGTCTCGCTCTTCATGATTGTCATGTTGAGAGCGAAGTAAAATCATGTCAATTATTATATTGTAATGATTCAATGATTGTGCCAAGAGCCGGACGTCAGCCGATGGAACCAACGTCATAGACGGGCGGCAGCTGCTCGAAGGCCTGCCGCACGGTCGCCAGCGCCTTCCTGAGGCTCTTGTGGCTCATTCGTCCGCCAAGGCAGATGCGGATGCCGCCGCCGTGGCCGGGGCCTGCAATGAAAGGCTCCGATGGCGTGACAGCGACCTTCTGGTTGGCGAGGGAGCGCACCAGGCCGTCCTCGGTCCAATGTTCAGGCACTTTCAGCCAGGCGCAGAGTGACAGCGGGTGGCTGGATGCGAAATGGGCGCCGAGGATTTCGGCGGCGATGGTTTGGCGCGCGCGTGCTTCCTCCCGCTGTATTGTCAGCAAATGCTGCGCCGTGCCGTTCTCGACCCAGCGCGTGGCGATTTCGGCGGTCAGGTAGGTGCCGCTCCAGCTCGACACGCGCAGAATGGAGGCCGCGCGGATGGAATAGGCGGGTGGGACGACGAGATATCCGACCCTGAGGCCCGTCAGCACCGTCTTGGTGAAGCTTGTGGCGAAGAAACCGAGGTCAGGCAGCAGCTCGCTGATCGAGGGCAGGTCCTCCTCGATCATCAGCCTGTAGACCTCATCTTCGACGACGAAGACGCCGTAACGCTGGGCGATCTCGGCGATCGCGCGCCTGCGCGCCGCGCCGGCAACGTGGCTGGTCGGATTGTTAAGCGTCGGAATGAGGACCAAGGCCCGTACGCTACCCGCGGCGCAGGCGGCTTCCAGGGCATCGGGCAAAATTCCTTCAGCATCGGTGGGCAATCCCTTCAGGCTGAAGCCGAGGATATTGGACAGGCCGATGATGCCGTGATCGGTGAGATTTTCGCACAGCACGACATCGCCGGAGCGGATGATGCAGCTGAGCGCAAGGAAGATGCTATGCGCCGCTCCGTTGGTCACCAGGATGCGCTCGGCGCCGGCGCTGACGCCCATCGGCCGCAGCCAGAGCTGCGCTGTCTCGCGATGGCGGTCGAGCCCGGCGATCGGACGGCAGGGCCGCATGAAGCTGGCGATATCGCTGTCTGCGAGCTCGCGGAAGATTTCGCGGGAAGCGTCCTCATGCGCGTCTAGATAGACGGCGCGGATGATGGAAAGGTCTAGCACTTCGTTTTCGCTGTGGTCGAGCATCATCCGGCCTGCGCGGTCGGTCACGCGCGGCCTGACGAAGGTGCCACGGCCGATCTCGCCACTGAGATAGCCGAGCCTTTCTGCTTCCTTGTAGGAGAGGCTGACGGTCTGGACCGACAGCCCGATTTCGCGCGCCAGATCGCGATGTGTCGGCATCCGATCCATCGGCTTGAGAAGGCCGGAATCGATATCGGCGATGATACGCTCGGTCAGAGCCGAATGCTTCGTCTCGCCCTTTTGCTTTGCTAGGCTCGGGCGCCAATTGACCGGTTTTGTCGCGGAAATTGGTTTTGTGGCGAGCGGATTGGCTTGGCGGCGCATGAATTGTCTCGTTCTAACGGAAAGCATTTCATGACATTATGCACGTTCCGAACAAAAAGATGAAGCGCTGAGCATAGTGAGCGGCATTCCTCACGACCCTTCGTCCGGTATATTCAGGATTTCGGCGTCGTGATGTCTCCAAACCCCGCCGCCGTCACGGTCACGACGGTGAAGTAGAGCGCATCAACGAAGCCTTCGCCTCCCGCTCTTATCGAAGAACGACTGAATGACGGAGCCTGTCCTGGTAAGGGCTTCGCTATCTAACACGATGGTGCCGCTGAGCGGACCCATGCCCGGATCACCGTCGACCTGGAAGGCACGGCGCGGGCCGGCGGCGGCCTGTTCCTGTCCGCGCGCGACTTCGACCGTCTTGGCGATCTGATCCGCCGCGGCGGCGCACGCGACGGAAAACAGATCATTCCCGCGGACTGGATCCGCGACACCACGACCGGCGGCAGCCGTCATGCCTGGACAACCGGCAACTTCGCCCCCTGGCTCCCCTCCGGCTCCTACCGGAACCAATGGTACCAGACCGGCAACGCCGACGGCGCCTTCTTCGCACTCGGCATCCACGGCCAATGGCTCTTCGTCAACCCGCGCGCAGACCTCGTGATCGTCAAATTCTCGTCACAGCCGAATCCGGTGGATGATGGCCTGAAGCAGATGAATATGGCGCTATTCGATGCGATTGCGGAGATCGCTGGATAGGGCGGTGGTAACGCAGGCGGCGGAAGCTCGCCCGCCGGCGGCGTCAATTGTCCCCGGCGAATTCGACGGATGAGATTTCGACCGACCAATCCAGGTCGCCCGGCGACGGGTTGCCAGGCAGGGTTTGCAGGCCGCGATACGAATTGAGCGCCCAGCACGTGCCGTAGGTCTCATGCGGTCCGATGATCTTGTAGCTGGACAGGTAGTCCGAGTAGGTTTCGATGCTGAAACCTGGACGTTTGGCGATCAGGCGAAAACGCACCGTGTTGATCGCGCGGTCCGATCCGTTGGAAAGTTCGACGAAAACCGGCTTGTCCGCTGTCTCACAGCCGCGCGTTGAACTCTTGCCCACCACGAGCCTTGCCATGTCATCGCGACCGGACTGTTGGGAGTAAAAATATGCGGCAATGCCCCCGCCGGCGACAATGAAGACCGCAAGAGCAAATAATGCAGGCCGGGGAAACAGAAAGAAGAAAACAACAAATACAACGACGGCAACGATCAACAATATCATCTGGCGATGCCCCTTTGATGATGACCTAGTGTCATTGGCCCGGACATGCAAGGCTGGGGCCTGGGATGATCGTTTCATCCGCTAGCTATCGGCGCGTATAGGGCCATGCCATTGTGGCAGGAGAGGTTCGTCCTCGCATTCGGATCTGCGGCTCGATGCCCTCTTGTTTTCGATTGCCAATGCCGTGACGCTGACGGTGCGCCAATCGGATCGATAACGCGGCTCTCTGGAGGGCCAGACAATGCCTGATGTTGCAGACGCCAGTTCGAAGCCCGTGCTCGTGTGGACCGGCTTTCTGGCGATGTGCATAGGCATGTTCATGGCCATCCTCGACGTTCAAGTCGTTGCGACTTCGCTGCCGACAATCCAGTCAGCGTTGGCAATCGACCCGGACCAGATGAGCTGGATACAGACCGCCTACCTGATCGCTGAAGTGGTCGCGATACCCCTGACCGGTTTTCTGACGCGCCTCCTCAGCATGCGGTGGCTGTTCGTCGCCTCCCTGAGCCTCTTTGTTGTCGCGTCGGCCGGCTGCGCCACGAGCGGCAGTTTTGACGGCCTCGTAGCCTGGCGCGTTCTTCAGGGCTTCTCCGGCGGCACATTGATCCCCTCGGTATTCTCGGCGGTCTTCATCCTTTTCCCCGCGGAGCGGCAGACAATTGCGACGACTATTGCCGGCGTCCTCGCGGTTCTCGCGCCGACGGTCGGGCCTATCGTCGGCGGCTGGCTGACAGAGACCTATTCGTGGCACTGGCTGTTTCTGGTCAACGTCATCCCTGGCATCCTCGCGGCACTGGTTGCCGCGCGATCGCTGCCGCGGGAAACCGGCGACATTTCCGAGCTCCGAAACCTTGACATATCAGCGCTTATGCTGATGGCGGCGAGCCTCGCATCACTGGAAATCGCCTTGAAGGAGGCTCCGACCAGCGGCTGGGGGTCGCTCTACGTCATCTCGCTTCTCATCTTGTCGATCGGATCGGGATTTGCCTTCGCCGCGCGGACGTTGCGCCGGTCGCGGCCGCTGGTGAACCTCAACAATTTCCGCGACCGGAACTTCCTGGCGGGATCGATCCTCAGCTTCATCCTCGGCATCGGCCTGTTCGGATCGGTCTATCTGATGCCGGTCTTTCTGGCTTTTGTCCGCGGACATAACGCCCTGGAGATCGGCATGACCATGCTTGTCACCGGGATAACCCAGCTTGCGACGGCACCGATCGCCGTGGCGCTGGAAAAGCGCGTGGATGCCAGGCTGTTATCTGCCTTCGGCTTTGCGCTGTTTGCGGCGGGTATCGCCATGAGTGCCTTCCAGGATCCACGTTCCGATTACGATGCGATGTTCTGGCCGCAGGTTGTCCGCGGCGCCGCGATCATGTTTTGCCTTCTGCCGCCAACGCGCCTGGCGCTCGGAACGCTGCCACCAGACCGGGTCCCGGATGCGAGCGGGCTCTTCAACCTGATGCGCAACCTCGGCGGTGCCATCGGCATCGCCCTAACCGACACGATCATCTATACCCGGTCGGATCCGCTGGGGCAGGCGCTTTTGGTGCGGCTGCAGGCTGGGGATGTAAAGGCCGCGGCATTCGCCGGAATTCCAATGCAAATGATCGCCGATCAAAAAGGACCGCTGAGCGAGGAGACGATGGCGGCGATCGACCCGCTTGTGCAAACCGCGGCAACCGTTCTGGCCCTCAACGAGGCATGGATGGTCATGGCCGTTCTTACGGCGTGCGCGATGCTGTGTCTGCCCTTTGCCCGAAGAGTTGCTTCGGCCGGCTGATGCGGCAAGCTGTGATCAAGCGCGGAATACTTGTCCACCAAAACATTCCACGGTTTAAGGCCTCACTTCTCGGCTTCTTTATGAAATATATTTCATTGCGTGAATTATATTGACAGTACTCATTGCCTCAAGCTAACTGACATTACCGGCGTTCGAGGAGGAAATCCGGTTTCACTAAAAAGGCGCAAGCGCGCCATCGGCTTTTTGGGAGGGGCTTCGGCCTCGAGGAGGAACTTTGCGCAATTTTCTAGGAACGACTGCGATAGCCCTTTTGGCTGCCGCGACATTGAGCACTGCGGCATCGGCAGCGGAAACGGATAACCCGTTTCGTTGCAAGCCGGGCGAAAAATACGTCATGAACGTTATGGTTTCGGGCGTCGAATACTGGTTTCCGGTCTATGAAATGTTCAAGCAGGCAGGTCAGCAGCTTGGTTGCGAGACCGCCTATACCGGCACACCGGAATATGACGTCAACAAGCAGATCGCGACCTTCGATCAGGCTCTGGCTCAGAACCCAGCCGGAATTCTCGTTCACCCGATGAATTCCGACCCCTTCATCGAGCCGATCAACCGGGCGATCGACCAGGGCACGGCCGTTGTCACCTTCGCGGCGGATTCACCGCTTTCCAAGCGCATTTCCTTCATCACCTCGGACAACACGCGCGAAGGCACCTATGCCGCCGATGCGATTGCCGAGAAACTGGGTGGCAAGGGCGAGTATGCGGTTCTCGAAAATCCCGGGCAGGACAACCACGACAAGCGCATTGCCGCCTTCATCGCCCGCATGGATGAAAAATATCCGGACATGAAGCTCGTCGGCCGGGCTGCTTCGAACCAGGATCCGAACAAGGCCTACCAGGGCCTGATGAGCCTGGTTCAGGCACATCCGAACCTCAACGCCGTCTTCATGCCGGAAGCGAACTCTGCAATCGGTGCGGCTCAGGCCAACAAGGAAAGCGGCGGCAAGATCCTGGTGATGTGCGCCGACGTCAACGCCAATATTCTCGACATGATCAAGGCAGGCGAAGTGTTCGGTTCGATCAATCCGAACCAGGGCATGCAGGGCTACATGGGCTTCATGATGCTTTGGCTTGCCAAGCATCCCGAACTGATCGATCCGATGAACGATGCCAAGCGTTCGGGCTTCAACCCGATGAGCATTCCCTTCGTCGACAACGGCCTGTCGATCGTGACGGCTGCCAATGCCGATGATTTCTATTGGGACAAGTATCTGAAGCGCCGTGGTACCAAGGGTATCGAGGAATAAGCTTTCAGCAAGGCTGCCCGGGATGAGGAGATTCCGGGCAGCCACGCAAAGCAGGAAGGAGGGAGATTGTCATGGTTCACGCGCCGGTCTTGGAGATACGCAATGTCAGCAAACGCTTTGGCGTGATCAAGGCCCTGACAGAGGTGACGTTTTCCCTTGAAAAGGGCGAGGTTCATGCTCTCTGCGGTGAGAATGGCGCGGGAAAATCGACGTTGATGAACATCATCGCCGGCGTATTGCAGCCGAATGAGGGAGAAATCCTTGTCGATGGCGCAGCGGTCAAGATCGCTTCCCCTGCCTTTGCCCAGTCGCTGGGTATCGGCCTCGTTCACCAGGAAATCGCGCTCTGCCCGGATGCGACGGTTGCCGAGAACATGTTCATGGCGGCAACCAACCGCCGCCGCTCGCCCTTCATGAATTTCGCCAGGCTGGAGCGCGAGGCGCAGGCGGTGATGAACCGCCTTGCTCCGATCGACGTCCGCCAGAAGGTCTGCGATCTGCCGATCTCGAGCCAGCAGCTGGTCGAGATCGCCAAGGCGCTGACGCTCGACTGCCGCGTCCTGATCTTCGACGAGCCGACGGCGGCGTTGACCGAGGCTGAAGCGCAAGTATTGTTTGGCATCATCAACGATCTGAAAGCCCAGGGCATATCGATCGTCTATATCAGCCATCGCATGGCCGAGATCTTCAGTGTCTGCGACCGGGTCACCGTCTTTCGCGACGGACGTTATGTTTCGACGGAGAACGTGTCCGAAATCACGTCGGAAGACATTGTACGCCGTATGGTCGGCCGCGAAATCACGCAGCTCTATCCCGAAAAGCAGCCTGTTTCCGAGCGCGGGGGAGAGCCCATTTTGTCCATCCGCGATCTCGGCGACGGCAAGCGCTTCCATGATGTCAGCTTCGAGCTGCGGAAGGGGGAAATCCTGGGGATCGGCGGTCTGATCGGCTCCGGCCGGACGGAGATCGCGGAAGGAATCTGTGGCCTGCGCACAGTAACCGAAGGCGACGTCAAGCTGGAAGGCAAGGCATTGCGGACGGCATCCTATGCAGATGCGGTTCGGGCGGGCGTGGTCTATCTGTCGGAGGATCGCAAGGGTTCTGGCGTCTTCCTCGATCTGTCGATCGCGCAGAATATCGCCGCTCTCGATCTGAAATCGCTGACCGGGCGGTTCGGGCTCCTGAACACGAAGGCGGAGGCAGAACGGGCAACGGATCTCGCGCGCCGCCTGGGCGTCCGCATGGGTGGCATCGACATGCCGGTCTCATCGCTTTCCGGCGGCAACCAGCAGAAGGTGGCGATCGCCAAGCAGCTGGCAGTCGATCCGAAAGTTATCCTCATGGATGAGCCGACCCGCGGTATCGACGTCGGCGCCAAGTCCGAGATTCACCGGCTGCTTCGCGATCTCGCGCGGTCCGGGATCGGCATCGTCGTCATCACCTCGGAGCTGCCCGAGCTGCTCGGTCTTTGCGACCGGGCGGTCGTCATCCACGAAGGCCGGGTTGCCGGCGAACTCGAAGGCGAGGCGATGACCGAAGAGGCGATCATGCGGCTGGCCTCCGGTGTCGGCACGCGGCAACACTTCACAACAAGGGCATCAGAGCATGCCGTCTGAAGAAAAAGCAGGGGCAGGAGACCAAACAATGACAGATCACGCATTGGCGGCGGCGAAGGAGCGGCCCTCTTCCTGGAAGAGATTCGGAACGATGCGGGAGGCGGGGCTGATCGCCATCATTCTCGCACTGTGCGTACTCATGAGTTTCGCCTCTCCACACTTTCTGACGCTCGGCAATTTCAGGGCCATGCTGATGTCCTTCTCGGTGGAAGGCATCGTTGTGGTCGGCATGACCATCCTTCTGATCGTCGGCGGTATCGATCTTTCCGTCGGGTCCGTCGTCTGTTTCTCGATGGTGCTGTCGGGCTCATTGTTTCTCATGGGCCTCGATCCGTGGAGCGCGTCGCTGATCGGAATTCTCGCGAGCGCGCTGATCGGTTGCGCGATGGGTTTCTTTGTCACGATCATCGGGCTCAACCATTTCATCACATCACTCGCGGCGATGGTCATCGTGCGTGGGGTCTGCCTGATCATCACAAAGGGAACGCCGCTCTCGCTGTTCACGCTGCCACCGTCGTTCAAGGCGGTCGGGCAGGGAACCTTCTACGGGGTGCCTTACGTCATCCTGATCTTCGTGGCGGTCGTTGCCATCTTCGATTTTCTGCTGCGCCGGGCGACCGCCTTCCGCAAGGTTTTCTATACCGGCAGCAATGAAAAGGCAGCGCTCTATTCCGGGATCAAGACAGACCAGGTGAAGTTCTGGGTGACGGTTCTCTGCGCCACGCTGTCAGGTGTCGCCGGCGTCATCTACATGTCGCGCTTTGGTGCGGCCACCCCGACCTTCGGCGTCGGCATGGAGCTTAACATCATCGCGGCAGCTGTTATCGGCGGTGCATCTCTCAGCGGCGGTTCCGGGACGATCCTGGGCGCTATCCTCGGCATTGCGCTTCTTTCGGTCGTCACCAGCTCGCTGATCCTGCTCGATGTCTCGGTTTACTGGCAGGACATGATCAAGGGCTGCATTCTGCTGGCGGCGGTTTCCATCGACCATTTCCTTCACAAGCGGAAGGCTATCTGACATGCGGATTGCAAAACCGAAATCTCCCGCCGCACCGCGCGAAGAAATCGTCATTGCGCGGCAGATGCATCAAGCTCTTGTGCTGCACTTTCTTGAAGGACTGACGCAGGCGCAAATCGCCGACCGGCTTGGCATCTCGCATGCCACCGTCAACCGGCTGATCAAGCGCGGGCGCCAGCTCGGCCTCGTTGAAATCAAGATCAAATCGCCGGTCGAGCCGTTGGTCGACATGGAAGAACAGCTTCTGGCGCTCGGCGGCATCAGCCGTGCCATCGTGGTGCCGACCGTCTCCGACAATCCGCAGACGGCTTTGCAGGCGGTTGGCGAGGCGGCAGCACGTCTGCTTCTGGAGCAGATTGCCGACGGGGACACGATATGCATCACCGGTGGCAAGGGCGTCAGCGCTGTCGTTGCCGGTCTTCAGGCGCCGCGCCGTTTCGACGTCGAAGTCGTTCCGGCAACGGGATGTGTGCAGGGCAAGCACTATACCGATGTGAACCACGTCTCGACGATGATGGCGGATAGGCTGGGTGGCCGGTCATACCAGATCCACGCGCCTCTCTTTGCCGATAGCGCAGCCGAGCGCGGCATGCTGATCAACATGCGTTCGGTTGCCGATGTCTTCAAAAGGGCGCGTGAGGCCAAGGTGGCGATCGTCGGCATCGGCTCGATCCTCTCCGACGACTCCAGCTATTACGATCTCCATCCGTCTTCCAGCACCGACCGCGCCGCGATCGAGCGCTCGGGTGCCTCATGCGAACTGCTTGCTCACTTGCTCGATGACGCAGGCGATATCTGCGACTACAGCCTCAACCGTTCTCTCGTGTCGCTGACGCTGCCGGAATTCGCGTCGATCCCGACGAAGATCGGCGTGGCAAGCGGGCCGAACAAGGCGGGTCCTATCCTCAGCGTCATGCGCGGCCACCATCTCGATACGCTGGTCACCGACGAGGCAACCGGTGCACGCGTTCTGGCGCTTGCAAGCTCGGAAGGACGACGCGCATGAGCGGGCAGCAATTGATACGCGAAATCGGATCTTCGGGCGTCGCCGCCTCGGCGGTCGGCCTTGGCACCTGGGCTATCGGTGGCTGGATGTGGGGCGGCACGGACGAGGCGGAATCGATCTCCGCGATCCAGGCCTCGCTCGACGCCGGTGTGACCTTGATTGACACGGCGCCGGCCTATGGTCTCGGCCGGTCGGAAGAAATCGTTGGCAAGGCGCTCGCCGGCCGCCGCGACAAGGCGGTCATCGCAACGAAGTGCGGCCTGGTCTGGCATACGGACAAGGGAAAGCATTTCTTCGATCAGGACGGCAAGCCTGTTCACCGCTATCTCGGCCGGGATGCGATTTTCCATGAAGTCGAAGAGAGCCTGCGCCGCCTCGGCACCAACTATATCGACCTCTACATCACCCATTGGCAGGACCCGACGACGCCGATCGAAGAAACGATGCGGGCGCTCGAAGACCTGAAAACATCGGGCAAGATCCGCGCGATCGGCGCCAGCAACGTCAGCGCCGACGAACTCAAGGCTTACATCTCCGCCGGTGGCCTGGATGCCATCCAGGAGCGTTTCAGCATCATCGACAGGGAGATCGAGGCCGATCTGTTGCCGCTGACCGGCGCAAACGGCATCGCGACGCTGAGCTATTCTTCTCTGGCGCTTGGCCTACTGTCCGGCGCGATTGGGCCTGAGCGGGTCTTTTCCGGGGATGACCAACGGCGGGACAATCCGCGTTTCTCTGTGGCTAACCGCGAGAAGGCGCTGGCTTTTGCCACGGCCATCCGGCCGGTCGCCGACAAGCACAGGGCCAGCATCGCGCAGACGGTCATCGCCTGGACGCTTGCCCAGCCCGGCGTCACTTTCGCGCTTTGCGGCGCCCGCAATCCGGCACAGGCGATCGACAATGCCCGGGCCGGAACCATACGGCTGGACGCGGAAGATCAGTCGGCCATCGACGCAGCCATCTCAGCGAAACTGACCGATATGGACAGGTAACGGATCGCCATCATGAATCGTGAAGAGACGTTGGACGGGCTTCGCCAAAGCCCGAAAGTGGACGTGTGTGTCATTGGCGGCGGTATCAACGGCATCAGCGTCTTCCGGGAGTTGGCGCTGCAGGGCGTCAATGTGCTTCTCGTCGAGAGGCACGACTACTGCTCGGGTGCGAGCGCGGCGTTGTCACGCATGGTGCATGGCGGCCTTCGCTACCTGGAGAATGGCGAATTCAAGCTGGTGCAGGAATCGCTGATGGAGCGTGACCGGCTGCTGCGCAACGCCCCGCACTATGTTGCCCCTCTGCCGACGACCGTGCCGGTTTTCGATATCTTCTCGGGGCTCGGCAACGGCATCGTCCGCTTCCTGGGATTGACCCGCCGGCCAAGCCGCCGCGGCGCTGTTGCGATCAAGGCGGGGCTCAGCATCTATGACTTCCTGATCCGCGAGCGGGCCATGATGCCGTTCCACCAGTTTCGCAGCCGGCGGGCCACTCTCGCCCGGTGGCCGGCGCTCAATCCTGATATCCGAAGCTCCGCAACTTACTACGACGCCTGGGTGAGCCACCCGGAGCGGCTTGGCATCGAACTGCTGGAAGACGGATTGTCGGCGCAACCACAGGCGCGTGCATTGAACTACGCGGAGATCACCGGGAAAGACGGCGGCTATGCCCTCCGCGACAGTATCGACGGCAGGTCGGTGGCGATCGAGCCGTCACTCATCATCAACGCAACGGGCGGATGGATCGACATTACCAACAACACGCTCCTTACGCCGGATGCCCGCCCGGCACCTCTGATGGGAGGAACCAAGGGCTCGCATCTCATCATCGACAATACGGCTCTCTACGATGCGCTTGCCGGCCACATGATCTACTACGAAAACGAGGATGGCCGGATTTGCATCCTGTTTCCCTATCTGGGCAAGGTGCTGGTCGGCTCCACTGATATTCGCGTCGAAGACCCGGAACCGGTGCGCTGCGAGGCCGACGAGCGCGACTATATCCTCCAGTCGCTTGCCTTCGTCCTGCCGGGGATCGAGATCCGGCTGGAAGAGATCAGCTTTCAGTTCTCCGGCGTGCGGCCGCTGCCGGCGAGCACGGACAGTTTCACCGGCCGAATCCCACGCGATCATTTCTGCACGGTCATCGACGCCGATGACGGTGGTGCGGCGGTGGTGTGCATGATCGGCGGCAAATGGACGACGTTCCGGTCCTTCGGCGAACTGGCAGCAGACATCGCGCTGGAACGGCTGGGCAGGCAGCGGCAGATCTCGACCGCTGACCGGGCAATCGGCGGCGGGCGGAGATTTCCACTCGATCGTGCAGCCTGGATCGCTGAAGCCGCGGCGGGAAAAGGGCTCCCCGCGGCGCGCATGGCAGCGCTTTTTTCTCGCTACGGCACAGAGGCGGAGGCGATCGCGAGCTTCATCGCAGCCGCACCCGATGCAAGCATGCCGCATGCAGACTACTCGGCGCGCGAACTGCTTTTCCTTATCCGCAACGAAGCGGTCGAACGGCTGGACGATGTGCTTCTCAGGCGAACGACGCTTGCCATAAGCGGCAACCTGTCCCTGCAAATGGTGGATGCCGTGCTCGATCTTCTTGCAACCGAGAGATCCTGGACACCGGCGCAGCGCGAGGCCGAACGCGCCCGCTTTCTCACCCTCTTGCGCGAACGTCACGGCGTTGCCGAAAGCACACTTTTCGAACGGAATGAACAAAGGAGCATGGAATGCGAAACAACAGCAAAGTCCGGATGAACAGACTGTTCGGTGGTGGCCGTTGCCTGGACGTGGCGATCGATCATGGAGTGTGCAACGAGCCGTCGTTTCTGAGCGGCTTGGAAGACATGCAAACGGTGGTCAAGGCTCTGGTCGATGCGGCACCCGATGCAATCCAGATGAATTACGGCCAGGCCGACCTGCTGCAGGATGTTGCGGGCAAGGACAAGCCGGCGCTGGTCATGCGCGTCGATATGGGCAATCCGTACAACAGCACGCGCCACCGCCACATGTGGGCCGTGCTGCAGAACGAGGCGGAACCTCTGATCGGCGCCATCGAGATGGACGCGGCCTGTGTCGTCGTCAATCTGTTCATGCTGCCGGATGAGCCGGATCTGTTCCGCCAATGTGTCCAGAACATCGCCCGCATCCGTGCGGATTGCGACAAATACGGCATGCCGCTGATGATCGAACCGCTGGTGATGCAGCCGGTCGACAAGGCCGGCGGCTATATGGTGGACGGTGACGCCGACAAGATCGTCACCCTGACCCGCCTTGCCCGTGAGATGGGAGCCGATATCGTCAAGGCAGACCCGACGACCAATGCCGAGGATTTTCACCGGGTTGTCGAGGCGGCGCGGTGCCCGGTGCTGGTGCGTGGCGGCGGCAAGGAAGACCTTCGTGCCGTCTTTGGCAAATCGGCGGCCTTGATGCGGCAGGGCGCGGTCGGCATGGTCTATGGGCGCAACATCTATCAGCACGCCAACCCCAGCGCGGTTGTTCGAGGATTGATGGCGATCGTGCATGACGATGCTGGCGGCGAAGATGCCTTCGAGCTTTATCAGCGCGGCTAAGAGTGAACAAGAACCTTGGGAGGGGTTCCGCATGGCACGTTATCTACTGGGGCTGGACGCCGGCAACACGGTCATCAAGGCCGTGATTTTCGACACGGAGGGCAATGAAATTGCCGCCGCATCCGCGGAGGGACACAGCCGCATGCCCCATCCCGGCCACGTAGAGCGTGGGCTCGACGAACTCTGGTCGAATGCCCGCAAGGTCATTCGCCGCTGCATTGAGCAGGCCGCCATCGAACCCGGGGATATTGCCGGCGTCGGCTGTGCCGGTCATG
Source organism: Rhizobium sp. 01L410 (assembly GCF_056400165.1). Lineage (NCBI taxonomy): Bacteria > Pseudomonadati > Pseudomonadota > Alphaproteobacteria > Hyphomicrobiales > Rhizobiaceae > Rhizobium > Rhizobium sp. 01L410. The sequence continues at coordinate 45,452 of NZ_JBFTST010000014.1, forward strand.
GAAACGGCCTCTATGCACTGGATCGGGGCGGAGAGCCGCTGCTCGGCATCCAATCGCTCGATACGCGAGCCGCTGCTCTAGTGGAGGAATGGCAGTCGCAAGGCGTCGGCGATCGGACACATCCGATCGCCCGGCAGCGTCCCTGGCCATCGCAGACGCCAACCTTGCTGGCCTGGCTGAAGCGTCACCGGCCGGACCTGTTCAATCGTATCGGCACGGTTTTCCTCTCCAAGGATTTCGTCGTCAACCGGCTGACCGGCCGTCGTGTCAGCGATGTGTCCGATATGTCCGGAGCTGGCCTGCTCAATCTTGCCGAGCGTCGCTATGACGCCGCACTAATGGAGGCCTACGGTCTTGGTGACCACATGGATCTCCTGCCGCCGCTGATCGAAAGTGCGGATATCGCCGGTACGGTGACTGAAGAAGTCTCCCGGCAAACGGGACTTGCCACGGGCACGCCTGTGGTCGGCGGGCTGTTCGATGTGGTCGCGTCGGCCCTCGGTTCTGGCGTGTCGCGCACCGGCAGTGCGTCGATCATCGCAGGTACCTGGAGTATCAATCAGGTTATCATTGGCGGTCCTGACCTCGACGGGCCGGTCTTCATGTCATCGACCTTCGATCGCACCCGCTACATGGCGATGGAGAACAGTGCTACCTCAGCTGCCAATCTCGAATGGCTGGTCAAGGAGTTCTTCGAGGGCGATCACTCAGCGGCCAGTTCGCCATTTGACGCATGCTGCGCGCTGGCTGGGGCGATCGATCCGGCCGCAGACGATCCGCTCTACCACCCCTATCTCTATGGTGCTCAGCAGGACGGCCATGCGCGCGCCGGATTCTACGGCATTGCGGGTTGGCATAGCAAAGGCCATCTGGTGCGCGCCGTGCTCGAAGGTGTCGCGTTCGGTCACCGTCAGCATATCGAGACGATCCGGAAGGCAGGCGCAGTCTTCAACGAAGCGGTGCTGTCAGGGGGTGGATCGCGAAGCCTCATCTGGCCACAGATCTTCGCCGATGTGCTTGGCGTTCCCGTCACCGTTGCCCGCTCGCGTGAGACCGGCGCACTTGGCGCTGCGATCGCGGCCGGCACCGGCGTCGGTCTTTTCGCAGACTTTGAAGCAGGTGCCGAAGTAATGGTCCGCGTTGAGCGGCACTACCGGCCGGACACCACGCTGGAAGCGCATTATGCACGACGCTACGCGCTCTACACCGACATCGCCGAGGCGATGGCGCCCCTTTGGCGGCGGCTGACGGCAGTCCCTCCTGCTTCGGCGGAGGCCGCGGCTTGACCATGCACAGAGATGAGACGCCGGTTGATGCAGGAACCTATGACTTCATAATTGTTGGCGCTGGATCGGCAGGGTGTGTCTTGGCAAACCGGCTGTCGGCCAATCCAAACAATCGCGTTCTGCTTCTGGAAGCGGGCGGAAGTGACCGTTACCACTGGGTCCATATTCCGATCGGATACCTCTTCTGCATGGGTAATCCGCGGACGGATTGGATGATGACGACGATGCCGGAGACTGGCCTCAACGGGCGTTCGCTTCCCTATCCGCGCGGCAAGCTTCTCGGCGGCTGCTCCTCGATCAACGGAATGATCTACATGCGCGGCCAGGCCGCCGACTATGATGGGTGGCGTCAGGCGGGCAATGCCGGTTGGGGCTGGGACGACGTCCTTCCATATTTCCGCAAGTCGGAAGACAACTACCGGGGAAGTTCCGAAATCCACGGCGCGGGCGGTGAATGGCGGGTGGAGCGTCAGCGCCTCTCATGGCCCGTTCTCGATGCCTTTCGGGATGCGGCCGAGGAACTCGGCATTCCAAAGACGGATGATTTCAATGGGGGCGACAACGAGGGCTCCGGTTATTTCGAGGTCAACCAGCGGGGTGGGATGCGCTGGAACACCACAAAGGCCTTCCTCCGGCCCGCCATGAGACGCCCCAATCTCCGCGTCCTGACCGCGGCGGAAACGGAAAAACTCCAGTTCGACGGCCGGCGGGTCACCGGCGTCCGCTTCCGGTCGAACGGTAAAATGCATCATGCGCAAGCTTGCCGCGAGGTCATCCTTTCCGCCGGCGCGATCAACTCGCCGAAGATATTGGAGCTCTCCGGGATCGGCAGACCCGATGTTCTTCAATCGGCCGGAATCGATGTGGTTCACCCGCTTGATGGCGTCGGCGAAAACCTGCAGGACCACCTGCAAATCCGCACGGTCTTCCGTATCGAAGGCGCAAGAACGCTGAACCAGCTCTATCACAACCTTCTTTCCCGCGCGGGAATGGGGTTGGAATATGCACTGCGCCGCTCCGGCCCTCTTTCCATGGCCCCGAGCCAGCTCGGCATCTTCGCAAAAAGCGATCCGTCGCTGGCAACCGCGGATCTTGAGTATCACGTTCAGCCGCTCAGCACCGACAGGCTCGGCGAGCCGCTGCATCGCTTCCCTGCCGTCACGGTCTCTGTGTGTAACCTCCGCCCCGAAAGCCGCGGCACGGTCCATATCTCAAGGCCAGACACGTCGGCAGTTCCGGATATAAGGCCAAACTATCTCTCGACCGCCGGCGACCGTATCGTTGCGGCGAGATCGATCCGTCATGCCCGCAGTCTGATGCAGGCCAAGGCAGTGTCGCGCTTCGCGCCCAAGGAGATGCTGCCGGGCGCAGAGTTTCAGAGTGACGAAGACCTGATCCAGAGAGCGGGCGATATAGCGACGACGATTTTTCATCCGGTTGGAACGTGCAGGATGGGAAGCGATGAGCATGCAGTCGTGGATCAGGAATTGCGTGTCAGAGGGATTGTGGGGCTGAGGGTCGTTGATGCGTCTGTCATGCCGACGATTGTGTCGGGCAATACCAATTCACCTGTCATTATGATCGCCGAGAAGGCCGCCGACATGATTGCCAATTAGCCGGGCTGGCGTGTTTCGGCACCGCCCGAGACATTGAGCCACGCCAGGCAAACATCACGCGTGCTTCTTGCCATCAACGATGGTTTGCCGAATGTATCGGACATCGCCCTGGAGCCTGAATTGATCGTCCGAGGCAGCACCCGATAGAGATAGCTTCGGGAGAACTGCGCCTTCCGCGAAGCTATTCGGCTCGCCGCCTTTACCGATATGTCCGGCAAATTAGAAAAATAATTTAGCGGGTGGGAAGGCGAAGGAATTAATAGCCTATCAAATTTCTAGATTTCATCGAATTTTATGTCGCGTTCCGATGCTTCCGACGGCCGATCCTTAGCCATCGCAAATGGAACCGAGGAGGAATTCGGTGGCACGACAGATCAGATTGGGCGCGTTTCTACCTGGCGGTGGCCAGCATATTGCTTCGTGGCGGCACCCGGATCAGCCGGTCGATGGCGCAACCAACCTCCAGTTTCATATCAAGCTCGCGCAAGAAGCCGAGCGCGGTCTGTTCGATGCCTATTTCCTGGCTGACGGGCTCGCGGTTGCCTTTGGCGGCGGCATCGAAGGCGGAAACGCAAGGGTCGTCGGATTTGAACCCGTGACACTTTTCTCCGCTCTTGCGCCGTTTACCAAGCATCTGGGCTTCATCGCCACGGCTTCGACGACCTATGAAGAGCCATATTCGGTGGCCCGCAAGTTCGCCTCGCTTGATCTGATTTCCGGCGGACGAGCGGGATGGAACGTCGTCACGACAGCGACGGAAGCAGCAGCCCGGAATTTCAACCGGGACCAGCAGCTTCCCCATGCCGCACGCTACCGCCGCGCAGCCGAGCACGTGAGTGTCGTCAAGAAGCTCTGGGAAAGCTTCGAGGACGATGCCTTCATCCGCGATCGCGAAAGCGGTGTCTATTTCGACGTGAACAAGGTGCATCGCACAGATCACCGCGGCGAGCATTTCAAGGTCGAGGGACCGCTGAATGTCAGCCGCTCCCCGCAGGGTCACCCGGTCATCGTTCAGGCGGGCCAGTCCGACGACGGCCGCGACCTTGCCGCGGCTACCGCCGAGGTGATTTTCACCGCCCACCAGAAGCTCGATACCGCGCAAGAGTTCTATCGCGACATCAAGGCCCGTGCCCGGGCGCATGGACGCAATCCAGCTCATGTTCTGGTCATGCCGGGCGTCTCGCCATTTGTCGGCCGGACGGAAGCCGAAGCGCGCGAAAAATACGAACGTCTGACGAGCTTGATCATCGAGGAAGACGGTCTTGCGCTCATCAACGCCTTGAGTGGCGGCGAGCTTGATCTTGCCGGCGCCGATCTCGATGGCCCACTCCCGCCAGCGCCGCCGACGGAAGGGATGAAAAGCCGCCAGGACTTGATCCGCCGCATCGCCGACGAAAACAACTTCTCGATCCGGCAACTTTACCAGTGGATCGCCTCGGCAAGGGGACACTACACGATCGTCGGCTCGGCCGTGCAGATTGCCGACACGCTTCAGGAATGGTTCGAAAATGAAGGCGCGGACGGCTTCAACATCCTGCCGCCGTGGCTGCCCACTGGCCTGACAGACTTCGTCGATCTGGTGATCCCGGAGCTGCAGCGCAGAGGCCTGTTCCGCACCGCCTACGAGGGAAACACGCTCCGCGGCAATCTTGGCCTTCCTTTCCCGCATACCCGCTGGGCAAGCGCAGCGTCTGAAGCCGCAGAATAGCAAAAAGCCAACAAGGAGATATGCAGATGGCAATCAATGATGACCAGCCAGCCGTATTGCAGGGCTTTCAGGCCGGAGCTTTCTGGCGGGAAGGGGCAGGCAGAGAGTTTCTGTCTTTCACCGGAAACATCTTCTCACGCTGGGGGCTTCTCATCGCATTCGCCGTCTTCTGGCAGATCGCACCGTCAATGGGCTGGACCAACAAGGCCGTCCTGCCGCCGCTCAGCATCATTGTCCAGGCGCTCTGGAACGGAATTGCCGCTGGTACCTTCTCGAATGATATCCTGATCAGCCTGCAACGGGCCGGTATCGCCTTCGGAGCGGCGGCTGCCGTCGGTATCCCGCTCGGGCTGTTCATGGGGCAGATCCGCGTCATCGAGCGCGCTCTCGACCCGATCCTCCAGCTTTTTCGCCAGACCTCTGCGCTTGCGCTCTATCCTGTCTTCATTCTGCTGCTCGGGCTTGGCGAAGCGTCGAAGATCTTCGTCATTTTCTGGGCGACGCTGTTCCCGATCCTCCTGTCGACGATCGGCGGGGTGAAGCAGGTTGATCCCAAGCTCCTCGAAATGGCACGCGTTTATGGCGCCGGCCGGTTGACCATCTTCCGCCGCGTCGTGCTGCCGGCTGCATTGCCCCAGATTTTCGTCGGGCTGCGCCTTTCCGCCACGACGGCCCTCCTGCTCTTGATTGCTGCGGAGATGATCGGCGCGAATTCCGGCGTCGGTTTCCAGGTCATGAATGCGCAATACAACTTCCAGATCCCGATGATGTTTGCCGCGATCCTGCTTCTGGCACTGCTCGGGCTATCCGCGAACTTCGTCCTCGAACGCCTGCAGGCCCGGCTTTGCCGTTGGACCAGGGTCAAGAACTGAAACGCATGCTTCTCAGCCCGACAAAGCGCTGATCCACCAAAACTCAGGAGATTGTAATGCACATTCTGCGCCGTTCCGGCGGTCACGCCCTCGCGCTCACCGCCGGCCTCTTTCTTGCCGCTTCCACCAGTTTCGCTGCTGCTGCCGAACCGGAGCAGGTGACGATCCGGTTCCTTGCCAGCCAGGGTGGCCTTGCTGCCCACGAGCTGGCGGATGCGCTGGGCTACTTCAACGGCACCGGCATCACGCTCAAGAATGTCGGTTACGCGCAGGGCGGTCCGGCATCGCTCTTTGCACTCGCCTCCGGCGATGTCGAGCTCGGCAGCGCTGCGACGGCAGCCGTTTTGAATTCGGTCGCCAGCGGCAATGATTTCATCGCGGCCTATGCTTCGAACGGCATCAACAAGACGACGGAAAGCATTTTCTACACGCTTGAGGGAAGCCCGATCCATTCGATCAAGGATCTTGCCGGCAAGACGATCGCCGTCAACACGCTTGGTGCGCATCTGGACTACACGGTCCGTGAGGCGCTCCATTCGGTCGGCCTTCCCGAGAATGCCGCAAAGCTCGTCGTCGTGCCGGGCCCGCAGCTCGAGCAGGTCCTTCGCTCGAAGCAGGTTGATATCTCCGCGTTCGGCTATTGGCAGAAGACCTTCGAAGGCGCTGCCCTGAAGAATGGCCCGCTGCAGAAGGTCTTCGGGGATACCGACGTTCTCGGCGAAATCGCCGGCGGCTTCGTCGTTCTGCGCCGCGATTGGATCAAGGAGCATCCGCAGGCTGCCAAGGTCTTCGTCGAAAAATCCGAAGCGGCCCTCGAATATGCGCGCCTGCATCCCGAAGAGACGAAAGCCGTCATCGCAAAGGTGCTCGCTTCGCGCGGTGAGAATGCCGATATCGCCCGGTATTTCACCGGCTACGGTGTGCGCGAAGGTGGCAAGGCGGTGACCCGCGATCTGCAGTTCTGGATCGACATCCTGGCACGCGGCGGCGTTCTTCAGCCGGGCCAGCTCAAGGCCGGGGATATTCTCTACAATCCTGCCAACTTCGCAGTCGCGAACTGAGGAGATAAGCGATGAGCATCGCCGAACCGGCAGTCCGTGGCGAAGTCACGATCCGAAACCTCTCGAAATCCTATTCGATCAAGGGCCGTCGTCTCGACGTGCTTCAGGGCGTCAGCAATCACATTCGCGCTGGGGAAAGTCTTGCGATCGTCGGTGCATCAGGGTCGGGCAAGACAACGCTGCTTCGGGTGCTTGCGGGGCTTGAGGATGCCGATCGCGGCGAGGTTCTGATAGACAGGCAGCCGGTTCGCGGTGTTGGCCGCGACCGGGCGGTTATCTTTCAGGAACCGCGGCTGCTGCCTTGGCTGAGCGTGCTCGACAATGTCGCCTTTCCGCTGGAAAATCGTGGGCTAGGCAAGTCGGAAGCCCGTGCAAGCGCCAGGCATTACATCAAGCTCGTCGGCCTCAGCGACTTTGCCGATGCCCTGCCATCGCAGCTTTCGGGCGGCATGGCGCAACGCGTCGGCATCGCGCGGGCGCTTGCCGTCAAGCCCGAGATCCTGCTGCTGGACGAGCCGTTCGGAGCGCTCGATGCGATGACGAAAATCACCATGCAGGAGGAGCTGGCGCGCATCTGGCGCGAAGAGCGGGTGACGATGATCCTCGTTACGCATGATCTCGAGGAAGCCGTCTATTTGGCCGACAGGGTGCTGATCCTGCCCAAGGACAAAGGCGGGCGGACGCGCGAGATCGAGGTCGATCTTCCAAGGCCGCGAAACCGCAGCGAGCCGCGCTTCGTGCGGCTGCGCGAACAATTGCTGAATGAATTTGGCCTGCATTGATGGCGCGCCGCAAGCGCGTTTGAAGGGAGACTTTTATGCCTAGACGTGACCGCCAAATGAGCCTCGGTGCTTTCCTGCTGTATACGGGACATCATGTTGCCGCATGGCGCCATCCAGGCGCATCCGACAGCACCCGCTTCCGGGACTTTGCGCAATTCGCACGCATCGCCGAAGATGCCAAGTTCGATGCTGTCTTCCTTGCAGATGGCGTCAGCGCCCGTATCAACGATGCGGCGGCCGCGAGCCGCAAGGCTCATTCCGGGTTCTATCCCTTCGAACCCGTCACGTTGCTATCGGCCTTGTCGGCGGTCACGAGCCGGATCGGCTTGGTGGCGACGGCATCCACCTCTTTCTCCGATCCCTACAACCTTGCGCGGCAGTTTGCGTCGCTCGATCATCTTTCGGATGGCCGGGCAGGGTGGAACCTCGTCACCTCTGCGGATCAGGGCGCCGCCTTCAACTTCAGCCGCGACGCCATCATTGCACATGCCGATCGTTATCGGCGAGCTGAAGAGTTCGTCGATGTCGTGACCGGCCTGTGGGATAGTACCGATGATGACGCCTTCAGCCGCGACCGGGAGAACGGGATCTATTTCGATCCCGGCAAAGTCCGCGCGCTTGACCACCGCGGCACCTTCTTCCAGGTGCGCGGACCGCTGAATATTCCCCGACCTCCTCAGGGACGGCCTGTCGTCATCCAGGCGGGCTCCTCCGAGCCGGGCAAAGAGCTTGCGGCACGAACGGCAGAAGCGGTTTTTACAGCACAGCAGACATTGGCGGGCTCGGTTGCCTTCTATAGCGATCTGAAGGGGCGTCTCTCGAAATACGGGCGCTCCGCGGATGACCTCAAGATTCTGCCCGGAGTTTTCCCCGTCGTCGGAAAGACCAGGCAGGAAGCGAGCGACAAGTTCGAGCAGTTGCAAAGCCTTCTTGAGCCGTCTGTCGGGCTGGACATGCTCGCCGATCTTGCGGGCGTGGAGGACATAAGGACGATGCCGGTCGATCTGTTGATATCGGATCTGCCGGAGACCGAGGGCGGGAAGAGCCGGAGGGCGCTTTTCCTCGAGCTTGCGGCTCGCGAGAACCTGACGCTTCGTCAGCTTTACGAGCGCGTGGCGGGCGCCCGCGGCCACTGGCAGATTGTCGGTTCCGCCAAGGAAATCGCCGACGAATTGGAGGAGCGTTTCGTCAACCATGGGGCCGACGGTTTCAATATCATGTCACCGGCGCTGCCCTGGGGCCTGTCGGACTTCGTGGGGCTCGTCGTCCCGGAACTGCGCCGCCGCGGCCTCTTCAGGCAGGAATATCAGGGGCATACGTTGAGGGATCATCTCGGTCTTTCCCGGCCAGGCTTGCAGCAGGGCGCACTTCCGAAGGTGGCGGCCGAGTGATGTGAGGGCCCGCGCGCTACGGCGATCGCTTCGGATGCCGTGCGGGAAACGCGGCGCCCGTTCTCAGTGAATGGACGTATCGTGCTCGGAACGCCGGCCGTAACGGCGCAGAGCTTGGCCTAAAAGCTCCACCATTTCCATTTCGCCGCATTGCCGCGCCAGATCATGCGCCTGCAGGCAATGCCAGAAGAGCCTCTCCGATGGCATCGGCTGGCCGATTGACGGGTAGACAATGCCCGCATAGTGCGAGGGCGTGCCGTTCGCGTCTCGAAAGCATCGCCCGAATGCCGAGACGCCGACCTCCGTGGCATCCGGCCGCACGATCCGGTAGTCGCGCTGGTAAGCTTCGCCCGTGACGATCGCTTCGTGAATGGCCTTGGCAACATCTGGTCTGTCGTCCTCGCGGATGCGGTCGAGAAACCGGACGATCGGCAGACCACGCTCGGCTTCGCGCGAATCCAGCCCAAAGAGATCGGCCAACGCGGCATCTGCATAGACAGTGTCGTCGCTCAGCTGCCACATGAATATCCCGGCATCGGCGGACCGCGCTGCAGTGTCTTCGGTCATATAGTCGTTCATCCGGCCGCCGCCCCAAACTGAAACATTTTACGGTCCTTTAATCTCATCTGCGGAATCGTTTTGCTATCCCGAGAAATCGGGATGCGGGCAAATATTTCAAAGCGTTAGCTTTCTAACATTGATCGGCATTGCGACGCCTGTTCGGAGTTCGGCCTTCACACAATTGGTGCATTAAACTGCACATTGTCGGCGTCCTCCGGCGTTCGGGATACGGTTTCCGGTCAAAAGGGGCGTTCTTCCACATCAGGGCAGCCGCCACGCAGCAGAGATGCCACTGATCTGGTACAGCTTCGGAACGGCTCCTGCAGCCGAGACCGTGCGAAAGCGCGGCTATGCAACAGATCTGCAGGAGCTAGAGAACGGCGTCTGCTGTGTTGCGGCTCCCATTCGCGGCCGGTCAGGCGATGTCGCCGGCGCGATTTCCGCCTCGGCGGTGGAACTGCGGATGACGCCCGAGCGCATCGCGTTTCTTGGGCCGGAGCTTTCCAAGGTTGCAACCGATATTTCCCATCGGCTGGGCTGGCGCTCTCCCGATCAGGGCAATCGCGGCCATTCCGAATTCAACGACGTTTTCAGCGACTGAGGGCAGCTCGCCCCGTTCTCGATCTCATGGTCAGATCCGCGCGACGGCACGCAGCTCTTCGGCGGTCGTGACGGGAAAGCCGAAGAATTCGAGATAGGCCGGAATCTGCTCGAAGAGCATGTCGGTGCCGACCTGGAATTTGCAGCCTCTGTCGCGCGCGGCGTCAAGGAACGGCGTGATCTCGGCTTTCATCACGACTTCGCCGACGAAGGTTTCCGGCGATAGACGCGAGACATCGACGGGCAGCGGATCGCCCTTGCGCATGCCAAGCGGCGTCGCGTTGACGACGATGTCGAAACCATCGGGATCATTCGATCCTGACGTTACCGCCGTTTGCGGATAGTGTGCGTTCAACCGGGCCTTCAATCCATTCAACGCTGTCTCGCTGGCGTCGTGAAGCGCAATGTGCTTTACACCCGCGGCGGCAAGGGACGCGGCAATCGCCGATCCGACGCCGCCGGTACCGACGATCAGGACGCTTGTGCCTTTGACCCGCTGGCCCTTGCGGACCAATCCACGGACGAAACCTTCACCATCGAACATGTCGCCGATCAGCTGGCCGTCAGCGCCGAGCTTCACCGCATTGCAGGATCCGGCCACCTTCGCATTTGTCGAGATCTCGTCGAGCAGGCCCATCGTCGTGGTCTTGTGCGGCATGGTGACGAGGGCGCCATGGATATTGGAGAGGCGGAAGACCAGCTTCAGAAAATCGGGATAGTCCTGCGCCTTGCAGCCCATCGGCACGACGACGGCATCGATGCCGTGCTTGTCGAAATAAGGATTGTAAATCAGCGGCGCCTTGAAGGTTTCCGTGGGGTAGCCGAGATGGGCAATCAATCGGGTCGTGCCGCTGATCATGACAACCGTTCCTTCTCGCGCCGTGCATCGGCCTTGAGGTGAACGGTCATCCCTGAACGCGCCGATGCCTTGATCGCTTCGATGACGCGCAGTGTCTCCAGACCTTCCCGTCCGCTGACGAGTGGATTGGCGTTGCCACAGATGACGTCGCAGAAGTGATTGAGCTGAGCGGCAAGTGGCTCGACGGCATCGAAGGGCAGGCGCTCCTTGACGAGGCGTTCCAGCCAGTTCGCGGCCCCGGCGTTTGTCCAGAGCGTCATTTGCGGAATGGAGAGCGAGCCGGCGGTGCCGCCGATCTGATAGCATATCTGATCCTGCCGGGGATAAGACGGGTTCTCACCCGCCGTCATTTCCCAACTCCAGGGTGATGCTGCAGCGTCCGACACGTTGAACGTGGCGAGGACGCCGCTTTCGAAGCGCATCACCACGACAGCCGTGTCTTCGACCGGATACCCACGTGCCGAACTTGACTGCATGGCGTGTACACTTTCGACATTCCCGAAGAAGTACCGGAAGAGATCGACGTCATGGATCATGTTGATGAGGATCGGGCCGCCGCCTTCTTCGCGCCGCCACTGAACGGTGAAGTAGTCTTCCGGCTTGGCAACCCAGAAGGTGCCCTGCGCCGTCAGCACCTTGCCGAGCCGTCCCGTCTCCAGAGCGGCTTTGACGGCTTGAACCATGGGGTTATGGCGGCGGTGATGACCGACGAGGATCGGCACACCTGCGGCCTCCGCCGAGGTAACGATGATTTCGGCGCCAGCGGCATCGTCGGCGATAGGCTTTTCGATGAGCGCCGGCAGTCCTGCTCGAACCGCTTCAAGGGTATTTTCGACATGCAACTGGTTCGGTGTCGCGATAACAACGCCGTCGAGCGAGCCGCCTGCGAGCGCTGCGGCAAGCGAAGGAAACCATGGCGCCTTCTTCCCTGCCGCATATTCGCGGGCCGCGTCCGTTGGATCGATGATCGCGGCAAGTGCCGTGCGCCGTTCGGCGCCGATCGCCTCGATATGGCGCTTGCCGATCAGGCCCGCGCCCATGACCGCGATTTTCAGGGATGCCGTCTGCTGGTGGGTCGCCATTGCACTCGAACCTAGTTACGCAGGATTTCGCCAAGAAACTGGCGGGTGCGCTCGTGGCGCGGATTGGTGAAGAACTCGGCCGGGTGCGCCTCCTCGACGATCGCGCCGCTGGCCATGAAGATGACCCGGTCGGCGACCTGCCGCGCGAAGCCCATTTCATGGGTCACGCAGATCATCGTCATGCCCTCTTCGGCGAGACTGATCATCGTATCGAGCACTTCCTTGACCATTTCCGGGTCAAGCGCCGAGGTTGGCTCGTCGAACAGCATCACCTTCGGGCGCATGCACAGCGCCCGGGCGATCGCCACACGCTGCTGCTGGCCGCCGGAAAGCTGGACCGGATATTTGTTGGCCTGCTCGAGGATCTTCACTCTGGCGAGCAGCGAGCGGGCGCGTTCCTCGGCTTCGGCCTTTCCTGCGCCAAGCGCCCGCATCGGTGCCAGCATGCAGTTTTCGAGCACCGTCAGATGCGGGAAGAGATTGAACTGCTGGAAAACCATGCCGACTTCGCGGCGGATCGCATCGATCGCCTTGGCCTGGTTGCCAAGCAGGATGCCGCCAACGCGGATCTCGCCTTTTTCGTAGCTCTCCAGATGGTTGATGCAGCGGATCAAGGTCGATTTGCCGCTACCCGAGGGGCCGCAGAGCACGATCCGCTCGCCGGTGCGTACCGACATGTTGATGTCGTGCAGCGCCTGAAATGCGCCGTACCATTTCTCCACGTGGCTCATGGTGATCATGGTTTCGGTCGATGATGTGGAAAGGCTGGTCATGGTCTGGTTCCCATCGCGGCGGTCAGCGGGCGGCAGAGGCGGCGAAGCGCCTTTCAAGCCGCGCACCAAGGATCGTCAGTGGGCAGCACATCAGGAAATACAGCGCGCCGACGATGCCGAAGACGGTCAGCGGCTCAAAGATCTGGTTGGAGATCATGTTGCCGGCGCGGGTGAGCTCGGTGAAACCGACGATCGAGGCGAGCGACGTTCCCTTGATCAGCTGTACGAGGAAGCCGACGGTGGCGGGGAGCGAGATACGGATCGCCTGCGGCAGGATCACGTCCTTCATCCGCGACATATATTTGAGGCTGAGGGCCTTTGCCGCCTCGGTCTGGCCGCGCGGTACGGCATCGATGGAGCCGCGCCAGATTTCGCCGAGATAAGCACTGGCATGGAGCGTCAGGCCGATGGCGACCGCCAGCCAGGCGTCGAGCTTCAGCCCGATAAGGGCGAGGCCGTAATAGACGACGAAAAGCTGCATCAGCAGGGGGGTGCCCTGGAAAACGGCGATATAACCGGCCGTCGCCCGTTCCAGCAGCGGGATCTGCGACGTGCGCGCCAGCGCCACGCCGAGCCCGGCGATGCCGCCGCAGACGAAGCCGATGGCCGAAAGAAGAACGGTCCATTTCAGGCCGATCAGGAGGAAGACGAATTCTTCTCTGCCCATGGTTGCCTCCTACTTGACCGGATAGGTGAAATAGCGGGCCGAAAACAGCGCGAAGAGGCGCATCATCAGCCAGGAGATGACGAGGTAGAAAAGCGTCACCGTGAAATAGACCTCGAAGCTTCGGAAGCTGTCCGACTCGATGCGCTGGGCGACGGATGTCAGTTCATAGGCCGAGATCGCCGAAACGATGCTGGTCGAGAGCGTCAGTAGCACGAACTGGCTGGTCAGCGACGGGAAAATCGCCCGCAATGCCGGCTTCAGGATGATAAGACGGAAGACCTGTGCCTTATGCAGGCCAAGCGCCAGCCCGGCCTCCATCTGGCCCTTGGGCACCGATTGCACGCCGCCCCTGATGATCTCGATCGCGTAGGCGCCGCCATTGATGCCGAGCGCAATGATCGCCGTCGGCGTCGGATCGAGCCGGATGCCGGCAAGCGGCAGGGCGAAATAGAGGAAGAAGATCTGCACCAGAAACGGCGTGTTGCGGATCAGCTCGACAAAACCAATGATCAGCCAGCGGACCGGTTTCAGCGGGGAATCCCTCAGTGCCACGCCGCCAATGCCGATGACGATTGCGAGCAGCATGCCGCAGATCGCCAGGAGAAACGTGCCGAGGCAGCCAAGCAGGAGGCTCGGAAGTCCATCGATGACAGGCGTAAAATCCAGCTGGTAGTTCATGTTTTCGCCGCTCCCACCATACCTGCCATAGCATCGATGGCGAGTTCATAGCCGCGGGCGCCGAAACCGATCATGATGGCGGTGGCGATGCGCGACACGAGGGACTTGTGGTAGATTTCCTCGCGGGCATGGACATTGGAAATATGCAGCTCGATCTTCGGCGGATCGAAGGTTTTCAAGGCGTCGAGAAGTGCGATCGAGGTGAATGTATAGGCCGCCGGATTGATAATGATACCGCAGGCTTCCTTGCGGGCCTGATGGATGCTTTCCACCAGTTCCCCTTCGAAATTGGTCTGGCGGAAATCGACCTCGAAACCCAGGCTCGTTGCCTTGGAGAGGCACATCTGCCGGATATCGGCGAGCGTTGTTGAGCCGTAAATGCTGGGCTCGCGTTCACCGAGCAGGTTCAAGTTCGGTCCGTTGAGGACGAAGATGGTCTTGGTCATGTCGCGAATCTCAAACGGGATAGATTTCGGGCGCAGGGCCGGATTGGCGGGCATCGCGATGCCCGCCTTGGGTTTGGATAGTTGCGAGCTTTTGGCTCAGTTGACGGCGAACGGAATGCCTTCGAGCTTCTCCGGGAATTCCGGTACCGGCACCTTCATCCACTTGTCGTAGATTTTCTTCAGCTCGCCATTGGCCTTGATCTTGTCGACGAAGGCGTTGATCGAGGCGTTGATTTCCTTCTCGCCAAGGCGGGTGCAGGCGCCGTTGTAGAGCTTCTGGAATTCAAGCTTGTTCTCGAATTCGCCCGGGCGGGCCTTCTCGACGCGATCCATGTAGAAGATGTTGCCGCCGAGGGCCTGCACCTGGCCGGAGACCAGCGCCTGGACGCTCGGTGCATCGCCATCGAAGCGGCGGATGGTTGCCGTCGTCGGGGCGTTCTTGGTCACCTGCGTGTCCTGTGCAGCGCCTTTGGCTACGCCGATCGTCAGGTTTGCCATGTCGTCGTTGGTTTTGATCGACATCGTTTTCGGCGCGATCAGAACGATGGCATTGGCGACATAGGGCTTGGAGAACTGGACGGCCTTGGCGCGGTCCGGCAGCATTGCCATGGTGGCGAACAGCACGTCCACGCGGCCGGTCGTCAGGGCCGGAATGCGGTTATTGACCTCGAGCGGCACGAATTCGACCTCGACGCCGAGTTCCTTGGCATAGAGCGCGGCGATGTCGGCGTCGAGACCATCCTGCTTGCCGGCGCTGGTGACGAAGCCCCAGGGCGGATTGTCGCCCTGAATGCCGACGATCAGCTTTCCGCGCGCCTTGATTTCGTCCGGTGTGATGGCGGCTGCCGGGTTCGCGAGCCCGATCGCGGTCACGAGAGCCGCTGCTCCCAGCATCGCATTACGGCGTGTCAGCATCGATTTGAACATGTGTTTCCTCCTCCGTTAGCCGGCCGTCCGACTGCAGCAGTCATCCTCTCCCCGACCGTATGCCGCCATAATTGCCAGAGGCGCGATTTCAAATCAACCTATTTTTCATAAAACCTATGATGATTCATAATTCACCAACTGAATTGAAATCCTCACGACATTCTGCATAATGCCTATAGCCGATTTCCGCGGATACCTGCGTAGCCGCCCATCCGGCGGCACAGCATGAAAGGATTCCAGATATGAAGACCTCGATTGCCACCGTGAGCATCAGCGGCGAGTTGCCCGAAAAGCTCGAGGCCATCGCCAAGGCTGGTTTCGACGGCGTGGAGATTTTTGAGAACGACTTTCTGGCCTATGACAGCAGCCCTGCCGAGGTCGGCCGCATGGCGAGAGACCTCGGTCTGGAGATCACGCTGTTTCAGCCTTTCCGCGACTTCGAGGGCATGCCGGAGCCACTGCGCGGCCGGACATTCGATCGCGCCGAGCGCAAGTTCGATGTGATGCAGGAACTCGGAACAGACCTCGTGCTCGTCTGCTCCAATGTGTCGTCCGTAGCCCTTGGCGGCATCGACCGTGCCGCCGCCGATTTCCATGAGCTCGGAGAGCGCGCGGCGCGAAGAGGGCTGAAGGTCGGCTACGAAGCACTTGCCTGGGGCCGCTTCATCAACGACCATCGCGACGCCTGGGAAATCGTGCGCCGCGCCAATCATCCCAATATCGGGTTGATCCTGGACAGCTTCCACTCGCTGTCGCGCAAGATCGATGTCAATTCGATCCGTTCCATCCCGCCGGAAAAGATATTCATCGTCCAGCTCGCCGATGCACCGCTGATCGACATGGATCTGCTCTATTGGAGCCGTCATTTCCGCAACATGCCGGGAGAGGGCGATCTGCCGGTCTCGGCCTTTGCCGAGGCGGTCGCCGCAACCGGCTATGATGGCTATTTTTCGCTGGAGATCTTCAACGACCAGTTCCGTGGCGGTTCGACGCGCGAAATCGCGGCCGATGGCCACCGCTCGCTGATCTATCTCGGTGACCAGGTCAGCCGGAGCACCAAGACAGCAATCGGGGCCTCCATGCCGCCGCGTGCCCCCGCCGAAGGGATCGGTTTCATCGAGTTCGCGACCGACGAGGACGAGGCCGGCGAACTCGAGGACCTGCTCAAGGCGCTTGGTTTCCGCAAGGCGGGCGTGCATCGCTCCAAGAGGGTAAGCCTTTACCAGCAGGGCGCGATCCGCATTCTCGTGAATGTCGATCCGGCCGGTTTCGCCAACGCCGCCTATGCTGTGCATGGCACTTTTGCTTACGCAATGGCACTGGTTGTCGATGATGCCGACGCGGCCTACAGGCGGGCGCTGGCGCTGGATGCCGAGCCTTTCCGCCAGACCGTTGCCGAAGGCGAGCTGGAAATCCCAGCCATTCGCGGTGTCGGTGGGGGGCTGATCTATCTGATCGACGGCAAGAGTCCGCTCGGCCATTTTTCCGAAATCGATTTCGAACCGGTGGAGGACGATTGCAATGCGGATGCAGGGCTTCTCGATGTCGATCACATTGCGCAGACCGTTTCCTACGACGAGATGCTGACCTGGATGCTGTTCTACACCTCGATCTTCGAGACCCGGAAAACGCCGATGGTCGATATCATCGATCCCGGCGGCGTGGTGCGCAGCCAGGTCATCGAAAATGCCAGCGGATCGCTTCGCATCACTATGAACGGCGCTGAAAATCGCAGAACGCTTGCCGGTCACTTCATCGCGGAGAAATTCGGCTCAGGCATCCAGCATCTGGCCTTCTCGACAGCCGATATCTTCGCCACCGCCAAAGCCCTGCGTGAAAAGGGCTTCAAAGCCTTGCACATCTCGCCCAACTACTACGATGACGTCGAGGCCCGCTTCGGGCTCGATCCCGATCTCAGCGAACGGCTGAAGGCAGAAAACATCCTTTATGATCGCGACGACGAGGGTGAGTATTTCCAGCTCTACAGCGGGACCTACGGGGAGGGGTTCTTCTTCGAGATCGTCGAGCGCCGTGGCTATCGCGGCTACGGCGCGCCGAACGCGATCTTCCGGATTGCGGCGCTGAAGAAGCAGATGCGGCCGGACGGCATCCCGAAGGACGCCTTCTGACTGCCATCGCTAGGCGATGCGGCCGCTTTTCACCACATGTTCAACGCCGCTCAATATGTGGCGGCGGATAACGGCGCGGGCGCCCTCGACGTCCCGCTTCAGCGCGAGTTCGAAGAGGAGCCTGTGATCGTCGACAACCGCTTTGCCGCGAAAACTCTGAGCCAGCATATGATAGCGCAGGAAACGGTCGAAGACGGAGGACAGCGTCTCCATCAGCGTCGCCGAATTACAGGCGGAGACGATCGCCTGATGAAACTCCCAATCGTAGCGGACCCAGTCGATCGTGCGCGAGGCGTCGCCGGCAAGCAGCCTCTTTTCGGCGGCCGCAAGCTTGTGGTGCGCGGCGACGATGCGCCCTTCCCATTCGAGATTCCCCGCGGCAAATGACAGGCCGATGGCATGGGTCTCCAGCACAGTGCGAAGATCGGCGAGTTCCTCCAACTCCTTGAGCGAAGCGGGGCTGACTTCGAAGCCGCGCTGGCCTTCGGCGAGCACCAGGTTTTCGGTGGTCAGGCGGCTCAGGATCTCGCGCAGCGACGACACACTGATCGAATAGTGCTCCTTGGCCTGCTCCAGCTTGATCTTCGCACCCGGCGCCAATGTCCCGGAGATGATATCCTGACGAATTTGCCGGGAGACGACGTCGCTGACAGTCTCGGAATGTTCACCGGTCACTTTGAGCATTGATTCCTCTACGTCCCGCACCATCGTGCGTGGAATACATTATCCTGCCGATAGGCGAATGGTCGCCAGTGAACCCTTGCTCAGCGCATGCTCGACGCCCTGCTGAATATGCCGCTGCAATATTCTCTTCGCCGTCGTGATGTCGCGCTGAAGAGCGGCCTCCAGCAGTTGCTTGTGCTCTTCTTCCGCAACGCCGCCGCGATAGGACAATGCCACCATCTGATATCGCAGATATTTGTCGAACACCGCCGAATGTGTTTCCATCAGCAGGCGCGATCCGCAGGCCGAGATCAGAGCCTGGTGAAACTCCCAGTCGTAGCGCTTCCAGTCTTCCGCCCTACTGGTATCGCCCGAGGCCATCACCTCTTCCATGCGCGCCAGCTTGTAATGGGCCGAGACCAGCCGCGCTTCCCATTCGACATCGCCCTGTTCGAAGGCCTGCTCCAGCGCGTGCTCCTCGAGAAGCAGACGCAGCGCTGCGGTCTCTCTCAGGTCGGCGACCGAAACACGCGCGACTTCGAAGCCGCGCTGCCCCTCGGCAACGACGAGGCCTTCCGATGTCAGGCGGTTGAGAATCTCTCTCAGTGTGCTGACGCTGGTTTGGTAGGCGATTCTCAGATTTTCAAGCTTGAGCTTCTGCCCCGGAGAAAGCCGCCCGAAAATGATATCCGCCCTTATTTGCCGATAGCCGCTCTCTGCGACGGTCTCGTTTGAGATTTCGTTCAACGGCCATTACCTCTGATATTCCCATTTTCTTCATATATAACGGAATAAGTATGCCGTATTCAACAAGCGAAAACGCGATTGGCGGCCGTTCTGCGGGTACTGAACCCTGATTGCCGAACCAGGGTGGCGCGCTGCGCGTCTTGACGGCCGGGATATTAGCGTCGTAACTGCATCCGACGGTTCCCGGAGGAAGTCTCCGACGGGATTAATAGGGAACACGGTGCGGACGACCCAAAAGGGACCAAGACCGTGGCTGCCCCCGCAACTGTAAGCGGATTGCCGATCATCACGGGAGACCAGCCTGCTGGATGTCTCCCTTGGGCCGCAAGGCCATGCCACTGCGATGTTATCGCGGGAAGGCAGATGAGAGGCGAATATTCGCGAGCCAGGAGACCTGCCGTCAAACACGATCCAATCAGCCGGGCGGGGATGCCTGGAAAGGAACAGACATGTTTGACCTGACCCTTCGCCGATACATGGCCTCCATCCGCCTCGATTGGGCTTTCCGCGTCCGCGCTGCGTGAGCAGTCACGCCGTGTTCCGCGGCGTCGTGCTGCCCGCTTCTCCTAAATCGAGGTCCCATGCGCCAGATTATCGCCACGCTCACATTTGCCCTCGGCCTGACCGGCTTCGCCGGTACAAGCCTTGCCGCCACGCAGTATCCTCTGACCCTCAACAACTGCGGGCAGCAGGTCACGTTCAAGAAGGCGCCTGAGAAGATCGTCTCGATCGGCCAGGGGATGACCGAAGTCCTGTTCTCGCTTGGTCTTGCCGGCAAGGTCGCCGGTACCGCCGTCTGGGTCGGGCCGGTCCTGCCGCAATATGCCGATGCAAATAGCAAGATCAAAAGGCTCGCCGACAACGATCCAAGCTTCGAGGCCGTCGTCGGTCAGGAACCCGATCTGGTCGCCGCCGAATTCGAATGGCATGTCGGTGCGCAAGGCTCTGTCGGCAAGCGCGAGCAATTCGCCGATCTCGGCATCAATACCTACATCGCGCCTGCCGACTGCGTCGCCAAGATCAATGCCGATGGCGGTGATGGCGTTCGCAAGGAGCTGTTCACGATGGACCTGATCTATCAGGAGATCGCGGAGCTCTCCGAAATTTTCGACGTCAAGGATCGCGGCGATGCCCTGATCGCCGATCTGAAGAAGCGTGAGGCTGCAGCCGTTGCCTCGATCTCGGGTGCCTCGGGCAAGAACCTGCCCGTTGTCTTCTGGTTCTCCAGCAAAGAGGTCAAGGGCGACGCCTTCATCGCCGGCAAGAACAGCGCTCCGGCCTATATTCTCAAGACGGTCGGCGCGAAGAATGTCGTCACGACCGAAGAGGAATGGCCGTTGGTCGGCTGGGAAACGATTGCCCAGGCAAATCCTGCCGTCATCGTCCTCGCGACCATGGACCGCCGCCGCTATGCCGCCGATGATCCGAAGGTAAAGATCGATTTCCTGGAGAGTGATCCGGTTACCAAGGAACTCGAGGCCGTCAAGAACAAGCATTTCGTGATGATGGACGCCCAGTCGATGAACCCGACGATCCGCACGATCGACGGCATCGAAACGCTGGCAAACGGCATCAAGACCTTCGGCCTTACGCAGTGAAAGTTGCCGCTTCCTGGCAACGCCGGTGGTGGGCGCTCGTTGCGCTCACCGCCGCCGCCGTTCTCCTCCTTGGCGTCATGATCAGCCTTGCCGTCTCGATCGGCGAGATTGCGATCCCAGTTGCGACAACCGCCAAGGCGGTTTCGAACCGGCTGTTTGGAACGGCGTTCGAACTCAGCCGCATCCACGAAGGCGTCATCTGGGACTACCGGCTCAGCCGCGCTTTGGCGGCGGCCAGTGCGGGCGCTTCTCTCGCCCTCTGCGGTGCCATCCTCCAGGCGCTTCTTCGCAACCCGCTCGCCGAACCTTACGTGCTCGGCATTTCCGCCGGCGCCTCGACCGGGGCCGTCTGTGTCATGATCCTCGGACTCGGCTATGGCGTTCTTTCGTTGTCGGGTGGTGCCTTTATCGGTGCGGTGGTGGCCTTCCTGCTTGTCGGCATTCTTGCGACAGGCACCGGGGGCTCCAGCGAACGGATCATTCTCTGCGGGGTTGCCGGCTCGCAGCTCTTCAATGCGCTCACCTCCTATATCGTCACGACATCCGCAAATGCGGAACAGGCGCGCGGCGTGCTGTTCTGGCTCCTGGGGTCGATGAGCGGCGTCCGCTGGCCCGATGTCTATCTGTCGGTGCCGATCGCGATCGCCGGCTTCGCCGCCTGCCAGTTCCACGCCCGCGCGCTCGATGCATTTGCCTTCGGTTCGGATGCCGCCGCATCGCTCGGCGTTGCCGTGCGGCGGGTGCAGATCGTTCTTTTCGGCATCACCGCGATCATGACTGCGGCCGTCGTCAGCATGGTCGGTTCTATCGGGTTTGTCGGCCTCGTCATCCCGCATGCCGCCCGCTTCATCGTTGGCCCGTCCCACAGCCGTCTCCTACCGGCCACGGCGCTCGGCGGTGCGATCTTCATGGTCGGGGCCGATATCGTTTCCCGGATCATCATCACGCAACAGATCTTGCCGATCGGTGTGGTCACCGCGCTTTTCGGCGCCCCAGCTTTCGCGATCATCCTCTATCGCGTCGGGAGAAGTGCATGAGCATCTCCATCGATACCGTGTCCTATTCGGCCGGCGACACCTTAATCATCGATGGCATCACGCTATCGGTGACCCCAGGTAAGGTGCTTGGTCTGCTGGGCCCGAACGGCTCGGGAAAGTCCAGCCTGCTGCGGCTAATCTGCCGCCTGCGCCGCGTCGATAGCGGCGTTATCCGTCTCGGCGAGGACGACGTCGCCATCCTCTCTAGAGCCAGTCTCGCCCGGCGCGTTGCTCTCGTCGAGCAGCAATCGGCAACCGATACGCCGCTGACCGTGCGTGACGTCGTCCAGCTCGGGCGCACGCCGCATCGCGGCCTGCTTTCTGCCTGGGATGCGGGAGATGATGCGGCCGTCGACATGGCCCTGGAGCGGGTCGACATGAAACACCGCGCCGGACAGATATGGCAGACACTTTCCGGCGGGGAGCGTCAGCGCGTCCATATCGCGAGAGCTCTGGCTCAGACGCCGACCGAGCTCCTGCTCGACGAACCGACAAACCACCTCGATATCCAGCACCAGCTCGAAATTCTATCCCTCGTGTCGAAACTCGGGACGACCTGCATCATTGCCATGCATGATCTCAATCTCGCAGCGATGTTCTGCGACAGCCTCGCCGTGCTGCAGAAGGGTAAAGTGGTTGCATTAGGAACCACATGGGAGGTTTTGAACGAAGATCTGATTGCCCGCGTCTTTGGCGTCCGGGCGTATGTCGAGCAATCGGCGGTGCACGGCCGCTACAACATTCAATATGCGATAGACTGAAGATGGCCTTGAGCCGCTGCCTGAGGTTCATGGAGAATTGCCGGCGCGCGCAATTGGGAGTGTTGCGCCAGTTTGCCGGGATGGCATTTCACTGGAAGTTCGCTACAGTAGATCCCGATGAACTGGAGCATGGTCATGACCGAACGTCGTCAGCTTCCTCTGCATCCCGTCTCAACGGGTGCCGCGGCAGCCTGGATTGCCATGACAGCGGGCTCCAGCGTCGTCCTTAGTCTCTATTTCGCATGCGTCACGCCCTTCGTTGCGCTGTCGGCGGTTTCCGCCATGGCGCTTCCGCGGCAAATGGCGATCTATGCGGTTCTGCTCGCATGGCTGGGCAACCAGGTGGTGGGTTATCTCATTCTCGGCTACCCGCAGGCCTGGGACAGCTATGCCTGGGGTCTCGCCATCGGCGTGGCTGCTGCTACCTCTCTCCTGGCGGCATTTGTTGTTATCAGGCTTCAGACCGGCATCTTTGCTATGGCTGCCGGCACGTTTCTGGCTGCCTTCGTGGTGTATGAAGGCGTCCTCTTCGCAGCGACGTCCGTCCTGCCATCGGGCCAAGGCGCGTTTTCTATTGCCGTCATTTCGCAGGTGCTGGTGATCAACGCTGCCGCTGCTGCCGCTCTTGCGCTCGCCCATTTTCTCGCCGCGGCCTTGCGGCTGCTGTTTGTCACGGCAGACGCACCGATGCTGCGATAGAGCGCTTTCACCGGCAACGGGCATATGTGGTGTCGGCGTGTCTCTTCCGGTGATTTGTTCTTCCGTCCGGCCGTGGCGGGCAACGGTTTTTCAATCTGAACCGCGACCTTGAACGGATCTGTGTTTCAGTCCGTTCGATCGTCTCTATGCTGGGCTCTTCGACGCGCCCCAGAATACGAGGACTTTCATGACGGCCCTGAACGACGCCAACCCATCCGGCAGTGCGCTGCCTGTGCTTGATATCTCGCGGTTTCACGGCCGGGAACGCGAGGCTTTCGTCGCAGAGCTTCGCCATGTGCTTCATGATCACGGCTTCTTCTATCTCACCGGGCACGGGGTCGAGCAGGCTTTCATCGACGATGTCATTGCCGCGTCCAAAAGGTTCTTTGCGCTTCCGATGGACGAGAAGCTGAAGATCGAGATGATCAAGTCACCGCATTTTAGAGGATACAATCGCGCCGGGCAGGAACGCACGCGCGGCGAACAGGATTGGCGCGAGCAGCTCGACATCAACACCGAAGGTACGGCTGCGAAGATCGGTCCCGCCACGCCGCCATGGAAATGGCTTCAGGGCCCGAACCAGTGGCCGGAAGCCCTTCCTGAACTGAAACCGCTTCTTCTCGCCTATCAAGCGGAAGTGACAAGGATCGGCATCGATATTTTGAAGGCCATCGCTGTTGCGCTCGACCAGCCGGAAGATGTCTTCGCCGGTATCTACGATCCGCAGCCGTCGCAGCTTCTGAAGATCATCCGGTATCCGGGCCGGGATGTCGCCGAGACCGATCAGGGCGTCGGGGCACACAAGGATGGCGGCTTCGTCACCGTTCTTCTCCAGGACAAGACGCCCGGCCTGCGCGTCCGCACAGAGGCCGGTGATTGGATCAGCGCCCCGCCGGTTCCCGGCACCTTCGTCATCAACACGGGCGAACTCCTTGAACTGGCGACAAACGGTTTCGTCCGTGCAGACGTTCACGACGTCGTCGCACCACCCCGTGGCGTCGAGCGGTTCTCCGTGGCGTTCTTCCTGGGCTCGCGTCCCGATGCGACGATACCGGTGATCGAGCTTCCCGAAGCGCTTCGCAGCAATGAGCGTGGCGTGACCGCGGATCCGCTGAACCCGATCTTTCGCGAAGTCGGGATCAATCAGCTGAAGAGCCGCCTGCGATCTCATCCTGATGTCGCTCAGACCCACCATGCCGATCTGGCGAAATCAATTCTCGGATCGTAGCCCGCCCGAATCCGGGCTGGCAACACTTCCAGTTTCCTAGATGCCGGAACCATCGAGGTTCTGATGGTCGTCGCCCGCCCAGGGCGCCGGCATCGAGCTGCGTCCGAGATTTGCGGAAGGCATCGGCATCCAGCACTTCAATTCCGGTTCGGCATATTCGATGATCTGCCCGGGCGAGGAATCCGACGCGCGCCAGCCTTCGCCGCCAAACTGATCGCCATTCGACCAATAGGCGAGATCGACTTCCGCCGATCCCTGTTCGGACGGACGGATCGTCACCAGAATCCGGCTGCCGTCTCTCGGCGCACTTGCCATCTGGCGCCAGCGGTCCAACTCTTCCACCGTTTTCTCCTCCTGCCTTGATACGCTTGTAAATGTCGTCCTGACATCGGGAACGGTCAACTTAAACTTTCAGCAAAACCGGCGAACCGATGCCAACTTCCAGGGATAGGCCGCGCGCCCCAGAAGATGCTGGCCTTTTCGTATTTCAGGCGCTAGCGCTGTGGCTCAGACGAGATCGAGCATGAAAGGGCATTTGAATGGTCGAGAGAATTGGCTTGGCGGCGCGCTGGAGCGACGCAGTGGTCGTCGGAAACCTGATCTTCCTCGCCGGCCATACGGCTGAAACCACCCGTGGCCAGCCGGTGCGGCTGCAGACCGAAGATGTTCTGGCCAGCCTCGACGATACGCTGGCGCAGGCGGGCGTCAGCAAGAAAAATCTCGTCAGCGTCACCATCTACCTCTCCGACATTTCGGGGTTTGACGAGATGAATGCGGCTTGGGATGCGTGGGTGCCGGTGGGACATGCGCCGGCTCGTGCAACGGTCGAGGCCAGGCTGGCTTCGCCTGACCTCTTCGTTGAAATGACGGCGATCGCGGCGAAGTAATCGCCCCGTCAGTCTTGCAAATCAGATGCGCGATCAGCGGGCACTGAAGGCGACCTTGGCGATCTCATTGGCCAGCTGGTCCTGTGTGTAGGGCTTTCCAAGCCTTGCGACGTCCAGATCGACCCCTGGGGGAAGTTCCGCGTAGCCGGACGCGATGAGGATCGGCAGGGCCGGCGCGATGGCGCGCACAGCTCTCGCCAGATCGCCGCCGGTCATGCCGGGCATGGAATAGTCGGTGATGACAAGATCGAAGGCCGATCCGTCACCGAAAAATTCCAGCGCCTCCGTTCCGGAATGGGCTTCGACGACGTCATGTCCGAGATCCATCAGCATGTCGGCAGAGCTCATCGCGATGAGAAGGTCGTCATCGACAAGCAATATCCGCTTCGGCCCTGACGCATTGCTGGCGGCCTGTGGCGGGATGACGATCAATTCGGGCTGTGCAGCGCTGGAGATCGATACAGGTATCCACAACTCGGCCGTCGTGCCCTTGCGAACTTCGCTGGTCAGTTTGAGGTCGCCCTTCAGCTGGGATGCAAGGCCATGGATCATCGACAGGCCGAGACCGGTTCCCTTGCCGAGCTCCTTGGTAGAGAAGAACGGCTCGATTGCCTTTTTCAGGGTCTCCTCGTCCATTCCGTGGCCCTGGTCGGCGACGGAAAGGATGACATAGCTGCCAGCCGCGAGCTCTGCCGTCCCGGATATCTGCTCGGATTGTCTAAGTTCGATACGAATGGTGCCGCCGTCCGGCATAGCGTCACGGGCATTGACGGCGAGATTGAGCAGCGCCAGTTCGACCTGGTTTGCGTCTGCGGAGACGAGGGGAAGATCATCCGGCACCACGGTTTCGACAACGATAGTCGAGCCGACGGAGCGCTTGAGAAGGTCTTCCATGCCAAACACCAGCGCCCGCATATCGACCGGGTCGATGCGAAGATCCTGCCGCCTGGAAAAGGCCAGCAGACGCTGAGTCAGCGACGCGCCTCTCCTGGCGCCCTGCTGGGCGCCGTCGATCAGGCGCAGCGCCCTGGCGTCGTCTCCCGCATGTTTGCGCAGAAGTTCAAGATTGCCGAGAACTGCCATGAGAAGATTGTTGAAATCATGCGCGACCCCGCCGGTCAGCTGGCCGATCGCCTCCATCTTTTGAGCCTGCCGCAACTGTTCTTCGGCGCGCTCGCGCTGGCTCACCTCTGCCATGACGACCGCGTGCGCCTGTTCCAGCTCGCGGGTGCGCTCGGCGACACGCTCTTCTAGCAGCTCGTTCAGCTGCCGCTGGTGTTCCTCCGCCTTGAGGCGGTCGGTAATGTCAGCCGAAACGCCGACAAGTTTGATCGCCTTGCCCCACCGGTCCTTGTAGAGCTGCGCCCGGATTTCGGCCCAATGCACCGAGCCGTCTTTCCAGATTGTCCGGTACTCGATCGAATAATCCGCTCCGCTTTCGATCGTCGCCCGGACGGCGGTCTGCATCCGGCCGACATCCTCTGGGTGAATGATAGCGAGCAGATCGGTATACGAAAACGCATCGTCCGGGCTGCGTCCGAAAATCGCTTTGCAGGTCGCCGATGTGGTCAGCTCGTTGGTGGTGAGATCGAGCTCCCAGGCGCCGAGCCGGCCGGCGCCAAGAGCGGTCTGCAGTCGGCGTTCACCCTCATCAAGAGCCTCGATCCGCGATCGTGCCTCATATTGCCGCCGGCGCCCGCGCATGGCGGAACGCGCCACGCTGATGAAAGTGGTCGCATGGAACGGGCGCTCAACGAAGCTGACATTTCCGAGCACTTCCGAGAGCCGGGCGGCAGCCGGATTGCGTTCGGGGCCGCCACCGCGATTGGTGAGGATGATGAAGGGAAGGTCGGACCAGCTCGGCTGCACTTCGATCCAGGCGGAAACGGCGCGCAGATCGGCGGAACGAAATGCTTCCTCGGTGATAACGGCAAAGGCGACAGCGTCGCCAAGGTTGGCGGCAAAGGACGGCAGATCGGACACGATCCTTGCCTTGATGCCTGCCTCCTGCAGGAGCGACGCTGCAATTTTCGAATCCCGGCCGACTGGAGCGTAGATCAGGCCGATGGTATCGCTGTTAGGAATCGGTGCCGTCCTCATCTGACAATGGAAGGAGCGGCTGTCTTTCTCCAACAAAATTCGGGACGCCGCGTAGTACGCCCTGGAACCCCGAAAGTGGTTCGCCAAGCGACAGTCCGGCATTGGAAATTCGAAATTCGCGGATGGTATCCTCGTGCGGTCCGGTTCGCTTCTTGATCACGGAGACCGCGCGGCGCACCTTGCCCAAGGCCTCGAAATACCGGAGCAGGATGACGCTGTCGGCGAGATAGGTGACATCGACGGGCGACTTCATGTCGCCGACAAGACCATGCTGGGCGACGGTCAGGAACGTATTGGCGCCTTGCCGGTTCAGATATTGAAGCAGCTCATGCATGTGCAGAATGAGGGCGTTTTCCTCCGGCATCGCGGCCTGATAGCCGTTGATGCTGTCGATAATGACCGTTTTTGCGTCATAGCTCGCAACCCTGTCTCTGACACGCTGCGTAAACTCTCCCGGTGAAAGTTCGGCCGCATCCAGCTGCTCGATATGGATAGACCCATCGTCGCGCATCTTTTCAAGATCGATGCCCATCGACTTTGTACGTGCGAAGAGGAGTCCCAGCTCTTCATCGAAAATGAAGATCGCGGCCCTCTCGCCCCGCTGCACCGCCGCATTGACGAATTGCAGGGTAAACAGGCTTTTGCCGGTACCAGCCGGGCCGATCAGCAAGGTGCTGGATCCTCGCTCGATGCCGCCGCCCAGAAGACGATCGAATTCGCGCAGCCCGCTGGAGAGAGTGGTCCGCTCGAACCCGGTCTTGTGCTCGACAGCGCGCAGGCGCGGGAAGACTGCGACCCCACCGGTTTTGATGACGAAGTCGTGGTAGCCGCCGCGGAACGACTGGCCGCGGTACTTGATGACCCTGAGGCGGCGGCGCTCCGACCCATAGTTGGGCGCCAGCTGCTCAAGATGGATGACGCCGTGGACGACGCTGTGCACGGTCTTGTCGAGGCTATCGGACGTCATGTCGTCGAGCAGCAGGACGGTCGCATCCGATCGCGAGAAAAAGTGCTTCAGCGCCAGAATCTGCCGGCGGTAGCGGAGCGAACTCTGCGCCAGCAGGCGGATTTCCGACAGGCTGTCGATGACGACACGCTGAGGCTTGATCCGCTCGAAGGCCTCGAAGATCAGCTTGGTCGTTTCTCCAAGTTCCAGGTCCGACGAATAGAGCAGGCTTTGCTGCTGGTCGGCGTCGAGCAGACTTTCCGGCGGCACGAGTTCGAAAATCTCGACCCGCGAGTCGATCTCCATACCGTGCGACCTGGCGCAATCACGAAGCTCCTCATCGGTTTCGGAGAGGCTGATGTAGAGACAACGCTCGCCGAGTGCGGCACCCTCGAGAAGGAACTGCAGCGCGATCGTCGTTTTCCCCGTGCCGGGAGATCCTTCGAGCAGAAATACATGTTTGCGGGTAAACCCGCCGGCAAGCACATCGTCGAGGCCCTGGACGCCAGTCTCTGCCTTGCTCATCAATACCTTATCCATGCTTCCTCCGAATTCGCTAAAATAGTTAGGGCGGATAGCACATGGAAACAAGGCGGTAGCCGCGCACGAAACCGGGTGTCATCGAGGCGCAGGCGCTACTGATTTCGGGCAGCACTAGCGGGTGCCGCGAGCGTCGAGACGTTTGGCCGGCCGCCGCATGCCCGTTTCAGGGCTGCGGCGGCTAGCGTCCGTTTACTTGGCGATCTTGTCCTGGGTCTTGGTCTCGAAGTCCGAGGCATCGTGCCGCTCGTGCAGCTGTTCGGACGGGTCGCCATGGACGCGGTTGACCATCCGGCCGCGCTTGACGGCGGGGCGTTCGGCGATCTCCTGCGTCCAGCGCTGCAGATGCTTGTAGCTTGCGACGTCGAGGAACTCGCCGGCCTCGCCATAGGCCTTGCCCTGCGCAAGATTGCCGTACCACGGCCAGATCGCGATGTCGGCGATCGAATATTCGTCGCCAGCCATGTATTTGTTTTCGGCGAGCTGGCGGTCGAGCACATCAAGCTGGCGTTTGACCTCCATCGAGAAGCGGTCGATGGCATATTTGATGTGGATCGGTGCATAGGCATAGAAGTGACCGAAGCCGCCGCCGAGATAGGGCGCGGAGGCCATCTGCCAGAAGAGCCAGTTCATGGTCTCCGTCTGGGCCTTGTGATCTGCCGGAAGGAAGGCGCCGAACTTCTTCGCCAGATAGAGCAGGATCGATCCGCTTTCGAATACCCGGGTCGGCTCGGGGGTCGAATGGTCGAAAAGAGCAGGGATTTTCGAGTTCGGATTGACGTCGACAAAGCCGGAGCCGAACTGGTCGCCGTCACCGATCCTGATCAGCCAGGCATCGTATTCCGCGCCTTGGTGGCCGAGCGCCAGCAATTCCTCAAGCATGATGGTGACTTTGACGCCGTTCGGCGTGGCGAGCGAATAGAGCTGCAGCGGATGCTTGCCGACCGGTAGAACCTTGTCATGGGTTGGCCCGGCAATCGGCCGGTTGATATTGGCGAACTGGCCTCCATTGCCCTTGTCCCAGGTCCACACCTTGGGGACTTCGTATCCTGCCGGAAAATTGTCGGCGGGGTTCTTCTCTGCCATTTTATCGGTCCTTTTCAATCGGCGCATTCTGGTTCGGCTTGAGAACCTAACGACAAATGTCACGCTTTCAACTGCTTAACGACGGATATTGCTGCAAAGCGGCAAATGGGCGCTGGCGAAGAGAACAGGAGAGGGAAGGGCGTCCGTGCAGCCCTGCCTGGGAGACCATGCAGCGGCACCATTCGCGCGACGGAAGATGTGCCCGCAGGGCGGGCACATCGGTTTTCATCTGAAACTCAGGCCTTGAAGAAAGCCAGGAGGTCGGCGTTGATAACGTCGGCATGGGTGGTTGCCATGCCGTGCGGCAATCCCTTGTAGACCTTCAGCTCGCCCTTCTTCAGAAGCTTCGCCGAAAGCAAGGCGGAATCGGCGATCGGTACGATCTGATCGTCGTCGCCATGCATGACAAGGACGGGTACGTCGATCGTCTTGAGGTCGTCGGTGAAGTCGGTCTCGGAGAATGCCTTAATGCAATCGTAATGGGCCTTGGCGCCGCCCATCATGCCCTGGCGCCACCAATTGTCGATGACCCCTTCGGAAACCTTCGCGCCCGGCCGGTTGAAGCCATAGAAGGGACCGGCAGGAATATCGTGGAAGAACTGCGCGCGGTTGGCGACCAGCGCGGCGCGGAAGCCGTCGAACACCTCGATCGGCAGGCCGCCCGGGTTCTTGTCCGATTTCAGCATGATCGGAGGAACGGCGCCGAGCAGCGCCGCCTTGGCAACGCGGCCGCCACCGCCATGCTTGGCGACATAGCGCGCAACCTCACCGCCACCCGTCGAATGGCCGACATGGATGGCATCCTTCAGATCGAGATGCTTGGCGAGTTCGGCGACGTCGGATGCATAGGTGTCCATATCGTTGCCGGTTGCCGTCTGGCTGGAGCGGCCGTGACCCCGGCGGTCATGGGCGATGACACGGTAGCCCTTGTCGAGGAAGAACAGCATCTGGGCATCCCAGTCGTCTGCACTCAGCGGCCATCCATGGTGGAAGACGACCGGCTGGCCCTTGCCCCAGTCCTTGTAGAAGATCTGCGTGCCGTCCTTGGTGATGAAGGTATTGCTGCTCATCGTACTGTTCTCCTTTGGCGATTGCTTGGTCTTGGCTTCTGCGTTTTGGGCAAGCGGAATGGCGGCCGCGGCGGCGAGGCCCAGTCCGGCGGCCATCACGCCGCGGCGGGTTGCTTGAATGTCAAACTGGCTCATCTCGGATCTCCGTATTATATGTTTCGCAATATTTATTATCGCGATAAACAAAAGCTAACGCCTCACTCCGCGCTTGTCCAGAGAAATAATTATCGCGATAATATTTTTTGCGGTATATGGAGCGAGGACGACTGGAGATTGCCTATGCCACTGCCTCTCGATAACCAGCTTTGCTTTTCGCTCTATGCCACCAGCATCGCCATCAACCGCACCTACAAGCCGATGCTCGACGCGATGGGCATCACCTATCCCCAGTACCTGGTGCTGAATGCACTGGGCGAGGATGACGGCATGACGATCGGCGCCATCGCCGAGCGGCTGTCGCTGGAATCGAGCACCGTCACGCCACCGGTCAAGCGGATGGAGCAGGCTGGCCTTGTCGCGCGGCGGCGCAGCAAGGAAGACGAACGGCAAGTCCATGTCTGGTTGACGGATGCCGGAAAGGCTCTGCTGCAGCAGAGCAATTGTCTCGGCGAGACGCTGCTGGCCCGTTCAGGCCTATCGATGGAAGGCATTGGAGCGCTGAACGAGGACGTCAAGCGGCTTCGCGCCGCGCTGACGAGCGAAGAATAGCGGCATCGAGAACAGCTGGGGCTTGAGCCGCCTACGCAATGCGAGGCAGCCCAAGCGAGTCTCGACAATTGTTTGTCGTCACGGTAGCCGGCGCTACTCCGCCGCCAGCCGCGCGCCGGTCCCCCGGTAGGTTGCGCCCGGATGCGGGGCCACGAGCGTCGGCCCCTGGCCCCCCAGCTTTTCGCGAAGCGTGCCCTTGCGGTAATCGGTCTTGTAGACGCCGCGCCGCTGAAGCTCGGGGACGAGAAGATCGACGGCATCCTCGAAGCTCTCGGGGGTCACCGCGTAGGCGAGGTTGAAACCGTCGACGTCGGTATCCTCGACCCATTCCTGCATCAGGTCGGCGACCGTCGATGGCGAGCCGACGAAGACCGGACCGAACCCGCCGATGCCGACCCAGTCGGCCATCTCGCGCACTGTCCACTCCTTGTTCGGATCGATGGTGGTGAAGGTCTCGACTGCTGACTGCACCGCGTTCGTATGGCGATGGCGCAGAACTTCGTCCGGGCCGAACTGGCCGAAATCGATGCCGGTCCATCCCGAGATCAGGGTAAGGGCGCCTTCGAGCGAGGCATACTTCCGGTATTCGTTGAACTTGCGTTGTGCCTCCGCGTCTGTCTCGCCGAGGATCACGGTCTGCAGGTTGAAGGCGAGAATCTCGCGCGGATTGCGTCCGGCGCGTTCGGCCGCCTCGCGGACATTCGCGACATAACGCTTCAGGACAGGCTTGGAGGGGGCAGCAACGAAGATGCATTCCGCGTGTGCACCGGCAAAGTCCTTGCCGCGGCTGGAGGCACCCGCCTGGTAGAGAACCGGCGTGCGCTGCGGCGATGGTTCGCTAAGATGGATTCCGGGCACCGTGAAATGCTTGCCGGCATGATTGATCGGATGGACCTTTTCAGGATGGGTGAAAATGCCGGCATCCCGGTCGCGCACCACGGCGTCATCTTCCCAGCTCCCCTCCCAAAGCTTGTAGCAGACGTCGAGATATTCATCGGCGAGATCATAACGGTCGTCGTGGTTCGTCTGCGCCGGCTGGCCGATATTCAGCGCGCCGCTGTTAAGATAGGAGGTGACGATGTTCCATCCGACCCGGCCCTTCGTCAGGTGGTCCAGTGTCGAGATCCGGCGGGCGAACGTATAGGGGTGCTCGAACGACAGCGAGGCCGTCAGGCCGAAACCCAGATGCTCGGTGGCGTAGGCCATGGTTGGAATGATCTGCAGCGGATCGTTGACCGGAACCTGTGCGGAATGGCGAAGGGCTGCATCGACATTGCCGTTCAGCACGTCGTAGACGCCGAGCACATCAGCAATGAACAACCCGTCGAATTTGCCGCGCTCCAGGGTCTTTGCCAGATGCACCCAGTAATCGAGATCCTTGTAGTTGGCGGATTTGTCGCGTGGATGCCGCCAGAGACCTGGCGACTGATGTCCGACGCAATTCATATCGAAGGCGTTCAGCCTGATTTCACGTGTCATACGATTGTTCCTGAAGCGGCGGCCGATCGATGTCAGGCCGCGGCGGTTTTCCGGTTGATGAAGCTGAAGGCCAGCACCGCAAAGATCAGCGTTCCTGTCGCGACCTGCTGCCAGTAGAAATTGAGGCCGGTCAGGAGCAGGCCGTTGGCGACGACGCTGAGAAGCAAGACGCCAAGGACGGTGCCGGGAATGTTGGGGCGGCCGAGCGGCGAAAGTGTCGTGCCGATGAAGGTTGCGCCGATGGCATTCAGAAGAAAGGCATTGCCCGAGGAGGGGATGTAGACGGTGACCGTCGCCGTCAGCACAAGGCCGGCGATCGCGGCGATCACGCCTGCCAGGATGAAGGTCGCACCGACGGGTATGCCAAGGTTGATCCCGGAATAGCGAACCACGCTTGGCTGGATGCCGATCGACAGCACTACGCGTCCGAAACGCGTCCAGGCCAGGATCGCGGCCGATGCGGCGATGACAGCTGCGGCGATCACCAGCGGCACCGGTACGCTGGCGATCGTCCCGTGCCCGAGAAACCGGAACGCATCAGGGATCCCTGATGGCGGAAGATAGACCGGATTGCCGCCGTTGGTCAGCAGCTGCTGGATGCTGCGGCCGATGAACAGAGTGCCGAGTGTGGCGAGGAAAGGTGCCACGCCGATGACGGAAACCAGTACCGCATTCACAGCGCCGACGAGTGCGCCCGCGGCGAGCCCGGCAAGGGCGGCCAGCGACACAGGCTCGCCAGCGAGCACGAGGGAGACGAAGGCGAAGCTTGCGAAATCGACCGCCGTGCCGACCGAAAGATCTATACCTCCGGCCGTGACGGCGAATGTCATGGCGATCGAGACGATCGCCAGCAGCGTGAAGTTATTGACCAGGATGCTCTGCAAGTTGCCGACGGTCAGAAATGCCGGCGCGAGGATCGAGAACAGCGCGAAGACCCCAACCAGAGCCGCGATCAGTCCATAGCGGGCAAGGTTAGCGATCGACCCTTCGGCGAGTTTCAAGCCGGACATATCAAGCCTCCCGTTTGCGCAGCAGGGTTGTGGCCGAGACCACGATGAGGATGAGAAGACCCTGGACGCCGCTGACCAGTGTGCTCGGGAGGTTGAGAAGCTGGAAGCCGTTAGTCAGGAAGCCAACGAACAGCGCCGAGATCAATGTGCCCGGAATTGTTGGAACCAGACGGCGCGAGAACACCGAGCCGAGAAGTGCGATGACGACGACGGGGAGCAGCGCTTCGCCGGAACCGGTAGTGCTGCCGCTGAGATAGGAGACCGAGAGAATGCCTGCCACCCCGCCGCACAACCCGCTGGCAATGAAAGCGCCTGCGAGCAGGCGCTTGACCGGCAAGCCGGCGGCCCGCGCAGCATCCGGAAACTCGCCGACTGCATAGAGCCGCAGGCCAGCCGGCGTGTATTGGATGATCGCCCCGGCAAGGGCGGCAAACCCGAGCAAGATATAGGCAAGGAACGGGATGCCGAAGCTGTCTGACGAGGAGATCGCCGTCAGGAAATCGGTCGATGCCGGAACGACGGTATTTTGCGTCAGCACGAGCTCCAGACCGGCGGCTATATTCATCACGGCGAGTGTCGCGAGCAGCGGCACGATGCCTGCGAGCACCACCGCGGCTGCGTTGACCGCACCAATCGAAAGGCCGGTCAACAGTGCTGCGCCGGCAGCAGCCGGGTCGCTGAAACCCAGCTGGATCAATGTCGCGTAGACTGCGGCGCTGAGGCCCATATTGGCGGCAAGAGAAAGGTCGATGCCGCCGGTGACGACATTGGAGCCGCCGGCGATCAGCACCACCGTCAGGCCGATTGCCAATATCCCCGAAATTGCCGATTGGCCGAGCACATTGCCAATATTGCCGACAGAGAGGAAATAAGGTGCGGTGAGTGCAAATGCGGCCAGTATGACTGCGAAGACGAGCAGCGAGCCGAAACGGAGGATCGCCGCCGCCGAGGTGCCGCCGGTGCGCGGTACATCGGCGAGATAATCCGGGGAGGGAGCGAGCTGGATATCAGCCGACATGATGCAATCCTTCCGAAGCGCCCGTCGAGATCGCGAGCACTTCATCGGTTGTGGTTTCTGCTGAGGCGAGTTCACGGATCAGCCGTCCGCGGAAGAACACCAGAATGCGATCGGTGATGCCGACGAGCTCGGGCAGGTCGGAAGACAGCACGATGACGCCCGCGCCGCGCGCCGCAAGCTCGCCGATCAGCGTGTAGATCTCGACCTTCGAGCCGATGTCCACACCGACTGTCGGCTCGTCGAGCAGATAGACTTCGGAATGGCGGCTCAGCCATTTTGCGATCGCTACCTTCTGTTGGTTTCCGCCCGACAGGGTGCGTACCAGCGCATTCCCGCCGACCGTCTTGATCTGCAGGCGCCGGATCAGGTCATCCGTGTCGCGCCGCTCGCCGGCCAGCTTGAGGAAACCGAAGCGGCTGTAGCGCGACAGGCTCGGAAGCGTGATGTTTTCTGTGACGCTGAGGTCGAGGCTGACGCCGTTTCCGCGCCGGTCCTCGGGAACGAGCGCGATATGGCTCTCGACCGCTGCCGAAGGGCTCTTCGGGTCGATGGTCCGTCTGCCCGTCTTGATCGTGCCGTCTGCGGCGCGCTGGAGGCCGAAGAGCGACCGGATGAGATCCTTGGCGCCGGAGCCGAGAAGCCCGGTGATGCCGAGCACCTCGCCGCGGCGCAGGGTGAAGCTGACATTGTCGAAGCGGCCGGGCGCCGACAGGCCTCGAACGTCCAGAATTGCGTCTCCGACTTCGACCTTGCGCTTGGGGAACATCTCGCCGATATCGCGTTCGATCATCAAGCCTGCGATCGTCGTGGCAGGTGCCTCACTAATCGGTAGGGAGGCGACGCTGAGCCCGTTGCGCAGCACCGTCACATGATCGCAGAGGTCTTCGATCTCGTTCAGATAGTGGGAGATGTAGATGACGGTCACACCTTCGTCGCGAAGGCGGCGGATCAGCCGGAAGAGGATATCAGCTTCGCGCCGGATGAGGGCAGCAGTCGGCTCATCGAAGACGAGAACCTTCGGTTTGTGGAGCAGCGCCCGCGTGATCTGCACGATCTGCCGTTCGGCCGTCGATAACTGGCTGATCAGCGCATTTCTTGGCAGATTGATGCCGAAATAATTCGCAAGCAGTTCCTCGGCGCGCTTCTGCATCGCCCGGCGATTGAGAAACGGAGTTCGCGCGATGCGCCTCTCGTGACCGAGAAACAACGCCTCGCCGACCGTGAAGGTTGGAACCAGCAGCCGGTCCTGGTGGATGAAATGGATGCCGAGTTCGTCGCAGAGATGCGGCGTCAGCCTCTCGTATGGCTTGCCATCGACCTCGATCGAACCGCCGTCCGGCACGTGGAAGCCGGCAAGGAGCTTGATCAGCGTCGATTTTCCGGCCCCGTTCTGGCCGACAAGGCCGTGTACCGTGCCGCGCCGGACGGCGAGCGATGTTCCGGCCAGCGCCTGCGCACCGCCGAAGCGTTTCACGACCCGGTCGAAGCGAATGATGATATCGCCGGTTTCAGCTGTGGGCGCCACTGCGGATGCACTCATGTTGGATTGTTCCAGAATTCGGAGCGCGGACCCTCCCGCAATCGAAAGGGTCCGCCTCAAGATCAGCCGATGCCGAGCTTCTTGATGATGTCGGAGACATTCTCCTTGTTGGCGAGCAGCGCCGGGACATAGCTTTCGCGCGGCAGCGTCTGGCCCGACAACAGCTTGGCGACGTTGCGAATGGCGACGCGGCCGATCTCGGCCGGTTGCTGCGCCGCGTCGGCGCCGGCGGGCGACTTCGGATCGGCAACGAGCTGCAGAACCTCGGGGCTGCCATCGACACCGTAGGTGCGGATTTCATTGCGTCCGGCGGCTGCGATCGCCTGGGTGGCGCCAAGCTGCGGGATATCCCAGGCAGACCAGACGGCCTTGATCGAGCCCTTCTCCGGATACTTGTTCAGGATCGCGGTGATCTGCGTGAAGGCGTCCTGCACGGTGTTGGGGATGACGTCCCGCAGTTCGGGCTGGATGATCTTTACCTTCGGGAAATACTTGACGACGTTGACGAGCTGGTCGTAGCGGATGGCGCAGGGCGTCACGCCGTAGAAGCCGTTGAAGACGACGATATTGCCTTCGCCGCCGATATCAGAAACCAGCTGCAGCGCCAGGTCTTTGCCGATACCCCAGTTATCCGAAGTCGTGTTGTTCAGCGAATTCGTCGAGCCGACATCGACGGTCAGGACGGGGATCCCGGCATCGCGCGCCTTCTTAAGCCACGGATCGATGACGCTCAACGTCCCCAGGATCTGCACGAGCGCGTCTGGCTTCTGAGCAACAAGCGTCTGCAGCTGGGCGATCAGCTTGCCGTCGTTGCGGCCGGCGTCGACGGCGATCGGCTCGCCGCCGAGACGCTTCACCTCTTCGATCTGGGCATTGTAGACCTGCAGATCGAAGTAGTGGTCGGTGCCCGTCGCGCTGATGGCGACCCGCTTGCCCTTCAGCGAGAGCGCTGCATCATCGGCGCGCGCTACCGGCGCCGTCAGCAGGCTGGTACCTGCAAAGGTCGCTCCTGCGACCGCTGCAAACTTCAAGATTTCACGGCGTCCAAGGCCGTCCCCAATTTCCTTAGTCATGCTCATATCCCTCAATTTCAATAGTCTACAAAATATATGGAAATAAACGACAAAGGAGGTACGTTATTCCAAAAGTTCAGAGTGTTGGCGAAAATTTGGCGGGCCGGGCAGGGCCGTTAGCGATCAGCATTGCGGCCCAAGCCGAAGGTCAAAGCCAGTGCGCCGACCAGCACGGCGCCCTTGACGAAGTCCTGCGTATAGTAGGGCGCATTGAGCATCGTCAGCCCGTTGAGCAGGACGCCGACGAAGACGGCACCCGCAATGGTTCCAAGCACATTCGGCCGGCGCAGGTTAAGAACGGCAAAGCCGATCAGCGACGCGGCAACGGCATCCATCAGCAATGAACCGCCTGATGAAACATCGCCGCGCCCGACACGTGCGGCAATGACGATGCCGCCCAATGCGGCGAGTGCTCCCGATATGACGTAGGCAAGCGTCTTCAGCCGTATCGTTGAAGCACCGGCAAGCCGCGTCGCCAGTTCATTGCCACCGGTGGCAAAAAGCAGGCGGCCTATGCGCGTGTGTTCGGTCAGCACGTATAATGTGACGGCTACGGCTGCCATCAGCACGACCGAGACAGGCAATGTGGCGAAAAGGCTGTATCGGCCGATCATCAGGAATGCCGGATCGAAGGCGCCCGATGCCTTCGATCCGTCGGGCAGGATGAGCCCGGGAGAAATCGAGCGGCCAGCAGTCGGAATAAGCTGCAGGCCAGACAGCAGAAACATCATGGCGAGCGTCGCCAGGAGATCAGGCACCCGCAATCTGACGATCAGCAAGGCGTTGATCAGCCCGACCGTTGCCCCAAATGCCAGCACCAGCGGCACGGTGATGAAGGCATCGAGCTGCCAGACGATCATCGCGTAGCTTGCCGCCATGACGCTGGAGGCGGCGATGGCGCCGATCGAGAGGTCGAAGCCGCCGACGGCCAGCGTCACCGTAACGCCCGCGCCGAGAATCGCGACGACCGAGAC
Organism: Rhizobium sp. 01L410; assembly: GCF_056400165.1. Classification (NCBI taxonomy): domain Bacteria; kingdom Pseudomonadati; phylum Pseudomonadota; class Alphaproteobacteria; order Hyphomicrobiales; family Rhizobiaceae; genus Rhizobium; species Rhizobium sp. 01L410. Next base: position 84,054 of record NZ_JBFTST010000014.1, read on the forward strand.
GGCTTGGAGGATGCTCATCAGATTGGCGACGTTCACAAAGGCCGGTTCGGCGATGCCGAAGCCGATCACCATCAGGCCAAGCAAGATGAAGACGGCACCGGCTCGCAGCGAGCGGCCAAGCGCCGTGGCACGGCCGGCAATACTTTGCCGCGCACGCTCCTTGCTCTGCGTTGCAAAGGCGTCATCGTCGATGCTGGTCATATCATTGGTCCATGCGTGGTGAGGGTTTCACTGACCGGAAGGAGTGTATGGCTGTCGATCGTCACAATGCGATCGGCCACCTCGAGAGCTTCTTCCGGATCCGATGTGGCAATCAAAGTGGCGCGGTCCCTGCGCGAGCGGATCGCCTTGATGATGTCGTGCCGTGCGCCGACATCGACGCCCTGGAAGGGCTCGTCGAGCAGCAGCAGCCGGCTCGGCTCGGCCTCCCAGCGGGCAAGAACCGCCTTTTGCTGGTTGCCGCCGGAAAGGGTCCAGACCGAGGCAAAGGGACCGGCAGCCTTGATGCCGATCCGGGAAATGGCGAGCGTCGCTTCCCGCGCTTCGCGCCCGCCCGCGATCAGGCCGAACGGATACCATTTCTTCAGATGGGGAAGACTGATGGTGGCGGCCAGCGAGTTTCCCGGCCAGGCGGCAGGCATGAGAGACGCGCGATGCCGGTCTTCACCCGCCATCGCAACGCCTGCCGCAATCCCATCCGCCGGTGACCTCGGGTGATAGGCTTTGCCATCGAGCTCCATTGTGCCGCCTGCAAAGGAGGCCGCGCCGAAGATCGCCGACAGAAGCCGGCTCTTGCCGGCGCCGAGCACGCCGGTAAGAGCCACGACCTCGCCTTCGGCGATCTCGAGATCGAACGGTACGCTCGACGGCAGCAGCCTGATATCGCGCATCGCCAGAACGGCTGGGCCAACAGCGTCTCGCGCCGCGGGCCGTGCCAGTTCGAGCTTGCGGCCGATCATGGTCTCAAGCGCACGGGAGAAGTCGATCGGCTGCGAGAAACCCTCGACGACCCGCCCGCCGCGCATGATGACGGCGCGGTCGGCAATCGCCCTCAGGTCGGCGGTTCTATGAGAGATATAGAGGATCGCCAGACCCTTTGCGCGCAAGCCGCGCAGGACATCGAACAGGCGCTGGCTTTCGTCTCCCGAAAGACTTGCGGTCGGCTCGTCGAGGATCAGCAGTTCGGCATTGTTTGCAAGCGCGCGTGCGATAGCGGCAAGCTGACGGTCGGCGGTGCTGAGATCGGCGAAGTCCCGGTCGAGCGGGAGGTCGAAGCCGGCAGTATCGAGAATGGCGCGCGCCTGCCTGCGCACGCTCCGCCGCGAGATGAAGAACGGCGCCGAGCCCTCGGCGAAACGGTTCAGAAGCAGGGTATCTGCGACCGTCAGCCCGGCCGCTCCGGCGAGATCGGTCGATTGATGCACGGTCACCACCCCGGCTCGCGCCGCTTCCGATGGCGTCTTCGGGGCGAACGGCCGGCCGTTCAGTTCAATCAGGCCGCTGTCTGCAGGAAATACGCCGGAGAGGATTTTCACCAGGGTCGATTTGCCCGCGCCATTGGCGCCCATCAGCGCAATGATCTCGCCGCGCTCGATCGACAGGCTCGCGTCGGCGAGCGCGACTGTGGATCCAAATCTGTGGGTGATGTTTTCGACGTGAAGAAGCGGCATCAATCATATCCGGGCTTTCGGGCCGGCATATTGGACCGCCGGGGGCGTCCCGTTCCAGGCAAGCGATTGCCCGTGCGGGCTGTGTTGCGAAACAAAGAATCTCCCGGGGCTCCGAAAATCGGATGATTTAATCTACTAAAAACATAGAGTTTATATCTAATAATTTCATGCGCCGCCGGGATCGTTCTGCCCGTCAGACGGTGCCTGCCATCGATCACAAGGACCGCGACGATGAAATCTCTTGCACGGCTTGCTTTTTCTGCAGCCGCCCTCTCCGCATCTCTCTCCTCCGCAGCCTTTGCCGGTGGCCTGAGCGGCGCCCCGGCTCCCTTCGACAAGGGCGGGGTCAAGGTGGCGCTGATCAGCTACATCTCCGCTGGCGATTTCTTCCAGGCCTATCAGGCCGGTGCCGAGGCGCAGGCGAAGGCACTCGATATCGATCTTCGCGTCTTCCCGGGCAGGCAGGACGCAGCCCAGCAGCGCGAGCAGATTCTGCAGGCGATCAATCTCGGCGTGGCCGGTATCGTCGTCGATCACGGCTTGCCGGAATCGCTGAGCGACGTCGTCCAGCAGGCAGTGGACAAGGGCATCAAGGTCGTTGCCTTCGACGTCAATCTCAACAACCCAAAGATCCCGCAGGTCGAACAAAGCGACCATGAGCTTGCCCAACTTGCCCTGAAACAGGCAGTCAAGGACAACGGCACCAGCTTCAAGGCGGGCTATGTCTACGTCGCGGGCTTCGCGCCGCTCGACCGCCGCAACGAGGTTTGGGACAAGTTCAAGGCCGAGAATTCAGGCGTCACCGAGAAGGCCCGGTTCGGCAATGTCAGCGACACAACGGCGACCTCGACGGCCGACCAGGCAAAGGCGGCGCTGACCGCCAATCCCGACATCAATGTCGTCTTCGCACCCTATGATGAGTTCGCCCGCGGCGTGAAGCTTGCGGCCGGTGACCTCGGCATCTCCGGCAAGCTGAAGATCTATTCGGCCGACGTTTCGACCGCCGACATCCAGGAAATCACCGAAGAGGGCAGCCCGTGGGTCGCAACGGTTGCGACCAATCCGGCCGTCGTCGGTGCCGTATCGGTTCGCGCTGCAGCCCTGCAGATCGCCGGGCAGGACGTTCCCCACCAGATCACCGTCAAGCCTGTGCTCCTGACGCAGGAGGGCCTGCGCGCCGCCGGTGTCAAGACGATCGAGGACCTCGCCCAGAAGATCCCGGAATTCAGCGCCAGCGATGCGGTGACCGCGAACTGGATCCCGGCCAAGCTTTTCTAGGCTGACATTCTCGATCTCCCGGCGGGGACTACGAGGCCCCGCCGGCTCCAATTTCATAGAACCGGAGTTTTCATCATGAGCCAGTCCAATGTCGTCTTTGCGGCCAACCGCAGCACGACGCGCGAGGACCTTTTTACCCGTGCGGAGGAGATCTCGGCCGATCTTTCCGCCCGCGCAGGCGAACTTGACCGCGACGGCCGTCCGCCGATCGGCGAGATCGTCAAGCTGAAGAACGCCGGCCTCCTGAACGCACTCCACGATGTCAAGACCGGCGGAGGCGGGCTCGATTGGGTGGACGGTTTGCGGCTGGTGCGTATTCTTGCACGCGGCGAAAGCTCCGTCGGCCAGCTGCTCGGCTATCACTACGTCAATAGCCAATATATCAACTGGGCATTCGATGAGGCCCGGGCGCAGGCACTGAGTTCCGAGACAGTGGCAAAGAGCCTCTATTGGGGTGCAGCGGTCAATCCGCGCGACCCAGGCCTCGTGCTGACGCGGCGCGGCAACGGCTATGTGCTGAACGGTCGCAAGTCCTTCTCCACGGCAGCGCACGTGTCCGACTATATCAATGCCAATGCCGCGCTTGACGACAAGATCGCCGGTTTTGCGGTGCCGACGAACCGGCCGGGATACAAGGCGAATGACGACTGGGACAATTTCGGCCAGCGTCTTTCCGACAGCGGCAGCGTCGAGTTTCATGATTTCCCCGTCTATGAAGACGATTTCGTCGCCGCACCCGCGCCGGCAGATGAGGCTCCGCCGGTGCTCTCGACCTTCAACACGCCGCTGATCCAGCTGGTCTTCGTCAATTTCTATCTGGGAACGGCAGAGGGCGCGCTGAACGCTGCCGTCGACTATGTCCGCACGACGACCCGCCCCTGGGTGACGTCGAATGCGGCCCGCGCTGCCGACGATCCCTATATTCTTGAAAGGGTCGGCGAGCTCACAGCGGCGGTCAAGGCATCGGCAGCACTTGCCGATGTCGCAGCCGCGGTGGTGCAGGAGGGGCTGGCGAAGGGGCATGCGGTGACGGCGCGCGAGCGCGGCGAGGCTGCCGCCGAAGCCTATGCCGCCAAGGTGCATGCGACCCATGTGTCGCTGGATGTCACCTCGCGGGTCTTCGAGCTGATGGGCGCCCGCGCGACGGCGGAAAAATACCGTTTCGACCGCTTCTGGCGCAATGTGCGAACGCACACGTTGCACGACCCGGTGTTCTATAAGGCCAAGGAAGTCGGAGAGTTCGTGCTGAACGGCCGAATACCCGACGTCAGCCTCTATAGCTGAGGTCATTGTTGTGAAAACAAGAAACCCCTTCGCGGCCGCGCGGAGGGGTTTCGTTTTATTCGTCAGAGCGCGCCGTTCTTCGGTGGAATGACGCCGTTCAGATGGTAATTGCCGACGACGTGATATTTCCAGCGGACGGGGTCATGAAGCGTGTGGGTGCGGGCGTTGCGCCAGTGCCGGTCGAGATTCAGCCCGGTCTTCACCGAACCCGTTCCTGCCAGTTCGAATAGCGTCGTGCTTGCTTCAAGCGCGATCTCCGTGGTCAGCACTTTTGCCGCTGCGACAGCGAGGCTCGCCTCGACGACCTTCTCTTCGCTTGTGTCGGCCTGCGCGGCATCGACCTTGCGCCCGGCACGTTCGAGAAGCGCGCTGGCGGCTTCCAGCCTGATAGCGATCTGGCCGGCCTTGGCGATCGTCAGCGGATCGTCGCTGGCGCGCTCGGCGCCGCTGTTCATCCAGGGCCGCGCCTTGTGCGTGACGAAATCGACCATCTCCCTGAACGCCGCCCGGGCGATGCCGAGATCGACGCCGGCGTGAATGATCTGCCCGACGGAGCCGATGGTCGAGGGCCGCTCGAAGCCCCGGTGATGCGATACGACCGCGCCGCGCTCGACGAAGACGTTGTTCAGGATTGTGGTGCCGCTGCCCGTGGTGCGCTGGCCGAACCCATCCCAGTCATCGACGATTTCGATACCCTCGGTTCCCTTGGGCAGAAAGGCCATCACCAGATGATCCTCCTCATCCAGTGCGAACACGGTGATCCAGTCCGCAAAGATCACGCCGGTCGAATAGTATTTCGTGCCATTGATCCGGTAGCCGCTGCCATCACCGGTTATGCGGGTCTCATAATGTCCAACCGTCTTGGTGCCGCGTTCGGACAGCGCGTTGCCGAACCGGCGCCCGGCCAGGGCTTCGGCGAAGAAGGTTTTCTTCTGGTCTTCGCTGCCGTCGGTCCGCAGCGCCTCCAGAATGTAGAAATGGTTCTGGGGGATCTGGCCGAGCGAACCGTCTGCTTCCGAAATGATGGCGGTGATCTCGGCAAGCGCCGCGTTGGAAATGCCAAGACCGCCGAAGTCTTTCGGCACGGTAATTGTCAAAAGACCGGAAGAAGAAAGCCGGTCGAGCTCTTCGAAGGGCAATATCCTTTCGGCATCCCGCTGCGACGCAGTTTGCGCGAAGCGCTCTGCAAGCTCACGGGCGGTCCGGATGGCCTCGTCTTCCGTCGCAATGCGGTGCGCGGCAGGTCTGGCTGCGGGAGGTGAAAAGGGCGCGTTCATGGTCGCTTCCTGTGGAATAAGCCGTAGCACCGAGCGTGGTGGCCGGGGTAGATTGTCCCGCGCATCTAGGCACCAAAGCACACGGCCTCACAACAATATAAATTCCATAAAAATTATGGAGAATAGAACTCCATTTCTCCACGCCAGCTTGGTTGCAGCATAGTCTCTATCGATTGCAGGCTGGCGCCGGTCGAGACAAGACGGGACCGGTGGTGTTCTAGCCGGGCGCTTTGGAGGCCATGACGGATATGATGGGCGCAAAGACGGAAAAGACGATCGTCCTGCTGCTCTGCGCCGGAACCGTGGCCTCGCTGTTTCTGGCCTTTGGCTAGCGAAGCGCCGTCAGATCACGTAATCCGGTTCGGAAAGGCTCTGGTCCATCGTGACGCCGGGCAGGCCGGAATGGGGCTTGCCGACCACCCGGGCCGGGACACCGGCAACGGATGTGTAGGGAGCCACCGATGCGATGACGACGCTGCCTGCGCCGACCTTTGCACCCATCCCGATCTCGATATTGCCGAGAATCTTGGCACCCGCGCCGATCAAGGCACCCCTTCGGACTTTCGGATGCCGATCGCCATCCTGCTTGCCGGTTCCGCCGAGCGTGACGTTCTGGAGAATGGAAACCTCATCTTCCACCACGGCGGTCTCGCCGATAACCAGCCCACTGCCGTGGTCGAGCATGATGCTCTTGCCCATCTGTGCTGCCGGGTGGATATCGACGCCGAAAATTTCCGAAACCCGGCTCTGCAGATGCCTTGCCATATGCAACCGCTTCTCGTGCCAAAGCCAGTGGGCGACGCGATGCGCCTGCAGGGCGGCGAAACCCTTGAAATACAGAAATGGTGTCAGGATCTCGGCATTTGATGGATCGCGCTCGCGCACGGCGATCAGGTCGGCAACAGCTTGCTCGATGATATCCGGCTTCGAGACGAAGGCTTGCGCGACCGCGGCCAGAAGTTCGTGCTGATCCAGATCGTGATCGGCAAGTTTGTGAGCGATGCGGTTTGCAAGCGCCTCGGCAAAACTGGAATGATAGAGGATCGCCGCATTCATCGGGCGTACGAGCGCCCGGTCCTTCGCCGCCGCGTCGGTTGCCTCCCGGCACAGCGCGCTCCAGATCTCGGCTCTTGCGAGCGACAAGGGCGCAAAATTCGAAAGCTCGTTCAACATGGCATGCGGACTTGCCATGCCTTTTCCTCCAGCCGGCCACTCAGGACTTCAGATTAGGGCCGCCGCGCCGGGGACAGAACGCATAGAGTTCGCTCATTGCAGACCAGAGGATAATTTTCCTCCCGGATTGGTGCGAAGCGCGCAAAAAACAATCCCGATATCGCCGCCTTGTCGACAGCGGGCGGTAGCGTCTTCACGCTTAACGCGGTGAACGGCACTCCGCCTGCCCACCCTTGCCAGTGGCGTAGGTGTTGTCGGTCGGATTGTAGGACGGGAATTTCTTGGCGCACCACTTGATGTGGGCAATCTCCGCGGGAGACAAAAGCCAGTTTTCAGCTGCCGCCGCCTTACCGGCTTCGGCGGAATAGGCGGCAACGGATGCGTTGGTTTCGGAATTGCCGGCGACGGCCGGGGGATCAATGCGGAAGGCAAAGGCGGATGATGCGCCGGACATCACAATCGCGGCGGTTACCGCGTATGCTGCCAGAGATTTCGCCACCGTAGACATTTGCCAACTCCAATCGTCGATCTGCATATCAACGGAGAGACAGCGTTTTTGTTCCGGAAGTGCTGCTGGGCAGGCAAACGGGGCCGGGCAGGGATGTTACTTTTCGACGACCGAGATCTTGCCGTCTTCGGAAATCAGCGGGAACACGCCGGTATAGTCCCCGATCGAGGGATGATCTGGAAACAGCGCCTTGTGGCCGGCGGCGGTGATCACCATGACTTCGGCTCCGGCAGCCTCTCCAGCCTTCACCCCGGCTTCGACATCTTCGAACACGAGGCAGCTTTCCGGCGGCACGCCGAGCTTCCTGGCGCCAAGAAGATAGCATTGCGGATCGGGTTTTCCGGAGGTCACGTCATCGCCGGTCACGATCTGCTGCGGGACAGGCAGCCCGGCGGCTTCCAGCCTGCGGATCGCCAGCGCCTTCGTGGACGAGGTAACGATCGCCCAGCGTTGCGGCGGCAGCGCCGCCAGAAATTCAGCAGCGCCCGGAATGGCGACGATACCATCGACATCCTCGATTTCGGCCTGAGTGATCTTTGCGGCCTCAACCTCGGGATCGACCCCCGGAAGATTCAATTGCCGGATCGTGTCGACGCCCCGCTTGCCGTGCATGGTCGGCAAGAATTCGACGGGATCCAGCCCGTGACGTTCGGCCCAGGCACCCCAGACCCTTTCGGCGGCAGCCGTCGAGCTGAGGATGGTTCCGTCCATATCGAAGAGAAAACCGGAAAAGCATCTTTTGCTGTCGAGAGGCACGTGCAGACCCTCCAGGATCGGTTTCGGGCGTTCCACCTTATCGCCCGCCGAAGGTGTATTGAACAGCGCAGGATCGGAGAATCTTCCGCTGCACCAGAGTGAACCAGCCGCGTTGCGTATTTACGGCTGGTTCACCATGACCGCCGCATCTGCCTTCGCAGACCCCGAATGCCGGTTAAGTGTTTCCTGAAACTCGATCCCGAGTCGCCTCAAGAATAGGAACGTGATGAGCTATCTGACATTCGACGTTCAATCGCTTCTGCGCGAGCTCGACCAGTTCGCGTCGGAGCTTTCCGGCCTTGCGAAATCGGTCGAAGTGACGGCCCTCGAACTCCGGTTCGCCATGCTGCGCGCGATGATCGAAGACTGCATGGGCATCAGTTCGTCAAACGACAATCTCGCCCGCGAAAGCCTGGATGGAGCCGGACATGCGAGCTGACGCCGCGGTGCTCCGCACCTCGCTTGCGCGCATTCGGGCCGAAGCGCAGCAGATACAAGCAGCCGAACTGCCGGCGAAGACCACGGCTTTCATTACCCAGCTGGAGCGCCTTGCCGTGTCATTGCCTGAGATGACCGATATCGCCAAGCGCAACGAGCTGGTCAGGATCGGGGAATTGGCGACGGTGCTTTCCAGCTGGATAGACGATCGCGATCCGGGCGCCTCTGCCGCCTTCGAAGAGGCGGCCCTTTCGCTGGGCATGATCCAGTCGAGCGAAAGCGAGTTGCTGGAAGCCATCGTGGGCGTGGCGCGATCGGCGCTCGCGCTTCTTCGCAGATAAGGGATCCACCGCTACGGCAGCGGGCTCAATGCCCGCCGCGGGATTCAGGATTGATGGTCAGGACGGTCGCTGCCAGTGCATCCCTGACATTGTAGCCGATATCACCTTCGGCCTTGATGAGAACGTAAAACACCCGCACCGCCTTCAATTTGGCATCGACGGCATCCGTTTCGGCATCGCTGACGAGCGTGACGATATGGGCCCCGTCGGTCTCGGCTGTGCCGAGGGCCTTGAGCTGGGGCAACACTTTCACCCAGTCCTGAAGTTCGGGAAGATAGACTAAAAAGCGATTCACAGTGTGCTCCTTCAATAAGGAGCAACGTCCTATCACTATGGCCCGTGACGCCAGCGTGACACCACCAAAGGTCTTCGCTGAGCGGCCGGACGGAGCCTGGCGGCTACCGGGGATATGCAAGCCGGGATGCAGGGGCGATCAGCGCTGCCGTTCGGGCGAATAGATCAGCTATGTCCGTCCGTCTTCCCGATACGCTGGCGTTAGGCGGCCAGCGCATCCTCATCATCTGCCAGATGGTCCAGCAGATCGTAGAGTACCTCCATCTCGTCCTCGGTCTCAGGACGTTTCGTCGGCGGAACGTTCTTGACGGGCGCCTTGGCCCGTTGCCGGAAGGTCGTCCGGGGAACCCGGACTGTATTTGCGCGTCTGTTTGCCATCTGCTGCCTCACGCGTAACAAGGAGGATCAAAAGCTTGAGGGCTAACTTAATCACCAAACGCTTGAATAGTCGCGTGACGCCGGCGTGACATGGTGGCGGGAGCCTGAGGGCCTCCCCCCACCGTCAGTTCACGTTGCCTTCGCACATCGGCACCGGCCGCGCCGGCTGAGGGGGATGGTCCGCCTTGTACTGGGCGATGACCGGCTCGAGTTTTTCCTTTGGCCAGAACGCCGGCGTGCCGATCGCCTTGAGGCAGGAGGCGTTCCAGTAGGGGCCATTCGGCGCCAGCGCGCGTCCACCGGCGACGGACTGCGCGACCGCTTTGATATCCTTGGATTCCGGGTAGATATAGAGCGTCGTCGGATTGCCATCGATCATCGAAAGCACCTTCGGCGCGTCCGATGGCGACCAGCTGGTGCATCCGTCGCTCCGCCCGCCTGCATAGGTGACGAGCTTTCCGAGCGGAACATAGCCGGTGCTGTTCGCATAGGTGCTCTCAGGCTTCTTCTGCATGCAGATCCCCGAGACGAGGGCCGCCGCATGGCCGCCGATGGCGCGTTGCCTTGCATTGGCCGTCTCTCCGATGCCGTCGAACTGCACGAAGGAGCGGATGAAGGCGGCTTCGCGATCGGCACTCGTGCGGTAATAGCCCTTAAAGGAAGTCTTGATCTCGCTGGTCAGATAGGCGCCGCCGGCGGTCAGATTGGAATCGAGGGCGTTGCCAAAGTTTTTGGCGCATTCCCGGCCGTTGGAAAAGTTTGCCACGCCCTGGAGGTTGCGGCCACCGCCATGTCCTGCGGAAATGACGCGAAACGATCTGTCGGCCTCGCAGATCACATAAAACCGGCCATCCGACAGGTCACCCGGGTCATTCGGCCGGGTCGCGTCCATGGCGAAATAGCACTCGTTTCGAACCTTGCCTTCGGCGACTTTTGAGAGATAGAGGCGGCGTGCCCGTTCCAGCACCGGCAGGGCGATCTGGCCATTGGCCTCGCCGACATAGGTCATGAGCCAGTCCGGGATCGGCAGACGCCCGTCGGCCCCGGATGCCTGTACTGCCGTCGTGGCCGACATGAGCAGGCTCGCAAAGCCAAGGAGCAGGGATCTTTTAGGCACGGCGCATTCTCCCGGATAGTCTCTCGGCGCATTCGGCCGCCGAACGGTTTGATAGATCTGACCCACGCTCATCCATCAGCGTTGAAGAAGTCTTAACACCGCACTTCCAGTCTTGTCGCGACGATCTGAGAGTAGTCGCTGCCCATCGGATCGTTGAAGAACAGCGTGGTCAGCATTGCCTGGTTTTCGGCCAGAATCTGCTTTGAATCCGGCCGGACGACCTTTCGCGTACAGCGGTTGAAACCGTCGCCGGATGTTTTCAGATCCGCATCGCTTCCGAAATCGAGCGCCGTGTAGAGCGACGGATCGTAAACGCCGAATACCATCAGTCCCTTCAGCGGTGTCCGCTCCACGGGCTTCTGCGTGAACGACAGGATCAGCGATCCGTCCTCATAGGCCGCGTGCATCACATCGGGCTCGGCAAGCTTGATGGCTTTGCCGTTGATGGTAATCTTGGTGTAATAGTCGTATTGCGCCAGTGACTTGCGCACCGTCTTTGCGACAGCCGTCAGTTCGGCAGGTTCAAGCTTCGAATTGCCGTTCTTGTCGAAATCCAGCAACACCGAGGACGAGAAGACCTCGTCGAAGCGCCAGGTATCGCGCAATTCGCCGAGGCTGCCATCGGCGCCCGCTACTGCTTCGAACTTGGCATCGACGAAGATGTGTGGATGGGCAAGCGCGCCCGTCGGCACCCCGCCCATGAAAAGCAGGGTTGCAGCAGCAATTCGGCGTCGAAACGATCGGGAGCTCATAGGACGTGACTGCGCGGAGATTGTGCCCGATTTAAGTTGAACCGATCCCGATAACGGTCCGTTTTTTCTCGCCACGCTAACGGATGGCGGACGCGCTTCAGGAAACACTGTTCCATTGCCATGAGTCTTGGTAATGAGGCGCCCTATATCATTCAGCCGGCTCAATCAGGTGCTATCATGGACGAAAACAAATTCCTTTCACTGTGCAAGGGCGGAAAGTTCAAGGAAGCGCTGGCGCTGGCGATCGAAGGCGGCGAGAAGCAGAAATACACCCCCAGCCGCTTTTCCATGGACAAGAAGACCGGGAGGCCGATTTTCTATCGCGGCAACAAGCGCGTCGAGATGGATGAAAACGGCGAGTGGCTGATCTCCAAGAACACGCAGGTTTGATGAGGGCGGCTGTACGGCCGGTCACATCGCAAAGACGACTGCCCCGCCAGCCAGACCCGCGCCTGCCGCGGTCATCAGAAGGTTCTCTCCTGGCGCGAACGGCCGTCTGCTGTTCTCGACCGAGAGTGAAAGCGGTATGGTTGCAGCGGAAGAATTGCCATATTCGGCGATCGTGCTGACGGCCTTGCTTTCCTCGATCGCCAGATTGCGGCGGATGGCATCGGAAAGACGTGCATTCGCCTGATGCGGAATGAAACGGTCTATGGCCGAAATGGTCCCGGTGGACTGGGCGACGGCCTGAAGCGACGTCCTTGTCATCAGTTCGACGGCACGGGAGAAGACCTCGCGCCCGTCGCGCATCGACATCAGCATTTCATCGCCCGGCGTCTGCCGCGTGAACGGTTTGGAGCTCCCGCCCGCCGGAATGCCGATCAGATCATAGCCGCTACCATCGGACGCCAGCGCGGCGGCCCTGAGGCCGCTTCTCCCATCGCTGCAGGGCGCGAGCACGACGGCTCCCGCGCCGTCGGCGAAAAGCACGGCGCTGGCGCGTTCGGCAGGATTGATCCGGCGGCTGAGAATGTTGGCAGCGACGACCAGCACCGGCCGCCCCTGGGCGCGCACGAAACCATCCGCCAGCGTCAGCGCATAGAGAAAGCCGGAACAGGCCCCGGCAAGGTCGATCGCGCCGGAATTCCTGAGCCCGAGCTTGTGGGCCAGAAGCGGCGCAGACGGCGGCAACAGATGATCGGGCGTCGAGGTCGCAAGAAGGGTGAGGGCCACATCGTCAGCTGCAAGACCGGAATTACTGATCGCCATCCGGCCGGCTGCCGTGGCAAGGCCAGTCAGCGTGTCACCCTCGCTTGCCCAGTAGCGCGATCGGATGCCGGTGCGCCGTTCGATCCAGCCATCCTCCAGGCACAGCCGGTTTTCAATCTCCGCATTGTGGACAATACGCGACGGGACGGCGTGGCCGAAGCCTGCGAGCCTGGAGGAAAGAAGCGCCGTCACGACCCCACCTTTGCCAGGGCGAGCGAAGCCACCTCGTCGATGGCGTCATAGGCGGCGGCAAGGTCCGCCCCAGTCGTGCAATAGGGCGGCATCAGGTAGATGACATTGCCAAGCGGTCGCACGAGCAACCCGCGCTCGCGGAACAGCCGCCGCAGATGCGGGCCGGCCTCGGCGAGATAGCCGCCCGCAGGGACCACGAGATCCAGGGCAGCGATCGTTCCGCATTGCCTGACGCCCGTAAATCGCGGGTCGTTTTCGAAGCGTTTCAGGTGGGCCGAATGCTGCGCGGCCAGCGCATCGATCCTTGCGTCGACAGGCTCGTCGCGCCAGATCTTCAGGTTGGCCACAGCCGCGGCACAGGCGATGGGGTTCGCCGTGTAGGAGCTCGAGTGAAAAAAGGTCTTGCGCCGATCTGAGGACAGATGCGCCTCGAAAATATCCGGCGTGCAGAGCGTTGCCGCCAGCGGCAGGGCGCCACCGGTCAGGCCCTTCGAGGTGCAGAGGATATCGGGGTTGACGCCCGCCTGCTCGCAGGCGAAGCGGGTTCCAGTCCGGCCCCAGCCGGTCATCACCTCGTCGGCGATAAACAGCACGCCATACCGCCCGGCGATTTCCTTCAGAGAGGCGAGAACGCCGCTTGCATAGAATTTCATGCCGCCTGCGCCAAGCACCAGCGGCTCGATGAGAATGGCGGCGGTCCTTTCGGCGCGGCAGAAGCGTTCGAAAGCATCAAGCGTTTCCTGCTCGCGGCCGGCTTCGGGAAAAGGCAGGCGATCGACGCCGAAGAGCAGGGGTTCGAACGGCGCGTTGAAGACGCCGCGTTCTCCCGCCGACATCGTGCCGATCGTGTCGCCGTGATAGGCGTGTTCCATCACCACGATGCGGTCGCGCGCGATACCGCGATTGTGAAAGGTGCCGAGCACCATCTTGATCGCGACTTCCACGGCGGTCGAGCCGCTGTCGGAATAGAAGACGTGCTGCAAACCGGGTGGAGCGAAGGCGAGCAAGCCTTCCGCCAGCGCTTCGGCTGGCTCATGCGTGAATTCAGCAAAGATCACCTGGTCGTAGACCTCTGTCGCCTCGCGGATCGCGGCCATGATGGCCGGGTGGCGATGGCCATGGGTGATGACCCACCAGGAAGAGATCGCATCCAGAATACGATTGCCATCCTCGTCGAAAAGAGAACTGCCTTCTGTCTTTACGATGCGCCTCATCGCCGGTTCGAGGGCGTGCTGGGTGAACGGGTGCCAGACGGGAGAGCGGCTCATGCGCAGTTCTCCAGCATCAGCCGCGTATCGAAATTCTCGCGAAATGCCTGGGCGAGGCTTTCACGCGTCAGATTGTCCAGCATCGGCAGTCGCCCCAGAATATCGACCTGTCCGATGGTGGCGATCGTCGCCTGTGTGTCCGCGTTCTCGGGCCCGATGAAGGCAACGCCGCAAATCGGGATGGCGCGATGGCGCAGCGCCTCGAGGGAGAGCAGCGTGTGATTGATCGTGCCAAGTGCCGTTCGTGCGCAGAGAATGACGGGAATGCGCCACGGCGCGAAGACATCGGCAAAGACGGTGGTAGCCGTCAGCGGCACCAGCAGACCGCCCGCGCCCTCGATGACCAGCGGCCCTTTGCATTCGGGTGGCAGAAGCTTGCCTATATCGATCTCGATCCCATCAATCCGCGCGGAAAGATGCGGCGATAAGGGCGCTGTGAGACGATAGGCTTCAGGCACGATATGGCCTGATGGCAATCCGCTGAGCCGGGCGACGGTCTGGCTATCAGTCTCATCCTCGAGGCCGGATTGCACCGGCTTCCAGTAATGGGCGCCGAGCGCACCGGCTAGGCCCGCCGCAAAGACGGTCTTGCCGATGCCGGTATCCGTGCCGGAGACCACGAAACGCGGTGTCATCTATTGTTTTCCTCCATGACGGCGGCGAGGCAATCGATCATGCTGGCGATCCGGTCGCGGTCTGTATTGAGTGTGATCGACAGGCGCAGCCGCGCGGTGCCATCGGGTACCGTGGGCGGGCGAATGGCGCGGATGTCGAAACCATGATCCTGCAGACGGTCCGCAATTCGGACCGCCTGCGCATTGCCACCGATGATCACCGGCTGGATCTGCGATCCGCTCGGCTGGACGCCAAGCCGACTCTTCAGTTCGTCGCCGGCGAACGAAACCAGTTGCTGAAGGCTGATGCGCCGCTCCGGTTCATCCTCGACCATCCGCAGCGCCTCGCGCACGCCGGCCGCCATGAGCGGCGAGGGCGCCGTCGAATAAATGAAGGCGCGGGCGCGGTTGACGAGGTAGTCGGCAAGCGCCCGGGGAGCGGCAAGCAAAGCGCCGGAAACGCCGAGCGCCTTGCCGCAAGTATGAAGCGCCAGCACATTCTCCCGGCCCTCAAGCCCGGCCGCCAGCCCCCGTCCGCCTGGGCCGAGCACGCCGGTCGCGTGCGCCTCGTCGATGACAAGAAAGCCGTCGTGACGTTCGGCAATGTCAGCAAATGCCGCGAGCGGTGCGCGGTCGCCATCCATGGAGTAGAGGCTTTCGACGGCAACCCAGGGATGGCCCCGGCCACCCTGCTTGCGCCATTTCCCGATCGCGTCGTCGAAAGCATCGGCATCGTTGTGAGCGACGGCGGTCGAGGCCGCCTTGCTGGCTTCGATGCCTTCATGCGCGCTCGCATGGATCAGCGCATCATGGACGATCAGATCCTCACGCTTCGGAAGCGTCGAGAAAAGCGCGGAATTGGCGGCATAGCCGCTGCCAAAATAGAGCACGCGCTCCGCCCCGAAGAAGGCTGCTGCTTCGGTCTCCAGCGCCTCGTGTTCGGGATGATTGCCGCGTAGCAGCCGAGATCCCCCTGCGCCAACGGGAATGCCCCGCTCCATGGCCGCAGCGATCGCCGCCTTGAGACGTGGCGCACCGGCCAGAGCGAGAAAGTCGTTGGAGGTGAAATCGGCGCCGCGCTGCGGGGCCAGATGGCGCAGGCGTGTCTTTCGCTGCAGGCCATCCAGTGTCACAATATAGCCGGCGAGTATCGCTGCGGTCACAGCGCCGGCTCCAGTTGCATTGGCGACAGGCCGAGGCGTCGGAAGAGCGACGTGTCGTGGTCTTCGCCGGGATTATCCGTCGTCAGCAGCGTATCGCCGACGAAGATCGAATTGGCGCCGGCGAAGAAACAGAGTGCCTGCATTTCGTCGCTCATCTCCGTCCGTCCGGCCGAGAGCCGCAGGTGGGATGTCGGCATCAGAATGCGCGCGAGTGCTATCGTGCGGATGAAATCGATCGGGTCGACAGGGGCGGCATGTTCCAGCTTCGAGCCGGGGATCGCGATCAGCTGATTGATCGGAACGCTCTCCGGCGCCACCGGCAGGTTTGCGAGCGTCAGCAGCATGGAGATCCGGTCATCGACCGTTTCGCCCATCCCCAGGATGCCTCCAGCACAGACCTTGATGCCGGCAGCCCGCACAGTCTCCAGCGTATCGAGCCGGTCTTCGAAGCTCCGTGTGGTGATGATTTCGGAGTAGAAGCGCTCGGACGTATCGATGTTGTGATTGTAGTAGTCGAGGCCCGCTTCTGCGAGCCTGTCTGCCTGCGTGGCCGAGAGCATGCCGAGCGTCATGCAGCTTTCCATGCCAAGCGCCTTCACGCCCTCGACCATGGCGGTCAGCGTGTCCAGATCGCGATCCTTCGGGCTGCGCCAGGCGGCCCCCATGCAATAGCGAGTCGCCCCGGCATCCCTTGCCTTGCGCGCCTCCGCGAGAACGCGCTCGACCTCCATCAGCTTCGACGCCTTTAGCCCGGTCGGATTGTGCGCCGACTGGCTGCAGTATCCGCAATCTTCCGCACATCCCCCCGTCTTGATCGAGAGGAGCCGGCTCATCTGCACGGCATTGGGATCGAAATTGGCGCGATGAACGGTTTGCGCCCGGAAGAGTAGATCATTAAACGGTAAATTATAGATAAGTTTTGCGTTGTCTAACGTTTTGGTCGGTTTGTGCGGAGCGTGACGTGCTTCAAACTCGGTATTCCGAACGATTTCTGGCATTCTTGTCGCCTCAAGATTAAAATTATGGATAGAAAATATATTTTATCGATAATTTGGCAAGCCGTAATTCCGGAGTGCGATTTCTGGCCGGTTGAGGCGGAAGCTCGCCCGCTGGCTTTACTGTCTTTAGTGCGGCTGCAGCCCGCGGAACCCGAGTTGCGGCGGCCGGTGGCACGCGTTAGTGATGTCGTCATGCTGGATAAAATCGATGAGCGCCTCGGCGCGCGGGTGCGTATTGAACGGGAAATTCGCGGCTGGTCGCTGACCGAGCTCGCGAAACGCTCAGGTGTTTCCCGCGCGATGATCCACAAGGTCGAGCGCGGCGAGGCAAGCCCGACGGCAATGCTTTTGGCCCGTTTGTCAGGCGCTTTCGAGATCAGCATGTCGACACTGATGGTGCGTGCCGAGATGCAGGAAGGGATGTTGCTGCGCAAGGACGACCAGCCGGTCTGGATCGATCCCGTTACCGGTTATGCGCGCCGCCATGTCTCGCCGCGATCGGTGACGCCGATCGATGTGATCGATGTCGATTTCCCGCCGGGCAAGGAATCGGGCTTTCCCGCCTCGTCCTATGCCAATCGCAAGCACCTCGTCTGGGTGCTGGCGGGCGAACTTGTCTTCATCGAAGGCGGCGTCCGCCATGAGATGCGGGAAGGGGATTGCCTCGAACTCGGCCCTCCCAACGATTGCATCTTCCGGAATGAAACGGCCGAACCCTGCCGTTATGCGGTGATCGTTCTTCGTGAGGCCTGACGGAGTCGATCATGCTACTATAGTGGTATGATCAGCATGGCGGAAACTGAAGCCTGCTGCGCTGGACCGCTTGCCGCGCCGGCTTCCTGCAGTCCCGTATGGACGGAAATGCCGCCTTGACACAGATCGAATGTCCATCATATTGGCATAGATAATCCACGATGGTGGACGACTGTGAGCCTTGGCCAAGATAGGGGAATCGATGATGCCTCGCCAGATCCATCTGAATGCCTTCGATATGGTCTGCCCGGGCCACATCCAGCAGGGCATGTGGACGCATCCGCGGGACCAGTCTGACCGCGTCAACGATCTGCAATATTGGATGGAATACGCGAAGAAGCTCGAATCCGGTCTGTTCGACGGCATCTTCTTTGCCGATGTCCTTGGTGTGTATGACGTCTATGGCGGCAGTCCGGATGCGGCGGTGCGCGGCGGGGTGCAGATCCCCGCCAATGATCCGACGATCGTCATCCCAGCGATGGCGGCGGTCACCAAGCATCTCGGTTTCGGCGTTACCTGCAATCTCACCTATGAGCAGCCGTTTCTGTTTGCCCGGCGGATGTCGACGCTCGATCACATTACCGGCGGCCGCATCGGCTGGAATATCGTCACCGGTTATCTCGACAGCGCCGCCCGCGCCATCGGCCTCAAGGGTCAGACCGCGCATGACGACCGTTACGATCTCGCCGACGAATATATGTCGCTGGTCTACAAGCTTTGGGAAGGATCCTGGGACGACGACGCCGTTATTGCCGATCGCCGGAATGCGATGTTTGCCGATCCGTCAAAGGTTCGCGTGATCCACCACGAAGGACCGCAATACAAGGTCGATGCGATGCATCTCTGCTCGCCGTCGCCACAGCGCACGCCGGTGCTTTATCAGGCGGGTTCTTCGCCGCGCGGGCGCGAATTTGCAGCGACCCATGCGGAATGCGTCTTCGTCAACGGCCAGAAGAAGGAGGATGTCCGCAGTATCACCGCCGACATCAAGGCGCGGGCGCAAGCGAAAGGCCGCTCGGCTGAGGACGTCAAGGTGTTCCTTGGCGCCAGCCTCGTTCTCGGCAAAACCAATGCCGAAGCGCAGGAAAAGTTCGAGGAATACAAGCGCTACGTCAGTTCCGAAGCGGCGCTGGTGCATGCGGCCGCATCGCTTGGTATCGATTTTTCGAAATACGATATCGATGAGCCGATTGAGACGGGCAAGAGCCAGGCGATCGTCTCCAATGTCGAGATCATCAATAAGGCGGCGGGTCCGCAATGGACGCGCCGCAAACTTCTCGAGCAGATGGTGCTGGGCAGCCGCCAGACCCCATGGGTGGGCTCGGCCGAAGAGATTGCCGATATGCTGATCGGCTGGAGCGGCGAGACCGGCGTGGCGGGCTTCAATCTGTCGCGTACCATTGCGCCTGAGAGCATCGAGGATGTCATCGATCTGCTGATCCCTGTTCTTCAGGAGAAGGGGGTCTACAAGACGTCATACGCAGAAGGAACCTACCGCGAGAAGCTGTTCGGCACGGCACGCCTGCCATCGACCCATTCGGCCGCGCAATATCGCGGCGGAGCCGGCTCCCGGTAGCAGCTCTCAGCATCATCAGGAAGGATTGAACGTGGTCGATAAAACTGCGTATCGCGATGCCATGGCCGGGCTTGCGGCTGCGGTGAATATCATCACCTCGGATGGAGCCGCAGGCCCTGCCGGCTGCACGGTTTCGGCGGTCTGTTCGGTGACAGACGAGCCGCCGACGCTGCTGGTCTGCATCAATCGCTCCAGCGCCAATAACGAGATCATCCGCCGGAACGGCAATCTCTGCGTCAATATTGTCTGCGCCGAGCAGAAAGAGATCGCGATGCAATTCGCGACGAAGGGATTATCGGTCAGCGAGCGCCTTGCCAGTGCCAACTGGAGCACACTTGAAACCGGAGCGCTGGTGCTTGATGGCGCAGTCTCCGCCATCGATTGCGAGGTCGATTCCGTGTCAGAGGTCGGCACGCATACGGTTTTCTATTGCCGTGTGAAGGCGGTCCGCAATCAGCCGGGCCGCGATGGATTGATCTATTTCGGACGCGATTTTCATCGGGTGGCGACCAGGCCGGTCAATGCGGCCGGACCTGCGGCCTGACACGATGCGCGGCCTAGCGACATCTGCCGCGGGCGATCCGCCGGCCAAGCCAGCCGGCCGAAAGGCCGTTTCGCTGGCGATCATCCTCGCGGCGCAGGTGGCGGCGATGAGCGTGTGGTTCTCGTCGAGCGCGGCAATCGCCAGCATCAAGCAGCAATATGCAATCGGCGCTTCGCAGGAGGCGATGCTGACCACGGCCGTGCAGATCGGCTTCGTGGCCGGAGCGGTCGTCTCGGCGCATCTGTCGCTGGCGGACCGTTTCGATCCGCGGCGGCTGTTTGCGCTGTGCGCCGCGATTGCCGCCATTGCCACGGGATGTCTCGTCTTCATGGCGCCTGTCGGCCCCGGTGCGATCGCGCTGCGTTTCCTGACCGGCATCTGCATGGCGGGCGTCTATCCGGTCGGCATGCGCATGGCCGCGACCTGGGCAAGCCGCGATCTCGGCCTTCTGATCGGTCTTCTGGTCGGCGCCCTGACGCTCGGCTCGGCCAGCCCGCATCTTCTGGCGGCGGTCGGCGATGTCGAATGGCGTGCAATCTACGGCGTGGCTTCGGGATCGGCGGCGGCCGCTACCGTGCTCATCACCTTCGCCAAGCTTGGCCCCAACATCCGCCGTGCGCCATCGGTCGATCTATCGAAGATTGCCGAAAGCTGGCGCCGGACGTCGTTGCGGCGCGTGAATCTCGGCTATCTCGGACATATGTGGGAGCTCTACGCCATGTGGGCCTGGCTGCCGGTCTTCCTGCATCAGTCGTTTGCGGCGCGCGGTCTTCAGAACGCCGACACCAAGGCGGCCTGGCTGACCTTTGCCACCATCGCTGCCGGGGCGGCCGGCTCCTGGCTCGGCGGGATCGTCGCCGACAGGCGAGGCCGGACCTTTGTGACCACAACTGCGATGAGTGCCAGCGGCATATGCGCGCTGCTGATCGGCTGGCTCTATTCCGCGCCGCTGTCCTTGCTGGTGCCCGTGGCCATCATCTGGGGCATCACCGTGATTGCCGACTCCGCCCAGTTTTCGGCCTCGGTCGCGGAGCTTGCGGAGCCCGGCTCAGTCGGGACATTGCTGACGGCGCAGACATGCGCGGGCTTTCTGCTCACGATGGTCAGCATTCACCTCGTTCCCGAGGTCCGGGCGCTGCTCGGCTGGCCGGGCGCCTTCACGATGCTTGCGCTGGGTCCCTTCGCGGGATGTGCCGCGATGTTGAGGTTGCGGCGCGACCCGGAAGCACGGCTTCTGGCCGGCGGCAGGCGTTAGCCGGGCTGCAAGCCGCAGCCGTTTTCGATTGGAAACATCCGCAGAGACGATCCGCCCGGTTGCCAAAAAGCCATAATTGTTCCACCTACATCGGTCATTGATACGCGGCACCAAGAATTGGAACAGAGCTGAATGCGCATACAATACGGTTTATTCGGATTATTCCTTGCAATCGCGCCGTCCGCATATGCCCTGGAAGCTGCATCGCCGCCTGTATTGGAGCCGCTGAAGCAGCAGGCCCAGGCTGCGCAAATGAGCGCGCAATTTCTGACCCGTTACAGCTACAGGCCCGTCGCACTCGATGATGCGCTGTCGGCCAAGATCATGGATCACTTCATCAAGTCGCTGGATCCGGACCGGATGATCTTCCTGAAGGCAGACATCGACAAGTTCATGGCCGACAAGAGCAAGATCGACGACGCCATCGAGAAGCAGAACCTGCAGATCCCGTTCACGATCTTCAACGTCTATGAGCAGCGCGTCGTCGATCGCATGAATTATTCGCGCGGCCTGCTGAAGCAGGGATTCGATTTCAGCGTAAAGGAAGACTATTCCGTGCTGCGCGACAACGCCCCGTGGCCGCAGTCCGAAGCCGAGTCCGACGATCTCTGGCGCAAGCGCGTCAAGAGCGACTGGCTGCGGCTGAAGCTTGGCGGCAAGGCGGACGATGCCATTCGCGATACGCTCGACAAGCGCTACGAAAACGCTCTGGAGCGCGCCTACAAGTACAAGAGCGACGACGTCTTCCAGTCGTTCATGGACGCCTATACCAATTCCGTCGATCCGCACACGGACTATTTCGGCGCCTCGGCCTCTGCCGATTTCGACATTTCGATGAAGCTGTCGCTGGTCGGCATCGGCGCGGTCCTGCAGGAACGCGACGACTACACGACGATCCGCGAACTCGTGCCCGGTGGCCCGGCGCAGCTCTCCGGCAAGCTTGCCGTCGGCGACCGCATCATCGGCGTCGGCCAGGGCGAGAATGGCGCGATCAAGGAAGTGCTCGGCACCCGTCTCGACGAAGTCGTGCAGATGATCCGCGGTGAGAAGGACTCCGTCGTGCGTCTCGACATTCTGCCCGCAGAAGCCAGTGCCGACGGCAGCCATCACATCATCAGCCTGGTGCGCGACAAGATCAGCCTCGAAAAACAGGCCGCCCGCAAGGATATCCTGTCGGTCAAGGACGGCGATGCCACGCGCAAGATCGGCGTGATTACGCTGCCGGCATTCTACGAGGATTTCGAGGCGCGTCGGAAGGGCGACCAGGACTACAAGAGCGCCAGCCGCGATGTCGCCAAGCTGCTCGAGGAACTGAAGCAGGACAATGTCGACAGCGTTCTGATCGATATCCGCAACAATGGCGGCGGCTCGCTCTCCGAGGCGATCGACCTGACCGGCCTGTTCATCGGCAATGGTCCGGTCGTTCAGCAGCGCGGCACGGATGGCAAGGTCGTGGTCCAGAGCGCTGACTTCCAGGAGCCCCTGTGGACTGGTCCGGTGGGTGTGCTCATCAACCGCGGCTCGGCTTCGGCATCGGAGATTTTCGCTGCGGCGATCCAGGATTACGGACGTGGCGTGATCATCGGAGAGCCGAGCTTCGGCAAGGGCACCGTGCAGACCGTCGTCGATCTCGACGAGATGGCGCATAACAGCAAGCCCAAATTCGGCGAGCTCAAGGTGACGATCGCCCAGTTCTTCCGCGTCAACGGCGGGACGACGCAGCTGCGCGGCGTGACCCCGGATATCGCCTTCCCGGGTCTTTCCGACCCGAAAACCTTCGGCGAGACGAGCTATGATAACGCCCTGCCATGGACGGAAATCAAGCCTGCAAAATATAAGCCTTTCGGCGACATCAAGAGCGTGCTGCCACAGTTGCAGAGCCGCCATGATGCGCGCGTCAAGACCGATCCGGGCTATCAGAGCCTGATTGAGGACATTGCCGACCTGAAGGCGCAGCGCGACAAGGGGCTTATCTCCCTCAATGAGGCCGAGCGCCGCAAGGAACAGGCCGCCCGCGAGGCGCGCCTGAAGGCGCGCGCCGATGTCAGCGGCGAAGACACGGGTCCGGATGACGGCCTGCAGTCAAACGAGCGCAGCCTCAGTGCGGATATTGCGATCGAGAATGCCCGCAAGAAGGCGAAGGACGTGCTGCTCGACGAAGCCGGCGCTATTCTTGCCGACGAGACGACCCTGAAATAGGCCTTTCAGGAGCAGAAGAAACAATCGCGGGCGCGGTGAAAGCCGCTGCCCGCGTCTGTTATTTCCACTCCCACAGCTTCTTCGAAACGTGCGGGCGCGTCGAAACGATCGCGGCAGGATTGCCGACGGCCGTGACATAGCGGGCAGCGTCTTCGGCATCGTTGACGCCGGCAAAGATCATCTTCATCGATTTATTGGAGGCAGCACCTTTCGCCCGGTGCTCGAAGCTGATCACCGCATGCGGATATTCCTCGTTGAGGCTGATCATCGGATCGCCCGTCAGCGCGATGTGTTCCTGCATCGCCAGGAATGACAGGACACGATCCCTGGCCATGTCAGGCGCAATCGGCTTGTTGCCTGTCGGCGCTCGGGCATAGGCCATGGTGTCGATCTGGCCCTTGCGCTTGCGCGTCTCGTAAACCAGAAGGTTCGCCCCCATCGCCAGTTCGGCGTGGAGATCGAAGGTCTGGTACCGGTCGCTATTGCCGTGCAGATCGTCCAGGGCTGCCTTCAGATCCTGGATGTAATCGGTGTATCGCGATGCTGTCATGGGTCGTCCGCCTTCGATATCTGACCGCGCAATCGCATAGCGCCATCAGGCATGCAATAGGCGATGTCGATCAGGCAGGTGACAGACCGCTTCTCCCGACGCCAGCCTATTGCGGGAACAGGAACGTTATCCCGGCGCGGAAGCCCCAGCCGTTCGGTCCGTTCTCGGGCGCTTCGGCCCAGTAGCGGGCACCGACCTGGAAGCTCACCGGTTGTTCGCCGAACTTCAGGAGCTTTGCCACCGAAAAATTGATCGGCACGGCCCACTGGTCGTTCTTCCAGTCATAGGTGCTTTCGGTGTTAAGCGAGAAAGTCCAGGCATCAGGGGTGGTGTAGGATATGAAGGGTTGCAGGAAGGTGGAGCTGATATCAGGCCGATCGCTGTTGCCTGTGACGGACCAGATGTGATTGGCGAGCGCGCCGTAGGTCCAGGGGCCATCCTGCTTCAGGACGACGGCGGTCGGGCCGAGCCCCCACTTGCCGCTGCCGAGCATCTTGTCCGTTGCGGTCGGCAGCAGGAAGACCGGGCCGGCGCCCCAGACGATGCCGCCCGGTCCCGGTTCCTTCGGCGAAAAGAAGAAGCTTTGGGTGATGTCGCCAAGGCCGAACTGGCTACCGGAATTGCCGGCGATGTCGTTCTGCCAGATGAACGGCAGGATGGTTCGGGAAATGACGTTCCAGTCGTCGTTGATCGAAATGGGAATGACCGGCTGGATGTTCAGCACGGCCCTGTCGCCGTCGAGCGGGCCGTAACCGCTGTCATAGTTGAATTGAAACGGCACGCTGATCAGCGAGGCGACCGGATTGGAAAGCTTCTTGGCGAGATCGGCATCCTGCGCCACAGCCGGTAGCGGGAGGGCCGCCGCAGCGGCCGCTGCGGCAAAGAGAATTCCTGGCTTCATGCGTTGGTCTCCGATTGGGATCTGCACTTCGCCGCAAGTTTCAGAACCGGATCGTCATGCCGATGATCGGGCCGTGCTGGATCATGTCGTAGGTGAAGCCGTCACTGCTGTAATCGACGCCCTGGGCACGGTATCCGAGCACGGCTGACATGGTGTCGTTGAACTTGTAGCCGAGGCCGGCCAGCACATCCCAGTCGAGGTCGGCGCCGCCCGCACCAATCATCGCCCAGCCGGTCATGTAGACATTGTCGGTGAAGGAATAGCTGCCCTTGAAACCAACAAGACCATCGACCCAGTTGGCGCTGTCGGTTCCCTCGAGATTACCGATCAGGCCGCCACTCAGGCGGATAGTGGTTTCGGCATGCCAGAAACGGGCACCCGCGAGAATGTCGAGGCGCGCCTGCGGGTCCTCGTAGATCGTGTAGGCGGCACCCAACAGCGCCGTGAAGGTCACAGTCTTCAGGTCAACGTCGTCGGCAATGATGCCGCGCGGCGTGGCGGAGTCGGTGGTTACCCTCGCATAGCTGATATCGGTGAAGATGCTGAAACGGTCGTAGCGGGCATCGCCCGCTCCCATGAACGCGAAATCCAGGGTCGAGATGATGGCGCCGAAATCCTGGCTGACATCCACGGTCGGCAAGCCGAACACTTGGCTCTCGCCATCGAGACCGGCAATCCAGAAATAGGGAGAGAACGAGAAACTCCAGCCGTCGGGCCGCTCGGGTGATGGTTGCGGCGCTGTTACCGGCAGCAGATCGGCAGCACCCGCAGGCGCGGCGAAGGCGGCCAGTGCCGCAACACCAATGACAAATCGAATCTTGCTGTGCATGTGTCGTCCCCTCGGCCTTGGCCCTTGTCACACTTCTGCTGCCGCAGCTGCTTTCGCCTGCTGCGCCTTGATGGTGGCGGCGGCTGCGGCCGCTCCACCCTCCCGCTCGTCGCCACCGACATTGACGGTCGGCTGCGCGAATTCGATGCCATTTGCCCTGAAGGCTTCCCGGATCCGCAGCTGTGCCTTGCGGCGTATGTAGGTCTGCATGCCGGGTACCGTGGTCATGCCGAAGCCCAGCACGATGCCGTAGTCGCCGAATTCCTCGACGCCCTTCATCTTCAGGGGTTCGATGAAGAGAGGCCCGAGTTCGGGATCTTCGAGCAGTTCGGCGCCGATCTTCTTGGTCAGCTTGCGGGCCTTTTCGACATCGGTGTCGAAGCCGACGGAAATCCGGAACTTGTCGATCACCCAGTCCCGGCTCATGTTTTCGACCGCGCCGAGCTCGCCGAACGGGACGGTGAACACGGGGCCACGATGGTGCCTGAGCCGGACCGATCGCAGGCTGAAGCCCTCGACCGTTCCCTTGTAATTCTTGGCCTGGATATACTCGCCGACACGGAAGGCATCGTCGAGCATGTAGAAGACGCCGCTGATGATGTCCTTGACCAGCGTCTGCGATCCGAAGCCGAGTGCCACGCCGAAGATGCCGGCACCGGCGATCAGCGGCCCGATCTCCACGCCAAGCTGGGCGAGGATGATCAACGCCGCCATGACGGCAATCATGACGGCAAGCGCATTGCGCAGGATCGGCAGCAGCGTCCGGAAGCGGGCGCGCCGCGCTGTGTCGGCTGGCGTGGATGTAGCGGGCGCGGATGCCACAAGGTTTCCGTCGATCCAGCTCTTGGCCAGATGCCAGATCAGATCGGCGGCAAGCAGAACGACGACGCTGCGCAGCAGGCCATAGAAGATCGCCGATACGATCGGATCGCGGTGGCCAATGGTTTCCGGGTTCATCTGCCAGACGATTGCCAGCCAGCCGGCGGCGATTGCGATGACGATCGCCCGGGCTCCGCGGACGACCAGCACATTTCGCAGACCAGCCCCGGCCGAGGTGAAGTGTTCGGCGACATTTCCTGCACCCCGCAGGATGCCGGGCAGGATGAGAGCGTAGAGGCCGAGCCAGAACAGGCCTTTCAGATCGAGGCACCAGAGGATCCACATCGCCACCATCACACCGGTGACGATCGCCTTTGCGGGTTTCGGCCGGCTCCATGTGGACCAGACGGCCTCAATTCCGAGCGCGAGAACGATGATCGAAAACACATAGGAGATCGCGTCCGTGACGGCGGGATCCGTGCCGAGCGGCGGGCCGAGCGCTGCCGTGGCGATGGCGAGCACGGTGATGCCGAGAAGGATCCTGGCGCGCTGCCGCAGCCCTTCCGGCGCCGCGAGCGTGATCAGCACCGATCCGGTGCGATAGACGACGAACGCGCTGAGATAGACAAGCAGGGTGATGCGGGCAAGCGGCGGCCACTCGATTGCAAAGAAGATCACGGCCATGGCGCCGGCAAAGACTGCGATCGGGATCAGCGCGGCAGCCGCTCCCTCCCGCTGTCCGCGCATCCTGCGATAGAGCCATTCGGCGGCAAGGCCAATGGCGATGAGACCACCGAAAATAACGAAGACGGGGGCGTATCCGTGCGAGATCGCATCGGCACGCGTCCTGGCAGCCGTTGCGGCAATTTCAGACGGAATACGCGGGACGGCGGCGATGACCGTATCGATCCGCGCCCGCGTCTCGGATTCCCAGCTTGTGATGGGGGAGGCTGCAGTTGCGGATGGCGCCGGCGGGGCTGCGGCCGTCTTGCGGCTTTCGAGCCAGGCCTGGATATCGGGATCCTGGAGAAGTGCGACCAGATCGTTGATCTTCTTTTCGCTCGCCGGAATGGGCGTTTGTGCCTGCGTGTCGAGCGGCCTGCCGTGCAGCTGTTTTCGGCATAGTAGTCCGTGAACATTATGCCCGCTTTCGCGATGCTGTCGATATTCGGCGTCTTATATCCGACGACGCCGAAGGAGTATGCGCTGATATTGGTTTGGCCGATGTCGTCGCCAAAGATGACGAGGATATTGGGCTTGGCCGCAGCCGTGCTGGCGGCAGGCGCTGCCCTGCTGAGCGTTTGCTGGCGAAAGGAAGGTCGTCGATGTCAGCGTCATGGCGGCGGCAACCGCCGCCGAGAACAGCTTCTTCTGAAGAGATACCGTCATGACGCTCTCCTCGCTGATGGATCGTTCAACATTGCAGTCTCCCTTGTGCCGGGCGGCCGCGCCTCCGGCTTCTGATCGTCGTCAGGCGACGCCGCAGGAGACTTGTTCCTTTCAGTAGCGGGCGGAAGTACGTAACAGTAAATCCCGGCGTAACTGAGCGTAAATGCTGGACTAAACCGGCCGGCTCATTGCGTCAGCGGCTTGGATTGCTGGTCTTCCCGCAAGGTCGCTCCGACGTCCGAGTCCGCGGGCCTGTGCGCCGGTTGTTCAACGATCGTCAGTGGCGCCGCCACCGCCGTGCCCGCCACCGTTCCGACCGTGCGCACCGTGCCGCCGACGACCGCCGCCACGCCTTGGCCGAGAGTGATGTTGGAGTCCGTCAGGGTCTGCCCGGTCATCAGCCGCTGACCGATCAGCTGGACGATCTCCGGGCTCTCGGCGAATTTGCCATGATTGAGCCGGTCACCGGATTTGACCTGGGTGAGGTCGATGGCAGTGATGGAGGCCTCAGCGAGCTTCGATCTATACGGCTCCTTGGACGGGTCGATGGCGCCGAGGCGTGAAACACGCCCGGTAATGAAGCTCGACAGCGCCAGCGCCCGGTCGTCCTGCGACACGAAGATGGTGAACTTCGGCCGCGGTTCGTCCATCTCGACGAATTGCTTGGCGAAGACCTGAATATCGATATCAGGCGATGCCAGAATGACATTATGGATCTTGCGGTTCACGTGGCCGTCGCGAATGCCCATCTGCCGAAGAGACTCCATCGCCAGCCATGTTCCCATGGAGTGGGCAAGCACCGTGATGTCCTTCACCTCGGGGTCCTGCGCCAGCACGCGAAGCGTCTGTTCGAGCGCGGTCCGCGAATAATTGGTGCTTTCCTTGTCGTATTCATAGCCCGTCACTTCGGCGCGCGACGGCCAGGTGAAGAGGATCGGCGTGGCATGCATGCCGCTGTCATGGACGATCTGTGCCAGCCGGAAGACGGAATCCTCGTATTTGTTGTTGAAGCCGTGGATGAAGACCAGCGCATGGCCGCCTTGGATATGCTGCTTGAACCAGACGCGCCCTTCGGGCACCGTCGCGATCGGCTGGACGTGGGTCACCGCGAAGTCGGTCGCAGGATTCGGCGGCAGGCGTTTCGGCCATTGCACCTCGCCGGATTTCCTGCCAGGCGGAAGCGATACGGAAATGTCGGTGAGATAGGGCTTCGGGCTGCGCTCACCGTTGAAAAGTGTGGCAGGGTCGCCGGATGGCTGGCGCGTCGTGGCAACGAGCATATCGACCTGCGCGGTCTTCGGCGTCGCCGCCGTCAGCACCACAGGGGTCATGACGCCGCTCGGATGTCCGCAGGATGCGAGCAGCAGCACAATGGCGAAAACAGCTGATATCTTCATTCCGGCTCCATCGATCCCCAACGTCGGCACAATAGGCATCGCGCCCGCACGCGTAAGTACGCAACGGTAAACCGCTGTAAATTTACGGTCCGGTCAGAGGCGTTTACCGTTGCGTACTTATGTTCCCTCTTCGCAGCGCTATCGTTGGTGCAAAGTGGAGGGCAATCCGATGAAGCTGCTACCGGCACTATGCCTGCTATTGTTGACGAGCCTGCCAGCGATGGCGGCAGACAAGGCGAGAAGCGAGATTACCGATCGCGAGATCGAGCGAAAGGCGGTCCAGGCCGTCGTCTGGGGCATGCCTGCCGTCAACTACGATCTGATGCGGCAGGAGATGCTGAACAAGACACCGGGCAAGGTCGGCCAGGTCATCTATTGGGGCGAACCGCTCGACTGGAAGAACCAGACGCTGACGCCAAATCCCGATGCGCTTTACTTCATGGCGTTCTTCGACACGAAGGACGGGCCTTTCGTTCTCGATCTTCCTGCAGCAGAGGCGAAGGGTTCCTTCAACGGCAATATTGTTACGGTTTGGCAGCAGCCGCTTGAAGATGCCGGTCTGCTCGGCGCGGACAAGGGAAAGGGCGGAAAATTCCTCATCCTACCGCCTGATTACAAGGAAACACCGCCTGACGGATACATCCCGCTGAAATCCAATGTCTACGGCGGCTATATACTGTTCCGCTCCAATATGGCGAGCCATGACACCGCCGATGTTGAGGCCTCCATCGAATATGGAAAAAAGATGAAGGTCTATCCGCTCTCGGCAGCGGCCAATCCCCCTCAGACCGTGTTCAGCGATGTGAAGGACATCGTTTTCGATTCGACGATCCAATGGGACGCGCGCTTCTTCGACAATCTCAATCGTGTCGTCCAGGAGGAGCCGTGGATCGCGCGTGACCGGGT
Organism: Rhizobium sp. 01L410; assembly: GCF_056400165.1. Classification (NCBI taxonomy): domain Bacteria; kingdom Pseudomonadati; phylum Pseudomonadota; class Alphaproteobacteria; order Hyphomicrobiales; family Rhizobiaceae; genus Rhizobium; species Rhizobium sp. 01L410. The sequence goes on from NZ_JBFTST010000014.1 coordinate 113,882, forward strand.
CATGATCGATCAGCTGAAGTCGCTCGGCATCGAGAAAGGCAAGCCCTTCAAACCGGATAGTCACATCAAATCGTTGCTGGCAAAGGCCATGAAGGAAGCGCAAGCCCTGCTTCAAGCAAAGTACGATGACGGTTTTGCGCCGTTTTTCAGCGAGACCAGCCGTTGGACCTTTCCAGGCTATGCCGACGTCGTCACGGCCGCCCAAAGGGATTTCGACGAGGCGGATTCCTATCCTGTCGATCATCGCGGGGTGATCTACACGATGGCCTATATCGGCATCAAAAGACTGGGCGCCGGTCAGTTCTACTCGATCTCCATCCGCGACAAGGACGGCCGCGCCTTCGACGGGCGCCACACCTACAAACTGAACGCGCCGGCAAATGTGCCTGTTCAGCAATATTGGTCGGTGACCGCCTATGACCGCAAAACCCATGCGCTGATCAAGAACGTTTCGCGCGCCAGCCGATCCTCGCAGATTCCGGATCTCGCAAAGAATGCCGATGGTTCCATCGATCTGTATTTCGGGCCAAGGCCGCCGAAGGGCAAGGATGCCAATTGGGTACCCATCGATCCGAAAAGGCACTTTGAATTGATGTTCCGCGCCTATGGGCCAACCAAGGATTTCTTCGACAAGAAATGGGTACTGTCCGATGCCGTCAGACTTCAGTAGGCCGCCGCCCGACCTTCTTGCCGTAGCGGGCCCGTTCACATCGCGCCTAGCGTCTGCTCCAATGCGTCCAGAAACTGATCGGCGTGATCACGGGCAAAGACCAGCGGCGGGCGGATCTTCAGAACGTTGGCGTCAGGGCCGCTGGCGCTAATCAGAACCTGTCTCTCCCGGAGACCGTTGACGATGCGCGCTGCAAGCGATGCCGACGGCCTGCCGTTCTCGACGATATCGGCCCCGATGAAGAGCCCTGCACCGCGGATATCGCCGATCCCCGGAAAGCGGGTCTTCAGCGCTTCGAGTCCGCGCAGGAAATGGGTGCCGACGTCGCGGGTATGGGCAATGAGATCCTGCTCCTCAATGAAGCGTAACACGGCCATGCCTGCGGCGGCGGCGACAGGATTTCCGCCGAACGTGTTGAAGTAGCGCGAGTTCTTGCCGAATTCGGCGATCACCTCGGGTCTGGCGATCAGTCCGGCGACGGGATAGCCGTTACCCATCGGCTTGCCCGTCGTGACCAGATCGGGCACGAAGCCGTGGCGCTGGAATCCCCACATCGCCTCGCCTGTTCGCCCGAAGCCAGGTTGCACTTCATCGGCAACGAAAATGCCGCCTGCCGTCCGGATCGCCTCGACGGCCGGCTTGAGGAAGCCGGCATGGCCGGGGATGACGCCGTCGCTGGAAAAGATCGTATCGACGATCAGCATCGCCGGCTTGATGCCGTGGCGTGTGAGATCGGCAATTGCGGCCTTCACGCCGTCGGCAAAGGCGGCTTCCATCTGTTCAGGCGGAAGCGAAGGATCGGGTGCGGCGACGGTGCGCACATGCGCTCCGAGATCGACATTGGGGCCGAGCGAGGGTGAGAAGGCGGCAACTGTTGCCGTGACGCCGTGATAGGCATGCGCCGTTACGATGATGCCGGTTCCGCCGGTATAGCTGCGGGCGATCCGCACGGCCAGATCGTTGGCCTCGCTGCCGGTGCAGGTGAACATGACCTGGCTGAGTTCATCCGGGCATGTCGCGGTGAGAGCCTCGGCGTAGTCGAGGATGTTTTCGTGCAGGTAGCGCGTATGCGTGTTCAGCGTTTCGGCCTGGCGGGCGATCGCCTCCAGCACCGCCGGATTGCCGTGGCCGATGGAGGCAACGTTGTTATAGGCGTCGAGATAGGCGCGTCCTTCTGCGTCGTAGAGCCAGACGCCTTCGCCGCGTACGAAATGCAGGGGCCGCTCATAGAACAGCCGGTAGGCCGGTCCGAGTACGCGTTCGCGCCGCTTGATCATCGATTGCTCGGCAGCGCTCAGGCGCTCGAAATCGCCGGCTCCGAATGCGTTGGCCATGGTCATGCTGAGTCTCCGATAGTCTGCCGGAAGAAGGCGGCAAGCGCTTCGTCGCTATGATCCGCCAGGCGAATGAGCCCGGCAAGGGCTGCCGGGTGGTTGCGCAGGATGTAGTCGCGGTTTTCAGGGTAGAGGCTGGCACGCCATTCCGGGATGAGAACGGTCATCGCCAGCCGCGTCCGCAGAAGACAGGGCAGTGCCGAAAGCTCGTCTGCGGAGAGCGGGCGGACCGCATGATAGGCCTGAAGCATCGCAACGATAGCCTCCATTCCGTCGTCACCGCCCGCCTGATAGGACAGCGCCACGGCGAGATCGTTGACCAGCGGCGCCTCGACGAGATCGCCGAAGTCGATGACCCCGGTGATCTCCGCAGGGTCGTCTGCCGCTACGAGAATGTTGTGCGGATTGAAATCGTTGTGGATCACTTGCCGTGGGAGCCCGGAAAATCCATTGGAAGCGAGACGCTCGAAGCCGTCGAGCGCTGAAACGACGAGGCTGCGCCGCTCTTCGCCAACGTGAGAGGTGAGGGGCCGCAAAGCGGCGGCGTTGCAGATGTCCCAAAGCAGGTTCTGCAGCAGCGGCTCAGGTCTGAAATCCGCCAGAGCCTGAGCGAGTCGCGCCAGGCTGCGCCCCAGCGCTTGTATCTGCGGCACGGAGCGCGGTGCCTTGTAGAGCTGAACGCCATCCAGAAATGTCAGCATGCGTACGAAGCGCTGGTCGCTTCCGAAACCCAGCTTGAGGAGAAAATTGCCGTTATAGGCCGGGATCGGCTTGGGAAGGGGAAGCGCCAGCGGTTTGCGCTCGAGGTGGCGCAAGGCATCGGTCTGGAAGGTCAGCACATCGGCGCGCTCGGCCGTATTGGCGATCTTCAGGATCGCGCGCTGGCCATGCGTGGCCTGGATCAGGAAGGTCTCGTCGCGTTCGCTTGAGAGTACCGAAGCGCGGCCGGCGATGCAGAAATACTGGGCAGCAATGGCTTCGACGCGCGCAAGCGGCGTCCTCTCCAGTTTTGCCGTCAGGGCGTCGTTGGTATCGGGCTCGGAGGTTTGGGTCATCAAGCTGGCCTTTATTGACACCGGGTCACGGACGATGTTTGAAATTCGATGCTGCGCGATTTGAACGATGCGTTGCACGCAACCGGCCAATGCCGGATGAAAGAGAAGCAATGCCGCCAGCCACCATTCCGCCGCTTACCGAAAGCTCCCGCTCCGTTCTGCGCGTCGTTGCGTCTTCCGGCCCGATCACCCGGCCGCGGCTCGGCGCGATGCTCAATCTGTCCAAGCCGACAATGACCGCAGTGATGAACGAGCTCGGCGCATTGGGACTGGTGGCCCCGATCGGTTCGCAGCAGGGGGCAATGGGCCGTTCGGCCACGGTTTATGCCCTGGGGCCGGAAGCCGGATATGTGCTCGGGATCGATGTCGGTGTCGCGCAGGTGCGCGCTGTCGCGCAGGGGCTCGACGGAACGCCGCTCGCAACCGCCGAACTGAAAATCGCCAAGCAGCAGCGCGCCACGACGGAAGAGGTGGCGGAGATCGTCGATGAGGCGGCGCGAACTGCGATCCTGGCGGTCGGCAAGCGCAGCAAGAACCTGCGCAGCATCGCTGTCGCCGTTCCACGCATCGTCTCGCGCAACCGGCTGGGGCTGAGCCGCCGCAAGGGGCCGGAAGCCGTCTTGCAGCGGTTGCGGCAATCCGTCGAAGCGCCGATCCTGCTGGAGAACAACGTCAACTGCGCGGCCTTCGGCGAGCTTCGCGACGGCGCGGCGCAGGGCCGCGAGATCTTTCTGTTTCTGCAGATCGGCGTGCGCATCGGCCTCGGCATCGTCATCGGCGGCAAGCTCTTCCGCGGCTTCAATGGCGCCGCGGGTGAGGCTGGCCGCCTGCCGTTTCCGTGGTCGGCCGGACATGTGCCGGAGCGCGAGGGCCTGGAACATCATTTGGGCTCCGATGCGCTGATGGAACGTTGCATCGCCGGATGGCCCGCCACCGCCGGGGAACCCCCGGCGACGGCACGCGAACTCTTCGACCGGGCGCATGCAGGCGAAAAGGAAGCGGTCCTCTGGGTCAACAGACATGGGGCCGATATCGGGAGAATGGTCGCTGGCTGCATCGGCTTCTTTGATCCGGGTCTCGTTGTTCTGGGCGGCGGCGTCGGTCAGAATCCGCTGATGCTCGATGAGGTCCGTCATGTTGCCCGCGACCTGACCTGGGCGACGGAGATTGCGGTGAGCAGCCTCGGCGTCAATGGCACCGTGCTCGGGGCTACCCGGCTTGCCGCCGACTATGCGCTGGCCGATATTCTCGGCGAAGCGCCGGATGCGACGCTGGTGCTGCCCGCCGGCCCGGCCTCGGACGAGGGGCCGGAAGCGTCTTTCGGCTGATCCTACACTTCCGTCGGCGACCACGGTTTCAGCTTGGTATCGGTTTGGCGATAGCGGAAGGTGATGTTCGTCAGCCCGGCGGCGTCCTGCATGTCGCCTGTTATCATCTGCAGGGCGACGATCTCGATGATCGCATCGGCGATCGGGTGGTTGAGGCCGGGCACGGCGATCACCACCAGATTGTCACGCTGGGCAATGTCGTGGCGGTTGGTGATCAGAACAGAGGGGCAGCCGAAGCCCGCCATGTCCTCGGCGATCTTCGTCTCCCGGCCGTTGCCGAAGGCGATGACACCGGTTCTCCGATCCTGCGATTCCATCGGCCCATGCAGATAGTTCATTGTGTCCCATCCGGCGGCGGGAATACGCACCGCCTCGCGGATCAACATCGCACCTTCGCCGGCATTGGCATAGCCGGTCCCTCCGCCGACGAGATCGATCGAACTGCAGGCACCGAGCATCTTTGCGGCTTCGGACGCTTGCCCCGCGGCGGATTGCAATGTCTTCGAAACAGCGGCTGGCAGGCGGTTCCACTCGGGAGAAGAGCGTCCGCCCGCCAGCCTCTCGCAGAGCAGCCCGATGGCGAGCAGCATGCCGGTATAGCCCGTTGAGCTCGCGCCATTGTCGGAACCGGACCCCGTCGGAAGGACGGCGCCGGTGAGTTCGGCAAGCGGGTTCTCGCTGCCTCTGCAGATCGCAATCTTCGGCGTGGAAGGCCGGAGCCGCATCACGTCTGAGATTTCACGGCTCTGACCCGATGCCGACAGGGCCACGAAGGCGCCGGCGGCGCTATCTAGCGCTTCGTAGAGATCGGTCGGGCAATAGGGAAAGGATGGGATGCCCAGCGCGCGAAGGTAAACGGCGCCCGCCATGGCGGCCTGATAGCTGGCGCCGATACCGGCAAAGCCTACTGTCTTGCCGGCGAATCCGCTGATATCGAGCCTGGCGAGCGCCTCGCGCACGACGCTCAGGCCTTCCGCCAGGCTTTCCGGCTGGCGGGCAACCGCGTTTCTGTAACCAATGCGTTCCATTTCCGCTTCCTCTGTCTATCCAATCGGTTCAGCCGAGCAGGCGGCGCGCGAGCGCCAGCGCGCCGTTGACCGGGGCTGCGCGCAGCAGGGTGATTTCGCTCTTCGGAGAGACTTCCGCCATCGCCCGGCGAAAGGCCTCGAACAGGCTCGGCTGCTCGACAACGACACCGCCGCCGATGACGACGTGACTGGCGTCCGCACCGCGGCTGATCAGAATGCCGACAAGGCGGGCGAGGGCGGCGGCACCGTCCTCGATCACCCTCGATGCGAGTGGCGATTTCTGCGAGGCAGCGTCGAATACGGCATCGGCATAGCTGCCCCAGACGGCCGCGCCGCGCGTCTCGTTGAGCAGGCGGCCGATCTTCGTCGCATCGTCGGTCTGCAGCTTCGACATCAGACCGGCGACAAGCGGATCACCGCTCTCGCCGAGATCGATCGACTTGCGGATCGCCCGGGCGGCTTCCCTGACGAGCGCTGCGGCACTGCCTTCGTCGCCGAGGATCCAGCCCCAACCACCGGCAACCAGCATCTCGCCTTCGCCGTTGCGTGCAACGGCAATCGACCCGGTGCCGGAGACGACCCCGATACCTGCCTCGAAGCCTGCTGCGGGAACCAGCAGTTCGGAATCGTTGACGACCTTGATCTTGCCGGTGAGGTGAGCGCCGAGGTCGCTTTCCATCTGCGTGCAATGTGGACCGGTATCGCAGCCATGGGCACCGACAGCGATAGCGGCAGGTTCTGCCTTCGCCGTTTCCGTGATCAGCGCTGCGAGTACGGCAGCATCGGCGGGCCGGTCCCATGTTCGCCAGTCCGAGGTGGGCACAACCGTATCAGCAACCACATTGCCGTCTTCGCTGACGAGCAGATGCGTCTTTGTGCCGCCGATATCGATGCCTGCGATCAGGCCGCTTTTCGCCATAGAATATATGCCTTCTGCATGAAGTTCGGTGGGCTAAAAAATATAGTTAGGCAGCTTTACAAACTATCTAGCCAAAAGGCAAGAACTATGATTTGTTAATGATCGTGAACACGCCCTAGAAAACGAAAAGGGGAGCGTAATGAGAGTGAGATCGATAGCAGGGCTGCTGACCGCAGCGACAATTGCCTGGGGGCTTTCCGCTCCCTTCACCTATGCCACGGACATTTCCTTCTGGACCTGGCGCCAAGAAGACAAGGCGGCCTACAACGAGCTGTTTGCCGACTTCACCAAGGAAAATCCGGATATCCACGTGAAGTTCGAATCCTTCCCGGACGAGAACTATCCGACGATCGTCTCGACGGCGCTGGCCGGCGGCAAGGGCGGCGATGTCATCCACACGCATGCGTATGGATGGCTCGAGCAGTTCGTGAAGTCAGGCTATTTCGTCAAGCAGGACAGCTCCAACATGCCGTCGCTGGCAAACATGTCGGCCGATGCGCTCCTGTCAGGCACGTACCGTGCCGACGGTCAGGTCTATTCGTTGCCCTTCGCCTCGCAGACCCTCGGCCTCTTCATCAACAAGGACGTCTTCGAAAAGGCCGGTCTCAAGGCGCCCACCACCTGGGATGAGTTCATCACTGTTTCCAAGGCGCTGAAGGAAAAGGGCATCATTCCGCTCGCCAACGGCCTTGGCACCAGCTGGTTCAACGAAATGTTCGTTGCCTCCTTCACCGGCCCGCTGCTCGGCCAGGATTTCGTCTCCGACCTGAAGAGCGGCAAGGCGACCTTCAAGGATCCGCGCTACATCGCTGCGCTCAACAAGCTGCTCGAACTGCGCGATTACATGTCGCCAGGCTTCGAAGGCATCGATTACGATACCGCGGGCCAGCTCTTCGTCAGCGGCCGTGCGGCCATGCTTGCCGGCGGCAGCTTCGACATCTCCACCTACAAGGGCGAAAACCCGCAGATCAACATGGACTTCATTGCACCGCCGGCTGCAAAGGCAGGCGATGTTCCCCAGGCAACGAAGTTCTATGACGGCGGCTATGCGGTCAACGCAGCATCGCCGAACAAGGAAGCCGCTCTCAAGCTGGTCGCCTGGATGGGCACCAAGGAATTCGGCGACAAGTTCACCGCGCTCCTCGGCAACATCTCGCCGATCAAGGGCGTCGTCGTGAAGGACCCGCTGCTGGCAGAAGTCGCCAAGCTCAACGAGACCGCGATGCCGCATATCAACGTCGTCTATTTCCGCTTCCAGAAGCCCACGGGTTCCGAGTTGCTGCAGAACGACATTACGAAGATGATGTCCGGCAGCATGACGCCGGATCAGCTTGGCGCCGATCTGACTGATGGTCTCGCCAAGTGGTACAAGCCTTTCCAGGGGAAATGACATGAACAATGACCGGCGCCGCACGACGACTTTTCTGCCGCAGCGCCGGTCCTTGTGGATCTGCTTTCTGCTCTTCCCGGCGATGGCCGTGATGACGCTCTTCGTCGTCTGGCCATTGCTCTCCGCCCTGCGTTTTGCCTTCTATGATTTCAACGGCTTGCTGCCGTCGAACTTCATCGGCCTGGAGAACTTCCGCAAAGTCCTCTTCGAGGAGCCCTATAGCGACTGGACCTACAATGCCTTCTGGCACAATGTTATCGTCTTCGTCTCTCTGATGATCTTCGAAAACGGCACGGCTTTCCTCATCGCCTTCGGGCTGTTGAAGGGGTTGCCCGGCCATCGCATCCACCAAGTCATCGTCTTTCTTCCTGTGGTGCTGTCTTCCGTCATCGTCGGCTTTCTCTGGAAGCTGTTCCTGCATCCGCTTTTCGGTATCGTGAACGGCGCGCTGGCGCTGATCCACATCCAGGGACCGGCATGGCTCGGCAATGAGAACACGGCACTCGGCAGCATTATCTTTGCCAATATCTGGCATTGGCTGGGTTTCCCGACGCTGGTGCTGCTGGCCGGCATGCAGCGGATTTCCGCCGAGGTGATTGAGGCGGCGCGGCTCGATGGGGCAGGGGATTATGTTCTCCTGCGCCGCATCATCTGGCCGCTGATCGCCCCCAGCGTCACGATCGTCTGCATCCTGACCTTCATCGGCAGCTTCAACTGGTTCGAGATCCCCTATGTCATGGCGGGGCTGACAGGATCGCCCGGCGGATCGACCGATGTGCTCGGCCTCTATTTCTATCGCACGGCCTTCGGCAGCGTCACCAACGGTATCCAGGATTTCGGCCAGGGCAGCGCGCTCGCCGTCCTGATGTTCCTGTTCGTCGCCGGCTTCTCCTTCGTGGCGCTGCGATTCCTGCGCCGCCGTGAAATCCAGCTCTAGGCCGCCCTTTGTCAGTTTCGGGAAACGACATGAAGAATTCCAACGAGTGGATCAAGAACGGCTTCATTCAGGCGGTGCTGGTGCTGAACGCACTCATCATGCTCTACCCGCTTGTCGTCATGGTACTTTCCTCATTCAAGAAGAATGCGGAGATCTTCACCTCGCCCTTTGCCCTGCCGCAGAGCTTCGGCTTCGACAATCTGCAGAAGGTCTGGGAGCAGACAAATTTCATTCGCTACATGCTGAATTCCTTCGGCGTGACGGCGGCCTCGATCGTCCTCATCCTGACCTTCGGCACGATGGCCGCCTATGCGATCGCCCGCTATGAATTTCGCCTCGGCAGCGCTGTGCTGATGTTCTTCATCAGCGGCATGACGGTGCCATTGAAGCTGGCGATCATCCCGCTCTTCATCCAGCTCGATACGCTGCATCTGGTCGATACCTATGCCGGCCTCGTCCTTGTCTATGTCGCCATGGGCCTGCCGTCGGCGGTGTTCATCATGACGGGTTTCCTGCGCACGCTGCCGCGCGAGCTGGAAGAGTCCGCGCGTATCGATGGCGCCAGTGAATTGCGGATCATGCTGAAGATCATGCTGCCGCTCGCGCGCCCAGCCATGGTGATCGTTGCAATCCAGAATGCGGTGCCGATCTGGAACGACTTCTTCTTCCCGCTGATCCTGATCACCTCGGACAATCTGAAGACATTGCCGCAGGGCCTCACGGTCTTCATCGGCGAGTTCACCACCGATTGGGGCGTGATGTTCACCGGCCTGACGCTGGCCGCATTGCCGATCACGCTTCTCTACATCGTGCTTTCCAAGCAATTCATCGCCGGCATCACCCAGGGCGCCGTCAAGTAATTCCAGGAGATTGGACCCGAATGAGCTCCGTGCAAATCCGCAGCGTCAGCAAGAGCTACGCCCAGACCAACGTCATCAAGGATGTGTCCGTCGATATTCCGGATGGCGAATTCGTCATCCTCGTCGGCCCCTCCGGCTGCGGAAAGTCGACGCTTCTGCGGATGATCGCCGGACTTGAGGATATCAGCGGCGGCGAGATCGCGATCGGCGGCAACGTCATCAACGACGTCGCACCGAAATCCCGGGACATCGCCATGGTGTTTCAGAACTATGCGCTCTATCCGCATATGACGATCCGGGAAAACATGGAGTTTGCGCTTCAGCTGAAAAAGGTCCCGAAATCCGAGATTGATGGCAAAGTGATGCGCGCCGCCGAAATCCTCGGGCTTCAGGATCTCCTGGCGCGCTATCCACGCCAGCTGTCCGGCGGCCAGCGCCAGCGCGTTGCCATGGGCCGCGCCATCGTTCGCGATCCCAAGGTGTTTCTGTTCGACGAGCCGCTTTCGAACCTCGATGCCAAGCTCCGTGTCCAGATGCGTGCCGAAATCAAGGCGCTGCATCAGCGGTTGAAGACCACCACAGTCTATGTCACCCATGATCAGGTCGAGGCGATGACCATGGCGGACCGCATCGTCGTCATGCGCGCAGGCATCGTCGAGCAGGCGGGAACGCCGCTGGAGCTCTACGACAATCCCGCCAACATCTTCGTGGCGCAGTTCATCGGCTCGCCGGCGATGAATATCATCGAGGGGACGGTTGCTGGCGGTGCATTCGAGAGCCTCGACGGCATCAGCTTTCCGCTGCCTGCGAATGCGCCAGCCGAGGGAAGCAGGATCCACTATGGCATCCGGCCGGAGCATATCGTCCTGTCGGACAAGGGCGTGGCCGGTATCGTCCATCTCGTCGAGCCGACCGGCGCCAGCACCGAGGTGATCGTCAGCGTCGGCAAGCATCAAGTCGTCGTCCAGGCACATGAGCGGCTCGTCGTGCAGCCCGGTCAGCAGGTCCATCTGGCCTACGATCCTGCAAAGGTCTGCCTGTTCGACGAGGGCGAGCAGCGCATCCGGATCTAGGAGCAGGCCATGACCAGCAGGAAAACTGTCATCATCACCGGCGCCGGATCCGGTATCGGCGCGGCAACGGCGATCGCCTTTGCCCGCAGCGGCTATGACGTTGCCGTCAATTACAGCCGCAACAGGACAGGCGCGGAAGACGTGGTCCGCCAATGCCTGGAAGCGGGAGCCGACGCGATCGCCATCGCCGGTGATATTGCCGGGGATGAGGATTGCCGGCGGATCGCGGACGAAACGATCCGGCGCTTCGGCAGGATCGACGCGCTCGTCAACAATGCCGGCGTTACGCGCCAGGCCGCAGCCGGAGATCTCGATGCCTCCAACGCTGCAGATTTCGAAGCGATCTTCCGCGTCAATGTCAGCGGCACCTTTCAGATGATCCGCGCCGCCGTCCCCTATCTGCAGAAGGCGCCGCTGGGGTCGATCGTCAACGTCTCGTCGGACTCGGCCATCTCCGGCTCCGGTTCATCGCTGGCCTACGCCGCCTCGAAAGGGGCCGTCAACACGATGACCCGCGGCCTTGCGCGGACACTGGCGCCGCATATCCGCGTCAACGCCGTCTGCCCCGGCTTCGTCGATACTTCCTGGGCGCTGTCCTGGCTCAGCGAAGATGCCTACCGTGAGTTCAAGGCCGGGCTGATTGCCGCAGCACCGCTGAAGAGCATTCCTGAGGCATCCGATATTGCCGATGCGATCCTCTGGCTGACGGACCGCGCCTCGCGGATGACCGGGCAGTGCCTTGTCATCGATAGCGGGGCGAGCCTCGTAGAGTAAGTTCGGCAGATCAGGCGCCGCGGACAGTCTGCGTGAATGTCGCCAACACTTGTGCACGCAATCTTGTTTCCGCATATGCTCGCGACAAACTTGCTGCCGGATGGATCTGCATATGCGTGGCGACAGAGCCAACTCACTGAAGTTGAAGATCGGCTTCCTGCTGGCGCGAAATTTTACGCTGAGCGCCTTTTCCCTGTTCGTCGATACGCTGCGGCTGGGCAGCGATCAGCGCGACAATTCCGGGAGAATTGCCTGCGATTGGCTGGTCATGAGCGCCGACAAGCATTTCGTGACGTCGAGCTCGGGCGTACCCGTGCCACCAAACGCGTCGCTGAAACCACCCGCCGAGTTCGACTATATCGTGGTCGTCGGCGGCCGGATCAACGAGAAGGTCGAGGCGCTCGATAGCGCCGCTGTCTCCTATGTCGTCAATGCCGCGCGTGCGGGCGTCCCGGTGATCGGCCTCTGCACCGGCAGTTTCATTCTGGCGGAGGCGGGTCTTCTCCAGGGAAAGAAGGCCTGTGTCAGCTGGCTGCACCATGGCGAGTTTCGCGAGCGCTTCCCGGACATCTCCGTGACGTCGCACGAGCTGTTCGTCGAGGACGGAAATGTCATCACCTGTGCGGGCGGCAGCAGCGCGGCGGATCTGGCGGCGTTTTTGCTCAACAGGCATGTCGGAGAGTTCGCCGAGAAGAACGCGCTCGAAATTCTGCAGATCGCCAGACGGCGGGACGCCAACGAGATGCAGCCCCGCAATCCGATCGGGCAGGGCAGCATCGACGATGCGAGAGTCGAAAAGGCGCTGCTGACGATGGAGCAGCATATCGAAGATCTGCTCGATATCGAGGACATCGCATCGCAGAGCGGGCTATCGCGCCGCCAGCTCGAGCGCTCGTTCCGGGCGGCGATCGGCACCTCTCCTGCCTCCGCCTATCTGATCGTCCGGCTGGACGCGGCGATGCGGCTGGTGAAGACCACGAAGATTCCGCTCGCCGAGATCGCCATTCGCGCCGGCTTTCAGAATTCCTCGCATTTCATCAGAAAGTTCAGGGAGCGTTTCGAGGCACCTCCGGCCACCGTCCGGAAGAATATCAAGCTGCGCGGACTGAGCGGCTGAACCTGCGGCAATAAAGCCTGAGGAACAGGCTGTATCTTCGATGGCTGATAAACCGGCCGTCAATAAATCCATGTCAGATTTCCGTCATCCCATAGCCGGGATGGAGGAACATGATGCCGTCGCCGTCCCCGGTCAGGAAACGATCAAGCCGAACGGATACCGTCGAGGTCGATCGCATCGATCTTGCGAGCGACGTCTACCATCTCAAGAAGGTCTTCGACAGCTGCTCCAAGGCTGCCCGCATCGGCGCCTGGGAATGCAGCCTTGCCGATGAGCGCCTGTGGTGGACCGACATGGTCTACGAGCTCTTCGATGTCGATCCGGGAACGCCTTTGGTGCGCGATGAGATCGTGACCATGTATTCTGCCGAGACGCTCAGTGAGTTGAAGCGGCTTCGAAGTGCCGCCATCGAGCAGCTCGGCAGCTTTTCGCTCGACGCCGAGGTGATCACCCGAAAGGGAAATCGCCGCTGGATCAGGATCACGGCGCGGGTCGAATCCGAAAACGGCAAGGCGGTGCGGATTTTCGGGCTGAAGCAGGACGTGACGCTCGAGATCATGATGCTGAAGGAAATCCGCCATCGTGCCGATTTCGATCATCTGACGGGACTGGCGACCCGCTTCAGGTTCCATGAGCGCCTCGATACCCTCGTCGGGTCCGGGCTGGCGACCGATTGCGCGCTGCTGCTGGTCGATCTCGACGGCTTCAAACGCGTCAACGACAGCCTCGGCCACCGAGTCGGCGATTCCTGCCTGATCGAGGCGGCGCGCCGGCTGAATTTTGCCGCCGAAGGTGCTGACCTCGTATCCCGAATTGGCGGCGACGAATTCGCCCTCATTTACGGTAGCGCCTCGATCCAGCAGGTGGAGACCGCGGCAAACCGCATCGTCGCCGCCATGCAGTGGAATGCGGGGGACGATATCGCGCTCGGCGCTTCGATCGGCGTCGCATGGGCCGGATCGGGATCCACCTCGGCCTCGCTTTACGAGGAAGCGGACCGGGCGATGTATCGCGCCAAGGCGTCGGGACGAAATCGCTTCGTCGTCCACCAGCCGCCCAGTCTCGACGCCGCCTGATCGCCTAAGATCGCTGTCCGCCTGTACTCTCGCGCACGATCAGCTTGAAGCCGAGATCGATCTGCTCGGCGCCATGGGCGGTGCTGGCGTTGACGGCCGCCAGAACTTTTTCAGCGGCGAGCCTGCCGGTCTCGTAGCGTCTCGATGCGATGGACGATAGCGAAGGGGAGGCGCAGGCTGCAAATTCCAGGTCGTGGAAGCCGATGATCGAGATGTCGCTCGGGATCCGGATATTGTGTTTCCGGCACTCCTGCATGGCGCCAAGCGCAAGGTTGTCGTCGGTGCAAAAGATCGCCTCGGGAATGTTGCCGCGTTCGAACATCTCGGCGCAGAGTGCCGAGCCAAGCGCGATGGAGCTGTGGCGGGGTTTCTGCGTCACGAGCTCGAGGCTTTGATAGTCCGCCTCCTTCATCGCCAGATGGTATCCATCGAAACGCGACTGGGAGCGGTGATCGAGATTGCCGCTGAGGAATGCAATGCGCTGGAAACCGCGCTCGATGAGGTGGCGTGTTGCCGCCCAGCCGGCTTTCTCCTGCGACATGCCGATATTGATGTCGATGGGATCGTCGGAGAGCTCGAATGTCTCGACGACGGGCATATTGGCATGGGCAAGCAGTTGCCGCGCATGTGCCGTGTGGTGAATGCCGGCCATGATGATCGCCTCGACCCGCTGGCCGAGCAGCGCCTTGACGGCATTTTCCTCCTCGAGTTCCGAATAGCGGCTATTGACGACAATGACCTGAAAGCCGGCGCCGACGAGGACTTCATGCAAGGCAAACAGATACTCGGCAAAGATCACGTTGTAGAGCGTCGGCACGATGACGCCGATCGCGTGAGTACGGGCAGAGGCGAGCCGGCTTGCGGCGATATTCGGCACGTAGCCGAGCTCCTTCACCGCGGCGTTGACACGCATGCGCAGGCCCTCGGAGACGGCATCGGGCTTGCGCAGTACCCGTGACACGGTAATCGGGCTGACGCCCGCGAGACTTGCAACATCGTCCAATGTCACGCGTCGCATAAAGTAATTCTCCGGTATGATATATTTCTCTATGTGAAGTCAGAATATCTATAGTTATGCCATAGTTGACAGCGCTAGCAAATAGAATTTGACAGCGCTGTCAACTATGTTACCTTTTTGCCGTTCCGGATATGGATGGGAATGGAGCCTTCCGGATCAAGCATGCCAATCAGATCATACTGGAGAGGCGGCTTCGATCCGCCTCGTGGAGGAGGACATTCATGCCCAAGTCGTTGAAAGCGAAGTCCATCCGGCTCGCTGGCCTTGCCGCGCCCATGCTGGCTCTTTTTTGCAGTGCTGCCTATGCGGAGCCGAAAGTCGTCTCCGGTCCGGCCGCCGATCCGCAATGCATGACGCCATGGGCGTCCGATACGCAATTCCTGCAGTTCCCCAAGAAAGAAGGCCCGTACCGCATCGCGCTGGCGAACGGCTATATCGCCAATACCTGGCGCATTCAGATGGTGCAGACGGCGAAAGCCTATGCCGCACAGCCTGACGTCAAGGCAAAGCTCAAGGAGTTCAAGGTCGTCTCGACCGGTGAGGACGTGCCGGCACAGATCTCGGCGATCAACAACTTCATTGACGCAGGTTATGACGCCGTCGTCGTCGATGCGCAGAACCCGACGGCCTTTGGCCCGGTCATCAAGCGCGCCAAGGAGGCCGGCGTCGTCCTGGTTGCCTTCGACAATACGCTCGACAGCAAGGACGCGATCAACGTCAACGTCGACCAGAAGGGTCTCGGGGTCATCTGGGGCGATTGGCTGGTCAAGCATATGCCTCAGGGCGGCAAGGTTCTGGAGGTCCGCGGCGTTGCCGGTACATCTGTCGATACCGACCGCCACGATGGCATCAAGGAAACGCTCGCCGCATCCGGCAAGAAGTTTGACGTGACCGAAGTGGTCGGCAAATGGGACGACGGCGTCGCGCAGAAGGCCACGGCCGACGCAATTGCCACCAACGGCCCGTTCGACGGGATTACCGCCCAGGGCGGTGATACCGGCGTCGTCCAGGCGATGATCGATGCCAAGCATCCCTTCGTGCCGTTTGGTGGCGAAACCGAAAACGGCTTCCGCAAGCTCTGCGCTGCCCATGCAGGCGATGGCCTGAAATGCACGTCGGCGGGCACCGGTCCGGCCCAGGTTGCGGTCGCCATCAAGACGGCGATTGCTGCTCTTGAGGGGCAGGTGATCCCGCAGGCGATCAAGCTGCCGACGGCGCTCGTGTCCGATCCTGATTTCAAGGAAGGCCAGGATTACTATCCGAAGGAATCCGACAATTTCTTCGTCGGTAATGCCTTCCCCACCTGCGGCATCAATTTCACCGCCCAGGAAATCATGGGGCAGAGCAAGGAAAACCAGTAAGCGGTCCAATTTGCCATATTGACTGCGGGCGTTCGCGCCCGCAGCCTTGCTGTTGCTGCGACCGCGGGAGGTGGACGCATGAATTTGCCTGAACCGTTTTTCCGGATGGACGGCATATCGAAGCGATATGGCGGTGTGATCGCGCTGAAGGATGCGAGCATCGCCATCCGGCCCGGCGCCATCCATGCCGTCCTTGGCGAAAACGGTGCCGGAAAATCGACGCTGATCAAGATCATGGCAGGTGCCGTCGCACCCGATGAAGGGCGCATGCTGCTCGACGGCGGCGAGGTCTCCTTCACCAGTCCGGCTGCAGCAACGGCCGCCGGTATTGTCTGCGTCTTTCAGGAACTCTCGCTGATCCCGGACCTGTCGGTTGCCGACAATATCGTCATCAGTAACCCTCCTTTGCGCTTCGGCCTGATTGACCGGCGCCGGCAAAGGGTGATCGCCGAAGAAGCGCTGGCGCGGGCCGGCGCATCCGACATTCATCCCTCGTCGCTGGTCAAGGACCTGCCGCTGTCGCGCCGCCAGATGGTGGAGATTGCCAAGGCGCTGGCCCGCAAGCCCAGGCTGATGATCCTGGACGAAGCGACGTCGGCCCTGACCCAATCGGATGTCGAGAAGGTTTTCGGCGTGTTGAAGCGGCTGCGTTCGGAAGGCATGGCACTCGTTTACATCTCCCATCGCATGCACGAGATTGCAGCGCTCGCCGACGATTGCACGGTGTTTCGCAATGGCCGCAGCATCGAATCCTATCCGGCCGGCACCAAGACCGATCAGCAGGTGGTCGAACTGATGATCGGCCGCGAATACACCAATGTCTTTCCGCCGAAGCCTGCAAAACCGGCCGATCGCGCCCCGGTGCTCTCCTGCCGCGGGCTTTCCTGGGGAGACAGGCTGTCAAATATCAGCTTCGACATTCGACCCGGCGAGATCATCGGCTTCGGCGGGTTGGACGGGCAGGGGCAGCGCGAACTGCTGCTGGCGCTGTTCGGCGTGCTTCGCGACACCAAGGGCAGTATCGAGGTTGCCGGTCAGCCTTTGGCGTTGAAGAGCCCGAAACAGGCAAAATCGGGCGGCACCTCGATTGCGCTGATCCCTGAGGATCGCAAGACGGAAGGGCTGATGCTGCCGATGACCGTGCGCGAAAACCTGTCGATTGCCGCACTCGGCAGCGTCTCCAGACATGGCGTCATTGATCGCAGTGCCGAGCAGGCGAGGATCGACGAACTCCTGAAGCTCCTGGCAATCAAGGCCGCAACGATCGACATGCCGGTGGGGGCGCTGTCCGGCGGCAACCAGCAGAAGGTTGTCATCGCCAAATGGCTGATGAACCGCCCGAAGATCATCCTGCTCAACGATCCGACGCGCGGCATCGACGTCGGCACCAAACAGGAAATCTATGCGCTGCTGCGCGAGCTTGCCGATGATGGCGCGGCGATCATCTTCTACTCGACCGACTACGATGAGCTGATCGGCTGCTGCGACCGTGTTCTGGTCATGTATGACGGCAGCGTCATACGCTCGCTCGAAGGTGAAGAGATCAACGAGCATGAACTGATCGCCAGTGCACTGAATATCAATCTGCAGGCCGTCGAACAAAGGATCGGGCAATGAGCGCGAAGTCTCCAAGCGACTGGCGGTTCTGGTATGTTCAGCACAAGGGCACGCTGTTGGCCGCGGCACTGTTCCTCGTCATGTTCGTGATCTATGTCAGCAACCATCCGGCCGGCTTCACGCCGAATGTCGTCCAGACGGCGTCGAACAAGGCAACGCTGCTTGCTTTTGTCGCCATGGCGCAGTGCTTCGTGGTCATCACCGCGGGCATCGATCTCTCGGCCGGCATGATCCTGATCCTTTGCAATTGCCTTGCGTCGTGGCTGGTCGTCGGCACACCGCTGCAAACAGGTCTTGGCATTGTCGCGGTGCTGCTGACCGGCCTTGCCTGCGGCCTGCTCAATGGCCTGATCATCATTTTCGGCAGGCTGCAGCCGATCGTCACGACGATCGCGACGAGTGCGATCTTCTTCGGCCTCGCCTTGCTGCTGCGGCCGACGCCGGGAGGATCGGTGAACGAGGATCTGGCCGATGCCTTCACCTCCAAGCTGTTCGGCATCTTTCCAACCAGCCTGATTGTCCTGGCATTGACGATCCTGATCATCTGGGTACCGTTCAGCCGGTCGGTGCTTGGCCGCGCGGCCTATGCAGCGGGTTCGTCCGAAAACGCCGCCTATATGTCGGGCATGCCGATCAAGCGGGCCAAGCTGGCAGCCTATGCGCTGGCCGGGCTCTTATCGGCGATCGGCGGCCTATACCTGACCTTTTTCTCCTATACCGGCGAGGCGGCGTTTGCGAGCGGCAACGCCTATACGCTCTATTCGATTGCCGCCGTGGTGCTTGGCGGCGTGTCGCTGGCCGGCGGCAAGGGCAGCGCCATCGGCGCGGTGTTCGGTGCCCTGGCTTTCCGCACGATCGGCGACCTGCTGTTCGTCTTCGACCTCGATCCGCTTTGGCAGCCCCTTTTCCAGGGGATCGTGCTGATGGCGGCGATCAGCATCGGCTGCATCGGGCTCGCCCGTGTTCGCAACCGGCTGGAGTGGTTCCAATGAGTGAGGATGCATCCTACATGCGCCAGTCGATCATCCCGGTCCGTCTTCGCAGCGTCGATCCGGCCGTCGCCATCGCCTTCGGCTGCATCATTCTGCTGCTGCTCGGCGGCTCGATCTACTCATCGAATTTCCTGTCTCCCGACTACCTGTTGCAGCAGCTGAAGGTCGCCTCGTTTCTTGGAGTGATCGCGACGGGAATGATGATGGTGATCCTGCTCGGCCAGATCGACCTCTCGGTGCCATGGGTGGTGACGGCGGGCGCGATGATGGCCTGTGCGGCAACGGCCTATGGTACGGCGGGCTCGATCGTTGCGATCCCGTTCGGTATCCTCTGTGGTGCTGCAATTGGCGCCTTCAACGGTGCAGCGGTTGCCTATCTGCGTATTCCATCGATGATCATCACGCTCGCGACCAATGCCGTCGTCCAGGGTCTGATGGTCGTCTATACCGGCGGTTTCGCGCCGCAGGACGCGGCCTCTCCAGCGATGCGCTTTCTTGCGACCGGCTACCTCATTCCGGCCATTCCAAACGGCGTGCTCGTCTGGCTCGTCACCGGCATTCTCACCGTTTTCCTCTTGACGCGGACGACATTTGGCCGCTCGCTCTACGCCATAGGCAACCGTGAACGGGCCGCCTACATGTCCGGCATCGATACCCGCCGGATCACGCTCCTCGCCTTTGTCATATCGGGTGCACTGAGCGCGCTCGGCGGCGTGCTGCTTGCCGGATATGCGTCGAAGGCCTCGCAATCGATGGGAGATGCCTATCTGCTGCCGTCGATTGCCGCTGTCGTTCTTGGCGGCACCCATGTGCTGGGCGGCAAGGGCTCATATCTCGGGACGGTTGCAGGCGTGATCCTGATTACCCTGTTGCAATCGATCCTCTCCGTCATGCAGATCGAGGAAGCCGGACGGCAGCTGATTTACGGCACGGTCATCGTCTGCATGCTGCTGCTCTATGGACGCCAGAAGCTTGCCTGATGCAGCGCGGGCCGCGATCCTAACCGAATTTGGTATCAAACCGCGCTTGCAAATCCATGCAGGCGGAATAGACTAACCCCATGACATCGCTCAGACAGTGACCACGGATGTACTGGCACAAGGCTGAAGCGATAAAGGAAGGTCGGTGCGATTGTTCGCCCGGCCTTTTCTTTTGGACGGGAGTGATCCGCATCTCAGATGGCTGACCGCCGACAGGTGTTGAGCAGGCATCTGAAACAGGTCGCGGCAGACTCAAAAATGCCATGTTGAATGGCAAGACCGGAGACAGGCGCGCTCGACTCATCCTTGCGCCTCGTTGCGGTGAAGATTGCGTGCAATCGGTGCCGGGCCCCATCAACGCTCAGAAAGTCACTGATGTCCAAGAAATCCTCCGGCGGGTTGTTCGCCGCTGCTGCCGTCGCAATTACCATGCTTTCGGCACCCGGCGCGTATGCTGCCGAGTCTCTGGCGCGCGTGGTTGCCGACGGCAATCCCTGGGAAATGTATGTCGTCAAGCGCCGGGTATCGAACATCCTGGTTTTCAAACCGGATGGCGGCGGAACGATCAGCGACAGCATGGTCAGCATTCACCCGACCTGGAAAGCCGTGGCGGACGGGATCTGCATCAGGACCGAGCCGCAGGCTGCGGAAAAATGCCTGATGCTGAAGCGGACCAAGGAGGGCATTGAGGCGTCTCAAGGCGGCAAGGCGGTCTTCATATTGAAGCGCTGATATCTTCACCCGTCTTCGCCAGGCGCGCCTGTGTGGCCAGCGCGTCGGCGCGAACATTGCCGGCGATGCCGGAATGCGCCTTGCACCAGTTGACGGTGATCTGGTCGTTCTGCTGAAGCTCGATATCAAGGGATTGCCACAGCGCGCGATCGGCAATCGCCCGCTTTCTGCGGCGGCTGTCAGGCTCGATCTTCTTCCAGCCGTTGCTTCTCCAGATGAAGCGCCATCGATTGCAACCCTCCAGCACATAGCGGGAGTCGGTCAGGATGACGGCCTGCCGGTTAGCGGCATGGGCGTTGAGCCATCGAGCGGCGTTCAGGATTGCGGTCAGTTCGACTGCATTATTCCCTGGAGCAGCCGGGAAGCGCCCGGCGCTTGCAAGCACCTCGACCTCATCCGCATAGACGACGACGGCCCATCCCGCGTGGGCAGAACCGGGCTCGAAGGAGCCATCCGTGAAGATCATCAGCGGTTCGTGACTCTGGGGAATATCCAGCTGGCTGTTCTCCGGTCCGCTCATAAGGTTCGTCGTCATGGCTGCCAGCCTTGATGCCTTTCCGGCAAGCGGTCAACTGGCCGCTGTTGAGGGAAGCGCCGGTTGACACCGGCCAGCACGACACCTAGCTACGTTTGAAAGTGTCCCGAACATGCGCCGGATGGCGCAGGAGATTAAAGTGGCGAAAAAGGCCAAGGAACCGAAGCTTGAACATTCGGAGTTGTCAGGTGAATTCACCGAAGATGGTGTCACCGTGCTTGTGGACATTTTCCGGACCCAGGGCAGCCAGGAAGACTGGACGATGGAAGTCGTGACCCAGTCGGAAGACCTGATCCGCTGGGACGAACCGTTCGAGACCGACCGCGATGCGTTCGACGAATTCCTGGCGACCATCGCCCGCGATGGGATCGCGTCCTTCCTTGAGGACTCGGAGCCGGCCGTCCACTAGCGAGCCGGTTTCAGCGTTTCTCGTCCGGTCGATCAGGATTCGGGAAAGGGCTTTCAACCCGACGATGTAAGACTTCATTAACCAGGCTCGGATAGGAATTGTTAACCGTCCCGCCGGCGAATGGCGGGTGCTCGCTAGCGTCGGCCGACCTGATGAAATCACTGCTTCCGGCATTCTCCCGCCGTCTAGGCCTGTTCACGGCGCTGGCTTCCGTGGCGCTGCCTGTGCACGGCCTTGCCCAATCGGCGTGGTCGGGCAGCTCGGACAACGAATTCAGTAATAGTTCGAACTGGACGCCTGCCGCGCCCGGAGCAGCCGACACCGCTGTCGTCAACACCGGATCTCCGCAGGTCACCAATGGCGTTTCTGTTGGAACGCTCGATGTCGGCGGCGGCAACGTCACCATTACCAATACGGGCGTGCTGAATACGACGAACGGCACCACGATCAGCTCGGGTAGCGTCAGCATCAATACGGGCGGGGTGCTGAACTCGAATGTCAGCCTGGATGGCGGCGCGCTTTCGGTCGATGGCGACCTCAACGGCCGCCTGATGCTCAACAATGGCAATGTGACGGTCAATGGCACGCTCGACAGCGCCGTGGTCGGAACGGCCACCGCATTGACCAACAATGGCGGGATGGATGCCGTCGATGTTTCCGCGGGCGGGACGTTCGTCAACAACAATGGCGCCACCACCCAGACGGTCACCAATGCCGGGACGGCTTCGAATGCCGGGACGATCGGCACTCTGACGAATACGGCGGGCAATTTCACCAACAACACCGGCGGCACGGTGACCGGGAAAACCACGGTTTCCGGCGGCACGATCACCAACAATTTCGTCATCACCGACGCGGACGTTGCCGCCGTTGCCGCCTTCGTCAACAACAATGGAGCCACGGCTGGTGCGATCCGGAATTCCGGCACGCTGACCAATGCCGGAACGATCGGCTCCGTTCAGAACGACGCCGGGTCGTTCACCAACAATTTCGGCGGCGTAGTTACCGGCGGCACCAACGTCTCGGGTGGTACGGTGACAAACAATGCCACCCTTCACAACGTCAATGTCGGTGCAGATGGCACGTTCACAAATGCCAGCGGCGCGGCGGCCGGCGCCGTCACCAATGCCGGTAACACATCGAATGCCGGTACGATCGATGCCCTGACCAACACCGGCGGCACTTTCACCAACAATGCCGGCGGGACGGTGACCGGTAAGACGACTGTTACAGGCGGGACCGTCACCAACAATTTTGTCATCACCGATGCGGATGTCGCTGCGGTCGCCGCCTTCGTCAACAACAGCGGCGCAACTGCCGGTGCGATCAAGAATTCGGGCACTGTGACCAATGCGGGCACGGTCGCCTCGCTTCAGAACGACGGCGGCACGTTCACGAACAACGGCGGTGGTGCAGTCACGGGGGCGACGACCGTGAACGGCGGCAGCGTCGTCAACAACGCAACGCTCGATGACGTTGCTGTCGGGGCAGCAGGCACTTTCACCAACAATAGCGGCGCGGTCGCAGGCGCCGTCACGAACGCTGGCAACGCCTCGAACGACGGCACTATCGCGTCACTCGTCAACAGCGGAGGCACGTTTGCCAACACTGGGATGATCAGCGGGCCGGCAACGGTGTCCGGCGGCGCGCTCGTTAATGACGGAACGATATCCGGCGCGGTCGATATTTTCGGCGGCGGCCTTTTGTCCGGCAGCGGCGCCGTCGGTGGCCTGACGGTGAATTCGGGTGGCATCCTTTCGCCTGGCCCCGGGATTGCAACGCTTGCGGTAACGGGCGGACTGACGTTTCGGTCCGGTTCGACCTATCAGGTCGATATTGATGCTAGCGGCGCTGCCGACAAGGTTGACGCGACGGGCGCCGTTGATATCCAGGGCGGCACGCTGGATATAAGGGCGGCGAGCGGCAATTAAGGGCTGGCGACCGATTACACGATCCTCAGCGCCGGCAACATCACCGGCACCTTCGATGACGTCACGAGCAACTTCGCCTTCCTGTCGCCGACGTTGACCTACGGCACGACCGCCATCGACATGCAGCTCGATCGCAACAGCGTGCAGTTCGCCGATGTCGCGGAGACGGCGAACGGCCGTTCCACAGCGGCTGCTGTCGAGGCCCTGGGTTCGGGAAATGGTGTCTATGACGCCGTTCTGCCGCTGGATATCAGCACCGCCAACAGCGCCTTCTCACAGGTAAGCGGCGAGGTTCACGCCTCGCTCAAAAGCGCTTTGCTGTGGGAAAGCCGCTTTGCCCTCGATGCGATTATCGAGGAAGTGGCATCGCGCGCCGATCAACAGCACGACCAGGCAACATTCTGGAGTGCGGGCTTCCTGTCTTCGAACAGCTGGCAGGACGATGGCAATGCCGCCGGTATCGACACCACGACATCAGGCATCTTCGCAGGCGGCGACGTGCCGGTTTCGGATCACTGGCGTCTCGGCGGGATGGCCGGTTACAGCCACGATGCCCTCGATCAGGCGGATACGGATTCCTATCACGGCGGTCTTTATGCCGCGGGCGATTTCGGTCCCCTCGACCTCGTCGGTGGGGCTATCTATTCTCACAACGACGCATCGACCCAGCGCGACATCGCCTTCGGCACCTTTGCCGATCAGCTGACCGCCGACTATGCCAGCGCCACGAGCCAGGTTTTCGCCGGCATCTCCTGGACGCAGGAGCTGGATGCCATCAAGCTGCAGCCCTTCGCCAACCTTGCCTATGTCAATCTGGATACCGACGGCTTCCGCGAGAGCGGCGGTGCGGCGGCCTTGTCGGCTACGGACGGCGACGACGCGATCGTTGCCTCAACGATCGGCCTGCGCTGGTCGGCGGACTGGCCGCAGGGCGATCTCCCGGTGACGGTCTCCGGCATGTTCGGCTGGCGGCATCTCGCCGGCGACATCACGCCCTATTCGAGCCTGGCCTTTGCAGGCGGCTCGCCGTTCGTCATCGAAGGGGTCGAGATGCCCCAGGATTCCCTGCTGGTGAGGTTCGGCCTCTCCGCAGCACTCACCAAATCCACCTGGCTGACGCTCAGCTATTCCGGCGAGTTCGGCAAGGGCCTGCAATCCAGTACGGTACAGGCGAGACTGGTTGCGAATTTCTAGGAGGGGCCGCACCTCCTGATACGCCCGATAAAATCCGCCGGATTGCAAAACCGGTCTTGAGCCGCCGCGTGCCGAAGACTACCGTCCGAACCGTCGAAAACGCTGAGAGAATGACCATGGCAAACCGCTCGTATTACTCCCCTCCCGGTGGCCTTCCGCCGCAGACCGATCTGCTCTCCGGCAAGGCGGTTTTTACCACGGCATATGCGGTCATCCCGCGGGGCGTGATGACGGATATCGTCACCAGCTATCTGCCACACTGGTCAAAGACCCGTGCCTGGATCATCGCGCGGCCGATGACCGGTTTCTCCGAGACCTTCTCGCAATATATCATGGAAGTGGCGCCCGGCGGCGGCAGCACCAAGCCGGAAAACGAGCCACGGGCCGAGACGGCGATCTTCGTTGTGTCCGGGACATTGGCGATCGGACACGAAGGACGCGTCCATCAGCTTCGCGCCGGATCCTTCGCCTATCTGCCTGCCGGCAGCACATGGACGCTGCAAAACGACGGCGCGGAGCTTGCGACGTTCCATTGGATCAGAAAGGCATTCCAGCCTGTCGAGGGATTGGAGGCGCCACCTGCCATCTTCACCCATGAGGACCAGCACGAACCGGGTGCAATGCCCGGCACGGATGGCAAATGGGCGACGACGCGCTTCATCGATCCCGCCGACATCCGCTACGACATGCATGTGACCATCGTCACCTTCGAACCGGGCGCCGTGATCCCCTTCATGGAAACCCATGTCATGGAGCATGGTCTCTATGTTCTCGAAGGCCGGGCCGTCTACCGCCTCAATCAGGATTGGGTGGAAGTCGAGGCCGGCGATTTCATGTGGCTGCGCGCATTTTGCCCGCAGGCCTGCTATGCAGGCGGCCCCGGCCGCTTCCGCTACCTGCTCTACAAGGACGTCAACCGGCACGCACCGCTGTTCTAGAGGACGTCTTGCGGGCGCGACCCAAATTGTCCCGCCGGCGTGAAACCTTTTGATTTTTGCGCCGTTGTCGGCTCATGACCGAAGCAGAACTGAAACCGAAATCGGTCGACGGCGCCAAACCGGATGGCGCCGCGAAATCGCCTCAGGGCGTGGGGCCGGTTGTCGAGGCTCCACCGCCGCCGGATGCCGTTGAATCCGATCCGGGACTGACGCCAGAAGAAGCCGAGCATGCGCGCAAGCGCTATCTGCTGCGGCGGTTCTGGATCAGCGCCCGCGGCTATTGGGGCCGTCACGGCGACCGGTCGTCATGGCCGTGCTCCATCGGCCTCTTGGCGATGATCATCCTCAATGTCGGCCTCCAGTACGGGATCAACCTCTGGAACCGGCATATTTTCGACGCGATCGAGAAGCGCGATGCGGGCACCATCTATTATCTGAGCGCGGTATTCCTGCCGCTGGTGCTTGCAAGTGTCGCACTCGTCACGGCGCAGGTCTCCGTTCGCATGATGATGCAGCGGCGTTGGCGCTCGTGGCTGACATCGGCCGTCATCCAGCGCTGGCTGGCGAATGGCCGTTATTACCAACTGAACCTGATCGGCGGCGATCACGCAAATCCGGAAGCCCGCATTTCCGAGGATCTGCGGATCGCGACGGAATCGCCGGTCGATTTCGTTGCCGGCGTGCTCGTGGCATTTCTGTCCGCCTCGACCTTCATCGTGGTGCTGTGGACCATCGGCGGTGCGCTGACGCTTCCGGTTGCAGGCTCGATGATCACCATCCCGGGCTTTCTGGTCATTGCCGCCGTGCTCTATGCGGGCATCACCTCCACGTCGATCGCCATTATCGGACGCAGTTTCGTTGCCGTCTCCGAGGTCAAGAACCAGGCAGAGGCCGAGTTTCGCTATCTGCTGACGCATGTGCGGGAAAACGGGGAAAGCATCGCTTTGCTCGGCGGCGAAGAAGAGGAGCGTAACGACGTCGACCGCACTTTCGGCAAGGTTCTGAAGCAATGGGCACTGCTTGCGGGCCAGCATATGCGTACGACACTGGTATCGCAGGGATCGAGCCTCATCGCACCCGTTGTTCCTATCCTGCTCTGCGCTCCGAAATTTCTCGACGGCAGCATGACGCTTGGCGAGGTGATGCAGGCGGCCTCAGCCTTCACCATTGTGCAGGCGGCATTCGGCTGGCTGGTCGACAACTATCCGCGGCTGGCGGACTGGAATGCCAGCGCCCGGCGTATCGCCTCGCTGATGATGTCGCTCGACGGGCTCGAGCGCGCCGAGAACAACGATTCGATCGGCCGCATCCAGCGCGGTGAAACCGAGGGGAATGCCATTCTGAGCCTGAACGAGCTCTCGGTGTCGCTCGATGACGGGACGTCTGTCGTCAAGGAAACGCAGGTCGATATCGAGCCCGGCGAGCGCGTTCTGATTGCCGGCGAATCAGGCTCGGGCAAGAGCACGCTCGTCAGGGCGATTGCCGGCCTCTGGCCGTGGGGGCGCGGCAGCGTCAATTTTCGCGCCGGCAGCCGGTTGTTCATGTTGCCGCAGCGGCCTTACATCCCCTCCGGGACGCTGCGCCGGGCAACGGCCTATCCGCGTGCCGCGGATGACTGGACGGTGGAGGAAATCCTGGCGGCGCTGGAGGCGGTCGGGCTCGGCTATCTCGGCGAGAAGATCGAGGAAGATGCGCCCTGGGACCAGACACTGTCGGGTGGCGAGAAGCAGAGGCTGGCCTTCGCGCGCTTGCTGCTGCACAATCCCGATATCATCGTGCTGGACGAGGCGACGTCGGCTCTGGACGAGAAAAGCCAGGAGCAGATGATGGAAACCGTGATCCGCGAATTGCCGAAGGTCACGATCGTTAGTGTCGCGCACCGGGTCGAGCTGGAGGCATTTCACAGCCGCAAGATCACACTGGAGCGCCGCGACGGGGGCGCCAAGCTTGTCAGCGATATCGATCTGATCCCGCGGCAGAAGAGGCCGAAATCGCTGCTGCGGCGCAGCGCCTCGGCACTGCTCAACACGAAGCGACACTCCGGCCACAAGAACGGCGGCCGGAACTAAACTTGCTGGAGCAAGCCATGACGCGCTGCGGCTATCTGCGGGCAGCGAGTCATGCATCGATTATCAGGATGACGCCTTGGCGACGCCGCCGGAAACGAGGCGTCCTTTGTGGAACGTTGCGCTGCGCGGCGACACGCGGGCGACGGCCTCTGCGGAGCAGCTGGCGCTGGCAAGCGTGAAGCCCGCTTCGTCGCCGGCCTTCGGCCAGGCGCGCTTTCCATCGGCATCGAGCGGCAGGATGCCGCCGGTCGAAATGGCAAGCGACCGCGACAGGTGATACTCGTCGGAACCGCGATACAGCTGAGCGTAGAGATAGGCCTTCTCCAGCATGTCCCCGCTGCCGAATGGCGACCAGTGGTCGATGACGCTGTCGGTTCCGGTCATGACGAAGACGCCGGCCTTGCTGAGTTGCGGCAAGGGCATCATCAATCCGCCGATCGGCACTGTGGAGGCGATGGTCATGCCGTTTGCGGCCAGCCGCGCAGCAGTTTCGTCAAGCGCTTCCGGGGAAAGCGTCGTCAGCGCGAAGGCATGGCTGATGGTCACCTTGTCCTTCAGCACAGGGTTCTTCTCGACAGTGTCGATCATGTAGTTGATCGCGGCGACACCGGCCGGGCTCGTCTCATGCAGGTGAATATCAACGCCCTTGCCGCTGTCGATCGCAATCTGGAACATCGCATCGAGCGACTCTTCCATGGCGCTGTCGACATTCGTCGGGTCGAGACCGCCGACATAGGCGGCGCCCATCTGCATCGCCTCGCGCATGAGGCCATCGACCTTCGAGTGCAGCAGGCCATGCTGGGGGAAGGCAACGATCTCGCAATCGAAGCTGTCCTTGTGCTTTTCCAGCGCGAGTTTCAGGTGTTCCAGGCTCTTCAGGCCGCTGACCGGATCGATATTGCAGTGGCTGCGGGCGACCGTGCTGCCCTTGGATTGGATCAGCGCAATCAGACCTTCGGCCCGCTGCTCGGATGTCGGCAGCAATTGCGGCAGCAGTTTTTCCTCAAGCGCGATCATGTCCATGATCGTCTTGCCCTGCCGGGGTAGAGGCGCCTTCCACAGACCGCCGTAGAAGGTCTTGTCGAGATGGATATGCATGTCGCGCATCTTCGGCAGCGCAAGCTGGCCATTGGCCTGATAGACAGGGACGCCAGCGGGAAGCGTAGCACCGGCTGCATGCAGGGCGGCAATCTTGCCGTCCTTGATTTCAAGCGTATTCAGAGATGTGCGGGTTCCAGTGACGATATCGCCGTCGCGTTCGAAACCGTCTTCGAGGCGAACATCCGTCAGCAGGTAGTGGTTCTCGGTGATAGCCGTGACATCCGCTTCGCTGGCGCAATCGGCAGCAGCGGCCTCGCGGCTCATGCCGCCTGTCAGGCCAGCAAGCGCTGCGGCTGTCGTCATCTGTCCGGTTCGGCTCAGGAAGGCTCTGCGGCTTTGCGATACGGCATTTTGCATGATCGTCTCCTCATCGTCGTGCATGAAATGGATGGGGCACTTTAGGAAATGACGCGGCGCGATGGCAGCGACATATGACAATGGTGACTATTCGATTTGTGAATGATCAGCCGCGCTTCAGGCCGCAAAAGGAAATGAGACGCTCGGCGAGATCGAGGGCCAGCGGCGAGGCGGTGTCGCGGTAAAACAGCGCGAGTTCGAAATTCTCGATCGGCGGCAGACCCTCGGTGGTACCCAGCACGCGATGCCCCTGAAGCCGGCAGGTTGCCGGCAGGAGACTGACGCCAAGGCCAGCGGCAGAGGCTGCGGCAAGCGCCGCGAGCCCGCCGCTGCTATAGCCGACGCGCCACCTGAGGCCGAGGCCTTCAAGCGTCTCGCACAGTTCTTCGCGGTAAAGGCCATTCACCGGAAAGACAGCGATCGGCACCGGGGATTGTTCGATCGCCGGATACTTTTCGCTGTCGAACCAGAGCAGCGGCTCGGCACGCGCGGCCCGGGGCAGATGCACGCGCACCTGCTTGACGAGCACCAGATCCAGTTCCTCCAGCAGATAGGCCCGGTGAAGTTCGCGGCTGAGGCCGCTTGAGACATCCAGCCGCAGATGCGGATGCTCGCGCTTGAATTCGGCGAGAAGGTCGATAGTCGGTACCGTCAGATCCTCAGGCATGCCGAGGCGCAAGATGCCATCCCTCCACGGCCCCGTCAACGCGTCATGCGCCTCCTCGTTGAGCGCGATGATGCGGCGCGCATAGCTCAGCAGCTTGATGCCTTCTTCGGTCAGCCGCACCTCATGCGACGTCCGCTCAAGCAGCGCTTTTCCCAGCAGCTCTTCCAGCCGCCGGATCTGCTGGCTGATGGTCGATTGCGACAGCGAGACGCGATCGGCGGCGCGGGTGAAACTGCTGGTCTCGCAAACCGCGACAAAGCTGATCAGCAATTGCGGGCTGAACATCGGATAGCGTGTCATTTTCTCGCTGTCTCAACCATCGCCGACTCCTGTCTGCCGGCAATTATATACGGGAATGCCGGGCTCGGGTCAGTGCAGGCGGGATCCGGCAGGCCGCCGATTGACCGCAAGCCTGAGAACGCTGATCAAACGCGCGGCCGATCTCATGACTTCGAATGCGATATCAGGGTCGCCGCCGGCGATATCGTCGGCCAGGCGCCGCAGCGTCTGCGACACATCGGTGATGAGCGCACCCATCTGGGCGCGGTCTTCGTCCCGGAGGCCGGCAAGCAGGCTGAGGAGCGTATCGGCAAAGTTCAGCAACGCCGTGGTCGCCTGCGCCGGGGTGAGTGTCGAATGAGATATCTGCGTCATGGGCTCGCTTTCACGGGTTAGGTGTCGCGAGCTAAAGCGATTTCAAGGTTGTACCGTGACGAAGACGCCCCCTGCTTCAAAGTGCCCGGCTAAGGCGGTCGTGGCGCAGTGGAGGCCAGTTGTTCTCACTGGCGTCGTCGGGCTTTTGACCCTTGGTTCTCAGGAGTTCCGTAGCAGCATCAAACCCGACAGCGCGGGAATAGACGAAACCCTGGCCGAGAATGCATCCCATGGCGAGAAGATGCGATGCCTGCTCTTCAGTTTCAATGCCCTCGGCAACGACCTTGATGCCAAGCCGATGGGCAATGCCGATCAGTCCTTCGACGATGGCGGCACCCGGTTCTTCGCTGATCAGGCGATCGACGAAGGACTTGTCGATCTTGATGATATCGACGGGAACGGTCAGCAGATGGGTGAGCGAGGCATAGCCGGTGCCGAAGTCGTCGAGCGCGACGCGCAAGCCCTGTTCGCGAAGCGCCCGGATCTCGTCGCCGACCGTATGATCGCGCGGGCCGAGATAGACGGATTCCGTCACCTCCAGGATCACATGGTCCAGCGGGACGCCTTTGCCGATGAGATGTTCGTCCAGTTTCGCTCGGAGATTGCCGGTGTGAAAATCGGCAGCCGACAGGTTGATCCCGACGTGCTGAAGGGGGAGGCCGAGATCAAGCCAGCGGCGCATGTCTGATGTCACCATATCGAGCATGCGTTCGGTCAGTTGCAGGGCGATCTCGCCGTCCAGCATCGCCTCATGGAAATGGGCCGCCGCGACCGTCTCGCCGGCCGGCGTGCGCATACGGCACAGCGCTTCAAAGCCGACGACCTCGCCCGTGTCCAGCCGGACGATCGGCTGGTAATGAGCTTCGATCCGCCGCTCCGCCAGCGCGATGCCGACATCGCGAATGGCTCGGAAACGCCGGGTCAGCGCGGTGCCCATGCCGGGATAATAGGCGGTGAACTGGCCGCGGTGCCGGGACTTGCCGTGATAAAGCGCGACATCGGCATTCTGGCGGGGATCACCGTCTCCGGCAACGGCGCCGCCCGCCGTCATCGATGGGAAGACCACATGCTTGTCGCACTGGGCGGGCCGCTTGACGGCGCGAAGGATGGCATCGCCGCAGGCTGCCAGCTCCTCCATGCCGCCGCCATCTAGGATCACGGCGAACTCATCGCCACCTAGCCTGAAAGTCCGCTCCGGCGGAACGACCGATGCGATGCGCCTGGCGACCGTCCGGATCAGCGCATCGCCTGCACCATGCCCGAAGGTATCATTGACCAGTTTGAGATTGTCGATATCGGCAAGCAGCAGACCGAAGGTGCGGTTGGCGTTCTGGAGTTCTTCCAGCACTTCGTTGAACCGCGCGCGGTTGGCTTCGCCGGTCAGCGCGTCCGTGTAGGTCAGACGTTCGCGCTCGCGGACCCTTTCATCGCGCTCGATGGCGATGGCGCAGAGATGCGTGCAGGTTTCGATGATTTCCTTGTCTCGATCGTCAGGACGCCGGCACTCCTGAAAATAAAGAGCGAAGGTTGCGATGACCCGGCCTGCGCTGATCACCGGGGTGGACCAGCATGCCAGAAGACCGAGCGGCAAAGCCAGATCGCGATAGGCCGCCCATCTGCCATCGGTTGCGATATCTGTGACGATAACAGGGACACCGTAGAAGGCGGCCGTGCCGCACGACCCCGCAGCCGGTCCGACCTCCAGATTGTCGAGAGCTTGGCTATAGGAATGGGGCAGGGACGGGGCTGCGAGCGGATGGAGCCTGCCGTTTTCAACCCGAAGAACAGAGCATTTGACCTCCGGAAGCCTGATCTCAACCAGCAGGCAAAGCGCCTCCAGCGTTGCCGCAAGCGGCTCGCCCTTGGCAATGCGTTCCAGAACCTTGTTTTGCAATTCGAGCATGTCATCGCCGCGGGGTTAGCAAAACCTAAAGTAGGCGGATGAACGATCAAATCTCGTTTCAGGAATAGCTAAAATTGACGCGATTGCCAGATTTTTGGCAGCGCGTGGACGATCGCACAGGTTTTATCGGTCAGGGACCGCAGCCCGAGGCTTTTGCCGGCCAATCATTCGCTCACACGCACGATCAGTTTTCCGAAATTCTTGCCTTGCAGCAGGCCGATGAAGGCCTGGGGCGCATTTCCCAGACCATCGACGATATCCTCACGGAATTTCAGGCAGCCATCCGCCAGCCATCCGGATGCCTCTTCAAGAAAATCCGGCCGCTGCGCGGCGAACTCGCGCTGAATAAAGCCGCGCACGGTCAGGCTCTTGCGCAAAACGGCGCGCATGAAGCCGGGGAGGCGGTCGAATCCCTCCGCCGCCTCATTGTTGTAATGCGCAATCAGCCCGCAGACGGGCACGCGTGCGAAGTCGTTCAGAAGCGGGAAGACCGCTTCCCAGACATGGCCGCCGACATTCTCGAAATAGACGTCGATTCCATCCGGGCAGGCCAAGGCGAGCTGAGCGGTAAAGTCCTTCGCGCGGTGATCGATGGCGATATCGAAGCCGAGCTCGCCGCTGACATAGGCACACTTCTCGGCCCCACCGGCAATGCCTACGACCCGGGCTCCGCGTATCTTGGCGATCTGGCCAACCACCGCACCGACAGCGCCGCTGGCGGCAGCGACGACGACGGTCTCGCCTTGCTGTGGCTTGCCGATGTTGCGCAGGCCGGCATAGGCAGTGAAGCCGGGCATGCCGAGAACCCCGAGCGCGGTTGTCAGCGGCGCCTGCTGCGGATCGAGCTTGCGCAGCCCCTCACCGTTTGACGTCGCATAGGTCTGCCAGCCCGAATGCGACAAGACGAGATCACCGGGCGCGAAATCGCTGTTTCGGCTGCGGATGACGCGGGCAACGGTGCCGCCCTCCATGACCTGGCCGATGCCAACGGGTACGGCATAGGATTTGGCGTCATCCATGCGTCCGCGCATATAGGGATCGAGCGACAGGAACAGGATCTGCAGCAGCACTTCACCTTCCGCTGCCGCGGGGACCGGCTGCCGCTCGATCTGGAAATTCTCCGGCACGGGCGATCCTTTCGGCCGTGACGCCAGGGTGATCCTTACGTTTTCCAGTGCTTCGGGCATGACAATCCTTTCCATGATGAAGACGGTGTTTCGCGCAGGCCGACGCTAACGCCGTCATGCGCGAGCGGCACGGTCGATTTTTCCCTTCTTTCAACTCCAAAGAGAAAGCGTTTTCTTACGACAGCAATTATCTACTGATTTTATAGACAATATAGAAATCAAAGAGGCGTCGTGATGACATACCTTCTCAGCCTGCTCGACAAGGCCCCGATCGAAGAGGGCGCCAATGCCGCCGAAGCGCTCGTGGCGGCCGTCAAGCTTGCGACCGCCGCTGAAGAGCTCGGCTATCACCGTTTCTGGGTGGCAGAGCATCATAGCATGAGCAACCTTGCAAGCTCGGCGCCGGAGATCCTGATCGCCCATCTTCTGGCAAGGACACGCTCGATCCGCATCGGCTCCGGTGGCGTGATGCTGCAACACTATAGCGCCTACAAGGTTGCCGAGACCTTCAACGTTCTCTCGTCTCTTGCGCCGGGGCGTGTCGATCTCGGTGTCGGAAAGGCGCCGGGCGGCTTTCCGTATTCGACGCGCGCGCTGCAGGTCGCGATCGATCCGGCGCTGAAGCCGAGCTTTGCCGACCAGCTCTCAGACCTGAACGCTTACCTCGCTTTTGAGACGCGTGAAGACCGCGCCGCGGCAACGCCGATCCCGCCGGTCAAGCCCGAACGCTTTCTGCTGGGCGCCAGTGTCGAAAGCGCGGTTCTCGCCGCCGAAAAGGGCTGGCGGCTGGTCTTTGCCGGGCATCTGAACGGCGATCCTGACAATCTCAAGCGTACCTTTGATGCTTACGCCCATGCAACCGGAGGGGATGTTCCGATCCTCGCGCTCGCGGCCTTTGCCGCCGAGAATGCCGAACAGGCCCGTCAGCGGGTCGGCGATCTGCGGATCGTCAAACTGTTCCTGCCGAACGGTCAGACCGTGAATGTCGGCAATGAGGAGCAGGCCGCAGAATATGCCAAACAGGCAGGCGTCGCCGAATTCAGGACCGAGGAGAAGATCCCAAGTGTCCTGCATGGAACGGCACGCCAGGTGCGCGACGCGCTCGACGGCCTCCACTCCCAATATGGCGTCCAGGAATTCGTGCTCGACACGCCGGCTCTGACGCCGAGCGAACGTCTGGCGTCGATCGAGCTCCTCGCCAAAGAACGCCTTACACTAGCTGCCTAACTGCGCTCCGGAGACACATCATGGCTCAGAAACACGTCACTTTCGGTATCATGCTGCAAGGCCCGGGCGGCCACATGAACGCCTGGAAGCATCCAAGCGGCCCGGCCGATGCATCGACCAATCTTCAGTTCTTCATCGATACGGCGCGCAAGGCCGAGGATGTAGGCATCGCCTTCGCGTTCGTCGCCGACGGCCTCTATATCAACGAGCTGTCGATCCCGCATTTTCTGAACCGTTTCGAGCCTCTGACCATCCTGTCGGCGCTGGCCGCCTCGACGTCGAAGATCGGTCTCGTCGGTACGGTCTCGACCTCCTATAGCGACCCCTTCACCATCGCCCGCCAGTTCGCGTCGCTCGATCTCATCAGCGGCGGCCGCGCCGGCTGGAATGCCGTGACCTCGCCGCTGGAAGGATCCGGGCGCAATTATGGGCGCGAGCATCCCGAGCATGAGCTAAGATACGAGATCGCCGAGGAATATATCGACGCGACCAAGGGGCTATGGGATTCCTGGGATGACGATGCCTTCATCCGCGACCGCGACAGCGGGCAATATGCCGACTTCGAAAAGATGCACCGGCTCGATCACAAGGGGCGGTTCTTCCGCATCGAAGGGCCGCTCAATATCCGCCGCTCGAAGCAGGGTCAGCCGGTCGTCTTCCAGGCGGGCGCCTCGGATTCCGGCATAAAGCTTGCTGGAAAGCACGCCGACGCTGTCTTCACCAATGGCGGCCCGATCGAGGAGGCGAAGACCTTCTACAAGCAGCTCAAGCAGAGCGCGATCGCTCAGGGCCGCAGCGCCAGGGAGATCGGCATCTATCCCGGCATCGGCCCGATCGTTGGGGCGACGGCGGAGGAGGCGGAAGCCAAGTATCAGGCAATCCGGGGTCTCGTGACCATCGAGGAGGCCTTGCGCTATCTCGGCCGGTTCTTCGATCACCACGATTTCAGCGTCTATCCGCTGGATGAACAATTCCCGGAACTCGGCGATATCGGCCGCAACAATTTCCGCGCCACCACCGACCGGATCAAGAAGACGGCGCGCGAGAACGGCCTGACACTGCGCGAGGTAGCGCTCGATGCGGCAACGCCGCGCACGGCCTTCATCGGAACCGCCGATCATATCGCCGACGAGATCATCCGCTGGATCGATAGCGAGGCCGCCGACGGCTTCATTCTCGGCTTCCCCGTGATCGCCGAGGGCTTCGACGACTTCGCGCATCACGTCCTGCCCATCCTGCAGCGCCGCGGCTATTTCGATCCCAAGCTGAAGGGCGAGACGCTTCGCGATCATCTGGGACTGCCTTTCCGCACCAGCCGCTATGCCGAAGGCGACGGCGATGCAGACCAGCGAAAGGCCGCCAGCGCCTGAGCGCTGGGGAAACGTCTGATGAACGCAAGAGCTCAAACACCTCTGAAGCATGATCGCGTGGAACTGGGGATAGCCTCATTCCTCAACGAATTCATCGAGCTGCGCCGCGATCTTCACCAGTATCCGGAACTGGCCTTTCGTGAACATCGCACGAGCAAACTCATCACCTCGCGTCTTGCCTCATGGGGCTATGACGTCGAACACGGCATTGCCGGAACCGGTATCGTTGCGACGTTGAGGAAGGGAAGCGGTGGCAGGAAGCTTGCCATTCGCGCCGATATGGATGCGCTGCCGATCGAGGAGGCGACGGGCCTTGCCTATTCGAGCAGCAATCCCGGTGTCATGCATGCCTGCGGACATGATGGGCACACAACCATCCTGCTGGCCGCCGCGCGCTATCTCGCCGAGAGCGGCCGCTTTGATGGCACGCTTCGCCTGATCTTCCAGCCGGCCGAGGAGATCGGCGCCGGGGCGCGCAAGATGATCGCCGAAGGTCTGTTCGATCGCTTTCCTGTCGATGCGGTCTTCGGGCTCCACAATTGGCCTGGCGTTCCCGCGGGGCATTTCGGCTTCGTCGCGAATGCGGCCATGGCTTCGGTCGACCAGGCGGTGATCAGGATCGTGGGCAAGGGTGGCCATGGTGCCGAGCCGCATCGCGGCGTCGATCCGGTGCTCGCATCCGCGTCCCTCATCACGGCACTGCAGAGCGTCGTCTCGCGCAATGTCGATCCGCAGGACATGGCGGTGGTCACCGTCGGGTCGATCCATGGCGGGTCCGCGTCGAATGTCATCCCCGAAAGCGTCGAGCTGAAGCTTACCATGCGCGCCTATAGCGAGAGTGTTCGTGAAAGGCTGGAGACCCGCATTCCGGCATTGGCTCGCGCGCAGGCGGAAAGCTTTGGCGCGACAGCTGAAGTCGATTACCGGCGCGGTTTTCCGGCGCTCATCAACCATCCCGATGAAACGGCATTCGCGAAAGGTGTGGCGATCAAGGCATTCGATCGCAGCGTAACCGAGGATGATTTCCGCCCGCGAACGGCCAGCGAAGACTTCGCCTTCATGCTGCAGGAAAAGCCGGGAAGCTACCTCTTCATCGGCAACGGCGACAGCGCGCCGCTGCACAGCGCCCACTACGATTTCAATGACGCCATCATAGCGCCTGCTGCCCGCTACTGGGTGCAGCTTGCCGAAACCTTCCTCTCCGAAGACAACGGGTAACGACGACATGAGCGACACGTTTCTCTACACAACGCCGCTGGATCCGCAGGCAAAGCCGCTGATCGACGAGCTCATTCACGAATATGACAGCCGCTACGGCAGCTACTTCGATGAGAAGGGTGCGGCGGCCGAGCTCAACCGCTATCCGCCGGAAGCCTTCGCGCCGCCGGACGGGAACTTCGTGCTCTTGATCCGCGATGGCGTGACGATCGGCGGCGGCGCCTTCAAGCGCTACGACGAGCGGACCGCTGAGTTCAAGCGCATCTGGACCCGGTCCGACTTGCGCCGCCAGGGATTGGCGCGAAAGGTTCTCGTCGAGCTTGAGCTGCAGGCGGCCCGCCAGGGCTACCGGCGCGTCTATCTGACGACCGGGTTCAGACAGCCGGAGGCCGTCGGTCTCTATCTGAGCAACGGCTACACGGCGCTGTTCGACATCAATGTCGATCCCGAATTCTACAAGACGCTGCCTTTCGAAAAGGCGATCGCTTCAGGCGTCATGGCGCCGGCGGCGGATATCGACGCAACGCCGCTTCGTGCGGTCGCCAATCTTTGATTTGAGAAGGAGCAGGGCATGGCGCTGACCAGCGAATTTGCGGGTATCGCAAAGCACGAGCACAGAGCGGCGGAAACCTCCGACTATGCGCGCTACAGGATCGTTCCGGCGCGCCACCCGGCGCGTTTTGCGGGCACGGCCTTCGCCGCCGTCGTCATCGCGGCCATCATCTATTCGACATCCACGAACCCGCGCTGGGGCTGGAACGTCTTTGCCGAATGGTTCTTCGCAGAACCGGTGCTGGCTGGCCTCGGCCGCACCCTGCTTCTGACGGCACTCGCCACCATCTCCGGCTCCATCCTCGGAACGGCGCTTGCGCTGGCGCGTGTTTCCCGGTCGCCGCTGCTGTCCGGTCTCTCCTGGGGCTATATCTGGCTGCTGCGCTCGATCCCCGTCATCGTCCTGCTGCTGGTTCTCAATAACCTCGGCTATCTCTATGAAACCATTACGATCGGCATTCCCTTTACCGACACGGTCTTTGCGAGCTATCCGACGACGCAGCTTTTGACGCCGTTCGCCGCAGCCTTTCTTGGGTTGACGTTGAACCAGTCGGCTTTCTTCGCTGAAATCGTGCGCGGCGGCATTCTCTCGGTGGACCAGGGGCAGCTCGAGGCGGCCGCTTCTCTCGGCCTCTCGCATCGCCGCCAGGCCTTCCGCATCATCCTGCCGCAGGCCATGCGCTCGATCCTGCCGACAGGCTTCAACGAGGTGATCGGTCTCGCGAAGGCCACCTCGATGGTTTACGTGCTCGCTCTGCCGGAACTCTTCTACACGGTGCAGGTCATCTACCGGCGCAATCTGGAAGTCATTCCGCTGCTGATGGTCGCGACCGCATGGTATCTGGTCATCATGACCGTGCTGTCGATCGCTCAGCACTATATCGAACGGCATTATTCGAAGGGCGCCCTGCGCAATCCGAAGCCTTTGCCGTTCCAGGCCTTCTTCTCGCGCTTCACCCACAAGACGGCGGCAGCGGATTTTGTGTCTGACACGACGGTTGCCCATGCGGGGTTTGCCGATGCCGCGGTTCTGCGCGCCGGCGGGGCAATCAGCATCCAGAAAATTTCGAAAAGCTTCGGCTCGCTGAAGGTGCTCGATGGTATCGATCTCAATCTACCGGCAGGCAGCGTGACGGCAATCCTTGGACCCTCAGGTTCCGGTAAATCGACGCTGTTGCGCTCGATCAATCATCTGGAGCGCGTCGATGCGGGCTTCATTGCCGTCGACGGCGAACTCGTCGGCTACGAGCAGAAGGGCAATCTGCTTTATGAGCTGAAGGAAAAGGAGATCCTGAGGCGGCGCGCCGATATCGGCATGGTGTTCCAGAGCTTCAATCTCTTCCCGCATCTGACCGTGCTTGAGAATCTGATCGAGGCGCCGATCCAGGTGCGCGGTGCCAAGCGCGAGGAAGCCGTTCAGCTTGCTCAGGAGCTGCTCGCCCGGGTCGGGCTTGCCGACAAGATCAATGCCTATCCCCGTCAGCTCTCGGGCGGCCAGCAACAGCGCGTGGCGATTGCCCGGGCGCTGGCACTCCGGCCCAAGGTTCTGCTGTTCGACGAGCCGACATCGGCGCTCGATCCGGAACTGGTCGGCGAAGTGCTCGATGTCATCAAGGAGCTTGCCCGGACCGGGACGACGCTTGTCGTGGTGACGCACGAGGTCGGCTTTGCCCGCGAGATTGCCGATACCGTCGTCTTCATGGACGGCGGCAGGATCCTCGAATCCGGTCCGCCATCGAAGATCTTCACCTGGGCCGAACATTCCCGCACCAGAGAGTTTCTCGCCAAGGTGCTCTGAGCTTTCCGCAGAAAAAGAATTTCCGGCCGCGACGGGCGTCCGGATCGCATGCCAACACCCACAATCTAAAGAAGAAATAGAGTAGGGCCATGACATTCAGAAATAGTGCAATCCGCCTGCTAGCCGGCGCCGTTGCAGCGGCGACCCTGGGGATCGGCTCAGCACAGGCGGCCGAGAAGTTCAACTTGAGCCCGGATACCTCGAACCGCATCCGCGCCGAAAAGGACGAAGCCGCGATCAAGGCGATCTCTCCGTCTTTCAAGTTCGTCCAGAAGGGCAAGTTCACCGTCGCCATCAACCCCTGGGATCCGCCGGTCGCGACCTACGCAACGGATGCGAAGACCGTCGTCGGTACCGATCCCGAGATCGCCCAGCTTCTCGCCGATTCCTTCGGCCTCGAGCTGAATCTTGTTCCCGTTGCCTGGGAGGACTGGCCGCTCGGCGTCTCCTCCGGCAAATATGACGCCGTCATCTCCAATGTCACGGTGACGGAGGAACGCAAGGAGAAGTTCGACTTCTCCACCTATCGCAATGACGTACTCGGCTTCTACGTGAAGGCCGACAGCAAGATCAGCGCGATCAAGGAGCCGAAGGATGTCGCCGGTCTGAAGGTCATCACCGGCGCCGGTACCAACCAGGAGAAGATCATTCTCGAATGGGATCGTGAAAACGTCGCGGCGGGTCTGAAGCCGATCGAGGTTCAGTATTACGACGACCGCGCCGCCGCCGACCTCGCTATCCAGTCCGGCCGCGCCGATGTCGAGTTCAATCCGAACGCCACGCTTGCCTACAGCGCCTCCATCAAGGGCTCGACCAAGCTGGTCGGTACCGTGAGCGGTGGCTGGCCGGTTGCTGCCGAGATCGCGGTGACGACCAGGAAGGGTGCCGGTCTGGCCGACGCGGTAACACTCGCTCTCAACGACCTGATCAAGAACGGAAAATACGGCGAGGTGCTGAAGCGCTGGAACCTGACATCCGAGGCGACGGCGGAATCGAAGACCAACCCGCCAGGTCTGCCGAAGAGCGGTTCCTAAGGCTGGTTGAGCGGACCGGCGCGAGGGATGCGAGCCGGTCCGCACGTTTGTTTTCAGGAGATTTGAAATGATGTCTTTTGCTTCCTGGCGCCCCGCGCTGCTCTTGAGCGCAATGATGCTGTCAGGCTTCGCCACTGCGCATGCCGGTGACGAATTCGATCTGAGCCCCGAGCAGCCGGCCCGGGTTCACGCGGTGAAGAACGAGGCCGCGATCAACTCGATCCCGAAGAACTTTTCCTTCGTGACACCGGGCAAATTTACCGTCGCGATCAGCCCGGGCGGACCGCCGCTCGCGACCTATGCAACCGATGCGAAGACGGTCGTCGGCGCCGATCCGGAATATGCCGGCGCCATTGCCGAAAGCCTCGGGCTGGAGCTGGAGATCGTTCCGGTTGCCTGGATCGACTGGCCGCTCGGCCTGGTCTCTGGAAAATATGATGCGGTGATTTCCAATGTCGGGGTTACCGAACAGCGCAAGGAGAAGTTCGATTTCTCCACCTACCGCAAGGGGCTGCACGGTTTCTTCGTCAAGGGCGACAGCGCCATCACCTCCATTAAGGAACCGAAGGACGCTGCCGGTCTCCGGATCATCGTTGGTGCCGGCACCAACCAGGAGCGGATCCTGCTGAAATGGAGCGACGGGGACACCGCTGCCGGTCTAAAGCCGATCGAACTTCTCTATTTCGATGATGAGGCGGCAAGTCTGCTGGCGCTGCAGTCCGGCCGGGCCGACGTCATCGTTCAGCCACATGCGCAGCTGGTCTTCATTGCGGCGCGCGACAAGAACATCAAGCGGGTGGGAACGCTGAGCGCCGGCTGGCCTGATCGCTCCGATGTCGCGATCACCACGCGCAAGGGCAGCGGCATCGCCGATACGCTTACGATCGCGACGAACGGTCTGATCAAGGATGGCACCTATGCCAAGATCCTCGATCACTGGCATCTGTCAGAGGAGGCGTTACCCGCATCCGAGACGAACCCGCCCGGCCTGCCGAAATTCTGAGTTCCAGAGATGATCAGCAATTCCATCGCGATAAAGCATGTCGGTTTCCTGACACCCGGAAACTACCCCGAAGACGATCCCCATCGCGGGCTCGAAGAGACCCTTCAGCTTCTCAAGCATGGCGAAGAGCTCGGTTTCAACAGCGCCTGGGTCAGGCAGAGACACCTGGAGCCGGGCATCTCCTCGGCGACCGCCTTTCTCGCTGCGGCCACCCAGCGCACCAGCCGGATAGAGCTCGGCACGGCCGTCATCCCGATCGGCTACGAAAGTCCCTACCGGCTGGCCGAAGATCTCTCGACCGTCGATGTCCTCTCCAGGGGGCGGCTCAATGTCGGCCTGAGCGCCGGACGGCCGCTTCATGCCGATCTGATCGGGCCTCTTGCCTTCGACGGTGACTGGGAAAGCCACGATTTCTCGCATGCCCGCGTATTGAGGTTCGCTGACAATCTGAAGGGCAGCTATCTCGGGGACGAAGGGACGCGCATCAAGACGCCGTTCGGTCCGCAGCGTCCACGGCTCAATCCCCATGCGAAGGGACTGATCGACCGCATCTGGTATGGCGGAGGGTCGCTTCGCTCGGCAGCCTGGGCGGCGCAGAACGGCTTCAACCTTCTGATCGGCAATGTGACGACGGGGGAGGAGACCGATGCGTTCTTCGTCGCTCAGGGACGGCAGCTTGAGCGCTACAAAACGTCCGGCGGCGCTGGGCGCCGGGTGGCGCTCGGAAGGGTGATCGTTCCCTTCGACAGTGCCGGCGCGGCAACGCGCAAGCGCTACGCCGCCTATGCCGCAGGCCGTCACGAACGGACGCTCTCGCCGCAGGGGGAACGGCGGACCCTCTTTGCCCGCGATCTCGTCGGGACCGCGGACCAAATTCTGGAGGCGCTGCACGCCGATCCGATCCTGCCGCATGTGGAGGAATTCCGTCTGGAACTTCCTTATGAATTCATCGACGAGGATTACCGGCAGATCCTACACGACTTCGTGACGCTGATCGGTCCCGAACTCGGTTGGCGCGCCCCTGCGCTTCAGCCATTATCGCCGCGCGCCGGTGACGTGAGATCTTTGAAATCAGGATATTAGCAATGACCAAGTCCCTCGAATATTTCTTCTCCATCGGTTCTCCCTGGTCCTATATCGGCCTCGATGCCTTCACCGATATCGCCAAGCGACATGAGGTCGAGATCGAGCCCTTCCTGACCACTGTCATCGAAGAAAACGGCGGCATCTTCTCGCGCAACCGGCCGGAAATCCGCCGCGCCTACTGGATGAGAGACCTGAAGCGCTGGGCGAAGGTGCGCGGCAAGGAGATCTGGCTGGACAAGCGCCCGGAACTCGGCGATCCCACACCTGCTTCCTTTCTGGTAATTGCTGCCTATCTCGACGGCAAGGACTGGGTTGGCGTCACCCGCGCCCTGCAGGCGGCCTATTGGGCCGACGCACGCGATATCGGCAAACCTGAGGTCCGCGCCGAAGTGGTCACCAGAGGCGGCTTTGACGGCGAGGCACTGTTGAAGCGCCAAGGCGATGACGACGTTCAGAAGAAATGGAGCCGCGACCGGGAGCGCGCCCGAAACAGCGGCGTCTTCGGTTTCCCGACATTCATCTATGACGGCGAGACCTATTGGGGTCAGGACAATTTGCCGTTCCTGGAAAGGCATTTCGAGGGCGACAGACCCTGACGGCGGGCGTTCCGAGCGCATTTGCGTTGCCATCCGATAGAAGGGGAAGCGGTGCGAAACGCCTCTTGAACCGGCCTCGTGCCGTCGCCAAATTCCTCTAGCCGCAACCCGTTCAGCCGCACGCAATCATGGTCAGGTTCATTGACTGAGAAACAGCTTCACCTTGGCGCCTTCATGCGCCCCGTCAGCCTCCACACCGGAGCCTGGCGCTATCCCGGCTCCTATCCGGACGCCAATTTCAACTTCGGGCATATCGTCTCCTTCGCCCAGAAGCTCGAGGCCGCGAAGTTCGATGCGTTTTTCATGGCCGACCATCTCGCGGTCCTGAATAT
This sequence comes from Rhizobium sp. 01L410, assembly GCF_056400165.1. Taxonomy (NCBI): domain Bacteria; kingdom Pseudomonadati; phylum Pseudomonadota; class Alphaproteobacteria; order Hyphomicrobiales; family Rhizobiaceae; genus Rhizobium; species Rhizobium sp. 01L410. Next base: position 157,244 of record NZ_JBFTST010000014.1, read on the forward strand.
GCCCGAGGAGGCTTTGAAACGCAGCCATACGGTGACGTCCTTCGAGCCTTTCACCTTGCTCTCGGCGCTGGCGGCGCTGACGAGCCGCATCGGCCTTGTCGCCACCGCGTCGACGACATTCGACGAGCCCTATCACGTGGCGCGGCGCTTCGCCTCGCTCGATCATATCAGCGCCGGCCGCGCCGGCTGGAACATCGTCACGACGGCCAATCCGGATGCCGCCCTCAATTTCGGGCTCGAGGAGCACGTCGCCCACGGTGAGCGCTATGAACGCGCCCGCGAGTTCTACGACGTCGTTACCGGCTTGTGGGACAGTTTCGAGGACGATGCCTTCATTCGCGACGTCAAAAGCGGCGAATATTTCGATCTCGCCAAAATGCATGTCCTCAATCACAAAGGCCCCGAACTTTCGGTGCGAGGCCCGCTCAACATCGCCCGGCCGCCGCAGGGCTGGCCGGTGATCGTCCAGGCCGGACAATCCGAGCCCGGCCGCCAGCTTGCCGCCGAGACCGCAGAAGTGGTTTTCTGCGCGCCGCGCGATCTTGCCACCGGACAGGCGCTCTATGCCGATATCAAAGGGCGGATGGCCAGGCTTGGGCGCGACCCGGGGCACCTGAAGATCCTGCCGGCGGCATTCGTGGTGATCGCAGACACGATCGAAGAGGCGAAGGCCAGGCGCGCGGACCTCGACAGCCTGGTTCACTACGACAGCGCGATCGCCTCGCTTTCCATCGCGCTTGGTCATGACGCGTCGAAATTCGATCCCGACCAGCCGCTTCCGGATGTGCCGGAAACCAATGCCAGCAAGAGCGGCCGCGAGCAGGTGATCAGGCTCGCCCGCCAGGAGCAGCTGACCGTTCGCCAGCTGGCGCAGCGCTACGGCGGCTATTCAGGCCTCGCCTTTGTAGGAACGCCGGCGACAATCGCAGACGAGATGGCGGAATGGTTGCACAGCCGCGGATCCGACGGTTTCAACGTCGTCTTCCCCTATCTGCCGCAGGGGCTCGATGACGTTGTCGATCGCCTTGTTCCCGAGCTGCAGCGCCGCGGGCTATTCCGCTCGGAATATGAAGGCGCTACGCTGCGCGATCATCTCGGGCTGCCGCGGCCGAAAAGCCGTTACCTTTGACCCTGGGCGGTCTGCGCCCAATTCTACCGGAACCCGATCTGCACCGGATGCGTTTGCTCTTGGCATTTGAGGGATTTGAATGATCTACGACGCGGTACTGGTGGGGTCCGGTTTTTCGGCCATAGCAACGCTCTGCAACCTCATCGAACTTCTTCCCGTAACGGCGGCGGTTGCCGTTATTGGGGATGATCCGGGTTTCGGCCGCGGAACGGCCTATCGCTCGGAACTCTATCTTCACCGGTTGAACGTGCCTGCGGGCCGCATGAGCCTGTTTCCCGACAGGCCGGACGGGTTCGTCGAATGGCTTGCGGAGCGAAAGCGGCCTCTCCGGGAAGGCGACTTTGCCTCCCGTCAGGATTATGGCCTCTATGTTCGCGACAGTCTTGCAGCCCTGCTGCGCAGCAAGCGCTCGCAATGCAAGGTCGATTTCATCAGGGCCAAGGCGACGGGTTGCGTCGAGCGCTACAATGCTACGCTCGGCTTTCTGCTCGACAATGGCGGCGAGATTGCCGGGCGCAACGTTGTGCTGTGTCTTGGTGTCGGCAATGCACCGCTGCCCGTGAAGATTTCCGGCTTGTCCGGCGAGGCGAAGGACAGGGTGATCGAGAATCCGTGGCGACTGTCCTGGCTGAGGCGGGTCGGCCTTAATGACCGTGTGTGCATACTCGGCTCCGGGCTGACGATGATCGACCAGGTTCTGGCCCTCCACGCCCGCGGTTTTCGCGGCAAGATCGACGTTCTCTCGAGGCGCGGCCTCGTTCCGCACGGCCACGCGAAAACGCCGGAGCCGCCGGCCGATTTCGATCCCGCGACCCTGCCTGCAACGATGAGCGCGCTTCTCCACCGTCTGCGCAGGGAAAGCCGGGTTGCGGGTGATTGGCGCTCTGTCATGGACCGGTTGCGCCCACACACCCAGGCCCTGTGGGCTCGTTTGCCGGCATCCGAGCGCGGCCGTTTCCTCCGTCACGCGCTGCCATGGTGGAACATCCACCGTCATCGCGTGGCGCCCGATGTCCATGCCAGGTTCCAACAGTTGCTGACGAGCGGCCAGGTCGCTGTGCATGCCGGTTTTCTGTCGGGTGTCGCCGGGCGCGAAGGCGGGCTCGCCATCAGCTATCGACCGAAGGGGACGCGGTACATCGAGAGCCTCGACACCGGTTGGCTGATCAATTGTACGGGCGTCGAGAGGGCAGGGATCTCGCATTCTCCCCTTCTTGCGGAGATGAGGCGTCAGGGCCTCATCAAGGCCGATCCGCAGGGACTCGGCATCGCCGTCGACCACGGTTCGAAGGTGATCGGAGACGTCGCCGTCAATGCGCAAGTCTATGCAGTAGGCGCGCTCACGGCAGGGCAGTTCTGGGAAATCACCGCCGTTCCCGATATTCGCGTCCAGGCGCGCGCGGTTGCGTCCGAAGTCGTCGCGGCAGTCGCATCACCTGCTGCAGCCGCCCACTCAGCGCCCGCGTGATGCCTTCGGATTGGCAACCGGCAGATAGGACAATGGAAGCTCGGTGGTGAATTTCAGTTCCTGCATGGCAAAGCGCGAGCTGACATCGCCGATCTCGACCTTGGCCACCAACCGCTTGTAGAAGGCGTCATAGCCTGCCACATCGGGCACGACGACGCGCATCAGATAATCGACATCGCCGCTCATGCGGTAGAATTCGACAACCTCGGGGAAACTCGCCACCACCTCGGAAAACCGGCGCAGCCACTCGGGGGAATGGCTCCTGACGCGAATGGAGACGAAGACCGTCACCGCAGCGTTGATCTTTGCCGCATCGAGAAGCGCCACCCGGCGGCGGATGATCTTTTCCTCCTCGAGCTTCTGCACCCGTCGCCAGCAGGGCGTCGTCGATATGCCGACGGCCTTTGCAAGCTCGGGGCCGGGAATGTCCGCATTGTTCTGCAGTTGCGCCAAAATCTTGCGGTCGACTCTATCCATATTGTCCTCTGGCCTTGCCTGTTCGCCGTTCGCAATTGGACTGGCTCTACCGCTTCAGCAGCGGCAGAAGCTTGTCTCCCTGGCGCTTGATCTCTCCGAGATAAGGTGTGTCCGAGAGCACGAAATGCGTGATGCCGAGCGCCTCGTATTTGCGCAGCGATGCGGCGACGTCTTCGGCTGAGCCGACGAGCCAAGTCGTGCCCGCGCCGCCGCCGCCGAATTTGCCCGGCGCGGTGTAGAGATTGTCGTCGAGCACATCGCCGCGTTCATGGAGTTCCAGCAGGCGGCGCTGGCCGACGGCGACGGTGCGGCGATGGTCCTGCCAGTTGCCGCCCTGGCCGGCCGCCATTTCGGCAACCTTCTTTTCGGCGTCGGCCCAGGCTTCCTCCCGCGTATCCCTGACGAGGGTCGTGATCCTCAGGCCGAATTCCAGCGGTGCGAGATCTCGGTCGAGGTCGCGGCTCAGCGTCTTCAATCTCTCGATGCGCTCCTTCACGCCCTCGAGCGGTTCGCCCCAGAAAAGCTGGACGTCAGCCTCCGTCGCCGCCACTTTCTCGGCAGCCTCGGAGGCGCCGCCGAAATAGAGCTTGGGATGGCGGCGCCCGGCGCGCTCTGCAATGCGCGGCTGAACGGTGGAGCCTTCGACGCTGAAATGCTCGCCTGCAGCGGTGACGTTCTCTTCGGTCCACAGGCGGCGGACGAGGCGCATGAATTCCTTCGTGCGGGCGTAGCGGTGCGCCTGATCGCCCTCGCTGTCGCCGTAGGCCGCAAGATTGTCCTGGCCGGAGACGATGTTCACGCGGACGCGCCCTCCGCTCAGGTGATCGAGCGTTGCGGCAGCCGAGGCGAAATTCGCCGGGCGCCAATAGCCGGGGCGGATGGCGATCAGCGGCTCGAAGGTCGCCGTGCGTGCCGTCAGCGCGGCTGCGACGGTGAACGTGTCCGGCCGCCCCCAGCCGGTACCGATCAGCGCGCCCTTCCAGCCATGATCTTCAAGCGCGCGGGCGTGTTCCGTCAGCGTCTCCAAACTGTTGTGATTGACGGTCGCGCTGTCGCCGCGGTGACCGGCTGTGACATCGTTAGGTATGTACCAGAGGAATTCGGAACTATCGGTCATGCGTCTGCCTGCTTGTCGATCTGAGTGATTGTATCGGATGGCCGGGCGGCGCGGCTTATTTGAGCGGAAAGCCGAGCTTGCGAATGACGCCCTTCAGCACGTGCCTGCCATTGAGCGCAGCGACAGTGCCGATGCGCTTTCCGACCTGCTCGGTCCAGTCGATCCTCGGCATGGACTGTTCCGCCTGGAATGTGGAGAGCGCCTGATTGTAGTCGCCAAGAAGAGCCCGATGCGCGGACGGATCGTAGCGATTGCGATGAACGACCGCCGCCTGGGCGAGACGTGGTTTGACATCCGCAGGACGGGCGGGATCGGGATAGCCGACGGTCAGGCCGAAAACCGGGAATACCCCGTCAGGCAGCCCGAGCGCCTGTGATACGGCTTCGGGATCGTTGCGGATGGCGCCGATATAACAGGTGCCGAAGCCGAGGGATTCCAAAGCGACGACGGCATTTTGTGCCGCGAGAGCGGCATCGATGACCCCCAGCAGAAAACTTTCGACATAGTCGAGACCTTCGGTGGTGCTGCCCCGTTCTTCCGCGATGCTACGCGGCCGGGCAAGATCGGCAAGCCAGACCAGGAGAAGTGGCGCTTGCGTAATCTGCCGCTGATTACCGGCGACGGCGTTCAGCCTGTGCTTGATATCCTTGTCCTCGACGGCAACCACGCTCCAGGCCTGCAGGTTCGAGGAACTGGCCGCCGACTGCGCCGCCGCGACGGCGATATCGATGACATCAGCCGGGACCGCCTGCGGACGATAGTCGCGGACGCTGCGGTGGGACAGGATTGCCTCGAGCGCTTCGTTCCACGGGGCCGACAGCGTCTGGCCGTTGCGATAGCGGCTGGCGGCCAGCGTGGTCAGCCTGTTGTGATCCGGTGTGACGGGCGCGGACAAAGTCATTCAGATCTCCTCAAGCGGTGCGGCGGTCGCACGGACGTGACGGGACCATGCCCGCTCGGGCGCGGGCTTTCCAATTACAAAAGTTCCTTCAATGCGCCGGAAATAGAATATAATTTCTATAGATTATTCTGATCTGATCGCGCTGAGCACGCATGACGGCATTGGCGATGCGCTGGGGGATCTGATCGAGGCCGGACGCGCCGCTTCGCGTCATCCGGCATTCCGTAGCGGCGCGATCGTTTATCATCTTTTCGAGAGATATGATTGCACTCGCTGCGAAATATGCGACGTTGTCTCATTGGGGCGGTTCGGCCGTCTCGATGACAATAGCCGTTTGAAATCGAGCAAAAAGCGCGCGTGAAACGCAGCGCGATGGGGAGAGAACAATGGCAGATGCAGAAATGATGTTGCAGATGACCGGCAAGGCAGGTTTCATCGCTGCTCTCGACCAGAGCGGCGGATCGACGCCTGGCGCCCTGCGTCTCTACGGCATTGCCGACAGCGATTATGGCAGCGAGGAGGAGATGTTCCGCCTCATGCACGAGATGCGCGTCCGGATCATGACCGCTCCCGCCTTCTCCGGCGACAAGGTGATCGGCGCCATCCTCTTCGAGAAGACCATGGATGGGGAAGCCAGAGGAAAGGCGGTTCCTTCGTTTCTCTGGGAGGAGCGGGGCGTGGTGCCGTTTCTCAAGGTCGACAAGGGTCTTGCTGCCGAAGAAAACGGTGTGCAGGTGATGAAGCCGATGCCCGATCTGGATGCGCTGCTCGATCGCGCCGTGAAGAAGGGGATATTCGGGACGAAGATGCGCTCGGTGATCGCCAATGCCGACCGCACCGGCATCGCCGCCGTCGTCAAGCAGCAATTCGCGATCGGCCGGCAGATCCTCGGCTATGGCCTGGTGCCGATTATCGAGCCTGAGGTCTCTATCAAGAGCCCGACCAAGCAGGAAGCCGAAGCCATTCTGCTGGATGAGATCACCCGCGAGCTCGATGCCCTGCCATCTGGCGAACGGGTCATGATCAAGCTGACCATCCCGACGGTTGCGGATATCTACAAGCCACTCATCGACCACAAGTCCGTTGCCCGGGTCGTGGCGCTTTCGGGCGGATACAGCCGCGCCGACGCCTGCGAAAAGCTCAGCCACAACCACGGAATGATCGCCAGTTTCTCCCGCGCCCTGACGGAAGATCTGCGGGTGACGATGAGCGACGCGGAGTTCGATTCCAGTCTCGCCAGGACCATCGACCAGATCTACACAGCGAGCGCCACGAAAATCTAGGCGCCTGCAGCAAATCTTGGCACGGGCTGCGCTGCTTCAAAAAAAGGAGCGGCGCAGATCTGCCGTTAATCTATCCCTTCACAGCGCCTGCAGTCATCGAGCCGGAGATTTGCCGGTACATGAGAAGGCCGAGCAGGGCGGGCGGAAGCGCGCCGAGCGCCATGACGGCCGAGGCCACGCCCCATTGCACGCCGCCGCCGCTGGCGGCGAAGAAAAAGGAGGCGCCGACCGTCATCGGCACGGCCTTGTTGGTCGTCAGCATCAGGCCGAACAGGAATTCGTTCCAGGCGGTGATGAACCCGAAGATGAACGCGGTGACGAGCGCTGGACGGATCACCGGCGCGATGACGCTCACCATCGCCTGAAACGACGAGGCGCCGTCGATCCGTGCCGCCTCGTCGAGTTCCAGCGGCACGTCATTGATGGCGTTGACCAGCATGACAAGCGCAAGCGGGATGTTGACGATCGTCAGGATCAGGCCAAGGCCGATCTGGGTGTCGAGGAGACCCAGCCACTGATACATCATGTAGAGCGGGATCGCGAAGATGATTAGCGGAACGGCGCGCAGGTTGATCACCAGCGGCATCAGCACCCGCCGTCCCACCTCGCTGCGGGCAATCGCATAGGCTGCCGGCAAGCAGAGAAGGATCGCAAGCCCGGTTCCGAGCACAGCGGCGATCGTGCTGTTCAGCAGGTAGGAATAGATGTTGAAGCGATCCGTCTGCCTCAGGATGCTTGCATAGTTTGCAAGCGTTGGCTCGCTGATCCACAGGCCGGCATTGCTGGAAAGCTCGCGGGCGCTCTTGAACGAGGTGACGAGGGTTACGATGATCGGGAAGTTCATCGCCGCCGCGGCAATGGCGAAGACGGTCCAGCGAAGAGCGTTGATCATGTTGCTTTCCTCCGGCGCCCGGCGAGCCAGTTCAGGCCGTGAAGCACGGCAAGCGACGCGACGAAAAGCACGACCGAAGCGGCCACGGCCTTGCCGATCGAGCCATCCTTGAAGAAGGACTGATAGATATAGATGGATAGCGACGTGGTGGAGCCGCCGGCGCCGCTTCCGGTCAGCGCGTAGACATTGTCGAACACGCGGAAGCCGTCGATGAAACGGATGAAGAAGGCGATGACCAGCGTCGGCATCATCAGCGGCAGGTCGATCCACCACAGGATACGCCAGGCCGATGCACCGTCGAGCGCAGCTGCCTCGCGCACATCGAGCGGAATGGCCGAATAGGCGACGTAGAAGAGCAGAATGGCGAATGGCGTCCACTGCAGCGCTTCGATGACGACAAGCGTCTTGAAGGCATTGTTGACGTCGAGAAAGGCAGGGCTGTCGCCGAACCAGAGAAAGAGATAGTAGGGCACCGGCCCGGCGAATTCATGCAGCACGAGCCGGTACATCAGGCCGATCATCGCAGGCGCGACCATTAGAGGCAGCATCAGCGGGGCCATCAGAGCCGAACGCTTCGCCAGCAGCGGCGCGAGGAAGATCGCCAGAAACAGGCCGATCACACATTCTGCAATTGCCGTCAGCATCCCGAAGCGGAAGGAAAAGAAGGTCGCCTGCCGGAAGCCGCGGTCCTGGATGACTGCAAGATAATTCCCGAAGCCCGTGATCGTGGGGCTGCGCAGGTTCTGGAAGCTGACGGTCGAGACCGAATAGACCAGATTGACGAGGGCCGGAAAGCCCAGGAAGAGCAACAGGAAGCCGATCAGCGGCGCCAGATAAGCCCTGCCTTCGGCACGTGATACGATAGCCATTGCGGTCCGCCGGATGGGAGGGATGCCGGGCTCGCCCGGCATCCGGTACAAGGTTACTTCTTGAGGAGATCCTGCATGCCGGCCTTTGTATGGGCAAGCGCGTCCTCAAGGCTTTGCTGGCCCGACCAGTAGCCGGTGAATTCCTTGGCCTGCAGCTCATATACGGAGAGTGCATTGGCCGAGGTGGCGCCGTTCATCACATAGCCGTATTTGCTGGCAAATTCGCCAAGCTTGACGAGATCTGGCCGCTCCGAAGCGATCTTCGCCACGACCTCGGGCGTCAAGGCCGGCGAACCGCCGCCGCGGGCATAGGTCAACGCCGCATCTTCGGTTGCCAGCCATTTCAGGAACTTGACGGCGCCTTCCTTGTTCTTGGCATTCTTGTTGAGGCCAAGACCAAGGCCGTGGATATGATCGGCGCGGCCGTTCGGGCCGGCCGGCGGCGCGACGATGCCGGTAACGCCGGCCACAGCCGGAGACTTCTCGGCATTGGTCAGGTCGGCGGCCGCGGCGTTCCACTGCAGCGCGGTGGCTGCCTGACCGGCGGCAAAGGCGGCGTTGGTTTCCGGATATTCGTAGCTTAGCGAATCCTTCGGCGAGGCACCGGCATCATAGAGCGTCTTGTAGAGCTGCAATCCGGTCTTGTAGGCGTCGGAATCGACCGTCACATTGCCGCTGGCATCCATCCAGTCTCCACCATAGGATCGCGGCAGGGACTGGAAGACCATCATGTTGAAGAGCAGGTTCTTCATCTGCAGCACGGTGCCATAGCGAACCGGGCTATCGGGATTGGCCTGCTTCGAGAAGTAGAGTGCGGTCGCCGCCCAGTCGTCCCAGGTCCAGCTGTCTGGATCCTTCGGCTGCAGATCCTTGCCGAGAACCTTTTTGGCGAGCTCGGAATAGGTCTTCTTCGCCGCATCGTCCTTCAGCAGCGCGTCGATCAGGTCCTTGCGGTAATACATGAAGTGAAGCGAAAGGTCGGTCGGCACGCCATACTGCTTGCCGTCGAACTGCATTGTCTTGAGAACGGAATCGCCGAAGACCTTGGCGGCATCCGGTCCGAGATCGACCGGCTCCATGTAGGGCGCGTAACGGCCGATCGAATAGGTGGCGACGAGGTTGATGTCGAAGGCGCTCGAACCGGCCGCCATATCGGCCTGCAGCTTGTCGTAGAAGCCGTCGCGGTTGAAGAACAGCAGTTCGACCTTGTCGGCATCGGCAGCGGTCTTGTTATAGGCGTCGACGGTCCCGCGCAGCGCCGTTTCTTCCGATCCGCCGGGCCATCCGAGCACGGTCACCGTTGCATTGGCGAGACCTGGCAGGGCGGCACTCGCAAGAAGCGCGGCGAGAGCCGGAGCGATTATCTTTTGCAGTTTCATCGTTGTTCCCTTTCTTTGTTTAGCTTGATTATCCGGTGGTCTTCAGCGGTGCTGCCGCGCAAGGTCGGCAACGCCGATAATGCCTGCGTGACTGCCGAGTTCAGCGGGGGCGAGCTCGGGCCTGATCCTTGACCTGAGGTCAGCGACCTGACCGCGCACCCGATCGAGATATCCGGGGGCAAGGCCGATGCCGCCGCCGATGACAATGCGTCGGGGGTCGAACATCAGCTTGATATCCCGGCAGAGCAGTGCGACCTGGGCGGCGGATTCCTCGACAATGGCTGTGGCCCATGCCGATCCGGCCGCGGCTTCGGTAAAGACCGTGATGGCGTCCGCCTCATGTCCGGCGCGCTTCGCCTGTCTGGCGATCCAGAGGCCCGAGGTCGTATCTTCAAGAGGCTCGGCTCCATGCGAGGCCATGCGGGTCAAGCCGAAATGACCGGCAAGGCCCGGCAGAAGCTTGCCATTGGCGACGATACCGCCGCCGATGCCGGTGGAGATTGTCAGGAAGACGATATCCTCTCCCTTGCCAGCACCGAACCGGTATTCACCCCAGGCGGCCGCCTGGGCATCGTTGATGGCTGAGACCGGTGTGCCGAGCCGGGCGGCGGCGCGATCGATCAGCGGATAATTGTCCGGAATTCCAAGCGTCACCGGGTTCATTGCCGACCAGCAGCCATCCTCGACGAAACCGGTGACGGCGATGCCTGCGTGTGAGAATTGGCCGCGCCATCCGTCAATCTCGGCGGCAATCGCGTCAAGCCAGGCGTCGGGTCCTTGATCGCGCAGCGTCGGGACAACGCGTTGGTCGATAACCGCTCGGCCCTGGACCAGAGCCGCCAAGGTCTTGGTGCCGCCGATGTCGATGGCAAGCACCGGCCTGCCATTGGCCTCGCGAGCGGAAAATGCGGCCGCTATGGCCTCATGGAACCAGGCTGTCGCATGTTCTGTGCGCGTGATCGCCGAGCCGACCACGACGGCAAGGGCGCCGGCGGCAGCGGCCTGTTCAGCCTGTTCCGGCGTGCGGATGCGGCCCTCCGCGATCACGAAGGGGGTGAGTGCGCGCATGGCAGCAATCAGCGCGATATCGGGTTCGATTGGCTCCGGTCCGCCGGCATAGCCCGACAGGGTCGTCCCGACGAAGTCGACACCGGCGGCAAGCGCCTGCCTGGCATCCTCGAGCGAGGAACAGTCGGCCATCGTCAGCTTGCCCCTGGTCTTGGCCGCAGCAATCAGGGCATCGATCGAAGCGGGGCGGATACGGTCCGTGGCGTCGAACGCGATGATATCGGCACCGGCATCGGCAAGCGCCTCGACATCGGCAACGAAGGGCGTGATGCGCACCGGGCTGCCATCGAGATCGCGCTTGACGATGCCGATAATCGGCACGGCGACATGCGGGCGGGCAGCCTTCACATAATCGACGGATTCGATGCGCACTGCCGCAGCACCCGCGGCTGCAGCCGCATTTGCAAAACCGATGACGAACCGGGCATCATCCATCGGGCCATCGGGAACCGGCTGGCAGGAAACGATGAGGCTGTTCTTGAGGTCTTCGCGCTGCACGGGATGCTCCATTTCGGGCATCACGATATCTTTAAAATACCAGATGGCAACCAGTTTATAACTGGTATTATCGCTGCAATTCGAAGACGAAGTCGTAGACCTCGCCCTTGTACCGCGTCTCGCAGAGCTCGACGATCTGGCCGTCCGCCAGGAAGCAACGGCGCTCGGTGACAAGAAGCGGGGCGCCGGGATCGCAATTCAGGTGAACTGCGTCGTCGGCTGACGCGGCACGCGACCGCATGCGCTGGACCGCGCGCTCGGGCATGAAGCCACGGTCCTGGAGAACGGTGTAGAGCGATTGGTCGATCAAATCGGGGGAGGGAACGAAGCGCACCGGGACGACCGACGTTTCCACGGCGATCGGAAGTCCGTTGGCCGTTCGCACCCGTTTCATCCGGATGACATTGGCGTTTCCGGCAATGCCGAGCGCCATCATCTCGGTGGAGGACGCACGGCTGATCTGCTTCGATATCCAAATGCATCCAGGCACTTGCCCGCGGGCGCTGATATCTTCCGAGAAGCTCGTCAGCGTCGACATCGACTTTTCGACACGCGATCCGATTTCCGTCTTCGAGCCGTGCCGGCGGCTGAGCAGTCCTTCCTGTTCGAGAAGGGAGAGGGCTTTGCGGACGGTAACCCGTGAGAGCGACAGGGAACCGGCAATCACGCGTTCGCCGGGCAGCACGCTCCCGGATTGAAAGGCCTGCGTCTGGATGGCCTGTTCGATCGCCAGCTTCAGCCGCTTGTACAAGGGAATATCGAGGGGTATTTGCGCCAGAGATTTCTCGATGGCGGTGACGACCTGGTTCTCGGGCATAAAAATTCCGCCAACTTCCCTGTAAAAAATCCTCTGGACTTATACTGGTATTATCTTCCGGGCACGAAGGAATGGCAAGAGCGCAATGGCGGCAGGGAGAGTTGACGCCGCGAAGGGCGTCAGCTCGTTGATGTCAACGGCGAAGAGCCGGGCAGCCGCGCGCATTGGCAAAGCTGATTTCATCCGGGCCGCGGCGCGTCCAGCCCTGAATGACGACGCGGCGCGGCGTGATGTCGACGACATGCGCGCGCCGGAAACCAAAGTCCCGGGCGCGGTCTTCAGCCAGGCGTGGATCGCAGCCACGCGACGGGCGGCCATAGCCGGGTGGCGGCGGGGGCGGCCTGTTCCAATCCTGTTGGGGAGCGAAGCGCGGAGGCGGTGCCCGGCCGTATTCGTCGTAATACTGCGCCGAGGCGAAGCCGGCCGTTGAAATGAAAGCGCTCACCGCAAGCAGTGCGCCAAGGGCAATTTTGGTGCGTTTGATCATGAATGGGTCTCGAATCCTGTCTTTTGCGCGGACACGATAAAACGGCATTCGTGGCGAACTCATGGCTGGGATCGGGTGAAACGTGGGCTTGAATCAAAGCCTCTGCGGTCGCTGTTTCGAGCGACGTTGCTGGGACGTCGCCGCCAACAGCGCATTATACCCTCTTGTCATCGACGGGCCCGTCATTGTCTTGGATGCCGACCTTGCCATTGGATAGTCGACCGCGAGTTCCATAAGATAGATTATGCGATTTTGATGTGTAGCGGCATTTTAGAGATGCGACATATAGGCTAGTTGAGATGCGACAGTCGTCGCTTCTTGGGATGCTAGCTGAACGTCAGCATTGGGAAGCAAGACAAGCGACGTGCATCGTGGTCGAGGCCATTTATGTTCGGAGTCGTCATGTCSTGTTTGATTGTSATGTCGCAGAAGGAATTGCATCGTCTTGAACATATTCGGCAGGTTCGCCAAGGCAGCCTGACGGTCACGCGGGCGGCTGAGCTACTTGGGCTCAGTCGCAGCCAAGTCCATCGGCTGTTGCAGGCCTATGATCTGGACGGGCTCGACGGTCTCGTCTCGAAGAAGCGCGGCCGCCCGAGCAACCGGCGCCACAGTGAGGATTTC
>NZ_JBFTST010000015.1:0-132784 GCF_056400165.1 Rhizobium sp. 01L410
CGGAGCAGCGTCGATCTGGTCATACGCCTTGAACTCGCCGAAATACTTCGTGATCGCTGCCGTCAGAGACGTCTTGCCGTGGTCAACGTGGCCGATCGTGCCGATGTTTACGTGCGGCTTGTTGCGCTCAAACTTACTCTTTGCCATTTGAATGCTTCCTGTGAACGAAATGGGTGACCCCGGCGAACCGGTTTAGTGCCGCCGTTTAAGGCTTTCGGCGAGATTGCGCAAGACCTAATTGCGAACGGCATTCCGGGGTTTGCTGCCCATATGGGAAGCAATTGACGCAACGCAAGATCCACCGCCAAAAGCGCGGCGCAACAACCTGAAGCTAAAAGGAAAAACTGGAGCGGGTAGCGGGAATCGAACCCGCGTATTCAGCTTGGAAGGCTGCTGCTCTACCATTGAGCTATACCCGCGGGATTGGTCTTGGCCCGACCAGAGAACGAATGGTGGAGAGAGTTGGATTTGAACCAACGTAGGCTGAGCCAACGGATTTACAGTCCGTCCCCTTTAACCACTCGGGCATCTCTCCATTCGTTTCGTCTGGATCGGAAGACCAAGCTTGCGACCGTCTGGCGTTGCCGCCCCTCGGTCTGCGCCGCGTATATGACCGGACGATTTCCTCATGTCAACACGATGACTGCGGAAAAAATGTGAAAAATTTCATCGCCTGTTGAAAGGCCCTCTGTGAAAGAAGTCCTATGCGCGGAGAGTTGCCGCCGTTATAAAAGCCGCATGAGCAAAGACAACAAATTCACCGGCAAGCCCGACACCGACAAAACCGCCAAGGATACGCATTATGCGACCTTGCGCCGCCAGCACCGCGATGCAAAGCGCGAGCGCGGTGACATACCGACCCCCGGCCCCCAGAAGCGCAAGCGCGGCGGCGACGACTGGAAGCCGCCGGTTCTGGCGCCTGAGCAGGTCTATCTCTATGGCCTGCACACGGTTCGCGCGGCGCTCGAAAATCCCGAGCGCAAGAACATCAAGCTGTCCGTGACGCAGAATGCGCTGGCGCGCCTCGAGATCAATCCCGAGGACATGAAGATCCCCGTCGAGATGGTGTCTCCGCAGGATATCGACAAAGTGCTCGGCCCCGATGCGATCCACCAGGGCGTGATGCTGGAGACGCGGCCCCTGCCCGTGCGCCGGCTGGAAGCCTTGAAGGACAGCCCGTTGCTTCTGGTTCTCGACCAGGTGACCGATCCGCATAATGTCGGCGCCATCATGCGCTCGGCAGTGGCGTTCAACGCCGGCGCGGTTATCACCACCCAGAGACATAGCCCGACAGAATCAGGTGTGATGGCCAAATCGGCATCCGGGGCGCTGGAACTGATTCCTTATATCCAGATCACCAATCTGGCCGACGCCGTCGGCGAGCTGCACAAGCTCGGTTTCGTGACGATCGGTCTTGATTCGGAAGGACCGGCGGCTCTCGAAGGAACCTTCAGCGGCGACAAGGTGGCGCTCGTTCTCGGCTCCGAGGGCAAGGGCCTCAGGCAGAAGACCCGCGAGACGGTCAATGCGCTTGCCCGGCTCGATATGCCCGGCGCCATCAAGTCGCTCAACGTTTCGAACGCGGCTGCCATCGCCATGTATGCGGCCCGGCAGTATCTCGCGAAATAGGACAAATAGAACCGGGGTCTCAAAATGAACGCATGCCGGGGCTAGATGGCGGCGAACCGAAAACAGCAAGAGAGAAGGAAACGATCCGGCATGGCAATCCGGCCCCTCCTGTTCGGCATTCTGTTCGTCGCAGTCTTCGTCGGCATCATTCTCAGCCTCGTCTGGGTCGATCCCTCCCATCCGGTGCGCCAGCCCGATCCGCTGGCCCCCTCGCCCCCCGGCCCCTCTGCCCCAGCCCCTGTGCAATAGGGCTTCTGGAACCTCAAACATCTCCGCGCGTTTGTCCCGCAGGTTAATGCAAGGAAGAACGCATGCGAATCATGATCGCCGTCGTAGTTATATTGGTTGGCTCGGTGCTGAGCATCGTGATGATGGCGCCATCCGGCACCGGACAGACCGGCAACGGCGCCAAGATCGAGGCAAGCATCAACGAGCCTGTGCAGCAATAGGCCGGCCCCCGACCGAGCAAAAGAAAAGCCCCGGTATCGCTGGGGCTTTTTTGTCAGTTGGTCGCCTTTTCGACGGAAATCTCTCCGAACTCATCGATCAGCACGGTCCAGCCATCCGGCTCGGCATCCGGATCGGTCTTCAAATAGACGGTGGCGAACAGTCCGGGCTGTTTGATGATCCCAGTCGAGTTCTCCGGACGGATATCGGTGACGTAAGGCTTGAGATCGGTGAATTCGTGCAGTTCCACAGTAGAGATGATCTGCGGCCCGCCATCGGTCTGCGCCACCTGTTGTAGATAGACCTTCGATGTGCGGTCATCCTGGCGGACGGAGAAGAGCTTGTAGTAGCCATGGCGCGGCTCTCCGGGTTTTGCCGCCGTCTGATCGGCAGATACGGGTTTGCCTGACGTCTCGGGCGTGCGTTCGATGGCAATGTCAGCCTTGCTCTCTTCCCAATATCCCGTGCTGGTGGCGAAGGTGACAGCGGACGGCAGGATCGTCTCTGTACCTGGAGCCGCCTTGGCAATCCCTGCGCCCGTCAGGAGTGTGGCCGCCAATAGAAAAGTCCCTGCCCTCATCGTTAGTCCTCGAACTGTTCTGCCAGAATGCGGTCCGACCACGAACGATCGGGATCGGAGAGGATGCGCGCCGTCATGTGCTCCGACTGGGCGATGCGCACATGCAGCACCGACTTGACCTCGGAATTATCGGCAACGGCGTTCACGGGCCGCTTCTCCGCTTCCAGAATATGGATATCGACCGTCACCTTGTTCGGCAGCAACGCGCCACGCCAGCGCCGCGGCCTGAAGGCGCTGACCGGCGTCAACGCCAGAAGCGGCGCTTCCAGCGGCAGGATCGGGCCGTGTGCGGAGAGATTGTAGGCGGTGGAGCCCGCCGGTGTCGCCACCATCACACCGTCGCAGATCAACTCCGGCAGCCTGACATGGCCGTCCACCTCGACGCGAAGCTTGGCCGCCTGATAGGACTGGCGAAACAGCGACACCTCGTTGATGGCGAGCGCCTCGGAATTCGTGCCATCGGCATTGGCCGTCGTCATCTGCAGCGGACGGAAGACGTTTTCGACAGCAGCACAGATGCGTTGCTGCAAGTCTTCGGTGCGATAATCGTTCATCAGGAAGCCGACGGAGCCGCGGTTCATGCCATAGACCAGCTTGCCGCTGTTCATAATTCCATGCAGCGTCTGCAGCATGAAGCCATCGCCGCCGAGCGCGACGATCACATCCGCCTCTTCGGCCGGCACGTCGCCGTAGATCCGAATCAGCTCCTCGCGCGCAGCAAGCGCTTCAGTCGTGGAAGAAGCCAGAAAACCAAGCGTCTGAAATGACCGGCCCATGCAATGCCCTTTGTTATGCTCGCCTAGCTAAAGGATAAAGGGCTTGTGCGACAAGGTGTTTTGCACGTCAACGCGACCTGTGGAAACTCGATAGGCGCGAACAAAATGGTCCCGACGGGTTTCGCGACGATGTCCGGCCAAGCGCGACTGCCGCGATATCCGATGCCCCAGCACGATTTCCACGATTTTGCCGCCATCACCGTTCACGAATTCGCGCCGATGCCGGATTTTGCCTTTACACGAAGTCAGAATCTGGTAGTTGGCACGCATTGCCCTTGTAGCTCAGTTGGTAGAGCACCTGATTTGTAATCAGGGGGTCGCGGGTTCGAACCCTGCCGGGGGCACCACTCACTCACAGCGAAATCAGAAGCGTAGCCGGATGGCGCCTGCTCCGCAGGCGGGTGCCTGTTCCAGAATTTGACGCTGCGCTCCCAAAACATGGCGCACGGCGCGATTGCGCCCGCTCATGACCCGCGACTCAAGGCCTCGTCAACCAGACGCGACAGCAGCGCCGTGCCTGGACCCAACGGCTTGAGATGATCCATATCTCCGAAAAAGCCGTCTTCAAAATCATCGTGGTCATAGAGATCAAGCACCTGGACGTGAGCATGCCCATCGGTTCGCTGCTTCAGACCGCGAAACAATTCGGCACCTGGGGCGCGAATCCGGAAATCGCTTCGGACTGGGGGAACGACGACAAGCAGCCTGTGGCGGTTTTGCGCCGACAAGCTGATCAACATGTCGAGATAAGGAAGTGCGTTTTCCCGACGATTGAACTTCATGTGATCTGCGACGCGCTGTTCCGTCGTCATGCGCGGAGGCATGAAGCTCTTGTTATAGTCGGGCAGAAACCCGGAGCGCCCCGAAACGTCCACGGACAAATCCCCAAGTTTGCCCACCACGGTTTCGTAGAGGCTGGTAAGCGACGGATCCTGGTAGTCCAATCCGAGATTGAACAGCTCATTGATAGCCACCGAGATCATGCCTTCGGATCGCGAGCGATCGAGCACCCATCCCGGTGAGAAAACCGAATAGAAGACAACGATGGTGCGGAGCGACTCGAGCTGCTCCGAAAGGGTCTTGTAGAGAAAGTAGGAGTATTTCAGATCCTGTGATCGGCAGCACAGGTTGAAAGATCCGGGCAGATACGCCGGATCGAAGCCGAAATCGCCATGCGACGAACCGGCAACGAGCGTGGTGACACTTGCCGCCTCGGCTCTCAGCATCGTGCGCTTTGCGGTCAGCAGGAGCACATATTGCTCGAACATAGCGGGAAATGGTTCATCCATGTCCGTCTCCATCGAATAGGCCAAGTACTGTTAAACGATAGAAGGCTTTTGCCGGGCTTGCGATCGAGCAGGCAAGCCACGACGACGCTGATGCTATCTGTGCGCCGTCGCATCTCTCGTTGCTCAAGCCGCTCTATCTCTTGTCCTCTTCGATGAACCGGACATGAAGCCCGTCTTCAGAGCGAGTTCAGGCCCGCGGGGTCACCTTGGGTCATGAAATAGCAAGGAGATGCGCTATGAAAATCGTCCATTTGGCGGTTGCTGCTGTTCTTTCCATCGGTTCGGCCTTCGTTGCCGTCGAGCCTGCGGCGGCGATTCCGCGGTCTCAGGCGCCGGTCGCTGCCGTCGAGAAGAGCGATGTGGTTCAGGTCCGGCACCGGGATCGCCGCTACTACAGGGATCATCGCCCGCGTTATCGCGATAGCTGGCGCTATGACCGCCGTCACCACCGGGATTGGCGGGCCGAGCGGCGCTGGCGGGGTGATCGCGATTGGCGGTATCGCGACCGCTACTACCGGCCGCATCGGAACGGCGTCTATTTCCGCCTGAACCTCTAGAACGAAAAAAGCCCCGGATGTCCGGGGCTTTTTTTTATTGTCCAGCCTGCGCGGCTCAGTCGATGTCGTCGACGACGGCATCGGGCTTGCCGCTGATGCGGTGCGCGAGTGCTGCTTCCATGAACTCGTTGAGCTCGCCGTCGAGCACGTCGCCCGGAGCGGTGCTGGCAACACCTGTGCGCAGGTCCTTGACCAGCTGGTAGGGCTGCAGCACGTAGGAGCGGATCTGGTGGCCCCAGCCGATATCCGACTTCGAGGCGGCTTCGGCATTGGCCGCGTCTTCGCGCTTCTTCAGTTCGGCTTCGTAGAGACGGGCGCGCAGCATGTCCCACGCCTTGGCGCGGTTCTTGTGCTGCGAACGTTCCTGCTGGCACTGCACGACGATGCCCGACGGCATATGCGTGATGCGCACGGCCGAGTCGGTGGTGTTGACGTGCTGACCGCCGGCGCCCGACGAGCGGTAGGTATCGATGCGGCAATCGCCTTCATTGATGTCGATCTGGATCGAGTCGTCGATGACAGGATAGACCCAGATGGACGAGAAGGACGTGTGGCGGCGTGCATTGCTGTCGTAAGGCGAAATACGCACCAGGCGGTGAACGCCCGATTCGGTCTTCAGCCAGCCATAGGCATTGTGGCCCTTGACGAGCAGCGTCGCCGACTTGATGCCCGCTTCTTCGCCGTCGTGAACTTCGAGAAGCTCGACCTTGAACTTCGAGCGTTCGGCCCAGCGCGTGTACATGCGCAGCAGAATGTTGGCCCAGTCCTGGCTCTCGGTGCCGCCGGCGCCGGAATGGACTTCGAGATAGGCGTCGTTGCCATCGGCTTCGCCAGAGAGCATTGCCTCCACCTGGCGGCGCGCAGCTTCGGCCTTCAGGCCCTTCAGCGCATCCTCGGCGTCCTTGACGACGCCTTCGTCGCCCTCTTCCTCGCCCATTTCGATGAGCTCGATATTGTCGTTCAGCTGCTGTTCGAGCTGCTTCACGCCATTGATGCCGTCATCGAGCTGCTGGCGCTCGCGCATCAGCTTCTGGGCTTCCTGGGCATCGTTCCAGAGGTTCGGGTCCTCTGCCTTGTTGTTCAACCAGTCCAGCCGTCTTATCGCCTGGTCCCAGTCAAAGATGCCTCCTCAGCAGGGTGATAGCCTGCTTGGTTTCATCGACTACGTTTATGATCTCGGCGCGCATTGTCCTGCTTCTTTGCGTTGGTCTTGAGCTGGCCCGTCAAATAGTTGCGGCGGCCGCGGATGTAAAGCCCGCGCCGCCGCACCGTCTCTGCGGATGATGTTAATAGAGGCCGCCGGCGCCAGACTGGACCGCCTGATTGGCCTGTGGCGAAGTCTTGAGGATTTCTTCCGGCGCCATGGTGCCGTCCATGCCGATGACCGAGAAGCTGTCGGCCGGGCCGGTGCCTGGCTTGAAGGCTTCGATGATGGTGTTCGGATCGCCTTCCTGCGCTGCCATGCCGGTCTTGCGGTCGATGGCGACGAGGTTCATGCCCTGCGGAATGACGAATTTCGACGGCGGCATGTCCTTGACGGCTGCCTGCATGAATTCGTTGAAGATCGGCGCCGAGAGGCCACCGCCCGTGCCGCCGCGGCCAAGCGGAGCCGGCGTATCGAAGCCCATATAGAGACCGGCGACGAGATCCGGCGTGAAGCCGACGAACCAGGCGTCCTTCTCGTCGTTGGTCGTACCGGTCTTGCCGGCAACGTCGCGGCCGCCGAGATCGACCTTGCCTGCGGCGGTACCGCGGGTGATGACGCCCTGCATCATCGAGGTGATCTGGTAGGCGGTCATCGGATCGAGAACCTGTTCGCGGTTATCGACGATATTGGGCTCTTCCTGGTTCTGCCAGTCGCCGGCATTGCAGCCATCGCAGACGCGCTCTTCATGCTTGAAGATGGTCTTGCCGTAACGGTCCTGGATGCGGTCGATCAGGGTCGGCTTGATCTGCTTGCCACCATTGGCAAGAACCGAATAGGCCGAGACCATGCGCAGCACCGTGGTTTCGCCGGAACCCAGCGACATGGCGAGCAGCGGCGGCATCTTGTCGTAGATGCCGAAGCGCTCGGCATATTCGGCGACGATGTTCATGCCGAGGTCATTGGCAAGGCGCACCGTCATCAGGTTGCGCGAATGCTCGATACCGGAGCGCAGCGTCGAGGGGCCGCCGACTTCGCCGCCATAGTTTTCAGGCTTCCAGACCTGGCCGCCGGAAACGATCTCGATCGGCGCGTCCATGATCACCGAGGCCGGCGTATAGCCGTTGTCCATGGCGGCAGCGTAGACGAAAGGCTTGAAGGACGAACCCGGCTGACGCATCGCCTGCGTCGCACGGTTGAATTCAGACTGGCCGTAAGAGAAGCCGCCGGCCATGGCGAGCACGCGGCCGGTCTTCGGGTCCATGGCGACGAGGCCACCTTGAACCTTCGGCGGTTGCTGCAGGCGGTAGGATGTCGAGGTCTCGTCGCCCTGACGCGCGACATAGACCACATCACCAGGAGACAGCACGCCTTCCGGCGACTTGGCGGTCTTGCGGTCGCCCGTCGAGGAACGGTAGGCCCACTGCATGTTCTTGGCGGTGATCGTGCCGCGCTCGCGCTCGGCACCGATCTTGCCGCTGCCATCCTTCGGTGGCTGCAAGCCGATGTCGGCGCCATCGTCGGAAACCGCCAGAACGACGGCCAGGCGCCATTCGGGCACATCGGAGAGCGCCGGGATATCGGCCAGCGCCTTGCCCCAATCCGATGTCGTGTCGATGGTCTTCAGCGCGCCGTGGAAGCCGCGGCGTTCGTCATAGGTGGTCAGGCCGTCCTGCAGCGCCTTGCGGGCGGCAAGCTGCATCTGCGGATCGAGCGAGGTGCGGACCGAAAGACCGCCTTCATACAGCGTCTTTTCGCCATACTGATCGATCAGCTGGCGGCGGACGGCTTCGGCAAAATAGTCGGATGCGAAGAGCGACGGGCCGGTGCTGCGGGCAGTGACGCCGAGCGGCTGCTTCTTTGCCTCTTCGCCGTCTTCCTTGCTGACATAACCGTTCTCGACCATGCGGTCGACGACCCAGTTGCGGCGCTCGAGAGCGGCTTCGGGGTGGCGGAAAGGATGATAATTCGCCGGCCCCTTCGGCAGCGACGCCAGATAAGCGGCTTCGGCGATCGTCAGCTCGGTGACCGACTTGTTGAAATAAGTGAGTGACGCGCCGGCAATGCCGTAGGAATTCAGGCCGAAGAAGATCTCGTTGAGATAAAGCTCGAGAATCTTGTCCTTCGAATAGGCCTGCTCGATGCGGAAGGAGAGGATCGCTTCCTTGATCTTGCGGTCGATCGTCTGGTCGGATGTCAGAAGGAAGTTCTTGGCGACCTGCTGGGTGATCGTCGAAGCGCCGACCGGGCGGCGTCCGGAACCGAAATTCTGCAGGTTGACGAGGATGGCGCGGCCAAGGCCGGTTAGGTCGACGCCCGGGTGATTGTAGAAGTTCTTGTCTTCGGCCGAAAGAAACGCCGCCTTGACGCGGTCCGGGATTGCCTGGATCGGCAGGAACAGGCGCTTCTCCTTGGCATATTCGGCCATCAGCGCACCGTTGCCGGCGTGAACGCGGGTGGTGACCGGCGGTGCGTAGCTGTTCAGCACGGCGTAATCGGGGAGATCCTTCGCGACGTTTGCCAAATAGACGGCAACGACAGCTGCGGCGCCAAGAAACATGACGCAAGCAATGCCGAAGAAATATCCAAGAAGTCTGATCATATTGGGCTACCGGTATTCCAAATCTTCAATCGGCACAGGCGATATCATCACATCGGAGCGCGCAATCTACACATTGCGCGCGGCTTACTCCATGAGCGGCACTGCGACAAGCCGAATCCGCCTCTCGGGTCAGAAACATAGCGGCGAGTAACGGCCTGAATGTGAGCAAAATAGGGCTCCTCTGCCCCATTCCAGTCCCGTCCCCGGCTTTCGTCCACGCTGTTACATGTTCGCCACGGCGTCAGCCGCCATTGGCGACGACGGACGAGCGATAGCGTTTAACCGCATCGGTCATCAGGTCCGCCATCTTGCCGCGCCAGGTCTCATCGAGCAGCAGCTTCTCGTCTTCGACATTCGAGAGGAAGCCGAGTTCGACGAGGATCGATGGCACGTCGGGCGCCCGCAGAACCTGGAAACCTGCATGGCGGTGCGGATTGTTGATGGTGCCTATCTGGTCCTTGAAGGAGTTCAGGACGCTTTCGGCCAGCGAGATCGAAAACGCCTG
Source organism: Rhizobium sp. 01L410 (assembly GCF_056400165.1). Classification (NCBI taxonomy): domain Bacteria; kingdom Pseudomonadati; phylum Pseudomonadota; class Alphaproteobacteria; order Hyphomicrobiales; family Rhizobiaceae; genus Rhizobium; species Rhizobium sp. 01L410. Next base: position 9,530 of record NZ_JBFTST010000015.1, read on the forward strand.
CGTCTCGCGCCGCGTCAGGTCGAGCAGGATATCGGCCACTTCGGGCGGCTCGGCGACGGTTTCTTTGCCGGCAATCTGATCCGAGAGGTTTTCACGTTCAGCAAGATCGGCGGCGAGCTTGTCGGATGCCTTGTCGGAGATCGTATAGACGGTCGCCCCGCGGATATCTTTCTGCTTCAGCGTATCGGCATGCAGCGAGATGAAAAGGCCGGCATGGTTCTGGCGGGCAATTTGCACGCGCTCGGAAAGCGAGAGGAACTCGTCATTGTCGCGGGTCAGAAACGCCTTGATGCCGGGCTCGCGGTTCAGCCGGTCGGCCAGCGCCTTGGCGAAGGCCAGTGTCACCTGCTTTTCTTCGGTTTTCGTATCGACGCCGATCGCGCCGGTATCGATGCCGCCGTGACCGGCATCGACGGCGATGACGAAATCGCCGGGCTTGGCGGCCTCTGCCGCCGGAATGGCGCTAGTCACCTGCTGGTCATCGGCGTCGTTCCAGGTCTGAGCCTTGACGAGCGCCGCGAAGGCTTCCTTCGACGTCATCTCGGCGTCGAGCACCAGGCGGTGCCCCTTGCCGTCCTCATCCTGCTGGACCTTGGCAATCGCCAGCTTCACCGGCTTGATGGCGGTGAGCACGATTCGCGCACTGTCCTCACCCATCGCGCCGTAGCGGATATCCTTGAAGAGACCGCGCGCTTCCAACTGCTTGGTATCGAAACCGAAGGCGGTCGCCGGGAGATCGACGACGATGCGCTCGGGATTGGCAATATAATGGATGGAGAAGCTGGGGGCCTGGTCGAAATCGATGACGATGCGGGTGCGGGCGTCATCGCCGATGATCCGGGCACCGTAGGCCAGCAGCGGCTCGGGCTTGGCGCCGTCGGCAGCAATCGCGGTCGCCATTCCAAGACACAGCGCCGCGGCAGCGAGCGCCGCCGCAAAAACATTCTTCCGGTTGCCGGATTGCCCCGCTATGGGCCGCTCCCTCTTAAACAATCGACCGCCACACCCTATTTGTCATTGCATATGTCCCCGGGCACATGATCCGCGCCGCCCGGCAGCGCCCGCCCGATGCCCGGCGTCCAGCATAGCGCATCGAATCGGTACCACGGATCCCCGATTTTCTATGCGTGCCGAAATCCATCAATATTATGGCACATTTGGCTTTTCCCTTGCTATTGTGACAGAGAAACCATACAACGATTTCAGGTTAGAAGTGCTGACGGGATAGAGTCGCCGCGAAGGCTGCCAACCCCTGAGAGGACCTGGCGCCGCAACCGGCAATCGTCCGCCGTCATACGTGTTTCTTTCCGAGTGAACTGGATTCTGATTTTTCCGGCGTATGCGGAAACTTCATCGGTGGATAGCCACCAACCGCTCCGAGGAGCAAACTCATCGGACCTACGGGTCTTAGTATTGTCGATCTCGCTTGGTCATAATGGTGTCGCAGCAGGTTTTATCCAAAGTCTACAGGCCCCGGGAGAATATCTTCCCCGCTGTTGCCTGGCTGTTGCCTGCCCTCCCGAACCAAGCGCGACTTTCATTATCCGGCGCAACCCCTCCTGACCGCACCCCGCCTGTCTCAGACACTGGCGGGGATGCGCGTATGAGGCTGCGCCGAGGAGCACAGCTTACATGGCAGACAAAATGCTTATCGACGCGTCTCACGAGGAAGAGACGCGCGTCGTTGTCGTTCGCGGGAACCGCATAGAAGAATTTGACTTCGAGTCGCAGCACAAGAAGCAAATTCGCGGCAACATCTATCTTGCAAAGGTAACGCGGGTAGAACCCTCGCTACAGGCCGCCTTCGTCGATTACGGCGGCAACCGGCACGGCTTCCTGGCGTTTGCCGAAATCCACCCTGACTATTACCAGATCCCGCTGGCCGATCGCCAGGCGCTGCTGCGCGCGGAAGCTGAAGAACATCGCCGCGACGACGACGTCGAGCACGTCGAAACCGCGCCGATGAACGATCCGGCCAACCAGGACCAGCCCGACATCGGCATCGTCGCCAAGGACGAGCCGGCAGCAGACGCTACGGCCGAGGCCACTGCCGCGATCGAGGCGGAAGCAGCTCCGGCTGCCGAAGACGCTGCTCCGGTAAAGAAGGCTGCAAAGCCGCGCCGCAGCCGCAAGAAGGTTGTCGAGACCACCGCGACCGAAGATGCCGTCCCGACCGATGTCGAAGCGCCGGTTGCTTCCGTCGATAGCGACGACGACTCGAACGGCAGCTCGATGGCTGCCATGGTCGAGACGGACTCGATTTCCGAAGACGTCGATTCCCGCCGCCGCGGCAATGACGACGATGACGACGACGATCATGACCACGAAGAAGAAGTGATCGAATCGGTCGGCGCGGAAGACGCGATGGAAGAAGTTCCCGATCGCGTTCAGCGCAAGCCGCGCAAGCAGTACCGCATCCAGGAAGTCATCAAGCGCCGCCAGATCCTGCTCGTGCAGGTCGCCAAGGAAGAGCGCGGCAACAAGGGTGCAGCTCTTACCACTTACCTCTCGCTCGCAGGCCGTTACTCGGTGCTGATGCCGAATACGGCGCGTGGCGGCGGCATCTCCCGCAAGATCACCAATCCGCAGGACCGCAAGCGCCTGAAGGAAATCGCCCGGATGCTCGAAGTGCCGCAGGGCATGGGCGTCATCCTGCGCACGGCGGGTGCCAACCGCACCAAGGTCGAGGTCAAGCGCGATTTCGAATATCTGATGCGTCTCTGGGAAAACGTCCGCACGCTGACGCTGGCGTCGACGGCCCCTTGCCTCGTCTATGAAGAGGGATCGCTGATCAAGCGTTCGATCCGCGACCTCTACAACAAGGATATCGGCGAAGTCATCGTTGCCGGCGAAGAAGGCTATCGTGAAGCGAAAGACTTCATGAAGATGCTAATGCCGAGCCACGCCAAGGTGGTTCAGCCTTACCGCGACATCCACCCGATCTTCTCGCGCTCCGGCATCGAAGCGCAGCTCGACCGCATGCTGCAGCCGCAGGTGACGCTGAAGTCGGGCGGCTACCTGATCATGAACCAGACGGAAGCGCTGGTTTCGATCGACGTCAACTCCGGCCGTTCGACCCGCGAGCATTCGATCGAAGACACGGCCCTGCAGACGAACCTCGAAGCCGCCGACGAAGTTGCGCGCCAGCTTCGCCTTCGCGACCTTGCAGGCCTGATCGTCATCGACTTCATCGACATGGAAGAAAAGCGCAACAACCGCGCTGTCGAGAAGCGTCTGAAGGAATGCCTGAAGAACGACCGCGCCCGCATTCAGGTCGGCCGTATCTCGCATTTCGGCCTTCTCGAAATGTCGCGCCAGCGTATCCGTGCCTCGGTTCTGGAATCGACGACCCAGGTCTGCTCGCATTGCGGCGGTACCGGTCACGTCCGTTCGCAGTCTTCGGTCGCCCTGCATGTGCTGCGCGGTATCGAAGAATATCTGCTGAAGAACACGACGCACGACATCACGGTGCGCACCACGCCCGACATCGCGCTCTATCTTCTGAACCACAAGCGCCAGTCGATCGTCGATTACGAGACCCGCTTCGGCGTGGCGATCATCATCGGCGCCGACAACAGCGTCGGATCGCAGCACTTTGCGATCGATCGCGGCGAGCCGGTCGAAAATCCGGTGAAGATCGAAACCCTGTTCAACTTCGCGGCCATCCCTGAAGATGACGACGACGATGTCGTGATCGAGGTGGACGAAGAAGAAGACGAAGAACTGGAAGAAAAGCCAGCCGCCAGCGAGCGTCCTGCCCAGCAGGCACGCGCCGAGAGCGATGGCGAAGCCGGCAACCGCAAGCGCAAGCGGCGTCGCCGCCGCCGTGGCGGACGTGGCGGAAATGAACAGCAGTCGGCCAACGACGCTTCCGGTGACGAGGGCGACGATGGAGAAGGTGACGAGGACGATGCAGGCGCAGAGGGCGACGAAGCCGCTGCCGGCACCGCGGAAGCCCGCGCCGAAACCGACAGCGAGAGCGAACAGCGCCGCAAGCGCCGCCGCCGCGGCAAGCGTGGCGGACGCCGCAACCGTGACGAAAACGGCGAACTGAGCGCCGAGGGTACTGACGGCGAGACGGACGCTGACGGCGAAGCCGGCGAAGGTGACGCTGCCGAAAGCGCGGCAGCCGAGACGCAGGCTGAAGTCATCGAGGCCGTTTCCGAAGATGCGGCCGAAGGCCAGACGGCTATGGCAGCTGTCGAAACAGGCGCCTTCGTCACCGAGGACGTCAAGCCCGCGAAGGGCCGCGGCCGTGGCCGCAAGAAGGCTGTCGAGGTTTCGCCAGTGGAAGAGCCTGTCGTTGCCGAGGAAGCTCCGGCTGCCGCAGCAACTGCCGAACCTGCACCCGAAGCCGAGACGGTGGAAGCCTCTGCCGATCTCGACGCCCCGGCAACGGAAGAAGCGAAGTCGGCCCGCGCCAATCGCGGCTCGAACGTCTCCTCCTCTTCGCCGACCGTCAAATCGACGCGCAGCGAAGCTGCCGAGCCCGAGGGCGACGGCAAGCCGAAGAAGGCCGGCTGGTGGCAGCGCCGCGGCTTCTTCTGAGAGACCGCTGATTGATCAATGAAAAGCCGGCTGTGGCGACACAGCCGGCTTTTTTGATTCCGTATCCTGGAGAGATTGGAAAGGGGCATCCGAGATAAGTCGAGAAGGCCAATCCGGCTTTGCCTCGCGGCAGCAAGCCTCTTCAGATCTTGATTCACCTGTCTGACAAAATGAGTCAGGAAATGCGTCTAAGCGCTTGAGCGCGGACTCTATTTCAGCCAGAGGGCCATGCGCTCGACGGCTTCGGCGATCTCAGTTTGCGAGCCGGCGTAAGACATGCGCATCGTCCTGTTGCCTTCGAGCGGATCGAAATCGAGGCCCGGCGTCGCGGCGACATTGATCTCCGCCAGCATGCGCTTGGCAAAGGCCATGCTGTCATTGCTGAACCGCGTCACGTCGACATAGGCGTAGAAGGCGCCGTCCATCGGCGAGGCCACCGGCAGGCCGATTTCGGGCAAGCGGCGGAGCAGGAAATCGCGGTTGGTGGCGTAGCTCGCCTTGTAGACATCGAGCTCGGCGGCAGCGCCAAGCGCCGCGGTGGCGGCGATCTGCGACAGCTCCGGCGGAGAGATATAGAGGCTCTGGGCAACGCGCTCGATCGGGCGAACGAGCCGCTCCGGCAAAACCATCCAGCCGATCCGCCAGCCGGTCATGCAATAGTATTTCGAGAAGGAATTGATGACAATTGCCTCGTCTGTCAGTTCCAGCGCGCTGGTCTCCTCCCCGGCAAAGGTCAGGCCGTGATAGATTTCGTCGGAGATGAAGGCGATCGATTGAGCGGCGCAATAATCGGCAAGCGCCTTCAGCGCCGCCCTGCCGGTGACCGTTCCGGTCGGGTTTGCCGGACTCGCAAGCAGGATCCCCTTGAGCTTGACGCCGCTCTCGCGCTGCGCCGCTTCAAGGCTTTCGGGCGTCAGCGTGAAATGCGTCTCGGCCGTCACGGCGACCTCGATCACCTTCAGCCCGAGTGCGCCGAGAATATTGCGGTAGGCCGGATAGCCGGGCCTGGCGATAGCCACGGCATCGCCCGCATCGAACAGCGACAGGAAGGCGAGATTGAAACCGGCCGAGGAACCCGTCGTGATGGCGATGCGCGCCGGATCAATCTCCAACCCATGGCGATCGCGATAATGCCAGGCGAGCGCATGTTTCAGCCGCGCCGTCCCCAGCGCGTCGGTATAGCCGATCTTGCCTTCCGTCAGAGCCGAACGGGCCGCGTCGAGGGCCGCCTTCGGTGCCGGATGCGACGGCTGGCCAACCGCCATCGAGATGACCGGGTGACCGGCGGCACGCCGTTTGGTCGCCTCCGCCAGAACGTCCATGGCGTGGAAAGGCTCGACTTCGCTGCGCTTCGATACGGAAAACAAGGGCTAAAACTCCGGATATTCAATTGCGGCCAGACAATTGCCGCATTATCAGGTGCATCACAATCCCGCGATTGCGCCGCGATCCAGAAAAATCCTGTTTGATGGCCGGGCCGCACACCGTAATTTGATGCCGAACGTTTCAGCCCATTAACCGGGCGATGTTATGAAGCGGCATCGCATTCGATCAGCCGACGAGGACACAATGGCTCTCTTTCCGAAAACCTTCACCGCCCTTGCGCTCGCTGCCAGCTTTGCGATGCCCCTTCCCGCTGCTGCTCTCGACGACGCGCAGAAGAAGGAATTCGGCGAGTTCATCAAGGAATACCTGATCCAGAATCCCGAGATCATGCTCGACGTTCAGGACGCGCTGCAGAAGAAGCAGGAAGAGGCCCGGCTCGTCAAAGCCAACCAGGTGATCGGCGAAAACAGCAAGAGCATTTTCGAAGCCAAGGACGATATCTCGATCGGCAACCCGAAGGGTGACGTGACCATCGTCGAGTTCTTCGATTACAATTGCGGCTATTGCCGTCACGCGCTGACCGACATGCAGACGATGCTGAAGAAGGACCAGAACGTCCGCTTCGTGCTCAAGGAATTCCCGATCCTCGGCCCGGAATCGGTTGCCGCGCACAAGGTTTCCGACGCTTTCCGCAAGCTGGCGCCTGAAAAATACGAGAAGTTCCACATGGCCTTGCTCGGCAGCGAAGGCCGCGCCGACGAAGACAGCGCCATCGAAGTGGCCTCCTCGCTCGGCGTCAACGAAAAGCAGATCCGCGCCGAGATGGAAAAGAGCCCCGACACGTCTTCGGTGCAGAATGCCTATGATCTTGCCCAGAAGCTCGGCATCACCGGCACGCCCTCCTACGTCATCGGCAACGAGCTGGTGCAAGGTGCAGTCGGTTTCGACGACCTGGAAGCCAAGGTCAAGAACATGCGCACCTGCGGCAAGACGAGCTGCTGAGAGCGGCGCTCATCAAATCGCCAAAATCTAAGCGTTTCAGCCATGTGGACAAATATGGCACGATTCCGGCTGCCCACCCCAAAGGGCTTTCATTAAGGGCATGGGGAGTCTATAGGTTGCCCTCGTGCATTTAATGGAACATTCGATGACGCAAACCATTTTCGTCCTGAACGGGCCCAACCTGAACATGCTGGGCAAAAGAGAACCCGGCATCTATGGCGGCAAGACGCTCAAGGACATCGAAGCTGATTGCAGGGCTGCGGGCCAGGAACTCGGTCTCGAGATCGATTTCCGCCAGAGCAACCACGAAGGTGCGCTCGTCGACTGGTTTCATGAAGCAAACGACAAGGCTGCAGGCGTTGCGATCAATGCCGGAGCCTACACGCATACATCCATTGCACTGCATGATGCGATCAAGGCCATTTCCATTCCGGTGATCGAGCTCCATATCTCCAACGTGCATGCACGCGAAGAATTCCGCCACAAGTCGATGATTGCCCCTGCTTGCAAGGGTGTGATCGCCGGCTTCGGGCCTCACAGCTACATTCTGGCGCTTCACGCGCTGAAGAACCTTACGGCATAAGAAGAAGACAGGGCAAACACTCATGGCTGAAAAGAAATCGGGTATCGACCAGGCACTGATCCGTGACCTCGCGAACATCTTGAACGACACGGACCTGACGGAAATCGAAGTCGAGCAGGAAGATCTGCGCATCCGCGTCTCGCGCGGCGGCAATGTTCAATATGTCCAGGCGCCGATCGGCGGTGCTCCGGCCTATGCGCCTGCGCCTGCAGCCGCCGCACCTGCGGCCGCTCCGGCAGTAGCCGCTGCCCCGGCCCGCAACCCGGCCAATACGGTCAGCGCTCCGATGGTCGGCACCGTCTACATGGCACCGGCTCCGGGCGCACGCGCCTTCATCGAAGTCGGCTCGACCGTCAAGGAAGGCCAGACGCTGCTCATCATCGAAGCGATGAAGACCATGAACCAGATCCCGTCGCCGAAATCAGGCAAGGTCACGGAAATCCTCGTCGAAGACGGCAGCCCCGTCGAATACGGCCAGGCCCTCGTCGTCATCGAATAAGGCGGGCATCATGGTCTCGAAAATCCTCATTGCAAACCGCGGCGAAATCGCGCTGCGCGTCCTGCGCGCCTGCAAGGAGCTCGGCATTCCCTGCGTCGTGGTTCACTCCACCGCCGATGCCGACGCCATGCATGTGCGCCTTGCCGACGAGAGCGTCTGCATCGGCCCTCCGCCGTCGCGCGACAGCTATCTGAACATCCACCAGATCGTCGCAGCCTGCGAAATCACCGGCGCCGATGCCGTGCATCCCGGCTACGGCTTCCTGTCCGAAAACGCCAAGTTTGCGGATATTCTCGAGGCCCACGGCATCACCTTCATCGGCCCGACTGCGGATCACATCCGCATCATGGGCGACAAGATCACCGCCAAGACGACGGCGCAGGAACTCGGCATCCCCGTCGTTCCCGGCTCCGACGGCGAAGTGAAGACCGAAGAAGACGCCATCAAGACGGCGGCCGAGATCGGCTATCCCGTTCTGATCAAGGCAACCGCCGGCGGCGGCGGACGCGGCATGAAGGTCGCGAAATCCGAAGCCGACGTGATCGAAGCCTGGTCGACGGCCCGCACCGAAGCGGCAGCCGCTTTCGGCAACGAAGCCGTCTACATGGAAAAGTACCTCGGCAAGCCGCGCCACATCGAAGTTCAGGTGTTCGGCGATGGCGAAGGCAATGCGATCCATCTCGGCGAACGCGACTGCTCGCTGCAGCGCCGCCACCAGAAGGTCTGGGAAGAAGCCAATTCCCCGGCGCTCAACGTCGAGCAGCGCATGAAGATCGGCCAGGTCTGCGCCGACGCCATGAAGAAGCTGAAATATCGCGGCGCCGGCACGATCGAATTCCTCTATGAAAACGGCGAGTTCTATTTCATCGAAATGAACACCCGCCTGCAGGTGGAACACCCGGTCACCGAAGCCATTACCGGCATCGACCTGGTGCACGAACAGATCCGCGTTGCCTCGGGCGGCGGTCTGTCGGTGACGCAGGCGGAAGTGAACTTCGAGGGCCACGCCATCGAATGCCGTATCAACGCCGAAGACGCGCGCACCTTCGTGCCCTCGCCCGGCACGATCACGCATTTCCATGCACCGGGCGGCCTCGGCGTTCGCATCGATAGCGGCGCTTATCAGGGCTACAAGATCCCGCCTTACTACGACAGCCTCATCGGCAAGCTCATCGTGCACGGGCGCACCCGCGTCGAATGCATGATGCGTCTGCGCCGCGCGCTGGACGAGTTCGTCGTCGATGGCATCAAGACCACGCTGCCGCTGTTCCAGGATCTGGTTTCGAACCAGGACATCGCGAATGGCGACTACGACATCCACTGGCTGGAACAGTATCTCGCCAGCACCAAGCCGGCCTGATCACGAATGGCAGGGTCGCGCAGGAAGTCCCCAGGAATTACCCCGGAGATCCTCCTGCGCGCCTACTCCATCGGCCTCTTCCCGATGGCCGAATCGGCCGATGACCCGGAGATCTTCTGGGTCGAGCCCGAACTTCGCGGCGTCATCCCGCTCGACGATTTCCACATTTCCAAGAGCCTAGCGAAGACCATTCGCCGCCAACCGTTCGACATCCGGTTCAATCATGATTTCGATGCGGTGATCTCGGCCTGCGCGGCGGAAACCTCCGGGCGCCCGAGCACCTGGATCAACGGCACCATCAGGCAGCTCTATTCGACCCTCCACCGCATCGGCCATGCGCATTCGGTCGAGGCCTGGGAGGGCGATACGCTTGTCGGCGGACTCTATGGCGTCTCGCTGGGCGCGGCGTTCTTCGGCGAGAGCATGTTCTCGCGGCGCACCGACGCCTCGAAGATCTGCCTCGTGCATCTCGTCGAACGTCTCAGGGAAAAAGAGTTCAGGCTGCTGGATACGCAGTTCACGACGGAACATCTCAAGACGTTCGGGGCGATCGACGTGCCGAAGGATGAGTATGCCGTGATGCTGGATGCCGCGATGGATTCGCCGCATCTGGCGTTTTAGGGAGCGCCCACCCTCGTCCTTCGGGCACCTCGGGATGAGGGCTTTCGTGAGGCTGGGCTTGCTGCGGGATAGGTGTGCCCGCCCCCGTCCTTCGAGGGTCGCTTCGCTCCCACCTCAGGATGAGGGCTCTCTTGGACGCTTCAGCCCGGTTCCAATGAAACCAGTGACGGATACTTCTAGCACACCAACAGCCACTCCGCCCCTCATCCTGAGGTGCCCGAAGGGCCTCGAAGGACGAGGGGCGGGCACCAAGGCCAACCAACAAAAGAGATTTCTACTTAACCTTCGCCGCACCATCAGATGCCGGCACTTCCGGGTAAAACTATGGGACCAGGGCACCCGCCCCCGTCCTTCGAGGGTCGCTTTGCTCCCGCCTCAGGATGAGGGCTCTCTTGGACGCTTCGGCTCGGAGCTAGAATGAAAACCAGCGACGGGCACTCCAGCGCCAACAGCCACTCCGCCCCTCATCCTGAGGTGCCCGAAGGGCCTGGAAGGACGAGGGCCGGCCACAATGGCCCAAACCAGTAATCAGGAAATCACTTAGCCTTCGCCGCACCACCGGGTGCCGGCACGTCCGACTGCGCCTTGCAGTCCTTCAGCCAGACGTCATAGATCGGGTGCTCGACGGCGTTCAGACCCGGGCTGTCGGCGAACATCCAGCCGGTGAAGATGCGGCGGATCTTGCGGTCGAGGGTGATTTCGTCGACTTCGACGAAACCGTCGATCTTCTGCGCCTCCGACTGGTCGCGCGAATAACAGGCTTTCGGCGTCACCTGCAGCGCGCCGAACTGGACCGTTTCGTTGACATAGACGTCGAAGGTGGTGATGCGGCCGGTGATCTTGTCGAGGCCGGAGAAGACGGCGACAGGGTTTTCGATGCGCGCGGCAGAAGCAATCTGCGGCAACAGCGGCGAGCCAAGCGCCAGGGCGATCCCGGCGGCACGCAGGACCTGGTTCCGCGTGAAAAGCTGCATATCTACCCGTCTCCACCGCATCTCATGATAATGGCCGCAGCTTCCGCGGCCAACCTGCGGGTAAAGGTCAATTGTGGCCAAAAGCCGGGCCGGACGGCCCGCTTTGCGGTCGGCGAACTCAGTTGCCAGGCGTCCAGGCGTCGTAGTCGCCGGTAACACGCGGACGCTCGCCGGTGGCCGACAGCGAACCCGGCGGGCGATAAGCCTGCGGCGAGCCGGTCGGGTTGGCGCGATGCGCCTTTTCCCATTCCTTGGCGGCGTAGTTTTCCTTCGACGGCGGGGTGTCGGTGCGGTGGTGCATCCAGCCGTGCCAGCCTGGAGGAATGGCCGAGGCTTCGGCATAGCCGCTGTAGATCACCCAGCGCTTCGGCAGACCATAAGAAGACAGACCGCCTTCGTAATAGACATTGCCGAGCTCATCTTCGCCAACACGCTTGAAACCGCGAAGCGCAAACCGTGTTCCCAGCGTGTAGTGGTTCCACCAGGTGAAAATGTGCAGCAGGAAGTTCTTCATGTCTGTTCCTTGTGCTTGGCAGAGGTCAAGCGGGACTGGAATTCGTTCACTCGCTTATGCCGCCGGATGACCGGATTGTCCAGTGATTCCAGATTTGCAACGGTTCATTTCAAGGCCATCTTGAAGCCGAGATGCGATGGCGCGAAGCCCAGGCGCTCGTAGAACCGGTGGGCATCCTTGCGCTTGCCGTTCGAGATCAGCTGGACGCGGGCAAGGCCGCGGCTTTTTGCCTCTGCGATGCAGAACTCGATCATCTGCTTGCCGATGCCCTGCCCGCGCAAGTCGCCGCGCGTCTGCACCGCCTCGATGATCATGAAGGACGCGCCGCGGCCGGTCAGCGTCGTCGCGATCGAAATCTGAAACGTGCCGGCGACTTGGCCTGACAGCTCGCCGACATAGAGCATCTGGTCCGGCGCTGCCGCGATCGCCGAGAAGGCCCTGAGATAATCGGCGTAAGCGCTCTCGTCGGTCGTATCGCCATGGCCGCCGATATCGTCGGCGGCAAAAAGCGCGATCAACGCGGCAAGATCGTCCTGCCGGGCCTCGCGGATGATGAGCTTGCCGGTCATGATGGCCTCAATGGGCGGGAAGATGTTTTTCAAGCACCAGCGTCGCAATACCCGACTGGCCGGGGCCGACATTCTCGTTGCGGCCGGCCTCTATGAAACCGAGCCTGCTGTAGAAGCCGATCGCATCCTCGTTCTTCGGCTCGACTTCGAGACGCATGATCTCCGCATCTGGAAAGCAGGTTTCCAGCTCGGCAAACATGTCGCGGCCGATGCCCTGACGCTGCAGCGCCGGACGCACGTAGAGGAGATGCAGGATCGCCGTCTTTGCCAAATCGGCGGACATAGCCGTATAGCCGACCGCGCCGATATCCTTGCCGCTGTCGGCGACAACGAATTCGGCATTCTTTTTTGCCAGCCGCGCCTTCAGCGCCGCCGGCGAAAACAGGTGGGCGATCAGTTCATCGACCTTCGGCACGCCATAGAAACGGTCGTAGGTCGCATGAAAGCTTTCCACCAGCACGGCGCGGATCTTCTCCAGATCGCGCTCACCGGCGGTGCGGACAAAATACACCAAGGCTTTCTCCTGACGGCGCCCGAGATCCAAGGCCGCTCACGCTCTTCGGCTAACGCCGGTTATTCCTCGACGATGCCGAGCTTGGCCTTGACCAGCGCCTGGACGGCCTGCGGGTTGGCCTTGCCGCCGGTCGACTTCATGACCTGGCCGACGAACCAGCCAGCCAGCGTCGGCTTGGCGAGAACCTTGGCAACCTGATCGGGGTTGGCGGCGATAATCTCATCGACAGCTTTTTCGATGGCGCCGGTGTCGGTCACCTGCTTCATGCCGCGGCTTTCGACGATTTCAGCGGGATCGCCACCCTCGTTGAGGATGATCTCGAAGACGTCCTTGGCGATCTTGCCGGAAATCGTTTCGGCCTTGATCAGGTCGATGATGCCGCCGAGCTGAGCCGGGGAAACCGGAGTCGATTCAATATCTTTTCCGAGTTTGTTCAAGGCGCCGAGCAAGTCGTTGATGACCCAGTTGGCAGCCGTCTTGCCATCGCGGCCTTCGGCAACGGCTTCGAAATAATCGGCAATCGCCTTTTCGGATACCAGCACCGACGCGTCATAGATCGACAGGCCGAGTTCGCGGACGAAGCGGTCCTTCTTGTCATCAGGTAGCTCCGGCAGGTCCTTTGCCAGCGCGCTGACGAAAGCATCGTCGAACTCGAGCGGCAACAGATCCGGATCCGGGAAGTAGCGGTAGTCATGCGCGTCTTCCTTGGAGCGCATGGAGCGCGTCTCGCCCTTGTTCGGGTCGAAGAGACGGGTTTCCTGGTCGATCGAGCCACCGTCCTCCAGAATACCGATCTGGCGGCGGGCTTCGTATTCGATCGCCTGGCCGATGAAGCGGATGGAATTGACGTTCTTGATTTCGCAGCGCGTGCCGAAGCCCTCGCCCGGACGGCGCACGGAAACGTTGACGTCGGCGCGCATCGAGCCTTCGTCCATGTTGCCATCGCAGGTGCCGAGGTAACGGACGATCGAGCGCAGCTTCGTCATGTAGGCCTTGGCCTCATCGGACGAGCGCATGTCGGGCTTGGAGACGATCTCCATCAGCGCGACGCCAGAACGGTTCAGGTCGACATAAGACATGGTCGCGTGCTGGTCATGCAGCGACTTGCCGGCATCCTGTTCCAGATGCAGGCGCTCGATGCCGATCTCGATGTCCTCGAACTGGCCCTGACGATCCGGGCCGAGCGAGATGACGATCTGGCCCTCGCCGACGATCGGATCCTTGAACTGCGAGATCTGATAGCCCTGCGGCAGGTCGGGATAGAAATAGTTCTTGCGGTCGAACAGCGACCGCTTGTTGATCTGCGCCTTCAGGCCGAGACCGGTGCGTACCGCCTGACGGACGCATTCCTCGTTGATGACAGGCAGCATGCCGGGCATGGCGGCGTCGACGAGCGAGACATTCGAATTCTGCGGCTTGCCGAATTCCGTCGAGGCGCCGGAGAAGAGCTTCGAATTCGACAGCACCTGCGCATGGACTTCCATGCCGATGATGACTTCCCAATCGCCGGTGGCGCCGGGAATGAAGCGTTTCGGATCAGGCGTGCGAACGTCGACAAGGGTCATGTGATACTCTTCGGGAGGCTGTTCTTTTCATCTGGTGAGGTAACGGAAATGGCCTGCCGGTGCAAGGCTTTCGGCGCCTCGCGGACGTGCTATGCGTTTTCGCGCTATTAACGCTGGCGCGCTATCATCCGACTATGTCTGCCACTGATCCGTTCATGCTGGCCGCTCTGCTGCTGGCCTACAACCTTTTGGTCTTCGCCGTCTATTTCTTCGACAAGGAAGCTGCGCGTGCCGGAGGCCGGCGCATCAGCGAGCAAACGTTGATGACGCTGGCGCTGCTTGGAGGCAGCCCGGGTGCGGTTACGGCCCAGCGCTTGCTCCGGCACAAGACGCGGAAGGAGCCGTTCCGCTCATTTCTGCTGGCGATCGCTGTGCTTCATGCAACGCTCTGCGGAGGGTTGGCGGCACTATTCGGCTTGGATCGGCTGGGACTTCTCTAGAAATCAGGGCCATATGTTCCGTCGCCCCCGCTCTCGAGCGGCTTGGTCAAACCGACGGAGGGTACGTCGCGATCAAGCTTCGGGTTGTAGACGATCGACAGCCAGTGGATGCTATAGCCGTGCTTCTGGAAGAAGTTGATAGCCTCGTTGTTACCCGAATGCGTCTGCATGCCGGCGCTGGAGAAACCCTGGTCGGCGATATCCGTCTCGATCTGCGCCAGCAGCGCGGCGCCGACACCCTGGCGAGTGAAGGCCGGGTCGATCCAGAAATCCGAGATCGTTTCGTCGAATTTCTCCCGGGCGCCCCAGCCGACAATCTGGCCGTTGAGTTCGGCCACCGTAATCGTCAGCCAGCTGTTGCGTGCAAAGTTCGTAAAGGCACTCCGCGCTGCATCGAGCAGCGCGTCCGTCTCGCCCATGGCCACCATCGCCTTTTGCCAGGCTCTGAGGCCGATCTCACTCAAAAGGTCCGCCTCGCCCTCGCGGGCATTGCGAATGTGGATCATGGAACCCCCGTTCAATGATCAAAGTAGAACACCGAATCGCCAGTTTTTCCATCGGTTTGCGCGGCTTTCGCACCGTTTTTGCAGGCGCGTTGCGAATCTGGCGCGCTTGACGGCAACCTGTGCGTGGGTTAGGCAAACCTTATGTTGAACTCGTCTGAGACCCGCTAAGGGCCCTGCCCGCAAGCTGCTTGCGCGCATGGGCCAGAAAAAAACGAAGCCCCGCCGTTCGCCTTGAACGCCGGATCGTTTTTTTGTGCGCTTTCGAGCGCCAGACCGGATCAACACAACAATGGACATTTCGCGCACCGAACAGCGCATCCTGCACCTGCTCGCCCAGGGCGGCCGGATCGAACTCACCCGCGGCGAAGACCGCACCATCGAGAAGCTTCAACTTTTCACCAGAGAAGGCTGGGTCTTCTCCGGCATCGACATCCTCACCTTCCGCAAACTCAAGCAGAAACGGGCCATCCGCTCACAGGGCGGCAAGCCGTATCGAATTACCGAGCGGGGATTGGTGCTGGTGAGGGCGGAGCAGGATAACAGGTGAGAAACCGGAGGCTGGCTCTTGAATGGGCCAGTCTTTTCACTTTGCCCTGATTCCTGTGCTCGTCACAGGAATCCAGCAGCGCCATGTCCTTGGCGCGTAAGACTCTTTATCACGGCGCAGACGCGCCGTGGCTGAATCTCTGTGACAAGCACAGAGATGAGGGAGCTACGAAGTTGCCAACTCAGCCTTCATCGCCGCCCACTCTTCAGCCAGTGTTCCTGTTCCGCGAGCCCGTCCGGCGCGGCGGTACCAGTAGTCGGCGTTCCAATCATCGCCCTCGATGCGATGGCAGAGGGCGTGGCCCCAGTCGAAGGGGCGCTGACCTTCGTCGGCCTGGCAGATGTTGTGAACATCGGTCCATTCGGCGCCCATGACAAAGCCCGCGGCCGCAAGGCGGTCGAGGGCTTCGATCAGATTTTCGAGATCAATTTTGGACATGGCCACCTCTCCGCGTTGCCTATCTGAGATGCATTTCGAGCTTCACCATTTCAAGGTCTACTCCCAGGCTCGCATCGCGTTCAAAGCCGCTCCTGACGATCGAGAAGCCGGCTCGCTCATAGAGGCGGATGGCGCCGGTATTGGTGGCGCGGGTGTTAATCCTGACGATACGGTAGCCTTCACCGGATATGACGCTGACGAAATGCGCAAGCAGCACTGCCCCGATGCCGCGACCCTGGAAGGCGGGATCGACCCAGAGGTCTGAAATGTAAGCGGGCGCATCTTCACGGGCAGCCCAGCCGACGACCTTGCCGCCAATCTCGGCAACCGCGACATCGCCTTTGGCTGACGCGGGATAATCGACGAAGGCCTTTCGGGCGGCTGCGACGATGCTGGAATCGGAGAATACTTCCTCTCCCTTTATGCTCGACAACCAAGCCGCAAAACCAACTTCGCCGACCACGATGTGGTCGGCGAAGGTCATTTTCCGAATTGTCAGGCCGCTTACCACCACTTGGCAGGCGAGAACTTGCCGGCCGCCTGTTCGATGACATGGGCGGTCTTGAAGAGGGTTTCCTCGTCGAAGGGCTTGCCGATCAGCTGCAGGCCAAGCGGCAGGCCCTTGTGGTCGAGACCGGCGGGAACGGCGATGCCCGGCAGGCCCGCCATGTTGACGGTGACCGTGAAGATGTCGTTCAGATACATCGCAACCGGATCGGCGGCGAGGTTCTCGTCGGCGACGCCGAACGCGGACGACGGTGTGGCCGGGGTCAGGATCGCATCGACGCCGGCGTCGAAGACGATTTCGAAGTCGCGCTTGATCAGGGTGCGGACCTTCTGGGCCTTGATGTAATAGGCATCGTAGTAACCGGCCGACAGCACGTAGGTGCCGATCATGATGCGGCGCTTGACTTCCTTGCCGAAGCCCGCGGCGCGGGTCTTCTCGTACATGTCGGCAATGTCCTTGCCGTCGACGCGCAGGCCGTAGCGGACGCCGTCGTAGCGGGCGAGGTTCGAGGAAGCCTCGGCGGGGGCGACGATGTAATAGGCCGGAAGCGCATATTTCGTGTGCGGCAACGAGATGTTGACGATCTCGGCACCGGCATCCTTCAGCCAGGCAATGCCCTGCTGCCAGAGCGTTTCGATCTCCTCGGGCATGCCGTCGACGCGGTATTCGTTCGGAATGCCGATCTTCATGCCCTTCAGCGACTTGCTTAGTGCGGCTTCGTAATCCGGAACGGGCAGATCGACCGAGGTCGTGTCCTTGGAGTCGACCGAGGCCATCGACTTCAGGAGGATCGCCGCGTCGCGAACGTCGCGGGCGATCGGGCCAGCCTGGTCGAGCGAGGATGCGAAGGCGACCGTGCCCCAGCGCGAGCAGCGGCCGTAGGTCGGCTTGATGCCGACGGTGCCGGTGAAGGCGGCGGGCTGGCGGATCGAGCCGCCGGTATCGGTGGCGGTCGCACCAGCGCAGAGATGGGCGGCAACGGCAGCGGCAGAACCGCCCGAAGAGCCGCCCGGAACCAGCTGCTGGTTGGAGCCGGAGGCGCGCCAGGGGTTGATGACCGCGCCATAATGCGAGGTTTCGTTCGACGAGCCCATGGCAAACTCGTCCATGTTCAGCTTGCCGAGCATGACGGCGCCGTCGTCCCAGAGGTTCTGGGTGACTGTTGATTCGTAGCGCGGCTCGAAGCCGTCGAGAATGTGGCTGCAGGCCTGGGTGTGGACGCCGACGGTGGCGAACAGATCCTTGATGCCGAGCGGGATGCCTTCGAGATCACCTGCCTGGCCGGCCGCGATGCGCTCATCGGACTTCTTTGCCATGACGCGGGCGAGATCGGGCGTGGTCTTGATATAGGCGTTCAGCGCGCCGTTCGCGGCATCGATCGCCGAGATATAGGCTTCGGTCAGTTCGGTGGCGGTGATCTCTTTGCCGCGCAGCTTCTCGCGGGCTTCGGCAATGGTCAGGCTAGTGAGTTCGCTCATGGTGTCTACTCGGATCGTTTTGATGGCAGCGGGGATCGGAAAAAGCGGCAGCGCTTATTCGACGACTTTCGGTACCACGAAGAAATTGTGGTCGGTGACGGGGGCGTTGGCGACGACGTCGTCGGCCTTGTTGCCATCGGTCACCTGGTCGGTCCGCTTCTTCATCGCCATCGGCGTGACCGAGGTCATGGCCTCGACGCCTTCGACATTCACTTCGGACAGCTGTTCGACGAAGCCGAGAATGCCATTCAGCTCGCCGACCATCCGATTTGCCTCGTCTTCGGAGACGGCAATACGGGCAAGGCGCGCAACGCGCTTAACGGTGGCAAGATCGACGGACATGGCATACTCCGAAAGGGAAATTTCCCACTCGCTATAAAGACCATGTCCGCCTTGTGCAACGGGCTTTCGTCAGATCGAGAAGCTCTCGGAAGGCTTGATCGCCTTCACTTCCGTCTTCGAACCTTCCATGCCGGAGACGAACTTGTCGGCGGTCTGGTCGATGATCGGGAAGGTGCCGTAATGGCAGGGGACGGCGGTCTTGAAGTTGAAGTAACGCTGGCAGGCAAGTGCCGCCACCGCGCCGCCCATGGTGAAGCGGTCACCAACAGGCACGAGGCCGATATCCGGCTGGTGCAGCTCGTTGATCAGCGCCATGTCGGAGAAGATGTCGGTATCGCCCATGGCGAAGATCGAGGCTTCGTCGTCGAAATGCAGCATCAGGCCGTTGGCATTGCCGAGCGCATGGGCAATGCCGTCTTCGGTAACCTGCGTCGAGGAATGCAACGCATTGGTGAAGGTCGCCGAGAAGCCGCCGAGCGCAATCGTGCCGCCGGTATTGCCCATTTCGATCTTCGAGACGCCCTTGGCGGCAAGCCAGGAGGCGAGATCGGCATTGGCAAGAACCGTGGCGCCGGTTTCCTTGGCGAGCGCAATGGTGTCGCCGACATGGTCGCCATGGCCGTGGGTCAGCAGAATATGGGTGATGCCCGCCGACACATCCTTGATGTCCTGACCTTCGAAGGAGGCATTGTAGGTCAGGAAGGGGTCGAGGAGGATTTTTGCCTTGCCGGTTTCGATGCGGAAGGCGGAGTGGCCAAGCCAGGTGATCTTCATGAAAAGCGTCCCTTGATTATGTGATGCAAAAGCGGGTCTCGATTGTTATGGACATAGCCGATATGGCTGCAAAGAAAAGCGCCACAGGCTTCAATTTGTTTTGACGGGATGAAACGCCGATGACAGTGATGACGATCGAAGAAATGGCTGCGTTCCTGCAGCCCGGACAGGCGATCGCCGGGCTCGATCTCGGCACCAAGACGATCGGCCTTTCGATGTCGGACCTCGGACGACGCTTCTCGACGCCGCGTCCCGTCATCCGCCGCGAGAAATTCACCATCGACGCCGAGGTGCTGCTGGCTTTTTCCGAAAAGGAAAAGGTTGCCGGATTCGTCATCGGCCTGCCGATGAACATGGACGGTTCGGCCGGTCCGCGCGTGCAGGCAACGCGCGCCTTCGTGCGCAACATGGAGCAAAAGACCGCCCTTCCCTTCGTCTATTGGGACGAGCGGCTATCGACGGTCGCTGCCGAACGCGCTTTGCTGGAAATGGACGTGTCGCGCGCCAAGCGGGCCGAGCGGATCGATTCCGCTGCAGCGAGCTTCATTCTTCAGGGCGCCCTGGACAGGCTGTCGGCGCTTTCGAGAGCGGATGATTTCGACGCCTGACGGGCGGCCCACCAAGCGGCAATCTTCTTGCGCTTGCGGAACGCGATGATCGCCAGAACAACAAGACTGTCGACGGCAATGGCGCGGGCAACGAGCGGAGGAATGGTTTCCGGCGGCACGCCCAGAACCTGGCCATAGACTTCGAAGGTCAGGTCATGGACCTGACGGCTCAGCATGAAGATGCCGAAATTCATGTCGTAGTAGGAAAGCCAGTACCAGCCGCCCAGGAAAACGATCGGGCCCAACCAGAAGATCAGGAACCACTTCATGCGGCCTCCCCTCGGTAACGCCAGGCAGCCGGACTTTCGAGACCGATAACCCAGGTCGACAATGCCATCACGCTCAGGACGACCGCGGGAACGGTGATATCAAGGGCGAGCACCGCGAAAAACATCATCGCGGCAACAAGCAACGCAGCTTTGGCGGCTCTGGTTCCCATCATGGGTCCTGACAGCTAAGAATTTAACTGCCTGTACCCTGTCGCCTTAACGCCGAGGGCGCAACGTAAACCATTTGTTAAGGTTAACAGCGGGGCGTCCACCTGTGGATGAGCCGGCCGCCCGTCAGCCGTAGACGCCGCGAACGATGCGCTTCAGCGCTGTTGCCGCCTTGTCCCAGTCCTTGGCGGTCTTCAGCGCCAGGCCGGCGCACTGTCCGCCAGCCGAGGCAGAAAGGACGAGATGCTGGATCGCGGCGAAGAGAATCGCATTGGTGGCGACGGGATCGACGCCCTTCGGCGGGGTCAGCGAACCGCGCATGCGCTCCAGCCACTGCGCCAGCGCCTTCGAGCGGGCTTCCGAGAGACGCCTCACCTGCTCGGTATTTTCCGAGACTTCCCAGGCAACGATGCGGCGGACGAGCGGGTCGTCGCGCAGGGCCTCGAGGAAGAGCAGCGACAGGCGCTCCATCAGATCGCCATAGGTCAGCAGGAACATGCCGCCGGTATCTTCAGGGATTCGGTCCTTGACCCAGGTGCCGAGATCGGCGCCGATTGCCTCGACCAGTCCGTTGAGGCCGGCATAGTAGCGATAGATCAGCTGCTTGTCGCAGCCGGCGCGGCGGGCGACGGCGTTGATGCCGAAATTCTGAAAGCCCTCTTCGGCCAGCAGAGCCTTGGCGGCCTTCAGAATTGTCTTTTCGGTCGCGCCGCGGTCGCGGATGCGCTTCTCGGGTTCGGCGGCAACGGGTGCCAAAACCATGGTGTCGTCAAGCATATCGAAGCCGATTCCGTTCTTGTCACTACAAGGTGAGTAACAACGGCACCCTGCCCCGGCAACGTACAAGGCCTTGATAGATTGTGGATAATCCCATGGTTTTCGGCGGTTTGCGGAGACCGTGATGCAACGATCACGGCCTCGTCTGCCCTCAGACGGCCTCGGCCGTTCGCATTCGGGGAATGTTGAGGGCGAGGACGATCGGTACCGTTATCGCGTAAACGGCAATCGCTGACAGCCAGATTGCGCCCGGCCATTGCTGCTGCACGACGAAATAGAAGCTGGAGAAGCCAAGCGGCGCGACGATCGACGAGAGGCTGACGACCGAGGCGAGCAGGCCCTGGAACTGCCCCTGCTGTTCGCCGCTCACCATGCGCGTCGCCATGGACTGGAGCGACGGCACGCCGATGCCGCCCAACACGAAGACCGGCATGACGGCAAAGACCATCCACGGCTGCGTGGTGAAGGCCATGACAGCAAGCGCCAGCGAGGTGCCGGCAAGGCCGGTCAGAATGGTGGCGCGCTCGCCAAGCAGCTTCACGGCGGGCCCCGGCAGGAACATCTGCGCCAAAGCCTGGCAGGCGCCATAGGTGCCGAGCGAGAGGCCGATCCACAAGCCGTTCCAGCCGAACACGTCATGTCCCCACAGAGCCCAGCAGGTGCCATAGACCTCGCCGACGCCGCTGAAAATGAAGAAGACAGTAATGATCGGCAGCAAGCCGCGCATCGAGATCAACCAGCGGAACGGGCGAAGCGGGTTGAGGGCGGCGAGATCGATCCGCTCGCGGCTCGGTTTGCGCGACTCCGGAAGCACCAGTAGCGCCAGGAGCAGATTGCCGGCGTTGAGAACTGCGGCAGCTATGAACGGCAGCCTCAACCAGTAATCGCCAAGGATGCCGCCGAGAACCGGGCCGACGATAAAGCCGATGCCGAAGGTGGCGTTGAACAATCCGAAACGGCGGGCGCGTGTCTCCTCCGCCGAGATGTCGGTGATGTAGGCGCTGGCGACCGAGATGTTGGCGCTTGTGAGCCCGGCAACGGCACGGCCGATCAGCAGCATCCACAAATGCGGCGCGAAGGCCAGGATCAGATAGTTGACGGCAGCGCCTGTCATCGAGATCAGCAGCACCGGCCGCCGCCCGAGCCTGTCGCTGAGAGCGCCGAGCACCGGTGCGCAAATGAACTGCATCGCCGCGTAGAGCGAGGTCATGATGCCGATATAGGCGGCGACATTGCCTGCATGCGTCACTTCCGCGATCAGCCGCGGAAGAATGGGGAAGATCAAACCGATCCCGACCGCGTCGAGGCCGATGGTGGTGAAGATGACGACGAGTGCCTTGTTCATGGCAGGTTCCGCTATACCGAGTTTTAAAATATACTCAGTACATAAATCTTACGACCGCAGACTGTCAATGCAAATATGTACTCAGTATACAAACTGCGCTACGATGCGGACATGAACGCGACTTTCGATTCCAATCAGCCTGACGACAGGCGATCCCGCAAACGCCTCGCCACCCGGCGGGCCATCTCTCTTGCCGCCGACCGGCTGTTTCTCGAGCGGGGCTTCGATCATGTGACGGTCGATGACATCGCGGCTGCGGCCGATGTCGGGCGGATGACGGTGTTCAATCACTTCCCGCGCAAGGAGGACATGTTCTTCGACCGCGACGAGGAAGGGCGGGAGACATTGCGCCATGCGTTGCAAAACCGGAATCCGTCCGTCCCGCCGGTCGAGGCCTTGCGCCTGCTTGCCCACCAGCTGGTGGCCGAACAGCGGCCCTATGTGGAATTTTCCAACCGCAGCCAGAGCTTCATTGCAACGGTCGAGCGCAGCGAGACGCTGAAAGCGCGTGCCCGGGCGATCCGCGACGAGCTGGCGCAGACGGTGGCGGCTGGACTGGCGGAGACTGTGGGGCGCGAGTTGTCCGATCCGGATGCCGATCTCGCCGCCAACCTGCTGCTGGCAACCTGGAGCGTCGCCTTCCTTCAGGCACATCGGGCATTCCGGCAGGACGGGAATTCAGAGAAGGCGACCGCCCTCTTCCTTGCCATGATCGATCGGGGAAGCACCGGCGTGAAAGCGGCTATGGCGGAAACGCCCTACGCCTGACGGCGCAAGTCTCCATCCGGAAACATCAGAGATATTGGCCGAACCAGATCGAGCGATCCGTGGGATCGACGAAGGGCTGGGCGAGGCGTTCGAAGCCGCGCGAGGCCCAGAAGCGCTGCCCGCCGATATTGCCCGCATTGGTGCCGAGATGAACACCTTTGACCCCGGCCTGCCGGGCCGACGTCATCCAGCGATCGAGAAGCCTGGTGCCAAGCCCCTGCCCCTGCAGCCGCGGCAGCATGTTCATATGGATATGGGCCGGGAACTCGGCGGCGCGCGCCGCGAAAGCACGCTGCGGATTGTGGATGGTGAAACTGCGGCGCTGGTCGGCATTCCAGCCTTCCGGATCGCCTTGCGGCGCCGGATAGCGGTCGCGCAAGGCGGGCCACCATTCGCGTTCAAGACGGTTTTCGAAAGCAGGCGTATCGTAAGGGCCGACGACATAGCCGGCAACACCATCTGCATCCTCGACGACGAAGGACGTCTCCGGGCTCAGCATCACGTAAGGCGCCGAATAGATGTGACCGATCATCTTGCGATCGTGATAGAGCGCCGAGGCATCCTGCCCGGCCTCTCCCGTCAGCAATGAAATCTCGTAGATCGCCTCGAGGTCATCGGGGCGTGCATTGCGGATCGTTGCCATCGGTCAGCTGGCCGGCGGATACAGCAGATCGACGATATAGCTCGCGTCGAAGCGGGCATCGAGCATGCCGTAGGTGGCGCGCCAACCGCCTGCCAGACGTGTCTCGATAAAGGCATCGGCGATGCGGCCCGCACCGAGGCGATAGAGCTCGGCGGCAGCGGCGGCGAGCGCCAGCTGCTCGATCAAGAGGCGGGCAGCGCCCTCGTCGCGCTCGCAAAGCGCCATGGCGGCGCGCAGCACGTCGATGGTCTTCTTGCCGGCCGGACCAAGATCGCGGGCGAGACCGGCGAAGACAGTCTCGAACAGATCCTTGCCACGCGAGAGAACCCTGAGAAGATCGAGCGCCATGACGTTGCCGGAGCCTTCCCAGATCGCGTTGACCGGGGCCTCGCGGTAGTGCCGGGCGATCGGGCGCTCCTCGATGTAGCCGCTGCCGCCGATGCATTCCATCGCTTCATAGATGAGCGCCGGGGCAATCTTGCAGCACCAGTATTTGGCAACCGGCGTCATGACGCGGGCGTAGGCTGCCTCTTCTGCGTTGTTGCGGGCCTTGTCGAAGGCATCGGCCAGGCGGAAGGAAAGCGCCGTCGCCGCCGCCACGTCGAGCGCCATGTCGGCGAGAACGCGGGTCATGATCGGCCGGTGGACGAGCATCTTGCCGAAAACGCTACGGCCGCGGGTGTGGTGCACGGCTTCGGCGAGCGAAGCGCGCATGATCCCAGAGGAGGCCAGCGCGCAATCGAGCCGCGTCAGCGTCACCATGTCGAGGATGGTGCGGATGCCGGCATCGGGACCGCCGAGCAGGAAACCGAACGTATCGTTGAACTCGACTTCCGACGACGCATTCGAGCGATTGCCGACCTTGTCCTTCAGGCGCTGGAACTGCAGGCCGTTGGCCGAGCCGTCCTCCAGCAGACGCGGCACCAGGAAGCAGCCCATGCCGTCCTTGGTCTGCGCCAGCATGATGAACGCGTCGCTCATCGGCGCCGACATGAACCACTTGTGGCCCGAGAGACGATAGATGCCTTCGCTGACCTTTTCGGCCGTCGTCTTGTTGGAGCGGACGTCGGTGCCGCCCTGCTTCTCGGTCATGCCCATGCCGATGGTCACGGCAGACTTCTGCATGGCCGGCTTGTTCGAGGAATCGTATTTGCGCGACAGGATCTTCGGCGCCCAGTCCTTCTGGACGGCAGGCGAAGCCGAGAGCGCAGCCACGGAGGCGCTGGTCATCGTCAGCGGGCAGAGATGGCCGGATTCCAGCTGCGCCGTCAGATAGAAGCGCGCGGCGCGGATCTTGTGCGACTGGTCCTTGGCATCGGCATCGGCCTGCGGATCCCAGACGGAAGAATGCAGCCCGACGGACATCGATCGGCGCATCAGCGCGTGCCAGGCCGGATGGAATTCGACGACATCGAGACGCTCGCCGCGCGGCCCATGCGTGCGCAGCTTCGGCACGCCCTCGTTCGCCATGCGGGCCAGCTCCTGGGCCTCCGGAGAGGTGACGTAGCGGCCCATGTTTTCCAGGTCTTCGCGCGTGCCGCGCGGCAGCGTTGCCGTCAGGTCTACGATCAACGGATCGGAGCGGTAGGCATTGATACCGGACCAGAGGCTTGGCTGGTTCAGCTCGGCGAGTTTTTCTTCAGCGGGAGTCATGAGTCGCTTCTATTGCATGAGCCAGACAAATGGAAACCGGAACTTGACGATTTCAACTCCAGCTCTAGCGGATTTGCGGCAAAATTGCATGGGGACACAGAGCTTTGCCCACAGCACAAGCTTGCAGCCGCGGACGGCACTCATTATAGACCCAGCGACACAGCAAGAGGCAGGTTCATGGTCTTTTTCCCCCACCGCCACCTCATCGGTATCAAAGGTCTCACCGAGCAGGATATCACCCTTCTCCTCGACAAGGCCGACGAGGCCGTCAAGATCAGCCGACAGAGAGAAAAGAAGACGTCGACGCTGAGAGGTCTGACGCAGATCAACCTCTTCTTCGAAGCGTCAACGCGCACGCAGGCCTCCTTCGAACTGGCGGGAAAGCGGCTTGGCGCCGACGTCATGAACATGTCGGTTGGCAACTCGTCGGTGAAGAAGGGGGAAACGCTGATCGATACGGCGATGACGCTGAACGCGATGCGCCCCGATGTTCTGGTCATCCGCCATTCGAGCGCCGGTGCCGCCGCCCTCCTCGCACAGAAAGTCTCCTGCTCGGTCGTCAATGCCGGTGACGGACAGCACGAGCATCCGACCCAGGCGCTACTCGACGCTCTGACGATCCGCCGTGCCAAGGGCAAGCTGTCGCGCATCATCGTCGCCATCTGCGGCGACGTGCTGCATTCGCGCGTGGCGCGCTCCAACATCCTGCTCTTGAACGCCATGGGCGCCCGGGTGCGCGTCGTCGCTCCGGCAACGCTGCTGCCGGCCGGGATCGCAGACATGGGCGTTGAAGTCTTCCATTCGATGAAGGAAGGGCTGAAGGACGCAGATGTGGTGATGATGCTGCGCCTGCAGCGCGAGCGCATGTCCGGCGCCTTCGTGCCGTCGGTGCGTGAGTATTACCATTTCTACGGCCTCGATGCCGAAACGCTGAAATCAGCAAAGGAAGATGCCCTGGTCATGCATCCGGGCCCAATGAACCGCGGCGTCGAGATCGCCTCCGAGGTCGCCGACGGCCCGCAGAGCGTGATCGCCGAACAGGTCGAGATGGGTGTCGCGGTGCGCATGGCGGTGATGGAAACCCTGCTTGTTTCTCAGAACCAGGGGCCGCGGACCGAAGGAGCAGTGGGCGCATGAGCAACCTCGTCCTCAACAATGTCCGCATCATCGATCCCTCGCGCAATCTCGATGAAACAGGGACCATCATCGTCAAGGACGGCGTCATCGTTGCTGCAGGCAAGGATGCGCTGAACCAGGGCGTGCCTGATGGCGCCGAAGTCCGCGACTGCAACGGTCTCGTTGCCGTACCCGGCCTCGTCGATGCCCGTGTCCATATCGGCGAGCCGGGTGCCGAGCATCGCGAGACGATTGCCTCCGCCAGCCGGGCCGCCGCGGCCGGTGGTGTCACCTCCATCATCATGATGCCGGATACCGACCCCGTGATCGACGACATTGCGCTGGTCGAGTTCGTCAAGAAGACCGCCAAGGACAAGGCGCTCGTCAATGTCTATCCGGCAGCGGCGATCACCAAGCATCTGGCTGGTGAGGAGATGACCGAAATCGGCCTTCTCATGGAAGCCGGCGCCGTCGCGTTTACCGATGGCCGCTCCAGCATTCATGATACGCAGGTGCTGCGCCGGGTGATGACCTATGCCCGCGAGTTCGGCGCCGTCATCTCCTGCGAGACCCGCGACAAATATCTTGGCGCCACAGGCGTGATGAACGAAGGCCTGTTTGCCAGCTGGCTGGGCCTTGGCGGCATCCCGAAAGAAGCCGAACTGATCCCGCTCGAGCGCGACCTGCGCATCGCCCAGCTGACCCGCGGCAATTATCACGCGGCGATGATCTCGGTGCCTGAGTCGGTCGAGGCGATCCAGCTTGCCAAGAGCCGCGGCGCGAAAGTCACCTGCGGCATCTCGATCAACAATCTGGCGCTCAACGAGAACGACATCGGCGAGTACCGGACCTTCTTCAAGCTCTACCCGCCGCTGCGCACCGAAGACGATCGCGTGGCGATGGTCGACGCGCTGGCCAAGGGCGAGATCGATATCATCGTTTCCTCACATGATCCGCAGGATGTCGATACCAAGCGCCTTCCCTTCGGCGAAGCCGCAGATGGCGCCGTCGGGCTCGAAACCATGCTGGCGGCGGCCCTTCGCCTGCACCACAGCGGCCGCGTCAGCCTGATGCGGCTGATCGATGCGATGTCCACCCGCCCCGCACAGATCTTCGGCCTCGATGCCGGAACGCTGAAGCCCGGCGCCAAGGCGGACATCACGCTGATCGACCTCGAAGAGCCTTGGCTCGTCGCGAAAGACATGCTTCTGTCGCGCTCGAAGAACACGCCTTTCGAGGACGCCCGTTTCTCGGGCCGGGCCGTGGCGACCTTTGTGGGCGGGGTCAAGGTTCATTCGCTGGACTGAGGAGGTAGCGGCATGAATGAGAACGAGAACGACAGTCATCATGCCGCCCCGATCCGGAAGCAGCGAGGCTCAAAGCACTATTCGTCGACCATCGTGCTGAGCACCGTATTCGTGACGCTCTGCACGCTGGCCGCGCTGCTGCTCGGTGGCGCGGAAATCTGGGTCTTCGAGAACGGTTAAGACAGCGGCTTCGGGACAAGGCCGTAGAATATAAGGTAGAGGGGAACATGATTTCGGAACTCACCAACTGGCAGATCGCGTTGCCGATGGCGCTTGCGGCAGCCGCCGTCGGCTATCTGCTCGGCTCCATTCCATTCGGCCTGATCCTGACGCGGGCAGCCGGCCTCGGTGACGTTCGCAGTATCGGTTCCGGCAATATCGGCGCCACCAACGTGCTGCGCACCGGCAACAAGAAACTTGCTGCGGCAACCCTGCTGCTCGACGCGCTGAAGGCGACGGTCGCAGCCTGGATCATGGCCTATGTCGCAGGGCCCGAAGCTGGCGCCATTGCCGGCCTCTTTGCCTTCCTCGGCCACCTCTTCCCGGTCTGGCTGGGCTTCAAGGGCGGCAAGGGTGTCGCCACCTATATCGGCACGCTTCTCGGCGTTGCGCCGCTCTTCGTTCTGGTGTTCGCCGCCGTCTGGCTGACCATGGCCTTCGTCTTCCGCTACTCGTCGCTGGCAGCGCTCACGGCGATGCTTGTCATTCCGGTTGCATTGTGGATATTTGGATACGAAAAGGAGGTTGTAGCCGTCATGGCGATCATGTCGGTCATCTCCTATTACAAACACAAGGCCAACATCTCCCGGCTCATCGGCGGGACGGAAAGCAAGATCGGGGCGAAGGGGTAGGATGGACGTCGAAGGCGCAAGGCCAAAGGGAATTGCGCTTTCGGACCGGCAACGGATCGCCTGGCTTCGGCTGATCCGCTCCGACAATGTCGGGCCTGCCACCTTTCGTGGACTCATCAATCATTTCGGTTCCGCCGAGGCGGCACTTGCCGCCCTGCCCGAGCTTTCGGCCCGCGGCGGCGCCACGCGGGCGATCAGGATCGCCACCGAGGCCGAAGCGCATCGCGAGCTGGAAACGGCCCGGCGTTTCGGCGCCCGCTTCATCGGCATCGGCGAACCCGACTATCCGCAAGCCCTTCGCCAGATCGATGGCGCCCCGCCGCTGATTGCCGTCAAGGGCGACGTCTCCGTTCTGCATCGGCCGGCAACCGGCATCGTCGGCTCGCGCAATGCCTCGATCAGCGGCGCCAAGTTTGCAGCGATGATCGCCAGGGACTGCGGCCGGGCAGGATATGCCGTCGTATCGGGCCTTGCCCGCGGCATCGATACCGCCGCCCACCGCGCCAGTCTCGATACCGGCACCATCGCCGCTCTTGCCGGCGGTCTCGACCAGCCCTACCCGCCTGAAAACGTATCGCTGCTCGATGAGATCTGCAGTGGCAATGGTCTGGCAATCAGCGAAATGCCGTTCGGCTGGGAGCCGCGTGCACGGGATTTCCCGCGCCGCAACCGGCTGATTGCCGGTATCGCGCTTGGGCTCGTCGTCGTCGAGGCGGCGACGCGATCAGGCTCGCTGATCACGGCGCGTCTGGCTGGCGAATTCGGGCGCCCTGGTCTTTGCCGTACCCGGCTCGCCGCTCGATCCGCGCTGCCAGGGCACCAACGGCCTGTTGAAAGACGGGGCGATGATCGTCACTTCGCCCGAAGACGTCATCGAGGCACTGGCGCCGCTCTCGCAGCTCGACCTATTTTCGGCACCAATGGCGGAGGAGCCGGCCAGCAACGGCCCCGGCCTATCGCCGCCCGACGATTCCGAGCGGGCGCGGATCACCGATGCGCTCGGTCCGGCACCGGTCGAGGTTGACGACATCATCCGCCATACCGGACTTCCGGCGCCTTCGGTCTATCTGGTTCTGCTGGAGCTGGATATTGCCGGGCGGCTGCACCGGCATCCCGGCGGCATGGTCTCCCTTGCGATGGGAGACTGAGCGCACTACATGCGGTTGTGAAGTTCGCCGGCCTCAACATAGGCCATCTCGATCAGATAGCAGAGCATGCTGGCGTCTTCCTTTTCGGCAACCTGACGCAACTCCGCCAGCATCTGCCTGACAAAGGCGATGTTTTCGCGCGAAGCCGATTTGTCGGTTCTCTTGTTGAAACCCTTGGGCGACATGGACAGTCTCTGAATGACGGACGGCGGCTTGGGAGGGGCCTTGACCACACCTGAAAAACGATAACGCAATTATCTTAAATTGCAATACGTTTATAATCCCTCTCAGGTTGTATCGCGTTGCAAAACGTAATATTGAAGCAAACCCCTTGACCGAAGCGATTTCCCTGTCCATGTCGGAGAACCGGCAATCTGCAAGCGGCAAGTATTGCGCTCATCCTCCCGCCGGACGCGGCAGTTTTTAGAGAATCATCATGAATGTAGTCGTGGTAGAATCGCCTGCGAAGGCAAAGACGATCAACAAGTATCTGGGTCCTGGATACAAGGTGCTCGCCTCCTTCGGTCACGTTCGCGATCTGCCTGCAAAGGACGGATCGGTTCTGCCCGATCAGGATTTTGAAATGCTTTGGGAGGTCGATGGGGCCTCGGCCAAGCGTATGAAGGATATTGCCGATGCGGTGAAATCCTCCGACGGCCTGTTCCTGGCAACCGACCCTGATCGCGAAGGCGAAGCGATTTCCTGGCATGTCCTCGACATGCTCAACAAGAAGAAGGTGCTCGGCGGCAAGACCGTCAAGCGCGTGGTCTTCAACGCCATCACCAAGAAGGCCGTGCTCGACGCAATGGCCGATCCGCGCGATATCGACGTGCCGCTGGTCGACGCCTATCTGGCGCGCCGCGCTCTCGATTATCTCGTCGGCTTCAACCTGTCGCCGGTCCTCTGGCGCAAGCTGCCGGGCGCCCGCTCGGCCGGGCGCGTGCAGTCGGTGGCTTTGCGCCTCGTCTGCGACCGTGAATCCGAGATCGAGCGTTTCATTTCGGAAGAATACTGGAACATCTCGGCGCTCTTGAAGACACCGCGCGGCGATGAGTTCGAAGCCAAGCTGGTTGCGGCCAATGGCAAGCGGTTGCAGCCGCGCGCGATCGGCAACGGTGAGGAAGCCGGCAAGCTGAAGGCATTGCTCGACGGCGCCTCCTATGTCGTCGACAGCGTCGAGGCAAAGCCCGTCAAGCGCAACCCGTCGCCGCCGTTCACGACATCGACGCTGCAGCAGGCCGCGTCCTCGAAGCTCGGCTTCTCGGCATCGCGCACCATGCAGGTGGCGCAGAAGCTCTATGAAGGCGTCGACATCGGCGGCGAAACCGTCGGTCTCATTACCTATATGCGTACCGACGGCGTGCAGATGGCGCCTGAAGCGATCGATGCGGCGCGCAGCGCCATCCTCGATCAGTTCGGCAGCCGTTACGTTCCCGACAAGGCCCGCCTCTACTCCACCAAGGCGAAGAACGCCCAGGAAGCCCACGAAGCTATCCGGCCGACCGATTTCAACCGCACGCCTGACGAGGTGCGCAAGTACCTGGATGCCGACCAGATCCGTCTTTACGACCTGATCTGGAAGCGCGGCATCGCCAGCCAGATGGCCTCGGCCGAGATCGAGCGCACGACCGCCGAAATCACCGCCGACAAGGGCGGCGAAAAGGCAGGTCTTCGCGCTGTCGGCTCGGTGATCCGCTTCGACGGTTTCATCGCCGCCTATACGGACCAGAAGGAAGACGGCGAGCAGAGCGACGACAACGACGACGAAGATGGCCGCCTGCCCGAGATCAATGCCCGCGAGAACCTCGCGAAGCAGAAGATCAATTCGACGCAGCACTTCACCGAACCGCCGCCGCGCTACTCCGAAGCCTCGCTGATCAAGAAGATGGAAGAGCTCGGCATCGGCCGCCCGTCCACCTATGCCGCGACGCTCGCCACGCTTCGCGACCGCGAATATGTGACGATCGACAAGCGCAAGCTGATCCCGCATTCGAAGGGACGGCTGGTGACGGCCTTCCTCGAAAGCTTCTTCACCAAATATGTCGAATACGATTTCACGGCCGATCTCGAAGAGAAGCTCGACCGCATCTCGGCAGGCGAGCTGAACTGGAAGCAGGTTCTGCGCGACTTCTGGAAGGATTTCTTCGCCCAGATCGAAGACACCAAGGAACTGCGCGTCACCAACGTGCTCGACTCGCTGAATGAATCGCTGGCGCCGCTGGTGTTTCCGAAGCGCGAGGACGGCAGCGATCCGCGCATCTGCCAGGTCTGCGGCACCGGCAACCTGTCGCTGAAGCTCGGCAAATACGGCGCCTTCGTCGGCTGCTCGAACTATCCGGAATGCAACTACACCCGCCAGCTCTCCTCGGAAAACAATGGCGAAGGCGAAGGCACGGCGCTGAACGAGCCGAAGAACCTCGGCACCGATCCGACGACCGGCGAAGAGCTGACGCTGCGCTCGGGCCGCTTCGGGCCTTATATCCAGCGTGGCGATGGCAAAGATGCGAAGCGCTCCTCGCTGCCGAAGGGATGGAAGCCTGAAGATATCGACTACGAGAAGGCCATGGCGCTGATCTCGCTGCCGCGCGATATCGGCAAGCATCCGGAAACCGGCAAGATGATCTCGTCGGGCATCGGCCGCTACGGACCGTTCCTGCTGCATGACGGCGGCTACGCGAACCTCGAAACCGTCGAGGACGTGTTCTCCGTCGGCCTCAACCGTGCCGTCACCGTGATTGCCGAAAAGGCCGCCAAGGGACCGGGCGGCCGCGGCCGTGGAACGCCGGCGGCGCTGAAGGAGCTCGGTGAGCATCCGGATGGTGGCGGTGCGATCACCGTGCGCGACGGCAAGTATGGCCCCTATGTCAATTGGGGCAAGGTCAACGCGACACTGCCGAAGGGCAAGGATCCGCAGGCGATCACCGTCGAGGAAGCCGTCGAGCTGATCACCGCCAAGGCCGGCAAGGCACCGGCTCCGAAGGGCAAGGCCAAGCCGAAGGCAGCCGCTGCCGAAGGCAAGGCAACCAAGACTGCCGCCAAGCCGAAGGCCGCAGCCAAGACCAAGGCTGCCGCGAAACCGAAAGCGGCGAAGGCCAAGGCGCCTGCCAAAGCGAAGAAGAGCTGAGTGTGAGCAAGATACCGCGCGAGAAGACAAGAGGCCCGGGCAAGCGTCCGGGCAAGGTTGGCCGTGCGGGCAGCGAAGCCCAGCCTACAGCATCGGATATCACCCACGGCGCCATGCCGTCGCGCGAAGTGATACTGCGCTTCATCGCCGACCATCCGCAGAAGGCATCGAAGCGCGAGATCGCCAAGGCGTTCGGCCTTAAGGGCGATACGCGCGTCGAACTCAAGCATCTGCTACGTGACCTCGAGCAAGAGGGAATGCTGCAGAAAACCCGCAAGTCGCTGATCCGCCCGGGCGCATTGCCGCCGGTGACCGTTCTCGACATCACCACGCGCGACAAGGATGGCGAATTGATCGGCCGCCCGGCCGAATGGCCCGACGACCAGGGCGTGGCGCCTGCTGTCGCCATCCGCCAGTCGTCACCCGCTGGCCGCCAGGGCAAGGGCAAGGCGCCCGTTGCCGGCATGGGCGACCGGGTTCTCGCGAAAATCTTTCCGGCCGCCGATCGCGGTGGCCCCTCCTATACCGCCCGCATCATCAAGGTTCTCGACAAGCGCCGCGGCGCCAGCATGGGCGTGTTCCGCACCGCTCCCGGCGGCGCCGGACGCCTGCTGCCGATCGAGCGGCGCGGCGAGGAAATGGTGATCGACCCTGAATATACCGGCGGCGCCAAGGACGGCGACCTGGTCGAGGTCGAGATCGCAAGGCTCGGCCGCTTCGGCCTGCCGCGCGCCAAGGTGCTCTCGGTCGTCGGCTCCGTCGGATCCGAAAAGGCGATCTCGATGATCGCCATCCACGCCCAGGGCATTCCGCATGTCTTCCCGCAGGCCGTCATCGACGAGGCGGAGGCTGCCAAGCCCGCCTCGATGTCGCATCGCGAAGACTGGCGCGACGTGCCGCTGATCACCATAGACCCCGCCGATGCCAAGGATCACGACGACGCCGTCTATGCCGAGACCGACCCCTCGCCCGACAATGCCGATGGCGTCATCGTTACCGTCGCCATTGCCGACGTCTCCTACTATGTCCGGCCGAAATCGCAGCTCGACCGCGAGGCGCTGAAACGCGGCAATTCGGTCTATTTCCCGGATCGCGTCGTGCCGATGCTGCCGGAGCGCATCTCCAACGATCTGTGCTCGCTGCGCGAGGGCGTCGACCGGCCAGCGCTGGCCGTCCGCATGGTGTTTTCGAAGGAAGGCCGCAAGATCGGCCACACCTTCCACCGCATCATGATGAAGAGCGCGGCGAAGCTCTCCTACCAGCAGGCGCAGGCGGCCATCGACGGCAAGCCCGACGACAAGACCGGCCCGATGCTGGAGCCGATCCTGAAGCCGCTGTGGAACGCCTACGCGGTGATGACGCGCGGCCGGGAGCGGCGCCAGCCGCTCGAGCTCGACATGCCCGAGCGCAAGATCCTGCTGAAGAGTGACGGCACCGTCGACCGCGTCTTCGTGCCGCCGCGGCTCGACGCGCACAAGCTCATCGAAGAGATGATGATCCAGGCCAACGTTTCGGCTGCCGAGACGCTGGAAAAGAAGAAGCAGGTTCTGATCTATCGCGTGCATGACGGCCCGACGCTTGCCAAGCAGGAGATCCTGCGCGAGTTCCTGGCAACGCTCGGCATTTCGCTTGCCAAGGGCGGCAACATGCGCGCCAACAATTTCAACGGCATCCTTGCGAAAGCCGATGGAACGCCGCATCAGACGATGGTCAACGAAATGGTGCTGCGCTCGCAGAGCCAGGCGATCTACAGCCCCGAGAATATCGGGCATTTCGGCCTGAACCTGATGAAATATGCACATTTTACCTCGCCGATCCGCCGCTACGCCGACCTGATCGTCCATCGTGCCCTGGTTGGCTCTCTGGGCTTCGGCGAAGGTGGGATCACGCCCGAGGAAGAGGCCGCGCTCGACGATATCGCTGCCGAAATCTCGACCTTCGAGCGCCGGGCGATGGCCGCCGAACGCGAGACTGTCGACCGGCTGATCGCCCACCACCTTGCCGGCCGCGTCGGCGAGGAGTTCGAAGGCCGGGTTTCGGGCGTCACCAAGTCGGGACTATTTGTCGCCCTGCCCGAATATGGAGCTGACGGCTTCATCCCTATATCTACGCTAGGCAGCGACTATTTCATCTACGACGAAGCGCATCAGGCGCTGTCGGGAGAGCGGACCGGTCTTGGCTACCGTCTCGGCGACACCGTTACGGTCAAGCTTGCCGAGGCCATTCCGCTGGCCGGCGCGTTGCGCTTCGAGATGATCAGCGAAGGACGGGCGATGCCGACGGCGGTGCGCTCGTTCCACAAGTCCGGCCGCCGCGATAACATGCAGGCCCGCAAGAAGGCAGGCACGAGACCGCCGCGAGGGCGGCGCTAACGCCAGAGGAAGACTGCGATGACGACGCCTGCACCCGATCACTCGGTCCAATTCGGCGGCACAGACACGTCAGAGCGGCCGCTCGGCCGTTCGATCATCCGCGGCATGCTGAACAAATGCCCGAACTGCGGCAGCGGCAAACTGTTCCGCGCCTTCCTGAAGCCGGTCGACAATTGCGCCGCCTGCGGCGAGGCTATGCATCACCACCGCTCGGACGACTTGCCGCCCTATCTGACGATCTTCGTCATCGGCCATGTCATTCTCGGCGGCTACATGCTGACCGATCTCGTCTGGCCGCTGCCGATGTGGCTGACCTTCGCCATCTGGGCGCCGGCGACGCTGCTCTCGGCGCTCCTCATCATCCAGCCGATCAAGGGCGGAGTGATCGGCCTGCAATGGGCGCTGCGGATGCATGGTTTCGGCGGTCACAGCGATGATCACGACGTCTATGAGATCCCTGGCAGGGACAAGCCTTAGGGCGCGTTTCGAGGCACCTTCACCATCCAGACATAATTCGCTTGTATTGGGCAACGCTCATGCGCGTGGCGGGCTTTTTTGCCTGCCTGTGTCTTTGTCCGGCGAATAAAGTGGTGCGCGTTTTCTTGACTGATCTGATGTTCGACTATTCGATCTCTTGCCATCAGCGCCGGACTTCCCTTAAAGCTCTGCCCGTCACCTGGATTTGGCATGTCTGTGCCCTTCTGTGTGGCACGAGACGGGTGATTCGTTTCAGTCATTCAAGGATGGATATATGTCTCAGCCGAGAAACGGCACGCCGGGCGATGTTGAAGAAATCCATTGGCCGTCGCTCGTTGCCGCCGTCTCGTCGATCTCTGCTGTCGGCATAGCGATCGGCCTTGGCCTTCCGCTGCTCAGCATCATCCTCGAGAAGCGCGGTATTTCGTCGACGCTGATCGGACTGAACACCGCGATGGCCGGCGTTGCCGCCATGGCTGCCGCGCCGATCACGACGAAGCTGGCGCATAAATACGGCGTTGCCTCCACCATGCTGTGGGCCGTGGTGATCTCGGCACTCAGCGCGATCGGCTTCTACTACGCCCAGGACCTCTGGATGTGGTTCCCGTTGCGCTTTGCCTTTCATGGTGCGACGACAACGCTCTTCATCCTATCCGAGTTCTGGATCAACGCCGCATCGCCGCGATCGAAACGCGGCTTCGTGCTCGGCATCTACGCGACAGTGCTATCGCTTGGCTTTGCCGCCGGCCCCCTGCTCTTCTCGATCCTCGGCAGCGACGGCGTGCTTCCCTTTGCCGTCGGCGCTGTCGCCATCCTGCTTGCCGCGATCCCGATCTTCATCGCGCGCTACGAAAGCCCGGTGCTGGAAGAGAAGCCGGAACTGCATTTCATGCGCTACGTCTTCCTGGTGCCGACGGCGACCGCCGCCGTCTTCATCTTCGGAGCGGTCGAAGCGGGCGGGCTGGCGCTGTTTCCGATCTATGCGACCCGCGCCGCCTTTACCGAATCGCAGGCTGCCCTGCTGCTGACGGTGATGGGCATCGGCAACGTGATCTTCCAGATTCCCGTCGGCCTGCTGTCCGACAAGATGAAGGACAAGCGCCCCCTGCTCGCAGCTATGGCTTTCATGGGCTGTATCGGCTCGCTGATGCTGCCGCTCCTCGTGCATAGCTGGGTACTCATGGCAGGCGTCCTGCTCTTCTGGGGCGGCTGTGTGGCCGGCCTGTACACGGTCGGGCTCAACCATCTCGGCTCGCGGCTGACGGGCTCCGACCTCGCCGCCGCCAACGCCGCCTTCGTCTTCTGTTACGCCGTTGGCACCGTTGCCGGTCCGCAGGTGATCGGCGCGGCGATCGATGTTGCCGGCAATAACGGATTTGCCTGGGCAATCGCCGGCTTCTTTGGCATTTATGCCCTGCTTTCAGGCATAAGACTGCTTTTCATTCGAAAGCAAGGTTGACATTTCGGGCGAGATTCGTATTTTCGCGCCAGAATTTGCCGTGGAGCCCATCCGGCTTGCCACGGCATTCATTTTATTAAAGGCAGGACGACCATGGCTAAGGCTACCACAATCAAGATCAAGCTGCTGTCGACGGCCGACACCGGCTTCTTCTACGTCACGACGAAGAACAGCCGTACGATGACCGACAAGATGACCAAGACCAAGTACGACCCGATTGCTAAGAAGCATGTCGAGTTCAAGGAAACCAAGATCAAGTAATTCTTGATCCCTGGGTTTTGAAAAAGGCGCGCGCCCAACGGCTGCGCGCCTTTTTCGTTTTCCGGTCTACCGTCACGATAAATGTTAGCGCAAACAAAAACACCGCCCTACCGGGTTATCGGCAAGGGCGGTGTTTTTACGAAAGGGGGTCGGCCAGCAAGCAACGCGGCACGAGGAACCGCTTAAAGTTGCGAACTAGCCGACCGACCCCACGACCCAGGAGATGCGGCGGACCTGAGCATCATGGGGTATCTCGGCATCCCATGTTCGGGAGCGCTTTTCTTATGGCTCGATAATTTGCCCGAAAATGAAAGAAAATCAACAAATTCTTAATGATTAGATTTGTGAGCTTGTCCCTATGGTTAAAAGTCCAATTTTGGGGCAGGTGCGAAATGAACGAATCACGTTTCTTTACTTGATGAAGAAAAACGCGATCGAAGAACACCGGAAATATATATCAGTACAATTATCGCGCACTTCCGTTACGTTAGGTAGCCGATTTACGCTCACGCGAATAGTAACATCACCACAACTCTTGACGCAAAACCATTTATGCTTGACGCAGACTTTTAAGAGCGATTCTATTCGTGAAAACGAACACAAATCCCCCTCAAATTGGACGATTGTATCGGCTCTCCATTTTTGGGGTCTTAGTTGAAAAACAGCGTGCGATATGGCAGCGGCATCATTAAAATTTGTTAATCTTTCACTGCTGCCGGTGGAAAACTGGGAAACCCACCCGCTAAATAGGCCCGGTATCGTCAGGCCGCCGCGGCGACGACTCGGTTGCGGCCGGTGTTCTTGGCTTCGTAAAGCGCGAGATCGGCCTGCTTCATCAGCTGATCAGGCGTCAACACGCTCGATTGGCGCGAAGCGATGCCGAACGAGGCCGTGACCTTTAGCTCCTCGCCTGCCGATTTCAACGTGAAGCTATTGTCTTCGATCGACGCCCGCAGGCGCTCCGCCACGGCTGCCGCGACCTCCGGAGAAGTATCGGGCATGACGACGACGAATTCCTCGCCGCCATAGCGGCAGGCAAGATCGGCGCCGCGCACGGTCGAGCGGATGCGGTTGGCGAATTCCTTCAGGACTTCGTCGCCAGCATCATGGCCGTAGGTATCGTTGACCTGCTTGAATCGATCGATGTCGGTGATCAGCACCGAGAGCGGCTTGCCCCGCGCCATCGAGCGGTTGAAGAGCACGTTCAGGTGATTGTCGAGATAGCGGCGGTTATTCAGCCCAGTCAGTGCGTCGGTAACCGCGAGCTCGATCGTGTGCTTGACGCTGGCGCGTAGGCGGTCGTTGAAGCGCTTGCGGCGGATCTGCGTCAGGCTGCGGGCAACAAGCTCGTTCGGATCGAGCGGACGGATAATGTAATCGTTGACGCCGAGATCCAGCGCCCGGATCACCATGTCGTCGGCGCCCTGCTCGGTGATGATCAGGATCGGGAGGAAGCGTGTGCGCTCCAGCGAACGGAACTGAGAGCAGAGCCGCAGCGGATCGTAGTCGTCGAAATTGGTATTGACGATCACCAGCTCGAACGCGTTTTCCGCCGCTTCGAAGAGAGCCGCCTGGGGATCGGAGATCGCCGTCACATCGGCGATCGGCTTCAGCGTCTTGATGATGCGTTCCTGCGAATTGGCGCGGCCATCGACAAGCAGGATCTGGCCTGCGTCCTCGGCCCGTCCCTCGCCTGCCCGCAGCAGATCGTCCATGCCCATGGTCTGCGCCGTTTCGGCGCGGATGCGCAGTTCGTCGCTCAGCGTCTTCAGGCGTAGCAGGCTCTTGACCCGCGAGATCAGCTGCAGGTCGTTGACCGGCTTGGTCAGGAAATCGTCGGCACCGGCCTTCAGGCCGCGCACACGGTCGGCCGGCTGATCGAGCGCGGTGACCATGACGACGGGGATATGCGAGGTCTTCGGATTGGCCTTCAGGCGCTCACAGACCTCGAAGCCGTTGAGACCCGGCATCATGACATCGAGAAGAATGATATCGACCTGGTTGCGATCACAGATCGCCAGCGCCTCATAGCCATCGGCAGCGGTCAGCACGTCGAAATACTCGGCGACGAGCCGCGCTTCGAGCAGCTTCACGTTCGCCGGAATATCGTCAACAACCAGAATGCGCGCAGTCATGAGCTTCTTTCCGATGCACTAAGCATCGCCGAGATAGGTCTTGATCGTTTCGATGAATTTCGGAACCGAGATCGGTTTTGAGACATAGGCCTCGCAACCGCCCTGACGAATCCGTTCCTCGTCGCCCTTCATGGCAAAGGCCGTGACGGCGATGACGGGAATGACATGAAGTTCGTCATCCTCTTTCAGCCACTTGGTCACCTCGAGACCGGAAACTTCCGGCAGCTGAATGTCCATGAGGATCAGATCCGGACGGTGTTTTCGAGCAAGATCAAGCGCTTCCATGCCGTTCCGGGTCTGGATGGTCGTATATCCCGAGGCCTCGATCAGGTCGCGAAAGAGCTTCATGTTGAGCTCATTATCTTCTACAATCATCACCTGTTTGGGCATGGCAAGCTCGTTCCTATGTTCCGTCCCTGCAAATGTCCGCCTGACAAGAAGCGACCTGCGAACGCGCGGCTCGACGAAACCGATAGCGGCAAGCTACCGGTATTTGGTTGAAAAAAAGGTAACTTACCCAGCGAAATGCAAAGCAACTTCAAGACCTCTAAACAACTGGCCAGGGATCCGCATGAAACGGCGATCGCCGTACTCGGCTGGCTTGCAAATGAACCCGACATGTTTTCGCGTTTTCTTGCGCTGACCGGCATTGAACCGGCCCAGGTGCGCAACGCGATCAACGATACGGCCTTCCTTTCCGGCATGCTCGACTTCGTCATGCAGCATGAGCCGACAGCCTTGGCTTTCTGCCAGGCGAGCGGCACGCCGCCCGAGGCGCTGACGGCTGCCTGGCAGCATTTCTCGTCGCCCGGTCTCGATTCGGGGCAGTATTGACCGTGGCCGAGATCGAGCACCTCGACACATCGCATGTGCGGCTCGCCGACCGGCCCCTGATCGTCTGCGACGTCGATGACGTCGTGCTGCAATTCATCGTGCCGTTCGAACGCTTTCTTGAGAGCGAGGGCTACCGGCTGGTGCCGCGATCGTTCAAGCTGCACGGAAACATCGAAACGCCGGACGGGACAGCGGCTGACGAAGTCACTGTCAGCCGGCTGATCGAAACCTTTTTCGAGCGGCAGGAAGAGTGGCAGGCGCCGCTTCTGCTTGCAGAGGAAACTCTGGCGCGCCTTTCCGGCACCGCCGACATCGTGCTCCTGACGGCCATGCCGCCCGTCTATCGCGACCAGCGCCGCAGATTGCTCGACCGCTTCGAGCTGCATTACCCGCTTCTGGCGTCGCTGCAGCCCAAGGGGCCGATCGTCAAGGCGCTGCACGGCGCCCGCGATGTGCCCGTCGTGTTCATCGACGACATGGTGCGCAACCTTCATTCGGTCCATGAACATGTCGAGGATTGCCTGCTGCTGCACCTGATGCCGGAGTCGGACATTCATCGCTTTGCCCCTTCGGCCATGGAAGGCATCGCCCGGGTGAAGGGCTGGGAGGAGGCATCTGTTCATATCGGCGAACACTTTGGCGCCTCCGGCGGCAGTGGCCGCGGCTGATCCGCTGTCTTCATCGATCCAACGGCCCCAAAATGCCGTTTGTTATCCAACGCCACGGCGCTCCTCTGTCTTGAGACTCAAGAACTTAGAGCGTAATGTCGCGATGTTCAATATTTGTTCCCGTGATGACTTTGGCTGCACCTGACAAGACACCCGGCTTCTGTCGCGACTGCCTTGCCGAGCAGAAGGCGGAGACGCGCCGTTGCGTCAGCTGCGGAAGCCCGCGGCTTGTCCGGCACAAGGAGCTTTACGGCCTGACGCTGGCGCATATCGACTGCGACGCCTTTTATGCGGCAGTCGAAAAGCGCGACAATCCCGAACTCGCCGACAAGCCCGTGATCATCGGCGGCGGCAAGCGCGGCGTGGTTTCCACCGCCTGCTATATCGCCCGTATTCATGGCGTGCGCTCTGCCATGCCGATGTTCAAGGCCCTGGAAGCCTGCCCGCAGGCGATCGTCATCCGGCCCGACATGGAGAAATATGTCAGGGTCGGCCGCGAGGTCAGGTCGATGATGCAGGAGCTGACGCCGCTGGTGC
This sequence comes from Rhizobium sp. 01L410, assembly GCF_056400165.1. Taxonomy (NCBI): domain Bacteria; kingdom Pseudomonadati; phylum Pseudomonadota; class Alphaproteobacteria; order Hyphomicrobiales; family Rhizobiaceae; genus Rhizobium; species Rhizobium sp. 01L410. The sequence continues at coordinate 51,158 of NZ_JBFTST010000015.1, forward strand.
AGCCGTTATCGATCGACGAAGCCTTCCTGGAACTCGGCGGCACCGAGCGCCTGCACAACGATCCCCCTGCCCGGACGCTGGCGAAATTCGTACGGCGGGTGGAGAAGGAGATCGGCATCAGCGTGTCGGTCGGGCTTTCCTATTGCAAGTTCCTCGCCAAGGTTGCTTCAGACCTGCAGAAACCCCGCGGCTTTTCGGTCATCGGGCGTGAAGAGGCTGTGGAGTTTCTGGCGCCGCGCCCGGTGACGACCATCTGGGGCGTCGGCAAGGCCTTCGCGGCAACGCTGGAGGCCGACGGTATCCGGACGATCGGTCAGTTGCAGCAGATGGAAGAGACCGACCTGATGCGCCGCTATGGCAGCATGGGTCAGCGCCTCGCCCGGCTCTCCCGCGGCATCGACGACCGCGAAGTGCATCTCAACGAGGCAGCGAAAAGCGTCTCGTCGGAAACCACCTTCTTCGAAGACATTTCCCGTCACGAGGATCTCGTGCCGATCCTGCGGAACCTCTCCGAGAAGGTGTCCTGGCGGCTGAAGAAGGATGACATCGCCGGCCATACCGTCGTGCTGAAGATGAAGACTGCGGATTTCAAGCTACGGACGCGCAACAGGCGGCTGGAAGACCCGACGCAGCTTGCCGACCGGATCTTCCGCACCGGCGTCGAGCTGCTTGAACGGGAGACCGACGGCACTAAGTTTCGGCTGCTCGGCATGGGCGTCACCGATCTTTGCGATCCCGGCCGCGCCGATCCGCCCGATCTGATCGACGAGCAATCGACCCGCCGCGCGGCCGCCGAAGCGGCGATGGACAAGCTGCGCGAAAAGTTCGGCAAGAACACCGTCGAGACCGGTTACACGTTCGGCAGCGGCAAGCGCGACCGCTAGGCGACGGCCATCGCGTTGATCTGCGCCAGCACGGCCGCCTTGTTCAGCGCCGCCTGTGCGTGATCGGGCGCCAGTTCGAGGGCTCGCGAATAGCTTTCCGCCGCATCCTCCAACCGGCCCATCCGGCGCAGAACATTGCCGCGATTGTTAAAGGCCGCGGCATAGGACGGCGAAAGGGCGATGGCGCGCTCATAGCTGGCGATGGCCGCAGCATCCTCGGACAGAGCGGCAAGGATATTGCCGCAGGTGCAATGGGCCGCCGCATTGCCAGGCCCGGCGGCCAGCGCCTCAAGGATCGACGACTTTGCGGCATCGAGGCGGCCCTGCTGCAACAGCACGAGCGCCAGCTGATGCAGGGCCGCAAAGTGCCCGGGCACCGCTTCGATGATGCGGCGATAGCCGGATTCGGCGCGCGCCAGGGAGCCCTGACGGTGATCTGCGATCGCGGTGCGCATCAGCGCCTCCAACTCGATATCCGCAGCCGGCCGGCGCCGTGCCGCTTCGAGGCTTTCAGCCAGCGCCAGCGTCTGGGAATGAGAAGGATCGGTGGCGAGGATCTGGCGGCAGCAGAGATCGGCATTTTCGATATCGCCTTTCGCCGCCATCTGCGCGGCGCGGTGACAGGCCGCGTCCAGCGAGCGCGGGTCGAGACGATCGCCGATATTGCGCTCGGAGACCGTCATCACCCTGCGACGCTCCACCAGCTGCTGTTCGCCGCCGAAAGTGAACTTGTAGGCAAAATCTCCGGTACCGAAATCGTAGTTCCGGTAGCCATTCTCGATTGCCCAGCGCAGGCAATAGCAATGCAGCGTGAAGCCCGGGCTGTGAGAGGCCGCGTTGCTATCCCGGCTGCCGATGAAGCAGATCATCGTCTTCTTCTTGTGATCGAGATAGAGGACCTGCATGGCGACAGGCCTGTCGCCCTCCCAAAGCACAGGCACCAGAAGCGATCCGTCATCAAGCGAACCGGGCAACATCTTGCGGCAACCGGCAATGATCCCGGCGGCATAATCCGGCTGACGCACACCCCATTGCGCATTCCACATCGCATAGAAGGTCTCGAGATTCTGCTCGAATGTCTCGGCGGTCGTATGCGTGATGTGCAGCCCATGCTTGCCGCTCGCCAGATCCCGCAGAGCGACCCGCGCGTTGCGGCGCGCCTTGGCGCTGAGACGGGTAGTGAGGAATGTCTCGAAGTCATCCGCCAACGGAATATACACATAGGCGTCGTGATCGATGCTTTCGCCGGCATCGGTGATATGGTCAGCCCGGACGACCTTTGCCGGCACGAATTCCTGGCGCGGGAAACTGCCGATCAGTGCGGAAAGACGCTGGTCGGACAGATAGATCTCATCGAGATTGAACCGGCGCCAATTGAAGGTCTGCAGACAGGCTGCGAAAGCCGCCATCGCCTCGTCGGACCATTCGGGGCGTGAAAGAATGCCGCTGTAAACGGAGAAAGGCATGCCCGCCATATGGATGGCATTGAAGAAACCCTTCCCCGGCTCGAAATCCAGGCGGATCTGCAGTGGCAGGAATGCGATGTAATGCTCATCCGCTTCCGTGCGCTTTGCCGCCAGGACATGCCAGTTGGCGCGCGTTTGCAGATAGCGCCGCATCCAGTTCCAGGACATGAAATAGTTCGATTCCGGATCGGCGTCATAGACCGCCTCCCAGTCGCCCTGCAATTTCTCGAGTTCGTCGAACGCAGACACAATATCGACGTGCATAGCCGGGCTCCCCAACCGCCACGGCGTCAAGATTTGCATACATTCGCGCCCACTACAATAAGCGGCCGCTTGATCACGAGTGCGTGACGGCCACCCCGGAGGCTCGCGATCAAGCCTTCCTTAAACTTCGTTGAATATTGTTCCCCTCGAGTATTGCGTATTGGTTGGGTAACATGTTCTCGCGTTTTGTTTTCGGCCTCGGCTTGCTGTCGGCAACCGCACTGGTGAACCCTGCTCTGGCAGTGGATGCCAGGACGCTGCAAATCATCGTCTCCAAGGACAAGCAGTCGCTTGCGGTCTATGACGGCACCGAGGTCGTGGCGACCTCGAAAGTCTCGACCGGCAAGCCCGGCCACACGACGCCGAGCGGCATCTTCTCGGTGCTCGAGAAAAAGAAATATCACGAGTCCAATCTCTATTCGGCAGCACCGATGCCGTGGATGCAGCGGCTGACATGGTCCGGCATCGCCCTGCACGAGTCGAATTCCGTGCCGCGCTATCCGGCCTCGCATGGCTGCGTGCGCATGCCCGCCGCCTTCGCCAAAGAGCTCTACAAGATGACGGATCTCAGCGTTCCTGTTATCATCAGCAATGCGGCCGTCGTGCCCGAGCCGATCGACCACCCGTCGCTGTTCCGCCCGAACGCACCGGAACCGGCGCTGCTGCTTTCCGACGTCCAGCTACGCCCATCCATCGGCAGCACCGACGGCGAGCCAGTGCAGCTGGCCATGAACACCGTGTCTGCATCGCTGATCCCGCCAACGGCAGCGCCCGCTGAAAACCTTGAGCCGATCCGCATCCTGATCACCCGCCGCGCCCAGCGGGAATCGATCATCGACATCCAGACCTTCCTCAATCAGCTGGGCTTCAATGCCGGCAATCCGGATGGTTTGCTCGGCCCATCGACGGTGCAGGCGATCAATGCTTTCAAGGCCTTGCGCCCCACTGTGTTCAAGGGCGACCGAACGCTCACCAGCGATACTCTCCTTAGGGAAGTTTACGCAGCGGTAGGCGAAGGCGAGCCGCCGAACGGCGTGCTGATGATCCGCCAGGATTTCAAGCCTGTCTTCGAGGCTCCCGTTACCATCGAGAACCCGCAACTGGCGCTCGGAACGCATTTCTTCACGCTGCACAAGGTGGATCAGGAAAACGGCACGGCAGACTGGCTGGGCCTGACGCTCGACAACAACCTGCCGTCACAGACGATGAAGCGCCTCGGCATCAAGACGCAGGAAGGCTCGATCATCATCGGCAGCCCGATCACCAACGCGCTGTCGCGGATCCAGATCCCCGATGACACTAGGCGCAAGGTGGACATGATGCTGGCCGCCGGTTCGACGATGACGATTTCCGATACCGGCCTCGGCCCTGAGACCGGCGCCGGAACCGACTTCATCACCGTAACGCGTTAGACAAGTTCGACATCGACAATGCCGGGTGCCGCGCGCAGCGCCGCGGCGATCTCCGGCGTGATGCGGTATTTCTGCTGCAGCGCCACCTCGACCTCGCGCTTGCCATCCTCCTTGATGACGATGAAGGACACCAGCCCCTCGCCCTTGGCATTCAGGTGGGCGGCAACCGCCTTAAGAGGGCCGGAATCGCGGACATAGACGCGCAGCGTCTTCTGCATCTGCAGCGACTTTTCTTCCAGCGACTGAATGGTCTGGATCCGCAGCCCGATGCCTTCTGGGCGCTCTTCGCCGGTGGCGGTGATGACGAAGGATTTTCCGGATTCCAGTATATCCCGATATTGGTTCAGCATCTCGGAAAACAGCACGGCTTCGTATTGGCCCGACGAATCCGAGAAGACGATGATGCCCATCTTGTTGCCGGTGCGCGTCTTGCGCTCCTGCTTGGAAATCACGGTACCGGCCAGACGGCCATTGGCGGCCCCCTGCCTGACAGCCGCGGAGAAATCCGCAAAGGTCTGCACGCGCATCTTGTCCAACAGGCTGTTGTAACTGTCGAGCGGATGTGCCGTCAGATAGAAACCGAGAACCTGAAATTCCTTCAGCAGCCGCTCCGAGGCGAGCCAGGGCGAATAAGGCGGCAGGGCGATCTTTTCCGGTCCCGACGACAGCGCGCCACCGAAGATATCGGACTGGCCGCTCAGCTTGTTTTCCTGCGCGCGCTGCGCATAGCCGAGCACGCGGTCGAGACCAGCCGAAAGCTGCGCCCGGTCGAGATTGAAGCAGTCGAAGGCGCCGGCATAGATCAGGCTTTCGAGCACGCGGCGGTTCACCTGGCGCGGATCGATGCGCAGGCAGAAATCCTCGATACTGGAAAACGGCTTGTCGCCGCGCACCGAGACAATGTGTTCAACGGCGTTTTCGCCGACGCCCTTGAGCGCCGCCAGCGCGTAATAGATCCGCTCCTCGCCGGTTTCAAAATGCCGGAACGACGTCTGGACCGAGGGCGCGATCACGTCGATGCCGAGGCGCTTGGCATCCTGGCGGAAGTCGTTGACCTTGTCGGTGTTCGACATATCGAGCGTCATCGAGGCGGCGAGGAACTCGACCGGATAATGCGCCTTCATATAGGCCGTCTGGTAGGAGACGATGGCGTAAGCGGCGGCGTGCGACTTGTTGAAGCCGTAATTGGCAAACTTGGCGAGCAGTTCGAAGATGTTGTCGGCCTGCGGCTTCGACACGCCGTTCTTGACGGCGCCGCTGACGAAGCGCTCGCGCTGCTGGTCCATCTCGGCCTTGATCTTCTTACCCATGGCGCGGCGCAGAAGGTCAGCTTCACCCAGTGAGTAGCCGGAGAGAACCTGAGCGATCTGCATGACCTGCTCCTGGTAGACGATAACACCCTGGGTTTCCTTCAGCAGGTAGTCAATGGTCGGATGGATCGACTCGACCTCTTCCTCGCCATGCTTGCGGGCATTGTAGGTCGGGATGTTTTCCATCGGGCCCGGGCGGTAGAGCGCAACCAGCGCGATGATGTCCTCGATGCAGTCGGGTTTCATGCCGATCAGCGCCTTGCGCATGCCGGCACTTTCCACCTGGAACACGCCGACCGTTTCGCCGCGCGACAGCATCTCGTAGGTCTTCTTGTCATCGAGCGGGATCGAGGCGAGATCGACCTTGATGCCGCGCTTGGCGACGAAATCGACGGCGACCTTCAGAACGGTCAGCGTCTTCAGGCCGAGGAAGTCGAACTTCACCAGGCCGGCCTGTTCCACCCACTTCATGTTGAACTGGGTGACCGGCATGTCGGAGCGCGGATCGCGATACATCGGCACCAGCTTCGACAGCGGACGGTCGCCGATGACGATACCGGCGGCATGGGTCGAGGCATGGCGGTAGAGGCCTTCGATCTTCTGGGCGATGTCGAGCAGACGGGCGACGACAGGCTCCTTGGCCGCCTCTTCCTGCAGCTTCGGCTCCTCCTCGATCGCCTTCGACAGCGGCGTCGGATTGGCCGGGTTGTTCGGCACCAGCTTGCAGATCTTGTCGACCTGGCCATAGGGCATTTCGAGCACGCGGCCGACGTCGCGAAGGGCGGCGCGCGCCTGCAGCGAACCGAAGGTGATGATCTGCGCCACCTGCTCGCGGCCGTATTTCTTCTGCACGTAGCGGATCACCTCTTCGCGGCGATCCTGGCAGAAGTCGATATCGAAGTCGGGCATCGACACGCGATCGGGATTGAGGAAGCGTTCGAACAGCAGCGAGAAGCGCAGCGGATCGACGTCGGTAATCGTCAGGGCGTAGGCAACCAGCGAGCCCGCACCGGAACCGCGGCCCGGGCCGACCGGAATATCCTGCAGCTTGGCCCATTTGATGAAGTCGGCAACGATCAGGAAGTAGCCGGGGAACTTCATCTTCTCGATGACGCTGAGCTCGAATTCGAGCCGGTCGCGATAGTCCTTCTCCTCGTAGCCCGGCGACATTCCGAGCGTCGCCAGACGCATATCGAGGCCTTCGACGGCCTGGCGGCGCAATTCGCCGGATTCGGCGCGATCGGCTTCGTCGGCGTCGTCGCTGGCGCCGGTAAAGCGCGGCAGGATCGGCTTGCGGGTCTGCAGAACGAAGGAGCAGCGCCTTGCGATCTCCAGCGTGCTTTCCAGCGCCTCCGGCAGATCGGCAAACAGCTTGGTCATCTCCGTCCGGCTCTTCAGATAGTGATCCGGAGTCAGTCGGAAGCGGCTGTCGTCGGAGACGATGGCGTTGTGCGCCACGGCCATCAGGGCGTCATGCGCGTCATAATCGTCCCGCGCCGGGAAGAAGGCTTCGTTGGTCGCCACCAGCGGCAGATCGTGCTCGTAGGCAAGGCCGATCATCTTCTGCTCGTGGCGCTTGTCGTAGGTGCCGTGGCGCTGCAACTCGACATAGAGCCGGTCGCCAAACAACGCCTTGAGACGCAACAGGCGCGAAACCGCCGGCGCCATATGCCCCTGCTTCAGGGCCATATCGATGGGGCCGCCAAGCGAACCGGTGAGCGCGATCAGACCCTCGGTTCCGGCCTCCTCGAGCCAGGAGGCGCGGACGTGGACCGCCTGGTTGTCTTCGCCGCCGAGATAGGCGCGGCTCACCAGATCGACGAGACGCTCGTAACCGGCAGCTGTTGCCGCCAGCACGACGATCGCAGGCAGTTTGCCCATCATCTGCTGGCCGCCGCGTTTTTCAACTTCCAGCCCGTCTTCCATATCGACGGAGATCTGGCAGCCGATGATCGGCTGCAGCCCCTCGTCCATCGCCTTCTGGGCGAACTCGAGGGCGACGAAGAGATTGTTGGTATCGGTGATGGCAATCGCCGGCTGGCTGTCGCCCGAAGCCTTGTAGAGGATCTTCTTCAGCGGCAGCGCACCCTCGAGCAGCGAATAGGCCGAGTGTACGCGCAGATGAACGAAACCCGGCGTCCCGCCGATAAATCCGCCCTCTGCATCCGCCATGACACGTCCCTTCAATCGCCCGTATGAATCGGTGCCATTGTCGGTCCTGGCCGTGGAGATGTCCAGAAGAAGTCCCTGCCCGGAACCGCATGGCAGCCATGCGGTCCCCTGAAAAATTACATAGCCATCAGAATCAGAGAGAAGCTGGCAACAAACATTGCGATGGAGGTGAATGCTGCGACGTCACGGATCATGTCAGTCATTTGGCTCTCCTTTACTCGTTATGTTTTTAGTTTGTTCCGCTATTGTTCCGTTGTCAACAGGATTGTTTTCTGTTTGGTTAACGCGGAACCGGAGAGAAACATGCGCCTGACCATCCTTGCCGCCGCCCTGCTTTCGGCCCAGGCCGCTATTGCCGCAGACATCGGTCCCGCCCACATCGTCGATGCGGCCGTGGGCGACTGGAACGGCGACGGCAAGCCCGATCTGGCAGTGCTTGCCGAGGCTGCGGCGGATGCCGAAGACGATCAGCTCGGCATCTACATCTATCTGCGCGACGACCACGATCTGCTGCGGCTTGCGGCCAGCGCACCTGGCAAGATCTGGGGCAGCACGGCTGTGGACGGGATCTACGGCCAGGAGCCGTCGATCAAGGCCGCCGGGAAATCGTCGATCGCCGTCCATTCGCAGAACAGCGCCATCGGCCGGGACCGCTGGGAACAGACGCTGACGCTCGCATATCGCAACGGCCAGTTCGTCGTCGCCGGCTATACCTATAGCCATTACGATACGCTCGAGCCGGATGCCGGCGGCACCTGCGACTACAATGCGCTGACGGGCAAATTGCAGAAAGGAGGCAAGGATCAGACATCGGAGCCGCGCGTTATCGCCATTACCGACTGGAAGGACGAAACCGGCCAGTCGATCTGCGGCAACTGACGCTTGTTCTCTTTTTGTTCTTTACAAATATCGTTGCGTCTGCGAGACATATCGCAGGAGGCGCGGCATGTATCTCACTCTCTTGAACGACTTTATCGTCGAGGCAAAATCGCAGACCTATGTCGGCGGCGGGGAAAAGATCGCGGCCTGCCGGCCGGGATCGCAGGATATCGGCTATGAGCGCGGCGAATGGCGCTATCTCGACAGCTATTTCGGCGGCACCGATTTCGCCGGCCAGGAAACCGTCTGGCTGAACGGCGAGCCCGTCTGGGCGATGAACTACTTCGGCCACATCATCGAGCCGCGACTGATTGACGGCAGCCGCGCCGGGGCCGTGATCAAGGCAGCGCTGTCTGCGCTTTACAGCGGTGAAAAACGCTTTCTCGGCGGCATGGAATATGAGCACGAGTTCGGCCTGTATATCGACCGAAGCGAGGGCGATTGCGGGCATTTCCGCGGCATGGAAATGATTGTCGTCGAAGAACGGCGCGCTTACGAGCTCGATTATCGCGGCGGTCTGATCCGCCTTTAGAATTCGACGACCTTGCCGTCGGTGATTGTCACACGGCGGTCCATGCGCGCGGCAAGATCGTGATTGTGGGTGGCGATCAGGGCAGCGAGACCGGACTGGCGAACCAGCGCTTCCAGCGCGTCGAAGACGTAGTTGGCGGTTTCCGGGTCGAGATTGCCGGTCGGCTCGTCAGCGAGAAGCAGGCTCGGCGCGTTGGCAACTGCGCGGGCGATCGCCACGCGCTGCTGCTCGCCGCCGGAGAGCTCGCCCGGGCGATGGGCGCCGCGATGGCCGATGCGCATGTATTCGAGGAGCTGCTGGGCTCGAACCGCGGCTTCCTTGCGCGCCAGGCCCGAAATCATCTGCGGCATCATGATGTTTTCCTGTGCCGAGAATTCCGGCAGCAGATGATGGAATTGATAGACGAAGCCGATCTCGCTGCGGCGGATCGCCGTGCGCTTGTCATCGGAGAGCCCGTTGCAGGCATGGCCGTTGATGCTGACCTCGCCGTCGTCAGGATGTTCCAGCAGACCTGCCAGATGCAGCAGCGTCGACTTGCCGGTACCCGACGGTGCGACGAGAGCGACGATTTCGCCGCTGTGCAGCGTGAAATCCGCGCCCTTCAGAATGGAGAGCACCGTATCGCCCTGCCCGTAGTGACGCTCGACGCCGGAAAGCTTGAGAACGACATTGCGTTTCATGGAGTTCAGCATTCCTTATTCGTAGCGTAGCGCTTGCACCGGATCGAGGCGCGAGGCGCGCCAGGCCGGGAAGATGGTCGCAAGGAAGGACAGCGTCAGCGCCATGATCACGACAGAGGTCGTCTCGCTGACGCTCATCTGTGCCGGCAGCTGGCTGAGGAAATAGAGCTGCGGATTGAAGAGAATGGTGCCGGTGATCCAGGAGAAGAACTGGCGGATCGACTCGATATTGATGCAGACGACAACGCCGAGCAGAACGCCTGCCAGCGTGCCGACGATGCCGATTGCGGCGCCGGTCATGAAGAAGATGCGCATGATCGCACCGGAGCTGGCGCCCATGGTGCGCAGGATGGCGATATCGCTGCCCTTGTCCTTCACCAGCATGATCAGGCCGGAGATGATGTTCAGCGCCGCGACCAGAACGATCAGCGTCAGGATCATGAACATGACGTTGCGCTCGACCTGCAGCGCGGAGAAGAAGGTCTGGTTGCGCTGGCGCCAGTCGGTGATGGCGATCTGGCGGCCCGCGGCAGCCTCCACCTTCGGCCTCAGATTGTCGATATCATCGGGATTATTGGCGAAGAGCTCGATCGACTGCACCAGCCCTTCGGAATTGAAATAGAGCTGCGCCTCTTCAAGCGGCATATAGATGATGGCGGAATCATATTCCGACATGCCGATCTCGAAGATACCCGATATGGTGTAGGACTTGACGCGCGGATTGACGCCCATCGGCGTCACATCGCCTTCCGGCGAAATCAGCGTGATCGTATCGCCTGCCTGCAGCCCCAACTGGTTGGCCATGCCGGAGCCGATCAACACGCCCTGCCCGGACATGAAGCCGACCAGATCGCCGGACTTGATGTTGTCGGAGACGGTTTTGAGCTTGGTCAGGTCTTCGGAGCGGATACCACGCACCAGCGCGCCGCTGCCCGCCCCACCCTGGCCTGACGCCAGCGTCTGGCCCTCGACCAGCGGCAGCGCCATGCGGATACCGGGCACGGCGGCGAATTTCTCCGTCAGTGCCGCATAATCGGTGAACGGCGCATCGACCGGCTGGACGATCATGTGGCCATTGATGCCCAAGATGCGGGAGATCAGCTCGGTGCGGAACCCGTTCATGACGGCCATGACGATGATCAGCGTCGCGACGCCGAGCATGATGCCGACGAAGGAGAAGCCGGCGATCACCGAAATGAAGGCTTCCTTGCGCCGGGCGCGCAGATAGCGCCAGGCGACCATGCGTTCGAAGGTGGAAAATGGCTTACTCGCCGAACCGAAACCGGATTTGGAACCCCGCTGGTCCACTGCTGCGTCTGCCATTTCGCCTCCGATATCAGCCCAAGAGCTTGTTGATCGCCGCGTCGATCGTCATCGTTTCGCGGGCGCCCGTCTTGCGGTCCTTGACTTCGACTTCGCCGTTCGCGACCGCGCGCGGGCCGGCAATGATCTGAACCGGAACGCCGATCAGGTCTGCCGTCGCGAATTTCGTTCCGGCACGATCGTCGGTATCGTCATAAAGGACGTCCTTGCCGGCCTTGGAGAGCGCGGCATAGATCTTTTCGCAGGCGCTGTCGCAAGCGGCGTCGCCGGCCTTCATGTTGATCACGATCGCATCGAACGGCGCGACGGAGGCCGGCCAGATGATTCCGTTCTCATCATGCGATGCTTCGATGATGGCGGGAACAAGGCGTGTCGGGCCGATGCCGTAAGAACCCATGTGAACATTGTGTTCCTTGCCGTCAGGTCCCTGGACCTTGGCGCCCATCGGGTCGGAATATTTGGTGCCGAAATAGAAGATATGACCGACTTCGATGCCGCGCGCAGAGAGCCTGTCGCTCTCGGGGATGGCGTCGAAGGCGGCTTCGTCGTGCATTTCCGAGGTGGCGGCGTAGACCGACGTCCACTTCTTGAAGATCGCATCCAGACCGGCGACATCGTCGAAATCGGTATCGACGGCTGGGATGTCAAAATTCACGAAGTCCTTGTGGCTGTAGACTTCGGATTCGCCGGTGTCGGCGAGGATGATGAATTCGTGGCTGAGGTCGCCGCCGATCGGGCCGGTATCGGCGCGCATCGGAATGGCACGCAGGCCGAGACGATCGAAGGTGCGCAGGTAGGCGGCGAACATCTTCTTATAGGAGTGCTCGGCGCCTTCGCGCGTTAGGTCGAAGGAATAGGCATCCTTCATCATGAACTCGCGCGAGCGCATGGTGCCGAAACGCGGACGGATCTCGTCGCGGAACTTCAGCTGGATATGATAGAGGTTCAGCGGCAGGTCCTTGTAGGACTTGACGTAGGACCGGAAGATGTCGGTGACCATCTCTTCATTGGTCGGGCCGTAGAGCATAGGACGATCCTGGCGGTCCTTGATGCGCAGCATTTCCTTGCCATAGGCGTCGTAGCGGCCGCTTTCCTGCCAGAGCTCGGCAGACTGCAGCGTCGGCATCGACAGCTCGATGGCGCCGGAGCGGTTCTGCTCCTCGCGGATGATGTTGTTCACCTTGTCGAGGACGCGCTTGCCGAGCGGCAGCCAGGAATAGATGCCCTGCGACTGCTGGCGGATCATGCCGGCGCGCAGCATCAGCCGGTGGGAGACGATTTCCGCCTCCTTGGGGTTTTCCTTCAGGATGGGCAGGAAGTAGCGGGACAGACGCATGACGGATTCCAGAGCAGTTGGGATTCCACATCAATCGCGGAATCGACGGCAATCGTTAACAGTGGCAGCGTTCATATCTGCTTCGCAGCCGGAAAGAAACCCGCGCGATACGCAAGCAGCCTTCCGCAGACGCAAGTTGGCGTCCGGAAAACGCGAATGCAGAAAAAATCGCGTGTTTATAAGGGCTTGCATCAAAATCTTGTCAACAGGAATTTTTTACCCGACTGTAGCAAAAATGCAAAAAAAGCTGGTGACAAAGCCCATTCTTTGAGCTAGTTTCAGCTCACAAAACAGGCAAGGAGATAAATTCTTGCCAACTCGCGGTCAAGTCTTGGGAGGATCAGATCTTAGGCGCGCTTGTCGCAGCCCCGGTAACGGTTACGGATCACGCGATACTTAAAACAAGGCTTTTAGCCTTGTTTTTTTTTGGTTTTTCGGCCCCTTCCCTAACGTGAACATCAGAGAATTGACGTTGCGGCAGATGCTCCTGCCGCCGCGTCAGCTCTTTGCATCATCTTGATGACAGCCGTATGACGGCATTTTCGAGACAACCAACACATATGCTCAAAGATTGAGCAAAAGCCCTATTCGATATTGAAGGCTGGGCCGATCTGCGGCAGGGCGTCGAACCCCCAGCCGAAGTAGGTCGACGAGAAGTACCAAGCGCCATAGACGATCGCCGAAACCACCGTCGTCGTCGAGAACACGAAGAGCGCGCGGAAGCGTGTCGGAGCGCTGGGTACCGTGCCGAGCACGATCTCGTTATCATCCGCCTGGGTGCGCAGACCGATCGGCAGGACGGCGAAAAGGGTGAGCCACCAGACGATGAAATAGACGGCAAAGCCCTGTAGGAAAATCTGCAGCATGGCGGGTTCCAAATCAGTTGCGACCATCGCAACGCCGCGCCTTATAGAGTGGATTGGCGCGAAGCTCAAATCACGCCGCGAGCTCAGCTGGGAAATAGGTCACTCTGCCGCAGCGGGCCCGATCAGTCGCGAAGCGTCTCACTATGGAGTCTCGCGCAGTCCTTCAAGGCCGCGCTGAACTGTTCCGGTGGCATGTCGTCTTCCAATTGCCTGATCAGCTCATCGACACGGGCCTGCACTATCGCCTCTGCGGCAGGCTTGGGCTGACCTGCGCGCACGAGATTTTGTTCGCCTGCGCTGCTCAACACCAAGAATGCGTCATACATACGCTCGCGCTGGCGGGTTTGCCAGTTCCTGGGATAGGCCTCGACCAGAAGACGAAAGACTGCGGAGCATTCGAGCTGATGCCTCGCCCTCGCGGTAAGGGCATTGCCATCGACCGCCGCTTGCGCATGGGCGCCAGCAGGCACGGCTAGACAAATAGCACAGACGATCCCTATTGATCTGACCGACATTTGCATTCCTCCACCTTCGAGAGGAATAGCAACCCTAGGTAAATATTCAATATGAATATTGGGTTGTGCTTCGAGTGGCGGTCAGACCTGCTCGAGCTCGATCAGCGTCCCGAAGAAATCCTTGGGGTGCAAGAACAGAACCGGCTTGCCGTGGGCGCCGGTTTTCGGTTCGCCGTTGCCCAGCACCCTCGCCCCTGATGTCAGCAACTGGTCACGGGCAGCGATGATATCCGCCACCTCGTAGCAAATATGGTGCATGCCGCCGGCAGGGTTCTTTTCGAGGAAGGCTGCGATCGGCGAGGCATCGCCGAGCGGCTCCAGCAGTTCGACCTTGGTATTCTCGAGCTCGACGAAGACGACGGTGACGCCATGGTCAGGCAGGGCCTGCGGCTGTGATACCCTGGCACCCAGGGTATCACGATAGCTGGCGCTCGCCGCAGCGAGATCGGGGACGGCAAGCGCGATGTGATTGACGCGGCCGAGCATAAGGTCAGACCTTGCTGAGGAAGACAGTCACAACCGGCTTCTTGCCCCAGGCATGGTTTGCGGCAGAGCGCACGGCGCGGCGCGCGGCCTCCTGCACCATGTCCAGATCCTTGCGGCGGGCGCGTGGAATGCTTTCGATGGCACCGACGACGGCGTCGTAAAGCGTATCCTCGAGCTCATCGCCTTCGTCATCGTAGACAGGCAGGCCGATCGCCACGACATCCGGCTCGCCGATGATGTCGAAGCGGCTGTCCAGCAGCACGTTGACGGCAACATGGCCGACATAGGAGAGCTTCTTGCGATCGCCGATACCCATTTCTTCGAAATCGCCGATCAGCGAGCCATCCTTGTAGATCCGGCCATGCGGCGCTTCGTCGATGACCTCGGCCGGACCCGGCGCCAGGCGCAGCACGTCGCCGTTGCGCACACGGGGAACGCTGGCGATGCCCGACTGTTCGGCCAATTCCTTGTGCGCCGTCAGATGCGTTGCCTCGCCGTGCACGGGCACGAGAATCTTCGGCCGCACCAGCTGGTACATCTTCTGCAGTTCGTTCCGGCGTGGGTGGCCGGAGACGTGAACCAGCGCTTCGCTATCGGTGATGATGTGAATGCCCTGCTCGACGAGGCCGTTCTTGATGTCCTGGATGGCTTTCTCGTTGCCGGGAATGGCGCGCGAGGAAAAGACCACGATGTCGCCGGCGGCCAGTGCCACGTTGCGCATCTCGTCACGCGACAGCTTGGCGAGTGCGGCGCGGGGCTCGCCCTGGCTGCCGGTCAGGATGACCACGACCTTGTCACGCGGAATGTAACCATATTCGTCTTCGGCGATGAACGGCTTGACGCCCTCCATCAGGCCCAGTTCGCGGGAAACGTCGACGACGCGCTTCAGCGAACTGCCGAGCAGCAGGATCTCGCGGCCGGCGGCCTCGGCTGCCTCGGCGACGGTGCGGATACGGCCGACATTCGAGGAGAAGGTGGTGATCGCCACGCGCCCTTCGGCATTCTCGATGATCTTGCGCAGGCTGGCGGAAACATCCTTTTCGGATGGCGAGACACCATCGCGCAGCGCGTTGGTGGAATCGCACATCAGCGCCAGGACGCCCTCGTCGCCGAGCTGGCGGAAGCGCGTCTCGTCAGTCAGCGGCCCGAGCGACGGCTCGTGGTCGATCTTCCAGTCACCGGTATGGATGACATTACCGAGCGGTGTGCGGATCATCAGCGACATCGGTTCGGGGATCGAGTGATTGACGGCGACGCCTTCGATGCTGAAGGGGCCGACATTGATCGTATCGCCCGCCTTGAAGATCGTCACCGGCACTTCGCCGATCGCGTCCTTCTCGAAATTGCGCTTGGCTTCGAGAAGCCCGGCCGTGAACGGCGAGGCGTAAACCGGGACGTTGAGGCCCGGCCAGAGATCGGCCAGCGCGCCGTAGTGGTCTTCGTGGGCATGGGTGATGATGATCGCCTTGAGGCTCTTTCGCTCCTTGGCGAGAAAGCGGATATCAGGGAGCACCAGATCGACGCCCGGCAGATCGGGACCCGGGAAGGTCACGCCGCAATCGACCATGATCCACTGGCGATGATCCGCGGGGCCGTAGCCGTACAGCGCGAGATTCATGCCGATCTCGCCGACGCCGCCCAGCGGAAGAAATACCAGTTCGTCCTGTTTCGCCATTAGGTCCTACTATCCAAAGAAAACATCACCGGCAGCGATCTGCAGCATCCTGCCTGCGCCGGTATCGAGCATCAACAGCCCATTATCATCAATTCCGGCGAATTGGCCGGAAATCGACCTGTCCGGCAAATTCACCGTAATCTTCTCGCCAATGCCACAGGCGACATCGCGCCAGCGCGCGGTAATCTCCCGGATGCCGCGGCCCTCGTTCCAGATATCCAGAACCTCGGCCATCGAGGCATAGAGATGGGCAAACAGTTCCTCAGGGGAAGCCCTGCCGCCCTGTTCCCTGATGCAGGTCACCGGATACATCGGATTGTCGGGCATGACGGAGACATTGATGCCGATGCCGATCACCAGCGCGTAGCGGCCATCCGGCAGTTGTTCGCCCTCGACGAGGATGCCGCAGGTCTTTTTGCGGCCGATCAGGATGTCGTTCGGCCACTTGACTTCGAGCGCCTCGGCGGCCGGCGGCAGCACCCTGCGAACGGCCTGATGCACGGCGACGGCAATCGCCAGCGGCAGGGAGCCCATGCGCTCCATCGGCGCCGGATCGATCAGAAGAAGAGAGGCGTAGAGATTGCCGGGTTCGGAAACCCAGGGGCGTCCACGGCGGCCGCGGCCGCCGGTCTGCCTGACGGCGGTCACCCAGAGGAGGCCGCTGTCCCCTGCCCGGGCCCGGGCAAGGCATTCGGTGTTGGTCGACGGGGTCTCCGGCAGCGCTTCATGCCGGAAATCGCCGAGCGATATCCGGCGGCGCATGGGAGACACCATCAGAACAGCGTCGCTGCCGCGAGCTCAGCCGCACCGCCGATCGGACCGCCGATGAGAACATAGGCGAGAACGAACAGGCCGGAGAGACCGTAGACCAGCTTGAGAGCGCCGGAGACGCGGGCAAACTCACCCTTGGCTTCATCGAACCACATCAGCTTGATGACGCGCAGGTAGTAGTAAGCGCCAACGACCGAAGCCAGAACGCCGATGATCGCCAGCGCATAGAGCTTGGCTTCGATGGCGGCGACGAAGACGAAGTACTTCGCGAAGAAGCCTGCCATCGGCGGAATGCCGGCCAGCGAGAACATCAGGATCGTCAGCACGGTCGCCATGAACGGGTTGGTGCTGGAGAGACCTGCGAGATCGTCGATACCTTCGACGACGGTGCCATCCTTGCGGCGCATCGACATGATGATCGCGAAGGAGCCGAGCGTCATGACCATGTAGATGACCATGTAGAGCATGACGCCGGAGACGCCCGTCTGGTTGCCGGCGGCGAGGCCGACCAGCGCATAGCCCATGTGACCGATCGACGAATAGGCCATCAGTCGCTTGATGTTCTTCTGGCCGATGGCGGCGAAGGAACCGAGGAGCATCGAGGCGATCGAGATGAAGACGACGACCTGCTGCCAGTCCGCCATGATCGGCTGGAAGGCGGTGATGACGATGCGGGTCATCATGGCCATGGCGGCAACCTTCGGCGCGCTGGCCAGGAAGGCCGTGACCGGGGTCGGTGCACCCTCATAAACGTCAGGCGTCCACATGTGGAACGGCACGGCCGAGATCTTGAAGGCGATACCGGCGAGGATGAAGACCAGACCGAAGATCAGGCCCAGCGAACGGGCGCCTTCAACATTCAGCGCCTGGGCGATGTCGGCGAAATGCGTGTGGCCGGTGAAGCCGTAGACCAGCGACATGCCGTAGAGCAGCATGCCCGAGGAGAGCGCGCCGAGGACGAAATACTTCAGACCGGCTTCGGTCGATTTGACGCTGTCGCGGTTGATCGCAGCGACGACATAGATCGCCAGCGACTGCAGCTCGAGGCCGAGATAGAGCGCGATCAGATCGTTTGCCGAGATCATCAGCATGATGCCAAGCGTGCAGAGCACGAGGAGAACCGGGAACTCGAACTTGTCGAGCTGGTTTTCCTTGGCAAGGCCGAGCGACATGAACAGCGCCACGAAGGAGCCGATCAGCGCCGTAACCTTCATGAAGCGGGAGAAGCCGTCCGCCTGATACACACCGCCGAAGGCAAGGCCCGTGGACGGGATGAAGATCAGCCAGAGCGCCGAGGCGGCAAACAGGATCATGGCGAGCACGCTCACCATGCG
The DNA here is from genome assembly GCF_056400165.1 of Rhizobium sp. 01L410. Classification (NCBI taxonomy): domain Bacteria; kingdom Pseudomonadati; phylum Pseudomonadota; class Alphaproteobacteria; order Hyphomicrobiales; family Rhizobiaceae; genus Rhizobium; species Rhizobium sp. 01L410. The sequence continues at coordinate 69,063 of NZ_JBFTST010000015.1, forward strand.
CCCGGAACGCTCGCCCGCAAAGACGCCGATCATCAGAAGGACAAGGGCGCCTACCGCGAGGATCAGCTCCGGCGCGGCGAGATGCAGACTTGCAAGAATGGTTTCAGCGGTCATGTCCAAATAGTCCCGTCATCAATTCATCGACAGCGCAACGTTCTGCGCTGCGTGTACGGCGGCCGTATAGTTATTCACCAGCAGATCCACCGAAGCGGCCGTCGCATCGAAGACCGGTGCCGGATAGACACCGAAGAGGATGGTCAGCGCAATCAGCGGGTAGAGCAGCAGCTGCTCACGCGGCGAAAGATCGAGAAGCGCCTTCAGCTTTTCCTTCTCCAGCGCACCGAAGATCACGCGGCGATAGAGCCACAGAGCATAGGCAGCGGACAGGATGACACCGGTGGCCGCAAACAGCGCAACCCAGGTGTTGGCACGGAAGACGCCGATCAGGGTCAGGAATTCACCGATGAAGCCGGAGGTGCCGGGAAGACCGACATTGGCCATGGTGAAGACCATCATCGCTACCGCGTATTTCGGCATGTTGTTGACGAGGCCGCCATAGGCCGCGATCTCGCGGGTATGGGTACGGTCGTAGACAACGCCGACGCAGAGGAAGAGCGCGCCGGAGACGATGCCGTGCGACAGCATCTGGAAGATCGAGCCCTGAACGCCCTGCATGTTGGCGGCAAAGATGCCCATGGTGACATAGCCCATATGCGCCACCGACGAATAGGCGATCAGCTTCTTGATGTCGTCCTGCATCATCGCCACCAGCGAGGTGTAGATGATGGCGATGACCGACAAGGCAAAGACCATCGGCGCGAAGAAGTCGGACGCCACCGGGAACATCCCGAGCGAGAAGCGGATCAGGCCGTAGCCGCCGAGCTTCAGGAGCACGCCTGCCAGGATAACGGAGCCAGCCGTCGGGGCCTGAACGTGCGCATCGGGAAGCCAGGTATGGACGGGCCACATCGGCATCTTCACCGCGAAGGAGGCGAAGAAGGCCAGCCATAACCACGTCTGCATCTGCGGCGGGAACTTGTAGGCGAGCAGCGCCGAGATATCGGTCGTGCCGGCCTGCCAGTACATTGCCATGATGGCGAGCAGCATCAGCACCGAGCCGAGCAGCGTGTAGAGGAAGAACTTGTAGCTTGCGTAGACGCGGTTCGCGCCGCCCCAGACGCCGATGATCAGGAACATCGGGATCAGGCCGGCTTCGAAGAACACGTAGAACAGTACGATATCGAGCGACACGAAGACACCGACCATCATCACTTCGAGGATGAGGAAGGCGATCATGTATTCCTTCAGGCGCTTCTCAACCGAGAGCCAGCTGGCCAGCACGCAGAAGGGCATGAGGAAGGTCGACAGGATGACGAACAGCATCGAGATGCCGTCGATACCGACATGGTAGCCGATGCCGGTGCCGAGCCAGGCATGCTTCTCGATCATCTGGAAGCCCGGATTGGCGTTATCGAAGCCGATCCAGATCAGAAGCGACAGCAGGAACGTGACGATGGTCGTGAACAACGCGATGTTGAGCACGTTCCGGCGGCCGTTCGGGCCGCTTTCATTCATCAAGAGCAGAAGCACCACGCCGACCAGCGGCAGGAAGGTGACCGTTGTAAGAATAGGCCAATCGGTCATCAGAAGGAACTCCCGAGCATCATCCAGGTAACGAGCGCTGCAATGCCGATCAGCATCGCGAAGGCGTAGTGATAGAGGTAACCGGTCTGCAGGCGGACCACGCGGTTCGTCACATCGACGACGCGGGCGGCAATGCCGTTCGGACCGTAAGTATCGATGACACCGACATCACCCTTCTGCCACAGGAACTTGCCAAGAGCCTTGGCCGAGCGGACGAAGAGGAAGTCGTAGAGCTCGTCGAAGTACCACTTGTTCAAGAGGAACTGGTAGAGAACGCGATGCTGCTGGGCGAGAACGCGCGGCGTCGAAGGCGACTTGATATACATGTACCAGGCGATCACGAAGCCGACGACCATGGCAATGAAGGGGCTCAGAGCCACCAGAGCCGGAACGTGATGGAAGTGTTCCAGCAGTTCATTCTCCTTGGAGGTGAACAGCGCACCCTTCCAGAATTCGGCATATTCCTCGCCGTAGAAGCGCCCCTCGAAGAGGAAGCCTGCGAAGACGGCGCCGATCGCGAGAATATAGAGCGGCACCAGCATGACCTGCGGCGATTCATGGACGTGATGCATGACTTCGTGGGAAGCGCGCGGCTTGCCGAAGAAGGTCATGAAGATCAGGCGCCAGGAATAGAAGCTGGTGAACAGCGCGGCGATGACCAGCATCGTGAAGGCAAAGCCTGCTGCCGGCGAATGCGACGCGTAGGTTGCCTCGATGATGACGTCCTTCGAGAAGAAGCCTGCAAAGCCGAACGGCGTGAACGGAATGCCGACGCCGGTGATGGCGAGCGTGCCGATCATCATCATCCAGAACGTTACCTTGATGTGCGGACGCAGGCCGCCCATGTAACGCATGTCCTGTTCGCCATCGACGGCGTGGATGACCGAACCGGCGCAAAGGAACAGCAGGGCTTTGAAGAAGGCGTGCGTGAAGAGATGGAAGATAGCCGCGCCATAGGCCCCTACTCCGAGCGCCACGAACATGTAGCCGAGCTGCGAGCAGGTGGAATAGGCGATGACGCGCTTGATGTCGTTCTGGACGAGACCGACCGTTGCCGCGAAGAAGGCGGTGATCGCGCCGATGATGGTGACGACGGTCAGCGCATCATGCGAAAGCTCGAACAGCGGCGACATGCGGGCGACGAGGAAGACGCCGGCGGTGACCATGGTTGCGGCATGAATGAGCGCCGAAACCGGGGTCGGGCCTTCCATGGCGTCCGGGAGCCAGGTGTGCAGCAGGAACTGCGCCGACTTACCCATGGCGCCCATGAACAGCAGCAGGCAGACGGCCGTCAGCGCATGCGTCTTGTCGAGCTGCATGCCGAAGAGGTTCAGAACCACTTCGCTGGCAGCCTCGGCACCTTCATGCGGCGCGAAGTTCGCGGCGTTGGCGAAGATCGTGTCGAAGTTGATGGCGCCGAACAGCACGAAGACACCGGCAATACCGAGCACGAAGCCGAAGTCGCCGACGCGGTTGACGATGAAGGCCTTCATCGCCGCAGCCGAAGCGGACGGCTTCTTGAACCAGAAGCCGATCAGCAGATACGAGGCCAGACCCACGCCTTCCCAGCCGAAGAACATCTGCAGCAGGTTGTCGGAGGTCACCAGCATCAGCATGGCGAAGGTGAAGAGCGACAGATAGGCGAAGAAACGCGGGCGATGCGGATCATGATGCATGTATCCGATCGAGTAGATGTGCACCAGCGTCGAGACCGTGTTGACGACGATCAGCATGACGGAGGTGAGCGTATCGATACGCAGCGACCAGGAGACGTCGATGCCGCCGGACTGGATCCAGCGCAGCACGTCCACCTTGATGGCGCCTTCCGGATGGCCGAGCGCCACCGTGAAGAAGACATACCAGGAGAGAGCGGCGGTGATGATCATCAGGCCGCTGGTGACGTATTCCGATGCCTTGGCGCCGATCGCGCGGCCGAAAAGGCCGGCAATGATCGCGCCGATCAAGGGAAGAAAGACGATAGCCTTATAGAGGAACATGAGCCGCTCAGCCCTTCATCATATTGACGTCTTCGACCGCGATCGAACCGCGGTTACGGTAGAAGACAACGAGAATTGCAAGACCGATCGCCGCTTCTGCAGCCGCAACGGTCAGAATGAAAAGTGCGAAGACCTGGCCGACGATGTCGTTGAGGAACGACGAGAAGGCGACCATGTTGATGTTGACCGCGAGCAGAATGAGTTCGATCGACATCAGGATGACGATGATGTTCTTGCGGTTCAGGAAGATGCCGAAGACGCCGAGCGTGAAGAGGATGGCGCTGACCGTCAGGTAGTGGGAAAGACCGATGACCATGTTCTTTGTTCCTTGTACCTGTCCTTAGACACCCTGCCCCGGCTTGACGGTGACCACCTCGACGGCGGTCGCCGGCGTGCGGGCAACCTGCTGGGAAATATTCTGGCGGCGGATATTGGTGCGATGCTTCAGCGTCAGCACGATCGCGCCGATCATGGCGACCAGAAGCACCAGGCCGGCGATCTGGAAGAAGTAGACGTAATTCGTATAGAGCACGTCGCCGAGCGCCGCCGTATTGGTGCGTTCCGTCAACGCCGGGATCGGCATGGCGACGGTCTTGGCGATCTCGGGCGAAATCACGCTGCCGCCGACGACGACGATCAGCTCGGCTGCGAGGATCAGGCCGATCAGCGCGCCGATCGGCGCATATTCCAGAACGCCTGCTCTCAGCTCCGTGAAGTCGATGTCGAGCATCATGACCACGAAGAGGAAGAGAACCGCGACCGCGCCGACATAGACGACGAGCAGGATCATCGCCAGGAATTCGGCGCCGAGCAGCAGGAAGAGGCCCGCGGCGTTAAAGAAGGTCAGGATCAGGAACAGAACCGAGTGAACCGGGTTCTTTGCCCAGATGACCATGAACGCCGACGCTATCGCGACGAAGGCGAAAAGATAGAAAAATAGAGCCTGCAGACCCATGTTGGTGCCTTTTTCATCTTCCCCCGGGCAGCCGGGAGTTTCCCTGCCCGATGAAGCTTCGTCACCCCTGAAGGGCCGGCAAAGCTCCGGTGCATGTTGACCGCGGGCGGCGAGTGCCAGCCCTGCGGCATTTCAAATTTCAATCAACGGTACGGAGCGTCGATCGCGATATTGCGCGCGATTTCGCGTTCCCACCGGTCGCCATTGTCGAGAAGCCGCTGCTTGTCGAAGTAAAGCTCTTCGCGGGTCTCGGTGGCGAATTCGAAATTCGGACCTTCGACGATCGCATCGACAGGGCAAGCTTCCTGGCAGAAGCCGCAATAGATGCACTTCACCATGTCGATGTCGTAACGCACCGTGCGGCGCGTGCCGTCGTTGCGGCGCGGACCGGCTTCGATGGTGATCGCCTGAGCGGGACAGATCGCTTCGCAGAGCTTGCAGGCGATGCAACGCTCTTCACCGTTCGGATAACGGCGCAGTGCGTGTTCGCCGCGGAAACGCGGAGAGACCGGACCCTTTTCGAACGGGTAGTTGATAGTCGCCTTCTGCTTGAAGAAGTAGCGCATCGACAGAAAGAATGCGCCGACGAATTCCTTGAGGAACAGCGAGCTGACGGCGTTGGACAAGCTGGCCATCTTCAACCTCCAAATTTGCTGGAAACGAGGAAGGACATGATCATGCCCATCCCATCAGCTTCAGCACGAATGCAACAATGACGACCATGGCGAGCGACAGAGGAAGGAAGACCTTCCAGCCGAGGCGCATCAGCTGGTCATAGCGGTAGCGCGGCACGAAAGCCTTGACCATCGCGAACATGAAGAACACGAAGCACGACTTCAGCATGAACCAGATGATGCCCGGCACCCAATTGATCAGCCAGAAATCGACCGGAGGCAGCCAGCCGCCGAGGAACAGGATCGTCGTCAGCGAGCACATCAGGCAGATGGCAGCATATTCGCCGAGCATGAACATCATGTATGGCGAGGAGCCATATTCGACCATGAAGCCGGCAACCAGTTCCGATTCCGCTTCCGGAAGGTCGAAAGGCGGACGGTTGGTTTCAGCAAGCGCCGAGATGAAGAAGATGATGAACATCGGGAACAGCGACAGCCAGTGCCAGTCGAGGAACGAGCTGGGCAGGCCGAGCTTGGTGCCGAGACCGGTCTGCTGCGACATGACGATATCCGTCAGGTTCAGCGAACCCACGCAGAGAAGAACGGTGACGATGACGAAGCCGATCGAGACTTCGTACGAAACCATTTGCGCTGCCGAGCGGAGCGCGCCGAGGAACGGGTACTTCGAGTTCGAAGCCCAGCCGCCCATGATGATGCCGTACACTTCGAGCGACGAGATCGCCAGAATGTAGAGAATGCCGACATTGATGTTGGCAATGACCCAGCCGTTGGCAACCGGCACGACCGCCCAGGTCGACAGCGCCAGAAGCACGGTGACCAGTGGGGCCAGCAGGAAGACGACCTTGTTGGCGCCGGCCGGAATGACCGGCTCCTTGAAGACAAACTTCAAAAGGTCGGCGAAGGACTGGAAAAGACCGAAGGGACCAACCACATTGGGTCCACGGCGCAGCTGAACGGCAGCCCAGATCTTACGGTCGGCAAGCAGAATATATGCGATGAAGACCAGCAGGCAGACAAGCATGAGCAGCGACTGACCGACCATGATGAGGCCAGGCAAGACATAAGTTGAAACAAACGATTCCATAGTCCCCTGCCCTTACTCTGCCGCGACTTTGAAGTTGTTGCGGGCCAATGCCGAGCACTCGGCCATGACAGCCGAGGCGCGCGCGATCGGGTTCGTCAAATAGAAGTCTTTGACCGGTGAAGCAAACCCGGATTTGTTCATCTTCCCGGCTTTTTTCGCAACTGCGGCAATTTTGGCGCTGTCGCTTTCGGCGATCTCGTCGACGGCTGCGAAATGCGGGAATGCCGCATAGAGCTTGCCGCGCAATTCGCCAAGCGAATCAAAGGGAAGCTTCTTGCCGAGCACGTCAGAAAGCGCACGCAGGATCGCCCAGTCTTCGCGGGCGTCGCCCGGTGCGAAACCGGCGCGGTTGCCCATCTGGACGCGGCCTTCGGTGTTGACCCAGGTACCGGACTTTTCGGTGTAGGCAGCAGCCGGAAGGATGACGTCGGCATTATGCGCGCCCTGGTCGCCATGCGAGCCGATATAGACCGTGAACTTCGCGGCCTTCTTGGTGAAATCGAGTTCGTCTGCGCCGAGCAGGAAGAGCACGTCCATGGAGGACAGCATATCCGCGGCGTTGACGCCCTTGGCGCCCGGAACGAAGCCGAGGTCGAGACCGCCGACGCGGGCCGCTGCCGTGTGCAGGACCGCAAAACCGTTCCAGCCGTCGGCAACAGCACCGACCGTGCCTGCGAGCTTGGCAGCGCTGGCGAGGACACCGGCGCCATCAACACGCGAGAGAGCGCCCTGGCCGATGATGATCAGCGGCTTCTTGGCATCAGCGAGAACCTTGGCGAAGGCATGGTTGCCATCGACGAGATCCTTCAGCGTATCCGGGCCAGCGCCGAGATATTCGTAATCGTAGCGCATGTCGCCGGCTTCGCCGATCACACCGATTGGGAAACCGCCGCGGCGCCAGCGCTTGCGGATGCGGGCGTTGAGAACGGCTGCCTCGAAGCGCGGGTTGGCACCGATGATCAGCAGCGCGTCGGCTTCTTCGATGCCCTGGATGGTCGGGTTGAAGAGGTAGCTTGTGCGGCCGAGCGACGGATCAAGTGCCGTCCCATCCTGGCGACAGTCGAGGTTCTCGGAACCGAGCGACTTTACCAGTTCCTGCAATGCGTACATTTCTTCGACCGTGGAAAGGTCGCCGGCAATCGCGCCGATCTTTTCGCCGGTCGTGCCAGCCACTGCCGTCTTGATGGCGCCGAAGGCTTCGGCCCAGGTTGCCGGCTGCAGGCGGCCGCTCTTGCGGACGTAAGGACGATCGAGGCGCTGCGTCTTCAGGCCGTCCCAGATGAAGCGGCTCTTGTCGGAGATCCACTCTTCGTTGATCTGGTCGTTGACGCGCGGCATGACGCGCATGACTTCGCGGCCACGGGTATCGACGCGGATCGCCGAGCCGAGCGCGTCCATGACGTCGATCGATTCAGTCTTGTTCAGTTCCCACGGACGGGCTGTGAAGGCGAAGGGCTTGGAGGTCAGCGCGCCGACTGGGCAGAGGTCAACGACGTTGCCCTGCAGCTCCGAGGTCATCGCCTGCTCGAGATAGGTGGTGATTTCAGCATCTTCGCCGCGGCCGATCAGGCCAAGCTCGGAGATACCGGCCACTTCGGTGGTGAAGCGGACGCAGCGCGTGCAGTGGATGCAACGGTTCATGACCGTCTTGACGAGCGGTCCGATATACTTGTCTTCGACGGCGCGCTTGTCTTCCTGATAGCGCGAGGTGTCGATGCCGAAGGCCATCGCCTGGTCCTGCAGGTCGCACTCGCCGCCCTGGTCGCAGATCGGGCAATCCAGTGGATGGTTGATCAGCAGGAATTCCATCACGCCTTCGCGGGCCTTCTTGACCATCGGCGTGTTGGTGAAAACTTCAGGCAGTTCGCCGTTCGGGCCGCCGCGGATATCGCGAACACCCATGGCGCAGGAAGCCTGCGGCTTCGGCGGGCCACCCTTCACCTCGACGAGGCACATGCGGCAATTGCCGGCGACCGACAGCCGCTCATGGAAGCAGAAGCGCGGAACTTCAGCGCCGGCTTCCTCACACGCCTGGATGAGCGTGTAGTGATCCGGGACCTCGATCTCGTTGCCGTCAATCTTCAGTTTTGCCATCGTCACTCAAGTCCTGTTTCCCGTTCGCCGGATGGCGGCAAACAAACCTATTCTGCAACATGACCGCTGCCAGGCGGGATTTCGTCCCCGCAGGCATCGGCGTCGCCCAAATTGTCTTTCCCCGGCCCCGGGGAACCCGAGACCCGATCGGCCTGCCGTTAACGAGGCCCCTGCCCCGCCATGCCTGCCTTATTCCCTCCGGCCGCTTGGGTCAGCCGGAAAAATTCAGCTTCGCTTGCGGCCCTTCGCCGCGAGCGCCTTTGCCTGACCACGCCAGTCGTCGCGGGCGATCCGGCCATCAAAGCCGAGATCGGCGTCAACGCCTGCCGCTTCCGCATCGCTCCAGGCGGCAATCGCCGCAAAGGTACGGATGCCCCTCGCGTTCAGAACCTGCTCCAGCTTCGGACCAATGCCCGAAATCAGCTTCAGGTCGTCGGCCTTCTTGGCGCGGCTCACCGGCTTCTTCGCAACCTGGGCCTTGGGCTCCTCGGCCGCGACGATCGAGAGCTTCGCCTTGCGCACGGCCGCCGGACGGATGTTTTCCGGCTTGATGCGAACCTCCGGCTTTGCAGCCTGCGGCGGCGTTTCGTCGAGCGCCTCGGCAATCCGGCTGGTCGCCTCGAAGGCGCCCTGCAGCGCTCCGAAGAAGGCACCGGCGATCTGCGTCGAGAAACCGATGCCGACGGCGGTTGCCGCAGCCATCGCCGCGGCCGGATGGGCCATCAGCGGGTGGATCGGCATCGCCTTTGCGTTCTCCAGCATCTCGGCAGCAAGACGGCCGAAGTCAGCCGAGAAATCGGCTGCCCCTTCCTTGTCATTGCCGCCAGATGCCTTGGCCATCATTTACTCCGCAGCTTCCAGAACCGCACCATGATCCATGGCGCTTGCCGTGTACTGATCGATACGCGCTTCGATTTCCGGACGGAAATTGCGGATCAGACCCTGGACCGGCCATGCAGCAGCATCGCCGAGCGCACAGATGGTGTGGCCTTCGATCTGCTTGGTGACCTGGAACAGCATGTCGATTTCGCGCTTCTGGGCGTTGCCCTTGGCCATGCGCTCCATGACGCGCCACATCCAGCCGGTGCCTTCGCGGCACGGCGTGCACTGGCCGCAGCTCTCATGCTTGAAGAAGGCAGAGATACGGGCGATCGCCTTGATGACGTCCGTGGACTTGTCCATGACGATCGCGGCGGCCGTACCGAAGGACGAGCCGACGGCGCGAAGGCCATCGAAGTCCATCGGGCAGTCGATGATGTCCTTGGCAGGCACGATCGGGCACGATGCGCCGCCCGGAATGACGGCGAGCAGGTTGTCCCAGCCGCCGCGGATACCGCCGGCGTGGCGATCGACGAGCTCACGGAAGGTGATGCCCATCTCTTCTTCGACTGTGCACGGCTTGTTGACGTGGCCCGACAGCATGAACAGCTTGGTGCCGACATTGTTCGGACGGCCGATCGAGGAGAACCAACCGGCGCCGCGGCGCAGGATGGTCGGCGCAACGGCGATCGATTCGACGTTGTTGACGGTCGTCGGGCAGCCGTAGAGACCCATGTTCGCCGGGAACGGCGGCTTCAGGCGCGGCTGGCCTTTCTTGCCTTCCAGGCTTTCGAGCAGCGCGGTTTCTTCGCCGCAGATATAGGCGCCGGCGCCGTGGTGGACGTAGATGTCCATCGGGTAGCCGAGCTTGTTGCTCTTACCGAGCAAACCGGCGTCGTAGCACTCGTCGATAGCAGCCTGCAGAGCCTCACGCTCACGGATATATTCGCCGCGGACGTAGATATAGGCAGCATTGGCGCCCATGGCGAAGCTGGCGATAACGCAGCCTTCGATCAGCGTATGCGGATCGTGGCGCATGATATCGCGGTCCTTGCAGGTTCCGGGTTCCGACTCGTCGGCATTGACGACGAGATAGTGCGGGCGGCCGTCGGATTCCTTCGGCATGAAGGACCACTTGAGACCGGTCGGGAAGCCTGCGCCGCCACGTCCGCGAAGGCCGGAAGCCTTCATCTCGTTGATGATCCAGTCACGACCCTTTTCGAGGATCTGCTTGGTGCCATCCCAGTGGCCGCGGCTCATCGCGCCCTTCAGGGACTTGTCCTTGAGGCCGTAGATATTGGTAAAGATGCGGTCTTTATCTTGTAACATGCTTCACCTCTTACCGCGGCTTCTTGCCGAAGACCTTGATATATTCCGCTTCACCACCCTTGGCGAGCGCCTTGGCCTGCTTGACCCAGTCGTCGCGCTCGATGCGGCCCTTGAAATTCAAGTATCCATCGACCCATTCGCGTTCAGCCTTCTTCCACGCGCCGACTTGCGCGAAGGTGAAGATGCCGAGTTCGTTCAAAATAGCTTCGATCTTCGGACCAACGCCGGAGATCAGTTTCAGATCGTCAGGCGCAGCAGGCTTTGCGATGCCGGCCGGACGGTTCTTGTCTTCCAGCGAGGGCTTGCCAGCGGCCGGAGCAGTAGCAGCCTTGGCAGGCTTTTCAGCGGCAGCGGGTGCAGCCTCAGCAGCGGCGTTCTTGGCAGCAGCCTTCGGCGCCGTGACAGGCGTCTTCAGCGCGGCATTGGTCTCTGCATCGGTGCTCTTCGGACGCGCGGCTTCCGACGGCGGAACGCTGACGGCATCGGCATCGGCCTTCTTCGCAGAGGTCTTTGCCTTCGCCTTCGGCTCTTCGGTCAGGAGCGACGTCGGGCCACCTTCCGGCGACGAGAAGTGACGATCGATCTGCGGACCGGGCTTAACGCTCGCGCCGTTTCCGGCGTTGAACGTATCGATGATCTCTTCGAGACGCTCAGGCGTCAGATCTTCGTAGGTGTCCTTGCCGATCATGATCATCGGCGCGTTGACGCAGGCCCCGAGACACTCGACCTCTTCCCAGGACAGCGTGCCCTCGGCGTTGCGCTCGAACGGGTGCTGGTGGATCTTGCTGCGGCAGACGCCCATCAGCTTTTCCGAACCGCGCAGCATGCAGGGCGTGGTGCCGCAAACCTGCACGTGAGCGCGCGTACCGACGGGACCGAGCTGGAACTGCGTGTAGAAGGTCGCGACCTCGAGGACGCGGATATAGGCCATGTCAAGCATGTCGGCGACTTTCTCGATCGCCGCGCGCGTGACCCAACCGTCCTGCTCCTGCGCTCGCATCAGCAGCGGAATGACCGCGGACTGCTGACGGCCTGCGGGATATTTCTGGATCGTCTTATCCGCCCAGACCGCGTTTTCGTCATTGAAGGCGAATGCGGCAGGCTGGAATTGATCTTCGGCTAGTCGACGAACGGACATTCTTCCTCACGCCTTGTCAGTTTAGGGTCCCACACCGCGAGGCCGTCAAAGACTGCATCTCACAAGCGTAGGCCGACTGGTCTTTCTGCAAAAACACTACGAATTTCTTGCCGTTCGGAACGGCGGCCTTGATCTGGTAGCCCTTGGAAACGAGCTCCCCGATCGTGGCCTGACCGCTTGGCGGCGTTATCTCTTCCGCACCGAGCTTCGGGCCGAATCCCTGCGTATTGTCCTGGGCGAAGGCCGAGGCGGCAACGAGGAATGCGGCGGACGAGAGCACGGTGAGCTTCATCAGCGGTCAACCTCACCGAAGACGATGTCGAGCGAACCGAGAACGGCTGCGACGTCGGCCAGCTGGTGGCCGCGGCACATGAAGTCCATCGCCTGAAGGTGGGCATAGCCCGGGGCGCGGATCTTGCAGCGGTACGGCTTGTTGCTGCCATCAGACACCACGTAGACGCCGAACTCGCCCTTCGGCGCTTCGACAGCGGCGTAAACTTCGCCGGCCGGTACGTGATAGCCTTCAGTATAGAGCTTGAAGTGGTGAATCAGCGCTTCCATCGAGCGCTTCATCTGTCCACGCTTCGGCGGCACGACCTTGCCGTCAACGGACGAGAACGGACCGGTCTTCGCGTCGGAAAGCAGGCGATTGACGCATTGCTTCATAATGCGGACCGATTCGCGCATTTCGATCATGCGGATCAGGTAGCGGTCGTAGCAGTCGCCGTTCTTGCCGATCGGGATATCGAATTCGAGATCGGAATAGCATTCGTAGGGCTGCGAACGGCGCAGGTCCCAGGCAGCACCCGAACCGCGCACCATGACGCCCGAGAAACCCCAGGCCCAGCAATCTTCCAGCGAGACGACGCCGATATCGACGTTACGCTGCTTGAAGATGCGGTTGCCGGTGAGCAGATCATCGATGTCATCGAGCTTGCCCGGGAACTGGTCGCACCACTTGCCGATATCCTCGACGAGATCTTCCGGCAGATCCTGGTGGACGCCGCCCGGACGGAAATAGGCAGCGTGCATGCGCGCGCCGCAGGCACGCTCATAGAACACCATCAGCTTCTCGCGCTCTTCGAAGCCCCAGAGCGGCGGCGTCAGCGCGCCGACGTCCATCGCCTGCGTCGTGACGTTCAGGAGATGCGAGAGGATACGGCCGATTTCCGAGTAGAGAACGCGGATCAGCTGGCCGCGGATCGGAATATCGATGCCGAGCAGCTTTTCGACTGCCAGGGCATAGGCATGCTCCTGGTTCATCGGCGCGACGTAATCGAGACGGTCGAAATACGGAACGGCCTGCAGATAGGTCTTGGTCTCGATCAGCTTCTCGGTGCCGCGGTGCAGCAGGCCGATATGCGGATCAACACGCTCCACAATTTCGCCGTCAAGCTCCAGGACAAGACGAAGAACGCCGTGCGCCGCCGGATGCTGCGGTCCGAAATTGATGTTAAAGTTGCGGACGTTATGTTCTGTCATGGCGATCAACTCGATTAGAGTGATTAGTGAATAGTGAGCAGTGATTAGTTTTCATCTCTCGCTACCCATCAGCTTTTCTGCGCTGGACGCTCCGAATAAGCGCACCCAGCATCTTTCCCGTTTCATCACATTGGCCGAGCATCCGGTTCAGCGCAGAAGTGTCTAAAAGACCGACCCTCCCGGCGATAATCAAATGCGTCTCCAACTCTTTCAACGAGCCCTGCGCGATCTTGAGAAACTGGGCGAACGATCCTCGATTTTCCCTGCCGTATCCTTCCGCAATATTGGCTGCCACGGAAGCAGACGAGCGCCGGATCTGGCTCGTTAGTCCATAAATCTCTTCCCGCGGGAAGGTTCTCGTCACCTCGTAACAAACAACCGATAAATCGATGGCGAACTGCCAGACTTTCAAATCACGATAGGAACTTATTTTCCCGTTCGTCACTTGGCCATCCTGTGACTATTCACTACCGACTAATCACTACTCACTGCTTCGCCTTCTCATCGCCCGGCAGGACATAATCCGTGCCTTCCCAGGGCGACATGAAGTCGAAGTTGCGGAATTCCTGCTTCAGCTCCACCGGCTCGTAAACGACGCGCTTGGCGGCATCGTCATAGCGAACCTCGACGAAACCGGTCGTCGGGAAGTCCTTGCGCAGCGGATGTCCTTCGAAACCGTAGTCGGTCAGGATGCGGCGCAGATCCGGATGGCCGGTGAAGAGAACGCCATACATGTCCCAAGTCTCGCGCTCGAACCAGTCGGCGCCCGGATAAACGGCGCAGGCCGAGGGGACCGGCGTGTCTTCGTCGGTCGCGACCTTGATGCGGATGCGCAGGTTCTGCTTCGGAGACAGAAGGTGATAGACGACATCGAAACGCAGCTCGCGCTGCGGCCAGTCGACGCCGCAGATATCGATCATGTTGACGAAGCCGCACTTGGCATCGTCACGCAGGAACGTCAGCAGCGCGATCAGGTTTTCACCCGTCGTCGTCAGGGTCAATTCGCCGAACTTCAGCTGCGACGCGGCAACCAGGTTGCCACGCGCTTCCGAGATATAGGACGACAGCTCAGTGAGGGCTTCGCTCATATGTCTTGTCCTTAACCCTTACCGCTCGATCGTGCCGGTGCGCCGAATCTTTTTCTGCAGCAGCAGCACGCCGTAAAGCAGAGCCTCTGCCGTGGGGGGACAGCCCGGCACGTAGATGTCGATCGGCACGACGCGGTCGCAGCCGCGAACAACCGAATAGGAATAGTGATAGTAGCCGCCGCCGTTTGCGCAGGACCCCATCGAAATGACGTAACGCGGCTCAGGCATCTGGTCATAGACCTTGCGGAGCGCAGGCGCCATCTTGTTGGTCAGCGTGCCGGCGACGATCATGACGTCGGACTGGCGCGGTGATGCGCGCGGCGCAAAGCCGAAGCGCTCGACGTCGTAACGCGGCATCGACAGCTGCATCATTTCGACGGCGCAGCAGGCAAGACCGAAGGTCATCCACATCAGCGAGCCGGTACGGGCCCAGTTGATCAGCTCGTCGGTCGAGGTGACGAGAAAGCCCTTGTCGGCGAGCTCGTTGTTGATTTCGCCGAAGAAGGCGTCATTGGCGCCGATCGGCTTGCCGGTCGAAGGATCGATGATCCCCTTCGGGGCCTGAGAAACGAGCGGCTGATTGCCGGCGGGGGTCACTCCCATTCCAGGGCTCCCTTCTTCCATTCATAGATAAAGCCGATGGTCAGCACGAAGAGGAAGACCATCATGGACCAGAAGCCGAACCAGCCGATGGCGCCGAAGGAAACGGCCCAAGGAAAGAGGAAGGCGACTTCGAGGTCGAAGATGATGAAGAGAATCGACACGAGATAGAAGCGGATGTCGAACTTCATGCGGGCATCGTCGAAGGCATTGAAACCGCATTCGTAGGCAGAGAGCTTTTCCGAATCAGGCGCCTTGAAGGCAACGGCGAACGGCGCAATCAGAAGGGCCAGGCCGATAACGAGAGCGATACCAATGAAAATAGCGATCGGAATGTAATTACCGAGCAGTTCAGTCATCATGTTCATCCCTGCTTGCCGGCTGCGCCGGGCGGCGCAATGGGCAAATGCCCGGCAAGCGAACGTGCGTTGCAACAAGCCGTGGTTAGCGCAGGCTGAGCCACGGCGCAAGACTTTTAGAAGACCAATTCAAGCTACGATGATGCGACATTATCAAGCAGATGCAACGATGTCGCGACAAATCCGCTTAGGTTGCGGAAGGCTGCATGGCAGCCCACGAAATTCTGCATGGCTTGGAGGAGAAAATGGCGCGAGTGACGGGGCTCGAACCCGCGACCTCCGGCGTGACAGGCCGGCACTCTAACCGACTGAGCTACACCCGCGCATTGCGGAGGCGATGACCGGAATGTGCCTTTCAGCACTTGCTTTGAAATGGCGCGAGTGACGGGGCTCGAACCCGCGACCTCCGGCGTGACAGGCCGGCACTCTAACCAACTGAGCTACACCCGCATTCATTTCAAGCAATCCGGAGGCTTTCGCTTCCTTACCGAGGCGGGCTCGCCGCTTCGATGAGCGGCTAACTAAGGGGTTCGCATTTGAGTGTCAAGCAGGTTTGGAGACAAATCCATGACAGCACGGAAATTGTTTTGGATGCAGCGCGCAAGTGTCTGAAAGTTCGCGCGAAGCAGTGGCCGCGCGGGGCCTTCTCGCACCGATCCTTATATAGAGATCCACCGGGCGGTATCCACCCGCGCACTCCCCTTCCCTTTTCCACAAGCCGAAAAGCCTGCGTTGCCGCGCCCTTTCCAAAAAAATCAAAAAATCTTCACAAACACTCTTGCGGTTTTTTCCCGATCCGCATAGATCACGGCCACCGACGCGGCGGGCCGAACAGGCTTCGTGACGCGAGGGCGATTAGCTCAGTTGGTAGAGCGCCTCGTTTACACCGAGGATGTCGGGAGTTCGAGTCTCTCATCGCCCACCATTCTTTTCCCGATAAAATCTCAGATATTTGATCGCGTATCGCGGCTCCGATGTTGGCGCTCCTGCGTCTTTCGGCTACTTGGCAGTCAGTGAAGTAGAATTGCCCCGGATAAGGCGAGAATCATGAAGACACGCGAAGAACGGCAGGCGCAGCGTGCGGCGATGCCGCGGACACAGCTTTCGGCTCACCATATGGAGAATGCCAGGCTTCTCCCGGATCGCGGCGAGCTGCTCTACCGCATCCCGAATGGCGGAATCGGGGTCGAGGTGGGCGTTGCCTTCGGCGAATATACCGCCGAGATCATCGAGAAGAATCGGCCGGCGCAGCTTTTCCTGATCGATCCCTGGGGGATGGACCGCTATAGCTCCGGCCTGCACGACGTTCACACGAAGTTCGAGGCCGAAATCGCCTCTGGTCAGGTCAAGCTGATGCAGGGCACCTCGCTGGAGAAGCTGGCCGAATTCGGGGACGGTTTTCTCGACTGGGCTTATATCGACACCGACCATTCCTTCGAGCTCACCTGGCAGGAATTGCTGCTTTGCGAGAAGAAGGTGAAGCGGACGGGGCGGATTGCCGGGCATGATTTCTGCACCGGCAATACCGTCAAGCCGATCGTCTACGGCGTCGTCGAAGCGGTCACCAAGTTCTGCAAGGATTACGGCTGGCAGTTCGAGTTCCTGACCGTCGAATCACATGCTCATTTTTCCTACTGCCTGAAGCGGCTCTGATGCCGCGCGGCGATCGGCAGACCGCCGATCGCCCGCTTCCGCCTAGGCCTGGCGCGAGACGGTCCAGCTCTTTCCCGCATATTGATCGTCGCTGACATGCTCCATCCAATCGACCGGGGAACCGTTCAGCGCCTCCTGGATGGCGATGTGGCTCATCGCCGTGTCGGGTGCTGCACCATGCCAATGCTTTTCGCCGGGCTCAAACCAGACGACGTCGCCAGTGCGGATTTCGCGGGTGTCCTGCCCCCAGACCTGTACCAGGCCTCGTCCCGAGGTCACGATCAGCGTCTGCCCGAGGGGATGCGTATGCCAAGCCGTGCGGGCGCCGGGTTCGAAGGTGACGGTGGCGGCGCACACCCGCGCCGGATCCGGGCCTTCGACGATCGGATCGAGGCGGACGGTGCCGGTGAAATAGTCGGCGGATGGCCTGGTCGAGGGCCGTGATCCGGCCTGCTTGATGTCCATTTTGATTCTCCTGCGATTGATCCGGTGCGTCAGCCGAAACGTAGGTCAGGAACAGGCTGATTTGAAGTGGAGGAAGACCATGCGCCGCACAGGTCTCATCATTATCGCCGCCATGCTTGCCATCGTCGCCCTGCCGCATCTGGCGAGCGCGCGCGATTTCGCGCTTGAGGATTTCTTTGCCGGGCGCAGTGTGGCCGAGGGAGAGTTCAAGGCGATCAACGGCGTTGACCGCAAGTTCCGCGTGGCGCTGACCGGCCGCTGGAACGGCAAGCGGCTCACGCTTCGCGAAGACTTTGTCTACGCGGATGGCGTTCGCGAGCGCAAAACCTGGCGATTCGTCAAAACGGCGCCCGGCCGCTACAGCGGCACCCGCGAGGATGTCGTTGGTCCCGCGGAGGTGACCATCAATGGCGACGTGGCGCGCTACAGCTATCTCGTCGACATTGCACCCGGGCCGGAGCAAAATATCGTGCGCTTCCACGATACGATCCGGCGCCAGCCTGACGGCACGCTGTTGAATACCGCCTGGGTCAGCAAATTCGGTTTCCCGGTCGCCACTGTCCGCGTCACCTTCTCGAAGAAGTGACGCCCTGCCCTATCTCCCTTGCGGTCGCACGCTTGCCGCCATTTGCGGCGGCTGCTAGTTGCGATGCAGTTTCATCACGAGGGAGATTTCCATGAAAGAGCATAGTTTTGGCCGCATGCCGTTTTCGGTCACCAATGTCGGCTTTGGCGCCTGGCAGATCGGCGGTTCCTGGGGCGATGTCAGCGAGGCTGACGGCCGCGCGGCGCTGAATGCGGCGCTCGATGCCGGCATGACCTTCATCGACACCGCAGACGTCTATGGTGACGGCCGCTCGGAAAAGATCGTCGCCGACGTCCTGAAAAGCCGTGGCGGCAAGCGGCCGATGGTTGCCACCAAGGCCGGCCGCCGTCTCAACCCGCACGTCGCCGACGGTTACACCAAGGCCAATCTCGAAGGCTTCATCGATCGCAGCCTGAAGAATCTCGAAGTCGACAGCCTCGACCTGGTGCAGCTGCATTGCCCGCCGACGGAAGTGCTCTACCGCGCCGAAGTCTTCGAAGGGTTGAACGAGCTGCAGAAGGCCGGGAAGATCAAGGGCTACGGCGTTAGCGTCGAGAAGGTCGAGGAAGCGCTGAAGGCAATCGAATTCCCGGGCGTCGAGAGCATTCAGATCATCTACAACATCTTCCGCCAGCGTCCTGATCACCTGTTCTTCCAGGAAGCCCGCCGCAAGAATGTCGCGGTCATCGCCCGCGTACCGCTGGCCAGCGGCTTGCTGTCCGGCAAGATCACCCGCGACACCAAGTTCGCCAGCGACGACCACCGCAATTTCAACCGCAACGGCGAAGCCTTCGATGTCGGCGAGACCTTCGCCGGCGTTCCCTTCGAGGTCGGCCTGCAGGCTGTGGAGGAGGTGCGCAAGCTGGTGCCCGAAGGCACCACGATGGCAGCCTTCGCACTGCGCTGGATCCTGGTGCACGAGGCGGTCACCGTGGTCATCCCCGGCGCCCGCAACGGCGAACAGGCCAAGGCCAACGCAGCGGCTGCCAGCCTCGCGCCGCTCTCCCACGACGTCATGGCGGCGACCCGCGAGATCTACGAGCGGCTGATTGCACGGCATGTGCATCATCGCTGGTAGGATTCGCACGGATTGAATGGGAAACGGCCGGGTTATTGCCCGGCCTTTTCATGAGCGGCAACGGGAGACAGCAGAGACGATGATCAGAACTCAACGCCTACTTCTGCGTAAGTGGGACGAGTGCCACCGGGACGCGTTCGCGACGATGCATGCCGACGCCATGGTGATGGCCGACCAGGGCGGCCCACTCGACCGGGCTGCTAGCGATCTGAAATTCTATCGCTATTATGCAGCCCAACAAGAACATGGCACCGGCCGCTGGGCGATTGAAAGTACGAATGGCAGCTTCCTCGGCTATGCCGGTGTCATGCCGCGCAAGCAGGCGGACCATCCGTTGGGCCACCATCTTGAAATCGGCTGGCGTTTAACCCGTAACAATTGGGGACATGGCTATGCTACGGAAAGCGCAAGGGCGGCTCTCGAACACGCTATCGCGCTTTTTCCGGAGACAGAGATTCTAGCCTATACGACGCCTGAAAACCTACGCTCTCAAGCCGTCATGGAACGCCTCGGACTTGTTCGCGACAGTCACCGCGACTTTAGGACAACAAGTGTCGAAGGTCGAATGTGGCACTGTCTTGTTTGGCTCGCGCCACGTTCCTAAATCAAAATGGCCGGGCTTTCACCCGGCCATTTCCATTTCACTTTATAGGTTTCAGTTCGTGCCAACCAGGTTGACCGGGAAGAACAGGCTCTCGCCGGAGGAGTCGCTGACGCCGTCGTTGTCGGTGACGGCGTAGGGCTTGCCCGAGGCGTCGAAGGCGAAGCCTTCGAGCTTGTCGAGGACGTAGCCATTGGTTGCCGTCTTCAGTTCGTCGAGGAAGTCATGGGCTTCCGCCTTCTTGACGACAGGCAGCTCGCCGCCGAGCTTGGCGGGCTTCAGGTCGGAGATGGCCACCTTGTAGAGCTTCTTCAGCTTGGCAGCATCGCCGACCAGGTTGTCGCGCTCGATGATGTAGACGCTGTCGCCATGAGCGGAGATTTCCGAGAGGCCGACCCAGCCGTTTTCAGACTTGTCGAGCGGGTAACGAACGGCGCCCCATTCCTTGCTCTTCAGATTGTAGGAGACGAGCTTGACGAAGCCCTTCTCGTCGTCCTTCCACTCGCGCTGAACGGCCATCCAGAGCGTTGCGTCATCGCCGGAGCCGACGATCGTGACGCCTTCGAAGCCGTAGCGGATCTCGTTATCCGTCAGTTCCTTCGGCAGCGCGATCTCTTCCTTGATCTCGCCCTTCGGGTTGACGTGGTAGAGAGCGTGCGGCGTGAGCTTCTCGCTGTTGCCTTCCGACGCCAGCCAGAACCAGCCCTTGGCGTCGACGGCTACGCCTTCGATGTCGAGCTTCTGGGCAGCCGCACCATCGCGCTTGACAGTCAGCGCGTCAGTGATGAGAGCGGGCTTCTTCGTGGCGTCGATCGTGTAGATCGTCGGCTGGTTGCCGAGGACGCTGTCTGAGACGGCGAAGAGCTGGCCAGCCTTTTCAGGAACGGCTGCAAGACCGGAAAGAGCTGCAAAGCCGATCGGGTTGCCGTCCTTCTCCGCCGAGATGATCTGCGGATAGGTCTTCTCGCCTTCACCACGCTCATAGATCATGACGTGCGAGCGCGGGCCGCCATCTTCGCCGAGATCGACTTCGTTGGCGGTGGCAAACAGGTTGCGGCTCGGGATGGCGACTGCGCCCTCAGGCGAAACGCCCGACGGCAGGATCTGCAGGAGTTCCGGATCAGCGCCGGTGTCCTTGAAGACGCCGACGACGGAGGCGCGCTCGGCGAGCAGGAAGAACAGCTGGTCGTCGCCGAATTTGGCAGCTTCCAGACCTTCAGGCTCGACGCCCTTCGAGGAGGAGCGTCCCTCCGGATAGTGGCCGAGATGGGCAACGGCGCGCTCGAAGGACGCGCCCGATTCGTAGAGAACCTTGCCCGTCTTGTCGAAGATGGTGAAGCCGCGCGAGCCGCCTTCATAGTCGCCTTCGTTGGCAACGACGAGACGGTTGTCGTCCAGCCACTTGACGGCGTCGGGCTCGCGAAGGACGCCCTTCGCTTCGCCGGTGAACTTCAGCTGGCCGTCCTTCTTGGTGTCGATACCAGAAAGATCGGTGCTGCCGGCGGTGAAATGCGTCTTCACGGTGCCGGTCTTGCCGTCGATGATGACGATCTCGTTGTTTTCCTGCAGCGTCAGGGCGATCTCGTCCTGGCTGTTGAAGGAGACGAATTCGGGCTCCGGATCCTCAGGCGCAACAGCCGAGAGACCGGTCAGCGTCACGTGCTTGATGGTGCCGCAATCGACGGCGCCAGCCTTGACTTCGAAGATCACCAGATCGCCTGCCGGCATCTGCGGAATCTTGCCGTCGTTGACGTCTTCGTCACGCTCGTTCTCGATGGCGATGGTGCCGAGCGTCTTGTCCTTGTTGAGGGCGATCGAGTCCGGCTGACCGCCGAGGTCGCAGGTATTCTCGATCTTCTTGGTGGCAACATCGACGATCGCCAGACGGCCCGACGGCTTCACCTTGCTCTCGCTGGTGTTGACGGCGACGAGCGCCTTGCCAGCCGTCGAAGTGACCGACGTCGGTTCACCGTCCATCATCAGCGCGCCAAGAGCCTTCGGGGCCTTGGCATCGGTGATATCGACGAAGCCGATCGCGCCGAGCGGGCTGTCGCTGTAGACAAGCGTGTTGCCGTCATCGGTAGCGGTGATGATTTCGGCAGAGGTCGTCGAAAGCTTGTCCTTGCCTTCCGGCAAGTTCGAGGCGACCGGAAAAGATGCGATGCGGTTGAAAACAGGCTCGGCAGCTGCCGGAAAGGCAACGGAAGCCAGAAGCACGGCAGCGAGCGCTGCCTTGCGCGATGAAATAGTCATGAAATCCCCCATGCGTCGAAAAATCGAAACATGGGGGTTTTGAGGGAAGCGGATGACAGAGGGATGACAGGCGATGCGTTTTGCACCGCTTTGCATCAAACCCCTGCCCGCTCGCGTCTGATCTCGTTGCGCATGATGAACAGCGAAGCCGTCAAAATCAGCGCTGCACCCAGCCAGAGATAACCTGCCGGCGCATAACCGAAGAATAGCCAGCCCGCGAGCACATTGAGCGGCAGCTTCAGATCGTCGAAGGGCTGAACGTAGGCGGCATCCGCCACCGTATAGGCGAGCGTCAGCAGATATTGCGCAAAGACCGTCAGCAGACCTGCAAAGACGAAGAGCGCGAGGGTGAAACCCTCAGGCAACTCGAAGCCAGCGGCAGCGGCAAGCACGCCATTGATCGGTGTCAACAGCACCAGCAGCCAGACAGTGATCGTTTCGGGCTTCTCGATGCCGGTCAGGCTCTTGGTAATCAGCGACGAGGCGCCCCAGAAGAGCGCCGAGAGGATCGGCAGCAGGGCTGCCCAGGTGAAGGCATCCGACCAGGGCTGCAGGATGATCATCGCGCCGGCGAAACCGGCGGCGGTGGCTGCCCAGCGCGCCGGGCCAACGCGCTCGCCGAGAAACAGGCGGGCACCGAGAATGATGAAGAATGGCGAGGTCATGACCAGCGCGATCGCCTGCCAGATTGGCACCGAAGCGAGACCGGAAACCCAGGCCTCGACGCCGAGTGCGGCGAGCGCTACGCGAACGATATGGCGCCAGGGATAGGCGGTGCGCATGGCCGACAGACCAGTGCGCTTCAGAAACGGCAGCGAGAAGACCAGCGCAAAGGCATATTGCCAGAAGGCGGCCGACGCAGCGGAAAAGCCCATCTTCATCGTCACCCATTGAGTGACGACATTCAGAATGGAAAAGGCGATGCCCGCCAGCACCATGAAGGCGGCACCGGCCATCGCACGCGACGAGGAAAAGCTGAGGGAAGTCTGATTCATGTCTTTCATCCAGAAAGGGACCAACACAAATCAGGACGCATGAGCGCAGGACGGCTGCCGGGCAGACCCTGCCCCGCATACGGCTCGCGATCATTCTCTTTCATCCGGACTATACCGTCGGCTCCGGAATCGCACCGGATCTGCTGACCCCTGCCCCTTTGGGACAAAGCGCTCGCGGGCTTGGACCGAGGCCCTTACCGCCGGTGGGGACTTTCACCCCGCCCTGAGAACAACCGATCCGTAGTTCAAAGGTCTTCCGCCTGCAATGCAAAAAGGGTCCGGCTATCGCCGAACCCTTCAAAACTCCGCCTGCCGGTCTCGTTATCCGGCGGCCAAGCAAAACCGGATTAGCCGTTTACGGCATCCTTCAGGCCCTTGCCGGGCGTGAACTTCGGCACGTTGCGAGCCGGAATATTGACTTCAGCGCCGGTGGACGGATTGCGGCCCTTGGTGGCAGCGCGATGAGAAACGGTGAAGCTGCCGAAGCCAGCGAGACGTACGTCACCCTTGCTCTTCAGTTCGCCCTGGACAACGTCGAAAACAGCGTCGACAGCAGAGGCAGCGTCTGCCTTGGTCAGGCCAGCTTTTTCAGCAACTGCGGACACGAGTTCATTCTTGTTCATGTTTCCACCCCTTTCAATGGTTTGAAACGACTCAATCTGTAAGCCAGGCACAGAATAGGTTTCATCAGGCCCGCCGCAACCCAAAAGCCCTGCAAATCAAGGAAAAGCAAGCACCTCCATAAGGTTTTCACAAAAAAGGCTGGCGATTTACGCCAGCCTTTTCGGGGATTTGCAGCAATTTGACATAAATGTGGCGAATGCCGCTCAATGAGCGATGCCAGCACCTGTGTCGTCAAGCCCTTCGACCGTTGCGATGACCGGCGTTTCAACCGTTCCATCCCACTCGATCGGCTCCGGCCTGCGGATCAGAGCATGCTTGATCACCTCGCCCATGCGGGATACCGGGATGATCTCCATGTTGTTCTTCACGTTATCCGGAATCTCCGCCAGATCCTTGGCGTTCTCTTCCGGGATGAGCACCTTCTTGATGCCGCCGCGAAGCGCTGCGAGCAGCTTTTCCTTCAGACCGCCGATCGGCAGGACACGGCCGCGCAGGGTGATTTCACCCGTCATCGCCACGTTCTTGTCGACCGGGATACCGGTCATGATCGAGACGATCGCGGTTGCCATCGCCACGCCGGCCGACGGGCCATCCTTCGGTGTCGCGCCCTCAGGCACGTGGACGTGAATGTCCGACTTGTCGAAGCGCGGGGGCTCGATGCCGAAATCGACGGCGCGTGAGCGGACGTAGGATGCAGCAGCCGAAATCGACTCCTTCATCACTTCCTTCAGATTGCCGGTGACCGTCATGCGGCCCTTGCCCGGCATCATCACGCCTTCGATCGTCAGCAGTTCGCCGCCGACCTCGGTCCATGCGAGACCGGTGACAACACCGACCTGATCTTCGCGTTCGGCTTCGCCATGGCGGAAGCGCGGGACGCCCAGATAGGTGTCGATGTTTTCAGCCGTCACATGAACCGACTTCGTCTTGCCCTTGATGATCTCGGTGACCGCCTTGCGGGCGAGCTTCATCAGTTCGCGTTCGAAGTTACGAACACCGGCTTCGCGGGTGTACTGCTGGCTGATCGCCATCAGGGCATCGTCGCTGACCGAGAATTCATGCGGCTGCAGCGCATGTTCCTTGATGGCCTTCGGCAGGAGGTGCCGCTTGGCGATTTCGCGCTTCTCGTCTTCGGTATATCCGGCGATACGGATGACTTCCATGCGGTCCATCAGGGGCGCAGGGATATTCAGTGTGTTCGCCGTGGTGATGAACATCACATCCGAAAGGTCGTATTCAACTTCCAGGTAGTGGTCCATGAAGGTCGAATTCTGCGCCGGATCGAGCACTTCGAGCAGAGCCGAAGACGGATCGCCGCGGAAATCCTGGCCCATCTTGTCGATTTCATCGAGCAGGAAGAGCGGGTTGGACTTCTTCGCCTTCTTCATCGACTGGATGACCTTGCCGGGCATCGAGCCGATATAGGTGCGGCGGTGACCGCGGATTTCAGCTTCGTCACGAACGCCGCCGAGCGCCATGCGCACGTATTCGCGGCCGGTCGCCTTGGCGATCGACTGGGCGAGCGAGGTCTTGCCGACGCCCGGAGGGCCGACGAGGCACAAGATCGGACCCTTGATCTTTGTGGCACGGGCCTGCACTGCCAGATACTCGACGATGCGTTCCTTGACCTTGTCGAGACCGAAGTGATCGGCTTCGAGGATCTTCTCGGCATTGTTGAGATCGGACTTGATCTTCGACTTCTTGCCCCAGGGAATGCCGAGCAGCCAGTCCAGATAGTTGCGCACGACGGTGGCTTCGGCCGACATCGGGCTCATCTGGCGCAGCTTCTTCAGCTCGGCGTCAGCCTTTTCCTTGGCTTCCTTGGAAAGCTTGGTCTTGGAGATGCGCTCTTCCAGTTCGGCCATCTCGTCGCGGCCTTCCTCGCCGTCGCCAAGCTCCTTCTGGATCGCCTTCATCTGTTCGTTCAGATAGTATTCGCGCTGGGTCTTCTCCATCTGGCGCTTGACGCGCGAGCGGATGCGCTTCTCGACCTGGAGAACCGAAATCTCACCTTCCATGAAGCCGAGCGCCTTTTCGAGGCGAGCCTTGACGCTGGTGGTTTCCAGCATCTCCTGCTTCTCGGTGATCTTGATCGACAGATGCGATGCGACCGTATCGGCAAGCTTCGAGTAGTCGTCGATCTGGCTGGCAGCGCCAACGACTTCAGGAGAGATCTTCTTGTTGAGCTTCACGTAGCTCTCGAATTCCGAGACGACGGAGCGCGACAGCGCTTCCAGCTCGACCGGATCGTCATGCGGCTCTTCGAGCACATGGCCGAGGGCTTCGTAGAAATCTTCGCGGGCCGTATAGGCATCGATCTCGGCGCGCGCGCGGCCTTCGACCAGAACCTTGACGGTGCCGTCGGGGAGCTTCAGCAACTGCAGAACATTGGCCACGGTGCCGACATTGTGGATCGCGGACGGATCCGGATCGTCGTCGCTGGCGTTGATCTGGGTTACGAGCATGATCTGCTTGTCGGAGCCCATGACTTCTTCAAGCGCACGGATCGACTTCTCGCGGCCGACGAACAGCGGCACGATCATATGTGGGAAGACTACGATGTCGCGCAGAGGCAAAACAGGATAGGCAACACTGCTCGCTACAGACGTTTTCTTCGTCATTTCTTATTCCTTTCCATCGTCCCGTTTCCGGGCTCTCTGGCGCGGCCGCTTGGGACCCGGCCGGCACTCTCACTTGGGTTACAAGTGGAGGTTCTTCTTACCCTTTTCAAGCCACGCCAACGCTCGCGCTCCCTGCTTGTGACAGACTTATTACAAAGGAACGCCCACACTATGACGCGTGTAACTGTAGTGGCGCTTACCAATTCCGAACCGGCTAAAATACTGGGCCGGAAAACACGCTACGGAATCATTCCATCATTGCCGGGGACGCCGCATTCCGCAACGTCAGGAACAGCGTTTTCAAGCTTCTTCTGCAATAATTAACAGGAGGGCTCCCGGTTCACAAAATAGAAAGGGGCTCGCCGCAGGCAAGCCCCTAAATCTAACCATGCCGTCTACGACTATCAGGCAGAAGCGTTGGCCTTCTCGTCCTGACGGTCAGCGTAGATGTAGAGCGGGCGGGCCGAGCCGCGCGCCACTTCCTCGGAGATGACCACTTCGCGGACACCTTCCAGCGCCGGCAGTTCGAACATCGTGTCGAGCAGGATCTTTTCCATGATCGAGCGAAGGCCGCGGGCGCCAGTCTTGCGGACGATCGCCTTGCGGGCGATTTCGCGAAGGGCATCCTCGTGGAATGTCAGTTCCACGTCTTCCATCTCGAACAGGCGCTGATACTGCTTGATGAGCGCGTTCTTCGGCTCCGACAGGATCTGGATCAGCGCGTCCTCGTCCAGGTCCTCAAGCGTCGCCAGAACCGGCAGACGGCCGATGAACTCGGGGATCAGGCCAAACTTGACCAGATCCTCTGGCTCGAGCTCGCGCAGCACTTCGCCGACGCGGCGGTCATCCTGCGCCTTGACACTGGCGCCGAAGCCGATCGAGGTCTTCTCGCCACGGGCGGAGATGATCTTGTCGAGGCCGGCGAAAGCGCCACCGCAGATGAACAGGATGTTCGTGGTATCGACCTGCAGGAATTCCTGCTGAGGATGCTTGCGGCCGCCCTGCGGCGGTACCGAGGCAACGGTGCCTTCCATGATCTTCAGAAGCGCCTGCTGGACGCCCTCGCCCGACACGTCGCGGGTGATCGAAGGATTGTCCGACTTGCGGGAAATCTTGTCGACTTCGTCGATATAGACGATACCGCGCTGAGCGCGCTCGACATTGTAGTCGGCAGACTGCAGCAGCTTCAGGATGATGTTTTCGACGTCTTCACCGACATAGCCGGCTTCCGTCAGCGTCGTCGCATCGGCCATCGTGAAGGGAACGTCGATGATGCGGGCGAGCGTCTGGGCAAGGTAGGTCTTGCCGCAGCCGGTCGGGCCGACCAGCATGATGTTCGACTTCGCCAGCTCGATTTCGCCGTTCTTGGTCGCATGCGCGAGGCGCTTGTAATGATTGTGAACGGCAACCGACAGGATCTTCTTCGCCTGGCGCTGGCCGATGACGTATTCGTCGAGAACCTTGATGATGTCCTGGGGCGTCGGAACGCCGTCGCGGGACTTGACCATCGAGGACTTGTTCTCCTCGCGAATGATGTCCATGCACAATTCGACGCATTCATCGCAGATGAAAACCGTCGGTCCGGCAATCAGCTTCCGGACTTCGTGCTGGCTCTTTCCGCAGAAGGAGCAGTACAGGGTATTTTTGGAGTCGCCGCCGTTGCTGCCGCTGACCTTGCTCATTTCACTTTCCTTCCAGCACGCCGCATTTCAAAGGTGAAATCGCGGTCCACTCAATGGCCCGCCAGCCCGCTCCGCCACCGGAGCATCAGCCGGCCTAGCTTCAAGGGGTAAGAACCGGAACTCAACCAAACACGCTCAAGTTCCGGCGGCAACGAATTCCCCTTCGAATGCCGAATGCTATGTCATGAAAATTCAACATAGCATTAATACTTACTCTTAGCGTGTCCGCTCCGGGATTAAACCCCTTGTTCAATCACAATTGGGATAGAACTGTGGCAGCGAAAACACCATCCCAATTAATCACTATGCCGCAGCATCGCCTTCCATCTCGGTGCGCGACGTCAGAACCTTGTCGACGACGCCCCATTCGCGGGCTTCGTCAGCGGTCATGAAGTGATCGCGATCGAGCGTCTTTTCGACTTCCTCGTAGGAGCGGCCGGTATGCTTGACATAAACCTCGTTCAGGCGGCGCTTCATCTTCAGGATGTCGCGTGCATGGCGCTCGATATCCGAAGCCTGGCCCTGGAAACCGCCGGACGGCTGGTGAACCATGATGCGGGCGTTCGGCGTTGCGAAGCGCATGTCCTTGTCGCCGGCGCACAGCAGCAACGAACCCATCGAAGCGGCCTGGCCGATGCAAAGCGTCGAAACGGCAGGCTTGATGAACTGCATCGTGTCGTAGATCGCCATGCCGGCGGTGACGACGCCACCTGGCGAATTGATGTAAAGCGCGATTTCCTTCTTCGGGTTTTCGGCCTCGAGGAAGAGAAGCTGGGCGCAGACGAGCGTCGCCATGTGATCCTCGACAGGACCCGTCAGGAAGATGATGCGTTCCTTCAGTAGGCGGGAGTAGATGTCGTAGGAGCGTTCACCGCGATTGGTCTGTTCAACAACCATCGGCACGAGGGCCATAGCGGTATCGACTGGATTTCTCATGTGCGTCCTTTGTCAACGTCTTGCCGGCCGGGCCGGGAATCAAAGAAAAATGCCTTATCCCTACATAGAGTGTCCCTGCCCTCTACTTCAAGACACGCATAAGGATAACGTTAAGAAGCAAGGGGACCGGTGGAAAAGCCTTGTGCTGCGATGTAGCGTCTATCTGCGAATTGCCGCTTAACGGCGAGTGACCTGCAAGCACCCGCACAGCTTTTCTCGGCGACAGGATGAAGGGAAGCTTAATCCATCGGCAAGTGCTTTCAAACGTTTACCCTTTGCAAAGCCTAACCGCGAATATCACCCGCCACCGATCCCCCGATTAATCAACTGGCGAAGATTGGCGGATGAGTATGCCCCTGACTTCAAGGGGTATTGCCGTGTTTAGTGTTACGACAGGATTGGCGATCTGGTGCTCGGAGGCCATGACGCTCGCTTTGCTGCTGCTGATGGCCTGGCGCCATAATACGCGCAACAAGGCCTATCTGCTGTGGAGCTTCGGCTTTCTGCTCAGCGGCGCGGGCTTTGCCATGGTGGCGCTGCGCGGTGAAATCCCGAATATTCTCTCTATCGAAGGCGGCAATGCCGTGGCACTGGCCGGGCAAAGCGCTTGGGTCGCCGGTTTCATGGCGCTCGACCGCCGGAAGATCGAGTGGTGGGCGCTGCTGCCGCCGGCGATCTGGCTGGCCGGCGTCTTCCTGCCATGGGTCGGCGGCGACTACGGCAACCGCGTCATCCTCTATAATCTGGCCTCGGCCACGGGTGCGACCGCGCTCGCCATGGCGGTTGCCACCGGCAACATGCGCCAGGAAAGAACGCGCAACAAGCTGGCTGCCGTGTTCGTCATCCAGGGCGTGTTCTGCTTTGCCGTCGCATTGATGATGGCGCTGACCTTGCCAACCGATGCTCAGGCCACCAATTACGGCGGCGTGGCGGCGATGGTGAGCGCCTTCCTGCTGACGATCGCCTTTGCACTAACCTGCCGCATGATCATGGAACGCTCTGAAAGGCATTTGCGCGTGTTGAGCCTCACGGATTCGCTGACCGGCGTCTGGAACCGCCGCGGCCTGTTTGCCCGCTTCGGCGCCATCCAGGAAAAGGCCTTCGACGAAAAGCGCCAGGTGGCAGTGCTCCTCTTCGACCTTGACCATTTCAAGCGCGTCAACGACCGCTTCGGCCACCAGGCCGGCGATGCCGTACTCTCGGCTTTCGCGCTGTCCGCCCGCCAATTCGTGCCGAACCACGTCTTCGGCCGCATGGGCGGCGAGGAATTTGCCGCCTTCGCAACGGTTGCCGACCAGACGGAAGCCGAAGCGCTGGCCGAGTCGATCCGCACCGAGTTCTGCCGCCTGCCGATCTCGACCGGCGAAGCGATCGTTCCGGCAACCGTCAGCATCGGTGTTGCGATCGCCTCGCCGATCGAGGCCAATGTCGACAAGATGATCTCGGCCGCTGACCGGGCGCTCTATGCCGCCAAGGGCGCCGGACGCAATTGCAGCGTCATCTTCGGCGAGAAGGAAACGGCTGCTCCGCCGCCGGCGAAGATGGACCAGAATGCCGGCGAACTGGTTCCGACCGTCGACGATCAGGTCGAGGCACTGCGCCGGATGGGCTCGCTTTCCCGCGCCGGTTGACGCAGCCGAATTGATGCATCTTTTCGAGGCCTGGCAAATCCGCTAAGCCTCGAAGCCATGATGATAGCACCCTTCCTCTCGATCGATCCCGCCACCCGCCGCGTTTCTCTCGACAGCAGCGATCCGGCTTTCTACGGCAATCCGAACGCCGTCTATTCGGCGCTGCACCAGCATTGTCCGACCTTCTATTGGGAACAGCAGAAGCAGTGGTTTTTCACAGGCTACGACCATGTGAACAGCCTGTTGCGCGACCGCCGCTTCGGCCGCCAGATCCTGCACATCGCCAGCCGCGAAGAACTGGGCCTGCCGGAACCGGACCAGCATGTGGCCAATTTCGATCTGGCGGAGCGCTATTCCCTGCTTGAGCTTGAGCCACCAGAGCACACGCGGCTGCGCACCCTCGTCAACCGCGCCTTCGTCTCCCGCCATGTCGAGCGCATGAAGCCGGAGCTGGAGGAGCTTGCCAGCCGGCTGATCGACGGTTTTGCCGACAAGGGTGAGGTTGAGCTGCTCTCGGCTTTCGCCGATATCATTCCGGTGACGATGATCGCCCGGATGATCGGCATCCCCGAGGAGATGGGGCCGCAGCTTCTCGACTGGTCGCATGCCTATATCCGCATGTATCTCTTCGGCCGCACCCGCGAGGACGAGGACGGCGCCGAGAAGGCCGCCAAGGAATTCTCCGACTATGTGAAGACGGTGATTGCCGAACGCCGCGCCGAACCGCGCGACGATCTGCTCAGCCACATGATCCATACCGAGCACAAGGGCCAGTTCCTGACAGAGGAGGAGCTCGTCTCGACGACGATCGTGCTGCTGAATGCCGGCCATGAGGCGACGGTGCACCAGATCGGTAATTCGGTGCGCGTCATCCTCGACAATGGCTGCGACCCCGCCGAACTCTTCAAGGATGAGCCGACGACGGAGCGGACGGTCGAGGAGACGCTGCGCATCTGCGCGCCGGTTCACATCTTCCAGCGCTGGGCGCTCGAGCCGGTCGAGATCGACGGCATTTCGTTCCAGCGCGGCGACAAGGTGAGCCTCATTCTCGCGGCCGCCAATCTCGACCCCGCGAAATTCACCGATCCCCTCACCTTCCAACCCGGTCGCAACGAAGCCCCGAACCTCTCCTTCGGCGCCGGCATCCACTTCTGCATCGGCGCGCCGCTGGCGCGTCTGGAGCTCAACGTCGTCCTGCCGATCCTCTTCAAGCGCCTGCCGGGCCTGCGGATGGCGAAGGTGCCCGAGGTGAAGGATGTCTATCACTTCCACGGGCTGGAGCGGCTTGATTTGGCGTGGTGATTTCAGCGCTTGAAGAACTAACCTAATAGGTTATTTTATGAACGAGAAGCGTAAGGCGCATTGTCCGCTCGATGTTGTCAAAAATCTTGTCGATCAAGGCAAGGTTCGCATGACTTTCTCGGCGGTGGCAGACGCTTCGCGGCTGGAATTCACCGTCGATGAGGTCCATGAAACCGTCCTGTCGTTGACGCTTGGCGACTTCTACAAGTCGATGACCACTTATGCCGACCATACAGTCTGGCAGGATGTCTACCGGCCCCGGACGAAAGCGGGCAAGGTTTACCTGAAACTGACGGTTATCGACGACGTGCTGATCGTATCATTCAAGGAACTGGACAGATGAAGTGCCCTTCCTGCGGCAGTGACGGCCTCACTCAGCAAACCCAAGACCTGCCTTATAGCTATAAGGGCGAGGAAACGACCATTGCCAATGTCAGCGGTCAATCCTGCGGGTCTTGCGGGGAATTCGTCCTCGACGATACGGAAGCGCGGCGCGTCAACGCGGCGATGCTGGAATTCAACAAGCAGGTCAACGCGACCAGCGTCGATCCGGCTTTCATCGTTTCCGTCCGCAAGAAGCTCAATCTCGACCAGAAGGAAGCGGGCGATCTGTTCGGCGGCGGCGTCAACGCCTTCTCACGCTACGAGAATGGCAAGACCAGGCCGCCCGTCGCGCTCGTCAAACTCTTGAAGCTTTTAGACAAGCATCCCGAACTGCTGCCGGAGATCCGCGCTGCCTGACAAGCGCTAACGGTTTTCTGCAATCTCGCCGAAGCCGCCGATTTCGCGCAGCAGCTTGCGGTAGATGGCGCTTGGGTAGTCGGCGGCGGAGCGGACCGGCATGGCGAATGCGCCCGGGCCACCAATGACCTCGCGGTGAAAGTAGGAAAACAGTGCTTCCGGAGAGAGGTTCGGCTCCTCATCGTCTTCGTCGCCCTGGGCGCTGATGACGAGGGCGTTGATCGTCATGCCGTCGGCGATCAGTTCCCGGCGCACGGGCGCGACCTCCCGGCCGATGCTGTTGACGCCGTCGCTGGAGATATTGACGACCAGCCTGTCGGACGCGTAGCCGCTCTGGCGCAGCAGGGAGGCTGAATAAGAGAGCGCTTCGCTGATCGAGGTGCCGCGGCGCAGTTTGGTCGGAGAATTCTCGGCGAGCCGCAGCGAGAACATCCAGCAATCGGCTTCATCCTTGAGCAATGTCCAGGGAACCACCATCCGCTGACCGCGGTCGCCGCCCCATTCGATATAGGTGACGGCGATGCAGCCATATTTGCCGCTGCCGATCGCGTCGATGATCTCGGGCTGGCGGAAGGCGGCGACGAAGCCGTCCTGTTGCATCGCCTTCTCGCGCGGATCCATCGACGTCGAGACGTCGGCGGCGATCACCAGCGCGAGATCGATCCTCTCGCCGGCAAAGGCGACCGATGACATGCAGATAGCAAACAGAAGCCCCGCGATGGCTCCCTGTGGAAGCCACCGCCCGATCATTCCCGAAGACATGAAGCCCTCCCGCATCGCGCCGCTCGCGACCGGGCTCTCTTACCGGAAAGGACCGGCGCCGGTAAATTAGCGTATTCGGATACACCTAAAGGGATTGGGCAAAAGGGCTACCGGGCGTATCAGCCATAACGTCCGGTAATGTAATCCTCGGTCCGCTTGTTCTTCGGTGCCTGGAAGATCTGCGAGGTCGGGCCGTATTCGACGAGTTCGCCCAGATACATGAAGGCGGTGTTGTCGGAGATGCGGCTCGCCTGCTGCATGTTGTGCGTGACGATGACGATGGTGAAATCGGTCTTCAGCTGCGACACCAGTTCCTCGACCTTCGCCGTCGAGATCGGATCGAGCGCCGAGGTCGGCTCGTCGAGCAGCAACACCTCGGGGCGCAATGCCACCGCGCGGGCAATGCAGAGACGCTGCTGCTGCCCGCCGGACAGGCCAAGACCGCTGCCCTTCAGCTTGTCCTTGACCTCGTCCCAGAGGGCTGCCTGGCGCAGCGCCTGCTCGACACGGACATCCATGTCAGCTTTGCCGAGCCGCTCGTGATGGCGGATGCCGTAGGCGATGTTGTCGTAGATCGACATCGGGAACGGCACCGGCTTCTGGAACACCATGCCGACGCGGGCGCGCAGCTCGTTCATCGAATAGCGCGGGTCAAGGATGTTTTCGCCATCGAGCTTCACGGTGCCCGTCGCGCGCATCTTCGGATAGAGCATGTAGATGCGGTTGAGGATGCGCAGCAGCGTGGACTTGCCGCAGCCGGACGGGCCGATCAGCGCCGAGACCTGGCGTTCGGGGAAATTCAGGCTGACGCCACGGATCGCATGCGCGTCGCCATAGTAGAAATTGACGTCATCAAGGGTGAGCTTGTCGTTTGCCATCGTCGTCGCGGTCCTGCGGGTATCAAAGGAAGAGGAGGATTGCAGCATCATTTGCCACCTTTGGGGTTCAGAATGGCG
Organism: Rhizobium sp. 01L410; assembly: GCF_056400165.1. Classification (NCBI taxonomy): domain Bacteria; kingdom Pseudomonadati; phylum Pseudomonadota; class Alphaproteobacteria; order Hyphomicrobiales; family Rhizobiaceae; genus Rhizobium; species Rhizobium sp. 01L410. The sequence continues at coordinate 103,173 of NZ_JBFTST010000015.1, forward strand.
CGGGAGCCCACGCTCAGAAGCAGCACGATCGCCGTCATGACGAAGGCACCCGCCCAAGCGAGCACATGCCATTCGTCGTAAGGGCTCATCGCGTACTGGAAGATCACCACCGGGATGTTGGCCATCGGCTCGGACATATCCGTGCTCCAATACTGGTTGTTCAACGCAGTGAAGAGCAGCGGCGCGGTTTCGCCGGAGATGCGGGCGACGGCGAGCAGGATTCCAGTGAGGATACCTGCCGAGGCGGCGCGATAGAGCACGGCGACCGTAACCTTCCAGCGCGGAATGCCGAGCGAGAGGGCTGCTTCCCGCATCACGTCCGGTACAAGGCGCAACATCTCGTCGGTGGTGCGCACGACCACCGGCAGAAAGATGAAGGCGAGCGCGATGCCGCCGGCATAGCCCGAGAAGTGTCCGGTCTGGCGGACGACGAGCTCATAGACGAACAGGCCGATGATGATCGATGGCGCCGACAGCAGGATATCGTTCATGAAGCGGATGACCGCGCCGATCTTCTTGCCGCGGCTGAATTCAGCTAGGTAGGTGCCGGCCAGAATGCCGATCGGCGTGCCGATGATCACGGCGAGAACGACCATCATCAGGCTGCCTGCAAAGGCATTGGCGAGGCCGCCGTCTTCGCCTGGGGGCGGTGTCATTTCGGTGACGAGCTTCAGGCTGAGGGCCGAGAGACCGTTGACCAGCGTCGTCCAGAGTATCCACACGAGGAAGATCAGGCCGAGGCCGGTGGCGCCGGTGCAGAGCGTCAGTGCAATGCCGCTCTTGATCTGGCGGCTGCGATAGATGGAATTGGAACCGGCCATCTTATTCGCCTCTCTGCTTTGCCATGCGCAGCAGCATCAGCTTGGCGGCGGCAAGGACGATGAAGGTCACGACGAAGAGGATGAAGCCGAGCGCGATCAGCGACGAGAGATAGATGTCGGTATCGGCTTCGGTGAATTCGTTGGCGATGGCGGCGGCGATCGAGTTGCCGGGCTCCATCAGCGAGACGGCAATATTGTGGGTATTCCCGAGCACGAAGGTAACCGCCATCGTCTCGCCGAGCGCGCGGCCGAGGCCGAGGAAGATGCCGCCGACAACGGCGGTACGGGTGTGCGGGATGACGATGTCGCGCACCACTTCCCAGCGCGTCGAACCCAGCGCATAGGCCGATTCCTTCAGCTGCGCCGGGACGACCAGGAAGACGTCGCGCATGACCGAGGAGATGTAGGGGATGATCATGATCGCCAGCACGATGCCCGAGGTCAGCATGCCGATGCCCATCGGCGCGCCCGAGAACAGCAGGCCGATCCCGGGGATCGGGCCGAGCCAGTCGATCAGCGCCGGCTGGACGTAGTCGGACATGAAGGGGGCGAAGGTGAAGAGCCCCCACATGCCGTAGATGATCGAGGGAATGCCGGCGAGCAGTTCGATGGCGCCGCCGATCGGTCCGCGCAGCCAGCGCGGCGCCACTTCGGTGACGAAGACGGCAATGCCGAGACTGACGGGAACGCCGATCAGCATGGCGAGCGCGGAGGTCACCAGCGTGCCGTAGATCGGCACCAGACCGGCAAAATGCTGAGCGACGGGATCCCATTCGGTGCCGGTGATGAAGCCGAAGCCGAAGGTGCGGAAGGCGAGAAGGCCGCCCCATGCCATGGAGATTGCAGCCGCCAGGAGCGCGGCGAGAACGAACAGGCCGCAGCCCATCACGATCCAATGGAAAATGCGGTCGCCGTTGGCGCCGTCGCGGCGCTTCACATCCGGCACGACAGCCGGCAGCGATGCCAGTGCTTCACTCATATCGATACTCGACTTGCTTTTGAGGGGGCGTCAAAGCAAACGGGGCAGAAAGCGAATGCTCCCTGCCCCGGCATTTCCAGGACTTAGCCCTTGAAGGAGGCCGTCCAGTAGTCTTCGATCTGCTTCACCAGCGTGGCCGGAAGCGGAACGTAATCGAGGGAAGAGGCTTCCTTCTGACCGTTCTCGAGTGCCCACTTGAAGAAGGCGAAAGCAGCCTTGGAGCGCTCGGCATCCTTCGGCTCCTTGTACATGATCGCCCAGGTGGTGGCGGTGATCGGCCAGGCCTTTTCGCCAGGCGCGTTGGTCATGATCAAGTAGAAGTCCTGGGCCTTGCCCCATTCGGCGCTGGCAGCAGCAGCCGAGAAGCTATCTGCATTCGGCTTCGGATACTGACCGGAGGCGTTCTGAACGAGAACGACGGGCAGCTTGTTCTGGAGGGCGTAGGCGTATTCGACGTAACCGATCGAATCCTTCACGCGGGTGACGTAGGCAGCGACGCCTTCGTTGCCCTTGCCGCCGATGCCGACCGGCCAGTTGACGGCGGTGCCTTCACCGACCTTGGACTTCCAGTCCGGGTTGACCTTGGAGAAGAAGTTCGTCCAGTTGAACGAGGTGCCCGAACCGTCCGAGCGGTGAACGACGGCGATCTGGCTATCGGGCAGCTTGAGGCCCGGGTTCAGGTCGGCGATCGCCTTGTCATTCCACTTGGTGACGTTGCCGAGGTAGATGTCGGCCAGAACCTTGCCGGAGAGCTTCAGCTCGCCCGACTTAATGCCCTTGACGTTGATAACGGGAACGATGCCGCCGACGACGATCGGGAACTGGCCGAAGCCGCCAGCCGTCAGGTCCTCGGGCTTCATCGGGGCGTCGGAGGCGCCGAAATCGACGGTCGCAGCCTTGATCTGGGCGATACCGCCGCCCGAGCCGATCGACTGGTAGTTCAGCTTGTCACCGGTCTGCTTGTTGTAGTCCGCGGACCACTTGGACAGAACCGGATAGACGAAGGTCGAACCGGCGCCGGTAATATCGGCAGCGGAAGCGGAAACTGCGAGCGCAGCAACCAGGCCGGCGCCGAGGCAGGCCGAAAGAAGTGTCTTGGTGAGCATATGGTCTCTTCCCTGAATGGAACGAACAATCGACGAGACCGGCGCCATGGAGGGGGTATCCACTGGCAAAGGGCGCTGAAATTCCCGTCGCAAAGGCGGGCTAGGCGCTGCACATTACAGTTTGATGACAGTTCTGCGACAGTTCGAAGTCGGCCGCGGATGCCCCACATAGCGTGCAGGACTGTTCGTTCACTAAATCAAGGATTTAACCTGTAAGGCTCTGTAAACATTACAAAATGTTAATGTCGGACTGCGTTGGTTTGACGCAGCCCGGCAAAAACCGCAGCCTTATGCGATGCCGTAGCGGCTGGCCGGCTTGTTGTGTGAGAGGTTAGGTCCGAGCGCATAGCGGGCGGCGTTCAACGCTTCGAAATCAGCCGGATCTGGCAGCGACGGGATGGTCACGAGTTCACCCTGATCGAAGCCGGCAAGAGCAGCATCGACGAGATCGGTGACGTCCATCACCATCGACGGCGGCAGCTGATCAACCGAGCCGCCAGCGCGTTCGAAGATCTCGGTGCGGGTCAGGCCCGGAAGAACAGCCTGAACCTTGACGCCCTTCGGGCTGGCCTCGGCATGGATCGACTGGGTCAGGTTGAGCACAAAGGCCTTGCTGGCATTGTACGTGCCGTGGAAGCGTTCGGCGAGGAATGCGACCACCGAGGCAATGTTGATGATGGCGCCCTTGCCGCGCTTGGCGAAGGTCTGCGCAGCCGCAATACCCAGCCGATTGACGGCCACGACGTTGATCTCGATCATTGTTTCGAGATAGTCGATATCATCTTCGAGCAATGCGCCTTTAGGGCCGATACCGGCATTGTTGACGAGCAGCGTAATCGCCTCGTCCTCGCGCAGGCGCTTCTCGACCTTTCGCACGTCTTCCCTGTTCGTCAGATCGGCCTGCAGGACCTCGGCCTTGATGCCGTGAGCGGCGGTGAGCTTTTCAGCCAGGGCATTCAGACGGGCTGCATCACGGGCGACCAGCAGCAGATCGTATCCGCGCTTTGCGAGACGATCGGCGTAAGTGGCGCCGATACCCGAGGAGGCGCCGGTAACGAGAGCTGTACCGAGGGAGGAAGTGGACATCGTGGAATCCTTTTCGATGCGTTGGTAATTAGTGGTATATGCCACTATATTGAGATCAACGGCATCTTGCGCAAGGGTGCACCGAAGAAATTATCGAAGACGATTGACGGCCGGCAGCAATCCGGTGACACCGGATCAGGAGAACGACGATGGACGAAAAAATACCGGGCTTCGAAAGCTGGACCGTTTGCAGCAACAGCGCGCTTCGCCGCGCGACACGCCAGCTCGGGCAGCTCTATGAGGAGGTCTTTGCGCCAAGCGGGCTGAGAGGCACGCAGTTCGGGCTGCTGACGCAGATCCATATGAACGGCAAGCCGTCGCTGAAATTCCTGGCCGACGGGCTGGTAATGGACCTCTCCGCCCTCGGACACACGCTGAAACCGCTGATCCGGGACGGGCTGGTGGAGCTGGTGCCCGACGAAAAAGACAAGCGCGTCAAACGGGCGACGCTGACCGGGGCCGGACTGGCAAAATGGGAAGAAGCCAACCGTCTCTGGGCCGAAGCACGCGACCGCTTCGAAAACGCCTTCGGCGCTGAAGCGTCGGAAGAATTGCGCAAAACCCTGAACCGCATTTCCTCCCCCGCTTTCGCGGAGAGTTTCAGGCGCTGAGGTTCGGCACTCAGACCCTGATCACATAATCCTTGCGAGTCGTTTCAACGACTTCCCAGGTTCCGTTGAAGCCGGGTCTGAGGATCATGCGGTCGCCGGCCTTGAGATGTACCGGTTCACCGCCGTCTTCGGTGACGATCGAATACCCCGACAGCACGTTGAAATATTCCCACTCATCGTAGGAGATCCGCCATTTGCCGGGTGTCGCTTCCCAAATGCCGGCGTAGAGGCCGCCTTCGGCTTCTTCCAGGTTCCAGGTGCGGAATTGCGGATTGCCGGAAACGATGCGGTCGGCGGCGGGCGCGCCCACTTCGGGCTCGACGGACGCCGGGTCGAATACGAGTTGATGCGGCATGCGGTCTCCTATCGGGCAGATGTCAGAAGCTTGACGCCGAAGCCCATGAAAATGAGGCCGGCCATCGCGTCGATGCGCCGGCGTCCCCGCGCGTAGGCGCTTGATACGGCAGGGTTGCGCAACACCGTCAGAACGAAGGTGTACCAAAGCGAGGACACCAGAACCATCGTCACCACGGCCAGAGCGCCATGCACCCAGGAATGGTCGGCAGGCAGGGTGGCGGCAAAGAGACTGGCGACGAAGACGGCCGATTTCGGGTTGGCGAGATTGGTTATCAGGCCGGAATAGAAGGCCTGCCGGTCGCTCATAGCGGGGCGGACCGCAGGTTCGCCCAGCGTTGCGGACTTGCTGTAGGTCTTCCACAAAAGCTTGGCGCCGAGCCAGAGAAGATAGGCGCCACCGGCGATCTTCAGGAACAGGTAGGCAAAGGGCGCAGCTGAGAACAAGGCGCTGATGCCGAGCCAGCCGGCAAGCCCCCAGCAGACCGTGCCCAGGATGACCCCGGCTATGACCGCGACCGCAGCACGCGTCGAGCCCTCCAGCGCCGTGCGCACGACGATGAAGAAATTCGGCCCCGGCGTGATAGCGGCGACCGCCCAGATTGCGGCAACGGAGAGAAGAAACATAGCTTGATGAGACTCGCGGAAGTGGTTTCAGACCAGAACCTTAGAGGCTTTATATGGCTTGGCCAAGTGGGACGGAATCACGTCAGCCCGATGCGCATTGCGGCTTCCCGGAACAAGGTCTGGTCCACCGGCACGAAATGAAAAGCGACGAAGAAATCGGCCAGATGATAGCCGGAATACCGCTGTCGGATCGCCGCGACATGCGCCCGCCCCTCGTCGAGCCGCCCGCCAACGGCAAGGCAGAGCGCGGCGATGGCCATGATATGCACATGCGCGTTGGGGCGCATCGCGGCCTTTGCGGCCCAATCGGCAGCCTCCTCGTAGCGGCCAAGGCGCACCAGGGCAATCGCCCGGCTTGCCAGCATTCCAAACAACATCGGATCGTAGGGGCTGAGGGACTGTGACTGGTCTGCAGAAAGGATCGCGGCCTGCGGGTCTCCGGACTGGCAGTGCACGAAGGCCAGTGAATAGTGGGCGAAGGCAAAGCTCGGGCTGAGATCGACGGACTGGCGCAGCTCCTCGATCGACTGGTCATGCAGCTTGCGCAGCCATAGCGCCCGGCCGATCGACAGGTGCGCGGCCGGATCGCGGTCGTCGGCAAGCAGTGCCTGGCTGGCCGTCCGGTAGGCTAGTTCCGCCTGTTCGTCGCGGTCGGCCCAATGCTGGAAGGCATTCTGGAAATGGGTGAAAGAAAGCCCGGCATGGGCGCGGGCGAAGGTGGGATCGAGGCTGATCGCCCGTTCGAAAAATTGCTGCGCCTGATCGTTGTCGGCCTTGGTAAAACGGAACATGTGCCAGAGACCGCGGTGATGCGCCTCCCAGGCATCCAGCGAATTCGGCGGTTTGAGAAAGGCGCGGTTGCGTTCCTGCGTTTCGATCTCCCGCTCGATCGAGGCGACGACGCGGCTGCCGATCTCCTCCAGCAGCAGAAGGGTCTCTCCGGCATTCTGGTCGAACGCGTCGGACCATACGATCGTGTTGGACCGCGCCTCGATCAGTTCCAGCCTGATGATGATGCGGGTTCCGCTGCGCTCGAAGATGCCGTTGACCACGTAATCGACTTTGAGGGCAGCGGCGATGTCTTCGGGCGAGCGCATCCGCTCCCGCAGCGCAAACATCGTTCCCTGGGCAATGACCTTCAGCGTCCGGAGCTTCGCCAGCCGCGAAATGATGTCATAGACAAGCGCATCCGACGTGCCGCCGGGCATGGCGAGCACCGACATATCGTTGAAGGGCATGACGGCGATCGAGGCGCGGCGGCGGTTATCGGCAGGCGTTTCCGATGGCGGCGTTTCAGGTGCCGTGGATGCCACGGCGCCAGGTTTGGCAGGTTTTCTGCGAAGGTCTTCCCAGAGAGCGCGCAGAGACGCGGTCTCGATGCCCTCGGTGGCAAAGGACCGCAACGTGGCCTCAAAGTGTTCGCCTGCATCGCGAAGCCGTCCCTCGGTCGCGAGCGCCGACAGCAGTAATTCGTGAGGCCGGAGATCGAAGGGTGCCAACTCGATCCAGCGGTCGAGATAAGGCAGTCGTTCGGCACCGGCCAAAACCTCGACGATATGGGCGAGGATATCCGCCTGCATGTCGCGGAAGCGGCGGCGCTGGGAAATCAGCCATGTTTCGAAGGCCGGAAGTCTGTCGATCGCGAGGCCATCCAGGAACTCGCCCGAGGCGCGATCGGCAAGTGACGCCAGCATTGCGACCGGCACGCCGTCGAACCCGGCGCGGGCCGCCAGAGCGACCTCGACCGCATCGACGGCACAGCCGGTGAGATCAAGGGCGACCGTATCGCCCTGCACGATCACGCGCTCGCCGATCAGGGCGCGGATGCGGCTCAGGCACCAGCGCAACTCGCCGCGCGGATCGTCGGCGACATCCCAGAAGAGGTCGCAGAGCTGTGCCCTGCCCTGCGCATAGGGCGAGAGGATCAGATAGGCGAGCAAGGCGCGGACTTTTCGCGACCCCGGCAGCTTCACCTCGGCACCGTCGCGGCGGACCGCCATCGGCCCGAGAAGGCAGATTTCCAGTGGAGGCCGTTCGTGCCGCCCGGATATTTCCACGGTTGTTCCCACGCCTGGTGACACGGCGTCCCCCATGGTCACCGCCTATACCGGAAGCGTCCGGCGGCTTGATGCACGGCGGCGGTATTCACACTTCAACAATCTGATCCAGGGAGAGAAGAATGTCCACTTCCGCGGCTCTTGCCGGCACACCCGCTCAACCGATGGCCGATCTCGCAGCTCTGAAGGCCCGCCAGCAGGGCGCCTGGTCTTCGGGCGATTATGCCGTCGTCGGCACCACCCTGCAGATCGTCGGCGAGAGCCTTTGCGAGGCGCTGGATTTGCGCGCCGGGTCCAAAGTTCTCGACGTCGCTGCCGGCAACGGCAACGGCTCGCTGGCCGCCGCGCGCCGCTGGTGTGCGGTGACGGCGACCGACTATGTGCCGGCCCTGTTGGAAAAGGCGAAGGAACGGGCAAAGGCTGACCACCTGATGATGGAGTTTCAGGAGGCGGATGCCGAGAACCTGCCGTTCGCGGACCAGAGCTTCGACTATGCGATGTCGATCTTCGGGGTGATGTTCACCCCCGATCAGGAGCGCGCGGCCGCCGAACTGCTGCGGGTTTGCAAGAGCGGCGGATCGATCGGCCTTGCGAACTGGACGCCCGACGGCTTCATCGGACAGCTGTTCAAGACCATCGGACGCCACGTGCCGCCACCAACAGGCGCCCGCTCGCCTGCGCTTTGGGGCACGCGTGCCCGGCTTGAGGAGCTGTTTCCATCAAGCAAGACATCGGTCGTCGCGACGCCGCGCCAGTTCGTATTTCGCTACAAGTCCTCAGCGCATTGGCTGGATGTCTTCCGGACGTTCTACGGGCCGGTTCTCAAGGCCTTCGGCACGCTCGATGACACTGGGCAAAAGGCGCTGGCAGCCGAGTTCATGGAGCTTGCTGCCCGTTTCAACCGGGCCGAGGACGGTACCATGGTGGTTCCGAGCGAGTATCTGGAAGTGGTGATCATGAGACGCTGAGATGGGCTGCCGCGCCGATAAACGGGCGTCACGCCGGTGTCACGCGACGGCAGAGCTAATTTATGATTAGCTCATCTTGAGGGGCTGGGGGCCGCTCGATGCGAAAAGGGGTCCGCCGTGGTAGGGCGTGGCGGGCCCCTTTCGCGTTCGTGCGCTGGAACAGCAGAAAAATCACGAGGCATGCATGTCCGGGACGAACGAGTTCATCGCGGAGGTGACGAGGGCTGCCAGCGAGGTCCAGACACTTGGGCCGGATGATGCGCGGCGCTTCATCCTTCGATCCGTAAGCACAATACGCGAAATGCGCCAGCTTGTCGGGATTCCCAGCAACGGAAGCTACGACACCGTCTTCGATCTCCTGAAGATCGCGACCTCGGCCGGCCAGCAGCCGCCGAGCGACTTGGCAAGAGCGCTGCTGATGGCAGCCGACATGATGCGCACACTGCACATGGTCATCGACAGCCGCGACGCGATCTCGCTCACCGGCATCTGCCAGTCGCGATAGCGCCGCGGCGGCGCGTCGTCAGATCTTGGCGAGCGACTGTTCGAGATCGGCGATGATGTCCTTGACGTCCTCGATACCGACGGAGAGACGCACGACATCAGGACCGGCGCCGGCGGCGATCCGCTGTTCGTCGGTCAGCTGGCGGTGCGTCGTCGAGGCCGGGTGGATCACCAGCGAGCGGGTGTCGCCGATATTGGCGAGGTGCGAGAAGAGCTCCAGGCCTTCAACGAAGGTCTTGCCCGCCTCGTAGCCACCCGTGATGCCGAAGGTGAAGACCGATCCGGCGCCCTTCGGCGAATAGCGCTGCTGCAATGCGTGGTTCGGATCATCATCGAGACCGGCATAATTGACCCAGGCCACCTTGCTGTGCGCCTTCAGCCATTTGGCGACCGCGATGGCATTGTCGCTGTGGCGCTGCATACGCAGCGGCAGCGTTTCGATGCCGGTCAGGATCAGGAATGCGTTGAAGGGCGCAATTGCCGGGCCAAGGTCGCGCAGGCCGAGTACGCGGCAAGCGATTGCGAAGGCGAAATTGCCGAAGGTCGAGTGCAGCACGACGCCGTTATATTCCGGGCGCGGGCTCGACAGCATCGGATAATTGCCGGATTTCGACCAGTCGAACGTGCCGCCATCGACGATGATGCCGCCCATCGAATTGCCATGGCCGCCAAGGAACTTGGTCAGCGAATGAATGACGATATCGGCGCCGTGTTCGATCGGGCGGATGAGATAGGGCGATGCCATCGTATTGTCGACGATCAGCGGCAGGCCGTGCCTGTGCGCCACTTCCGCAATCGCAGCGATATCAACGAAAGTACCGCCCGGATTGGCAAGGCTCTCGATGAAGATCGCGCGGGTGTTGCCGTCGATATGCTTCTCGAAGCTCGCCGGATCCTCGACATCGCCCCAGCGGACCTGCCAGCCGAAATTATCGAAGGCATGGCCGAACTGGTTGATCGAGCCGCCATAGAGGCGCTTGGCGGCGACGAAATTGTCGCCCGGGCGCATGATCGTGTGGAAAACGATCATCTGCGCGGCGTGACCCGATGCGACAGCGAGCGCGGCGGTGCCGCTTTCAAGCGCTGCAACACGCTCTTCAAGCACCGCCTGAGTCGGGTTCATGATGCGGGTGTAAATATTGCCGAATGCCTGCAGGCCGAAGAGCGAGGCGGCGTGATCGGCGTCGTTGAAGACGTAAGCCGTGGTCTGGTAGATCGGCGTGGCACGGGCGCCAGTCGCCGGATCGGGCTGCGCGCCCGCGTGGATTGCCAGTGTGTTGAAGCCTGGATTGTTCGTTGCCATGCCGTCCTCCCATTGCGTTGAGTGGCGGCAGCATAGCCAAGGCGGCGCAAATGTTAATCGCCTGACGTTTCAACCGTCGGGAGAAATGTGGAAAATCCGTTCGCTATCCGGCAAGCCGCGGAATTTCGATTGCCGGGCAGCGGTCCATCACCACCTTGATGCTGCCGGCCTCGGCGCGGCGGGCTGCATCGTCGTCGCGCACGCCGAGCTGAGCCCAGATCACCCGCGGGCGGACGGCCAGCGCCAGAGTTTCGGTCACCACCTCCTGCAGATATTCGGAGGCGCGGAACACATCGACCATATCGACGGGAACAGGAATATCCTCGAGCCTGCCGTAGACCATCTGCCCATGGATCGTCTTGCCCGCCTGCCCCGGATTGACCGGGATTACCTCGTAGCCGCGTGACAGAAGATAGCCCATCACGCCATTGCTCGGGCGCGCCGGGTTCGGCGAAGCGCCGGTCAGCGCAATCGTCTTCACGGAATTCAGAATTTCGGCGATATAGGCATCGCTGTAATGATCGTGATCCATCGGCCCATCCCCCGCAGCCATTTTTTCACCCGGTTGAAACCTGCAGTTCTTTCAGGCGTATATATAGCCATACGGGTTCCAAGGAGGAATGGCCCATGAAAAAACTTGTGCTGACAATTGCGATCGTGCTGGCGGCCTCGCCTTCCTTCGCGATCTCGCGTCTCAATCCGCTATCGATGACCTGCCAGAGCGCGCGCGCCGCCATCCACAATCAGGGCGCCGTGATCTTCCGCTGGACCTCACCGCGCGGACTGCCGCTCTATGACCGGTTCGTGCGCAACAGCCGCTTCTGCGACGCCAACGAGTATGCCGAGTGGAAAAATATTCCGACGCGTGACGACCGGTCCTGCCCGGTCCTCAACTGCCAGAACATCGACAACCTGGACGGGACATTTCTTGTTCCGAACCACTCATTGTAACGTATTGATGCGTGTTGGAAACCGTTCTCACAGTGAGGAAAGGCGCACGCCTACTCGCGCCTTTCCGCATCGATTGTGCCGAAATGCACCCTATGGGCGCACAATCTACGGCATGCCAAAGTAATAGAATAATCTCTATATTTCAGCAAGATAACTAAATGGTGAAATAGACCGCAAGGCGATGTTCACTTTTTGTTTTTTCTTTAAGCCAGCTTCGTTCCCGCATATATTAGAGACACCTCACAGTTGAGTGGCGAGAATCAAAATAAACGCATCGGGAGTGCACGCAGGGCGGGTCCATTCAAGACGCAATCTCCTCGCCTGCGGCACCGTTCCCGGCGATAATCATAGCGTCAGGTTGCAAAATAATCCGGGCGCATTGATTTTCGGCGTGGCGAAGCTCATACCGCTGATGTTCTCCCGCCTCCCCGCTCCGGTTTGCGCTCTTGCCCCTCGACGTCATTCTTCTGGTTCTCTTCGGCGCCCTTCTCCACGCGACATGGAACGCCATCATCAAGGCTGGCACCGACAAGTCGCTCGACGCGGCACTGATCTCTGCAGGCGGCGCAGTCGCTGCACTTCCCTTCCTGGCATTTCTGCCGCTGCCGAATGCCGCGGCCTGGCCGTTCATCGGCGTCTCCGCCATCCTGCAATTTGCCTATTTCCAGCTCGTCGCCGGTGCCTACCGGGCCGGTGACATCGGGCTCGTCTATCCGCTGATGCGCGGTTGCGCACCTCTGCTGATCGCCGCCACCAGCAGTTTCGTGCTCGGCGAAACGCTGTCAGGCGGCGCACTGATCGGAACGATGACGATCTGCGCCGGCATCCTGACGCTGGCCTTCGAAGCCAGACACGGCAGCCGCCACGCCATCATGCTGGCCCTGATCAATGCCTGCGTGATCGCCACCTACACCTATGTCGATGGCATCGGCGCACGGATATCCGGCAATGCGATCTCTTATACGCTGTGGATGTCGCTGCTGCCGCCGGTGCTCTTGTTTGCCTGGGCGATCTCGCGGCGCGGCGCCCGCGTGGTCGCCATCCACGTGCGCGTTCACTGGTGGCGCGGCCTGATTGGCGGCTCGGGCTCGATCGCGTCCTATGGACTGGCACTCTGGGCTATGACCAAAGCCCCGGTCGCGACCGTCGCCGCGCTGCGCGAAACCTCGATCCTCTTCGCACTGGTGATCTCGGTCGTCGTGCTGAAAGAGCGCGCCAGCCCCTGGCGCTACCTCGCCGGCGTGATCATTGCCATGGGCGGGCTGATCTTGAAGCTGGGGTAGTCACTCCTCCGGCCAGACAGGGATGCGCTTACCGAGGAAAGCGCCGATTCCTTCTTCCGCGTCGGCCGTCAGCATGCTGTCGACCATGACTTCGGCGGCGAAAGTGTAGGCTTCCTCGACCGGCATTTCGAGCTGGCGATAGAAGGCTTCCTTGCCGATGCGGATCGCTTCCGGTGATTTGGAGGCGATGACGGAGGCGTATTTCGTCACCACCTGGGTCAGGTATTGTTTCGGCACGATGCGGTTGACCAAACCGAAATCCTTGGCGGTCGATGCATCGATGGTTTCGCCGGTCAGCAGCATCTCCATCGCCTGCTTGCGATGCGCGGCCCGGGATATCGCGACCATCGGCGTCGAACAGAAGAGGCCGATATTGACGCCCGGCGTGCAGAAAGTCGCCGTGTCGGTGCAGATCGCCAGATCGCAGGACGCAACCAGCTGGCAGCCGGCGGCGGTCGCCAGACCGTCGATCTGGGCGATCACCGGTTTCGGCAGGCGGGTGATTTCCAGCATCAGATCCGCGGCAAGCGCAAAGCTCTCCTCGAAGAAGGCAACGCCATCATCGACATCGGCGCGATGCGCCGTCAGCTCCTTCAGGTCGTGCCCGGCAGAGAAGATGTTGCCGGTAGAGGCGATGATGACGACGCGCACCGACGAATCCTCGCCGGCGGCCTGCAACTCGCCCATCAGCGTTTCCAGGACGGCGATCGACAGCGCATTGGCCGGCGGATTGTTCAGGGTGAGCCTGAGAACCCCGTCATTCAATTGGCGCAGCACCAGCGCAGCCCCGCCCGCCTTGTCCGGATCTTTCCGGAAGGAAACGACTTCGGCCATTGGTCTAACTCCCTGCAATCATCTTTCGTGCTAGATGTTCTGCCACAGCGTGCCGGCAATTTCGAGGTGAACAGATGCAACCGATCATGACGATCGACGAGGTCCACCGTTTTCTGGAGACGGACTTTCCGCAGATCCATACGGACGGGCGAGTGCTCAAGGTGATCGACATCGCGCCCGGCAAGGCTTCGATGCGGCTCGACCCGGCAGAACGGCATCTGCGGCCCGGCGGGACGATTTCAGGACCGGCGCTCTTCACCCTGGCGGATGTCACCGCCTATGTCGCAGTGCTCTCGCATATCGGCCCTGTGGCGCTTGCCGTCACCACGAATCTCAACATCAATTTTCTCAGATTGCCCAAGCCGGAACCGACCTTCTGCACCTGCCGGATTCTCAAGCTCGGCAGGCGTCTGGCAGTGATCGAGGCATCGATATTTCAGCGCGATGAGAGCGAATTGATCGCTCACGCCACCGCCACTTACTCGATTCCACCCCGGGAAATATGAGGTATCATAATACCATATACCTATCGTATTGATATTGCTTGTCTATTTTTTCAGATAGCCGATTGCGCGATGTTGACCCGGGAAAGGGTTGCCTTTATACACACCGCCAGAACGCAGCCTTTCCGGGCTGCTTTCTTTTTGGCCGTCTCCGGACACCAAACCAAGCAACAAGAAACGCCCTTCGCCTTCGGGCATAAGGGATCCAAAAGAGAGTAACTACTATGGCAACTTTCTCCCAGAAGCCTGCAGAGGTGGAGAAGAAGTGGGTCATCATCGACGCCGAAGGGCTTGTCGTTGGCCGTCTCGCTTCCGTAATCGCTATGCGTCTGCGCGGCAAGCACAAGGCAACCTTCACGCCTCACGTTGACGACGGCGACAACGTCATCGTCATCAATGCAGACAAGGTCGTCTTCACCGGCAAGAAGTATTCCGACAAGGTTTACTACTGGCACACCGGCTATGCCGGCGGCATCAAGGAACGTACTGCTCGCCAGATCATCGAAGGCCGCTTCCCGGAGCGCGTTCTCGAAAAGGCTGTTGAGCGCATGGTTCCGCGCGGCCCGCTCGGTCGCCGCCAGATGAAGAACCTGCGCGTTTACGCTGGTTCCAATCATCCTCACGAAGCACAGCAGCCCGTCGTTCTCGACGTCGCCAAGCTGAACAAAAAGAATGTAAGGAGCGCCTAAGAATGGCTGACCTCTCCTCCCTGAAGGATCTCGGCACGTCTTCCGAAGCAGCTGCTCCGGTTCACGTCCGTAAGGTCGACTCGCTTGGCCGTTCCTACGCGACCGGCAAGCGCAAGAACGCTGTCGCCCGCGTATGGCTCAAGGCCGGCTCCGGCAAGATCATCGTCAACGGCAAGGAATTCACCGAATACTTTGCACGTCCGGTTCTGCAGATGATCCTGCGCCAGCCGATCTTCGCTGCCGCCCGCGACGGCCAGTTCGACATCATCGCAACGGTTGCAGGCGGCGGTCTTTCCGGCCAGGCCGGTGCCGTTCGTCACGGTCTCTCCAAGGCCCTCACCTACTTCGAGCCGGGCCTGCGTCCGGTCCTGAAGAAGGGTGGCTTCCTGACCCGCGACAGCCGCGTCGTCGAGCGTAAGAAGTACGGTAAGGCCAAGGCCCGCCGTTCGTTCCAGTTCTCGAAGCGCTAATCGCTTCTGGACATTGCTTTGCGGAAAGGCCGGGCTTTTGCCCGGCCTTTTTGTTTTCTGCGAACCTTTTGACTTATCGATATCGTGAATTATAATTCACAGATGATCGAGGTTCGCCAGAGTGCCATATTCGCCAAATGGCTTGGCGAACTGCGGGATGCGAATGCCCGCCTTCGCGTCGTCACGCGCATCCGCCGCATGGAGCTTGGTAACCCCGGCGACGTGAAACCTGTCGGAGACGGAGTGAGCGAAATGCGCATCGCCTATGGTCCTGGCTATCGCGTCTACTTCACCAGAACGGGTGACACGATCGTCATCCTTTTATGCGGCGGGGACAAATCCTCGCAAAGCCGCGACATCGCTCTGGCGAAACAGCTGGCAAAGGAGATTTGAGATGCCCCTCGAAACCACCCGCTTCGATATCCAGGACCACCTGAAGACATCGGAAGAGCAGATCGTCTACCTCGAAGCAGCCTTTGAGGATGGTGATCCCGCGCTTATCGCCCACGCGCTCGGTGACGTCGCGCGCGCCGTCGGCATGACCTCGGTCGCGAAGGAGGCCGGTGTCACCCGCGAGGCGCTGTACAAATCCCTCAGCGAAACAGGCGACCCGCGCCTTTCGACATTCTTCGGCGTCATCAAAGCCCTTGGCCTGAAAATCTCGATCTCACATGGCAAGGATGCCGCGTGAAATCGCGGTTCACTCCGGTTTGAAGAAGAACGCCTCGAGCCGGTAGCCATCCGGATCGATGATGAAGGCCGCGTAGTAGAACTGGCCGTAGTCCGGGCGAATCCCCGGCGTGCCGTTATCTTCGCCGCCATTCGCCATGCCGGCGGCATAGAACGCGTTGACGGCTTCCTCGCTGGGTGCCGTGAAGCAGAAATGCAGGCCCGAGCCGCGATCGGCGGGGACCGGGCGTTCTACCTGACTGACCCAGAAAGCAGGCTTGTCGGCACCATAGCCCACTGTGCCATCGAAATTGGACAGCCGCTCATAGCCGAGCGGCGCCAGCAACGCATCGTAGAACTGGCGCGATCTCTCGAGATCCTTCACTCCGATCGATACGTGATCGAACATGCCCATCAGTCTCTCCTCTTCGGTTGAACCAAGCTTCTTTGAAGCGATGAATGAAGTCAACGCAGACCGAGCGTCGCAACCATGGAGGCGGCGGCAGGTTCGCCGCCTCTCACTTGCAATCGGCTGAATCCTCGCCTAGGGCTTTTGCCGAGAGGAATTGCCATGCCGACCCCGCCCTCACCCTTTGCCGAGACCCCGCAGCCGCCCTATTACGTCGTCACCTTTTCCTCGATCCGCACTGCGGGCGATCAGGGATATGAGGCGATGGCCGATCGCATGGCCGAGCTCGCGCTGCAGCAGCCGGGCTGTCTTGGCGCCGAGAGCGCGCGGGATGCGGATGGCTTCGGCATCACCAATTCCTATTGGGCCGACGAGGAAAGCCTGAAGGCGTGGAAACAGGTCGCGAGCCACCTCGCCGCGCAGCGTATCGGCCGCGATCGCTGGTACAGGCAATACAAGGTTCGCATCGCGCGCGTCGAACGCGCCTATGAATTCACCGCCCCGGAGGAAGGGAGCCCCAATGGCCAATAAGACCATCGACCACGCCTTTACCGCGACCAGCCTGACATCGGCAGCGAGCGATCCGACCTTTGCCGGCGCGCTCTCCTTCATGCGCCGCCGCTTCACCAAGGATCTTGCGGGCGTCGACGTTGCCGTCTGGGGCGTGCCTTTCGATGCCGCGGTCTCCAACCGCCCGGGCACGCGCTTTGGGCCGCAGGCGATCCGCCGGGCGTCGGCGATCTTCGACAATGATCCGCAATATCCGTTCAACCGCGACCTCTTTGCCGATATGGCCGTCATCGATTATGGCGACTGCCTGCTCGACTACGGCAATCACCAGGAGACGCCCGCGGCGATCGAGCGGCAGGCGCAGACGATCCTCGACAGCGGCGCCTTCATGCTCACGCTCGGCGGCGATCATTACGTGACCTGGCCGATCCTCAAGGCGCATGCGGCCAAGCATGGACCGCTGGCGCTGGTCCAGTTTGACGCGCATCAGGACACCTGGCTCGACGATGCCGGGCGCATCGACCACGGCTCCTTCGTCGCCCGCGCGGTGCGCGACGGCATCATCGATCCGGACCGCTCGATCCAGATCGGCATCCGCACCCATGCGCCTGATGATTGTGGCATCGCCATCCTCTATGGCCACCAGGTCGAGGACATGAGCGCCTCGGAGATCGCCTCGACGATCATCTCGCACACCAAGGGCGCTCCGGCCTATCTGACCTTCGATATCGATTGCCTCGATCCGGCCTTCGCACCCGGCACCGGCACGCCGGTTGCGGGCGGCCCGTCGAGCGCCAAGATCCTCTCCGTCCTGCAGCGGCTGCATCAGCTCGATATTCGCGGCGCCGATGTCGTCGAGGTCTCGCCGCCATACGATCATGCAGATGTCACCGCCATTGCGGGGGCGACGGTCGCGATGTATATGCTGGGCCTTCACGCCGAGAGGCGCGGAGCCGCCAAGTGACGGCTGTTATCAAACTGATTCAACTTCATGGCAAACTGATTCCGCAACAGTCCGGAACTCATTGAAAGCGCAGGATTATCATGGCAGCGAAGATATTCATCGATGGCGAAGCTGGTACGACGGGTCTGCAGATCCGCGAGCGCCTGGCTGGCCGCCGCGATATCGAGCTGCTGTCGATCCCCGCTGAAAGCCGCAAGGACAAGGCTGTCCGCGCCGAGCTTCTGAACAAGTCCGATGTCGCGATCCTTTGCCTGCCTGACGATGCCGCCAAGGAAAGCGTCAGCCTGATCGAGAACGACACGACGAAGGTGATCGACGCCTCGACGGCGCATCGCGTTGCCGAAGGCTGGGCCTATGGCTTTGCGGAACTCAGCAAGGATCAGGCCGGCGTCATCACCTCGGCCAAGCGCGTTGCCAATCCTGGCTGCTGGCCGCAGGGCCCGATCGCCATGCTGCGCCCGCTGATCGAAGGCGGCCTCGTGCCCGCTGATTACCCCGTCACCGTCAACGGTATCTCGGGTTACAGCGGCGGCGGCCGCACGATGATCGAGGATTATGTCGCCAAGGGTGAAGACGCCCCTGAATACATGCCCTACGGCCTGAGCTTCAAGCACAAGCACCTGCCGGAACTGCAGCGCTACGCCAAGCTCGGCCGCGTGCCGTTCTTCCAGCCGGTCGTCGGCAATTTCGCGCAGGGCATGGTCGTCACCGTGCCGCTGCAGCTGTCGCATCTGGAAAAGGTGCCGACCGGCGCTGAAATCCATGCGGCGATCGCCGACTATTTTGCCGGTATCAAGGGTGTCGTCGAAGTGGCGCCGTTCGAGAACACCGAACGGACGCCGGATCTCAACCCGGAGATCTACAACGACACCAACCGTATGCGCCTTCATGTCTTCGCCAATGATGCGAATGCACAGGCGCTGCTGGTCGCCGTCTATGACAATCTCGGCAAGGGTGCCTCGGGTGCTGCCGTGCAGAACATGGACCTGATGATCGGCGCGTGATTTGGCGGGTGGCCGCGCCTGGCGCGGCCGCCTCCCTCCGCATATGTCCAGGCCACCATGCCCTTCTCCTTCGACGCTCTCTCCTCCTGGCTTTCATCCGCGCTGCCGGACCATGGCGTCCACGCGCTGATAGCGTTCGCCTTCATTGCCGGACTGGCGCGCGGCTTTTCCGGTTTCGGGGCGGCGCTGATCTTCATTCCGCTTGGCGGCGCGATCGTCGGGCCGAAGCTGATCTCGCCGGTGCTTCTCGTGATCGACGGTCTGGCGACCCTCGGCATGATCCCGGATGCCTGGCGCAATTCGAACCGGCGCGAGGTCTTCGTCATGGCGGCGGGTGCGGTACTTGGCGTTCCGGCGGGAACGGTCGTGCTGACGCTGATGGATCCGCTGGTGCTGCGCTGGATCATCTGCGGCACGGCAATCTGCCTGCTGGCGCTTCTGGTCTCCGGCTGGCGCTATCACGGCGAGCCGTCGGCACCGCTGAGTTCCGGCGTCGGCCTGCTTGCCGGGCTCTTCAGCGGTGCGGCCCAGCTCGGCGGGCCGCCCGTCGTCGCCTATTGGCTCGGAGGCAAGAGCAACTTTCAGCGCGTCCGCGCCAACGTCATCTTCTACTTCTCGATCTCCAGCATTTTCACGACGATCAGCTACTACGTAGGCGGCCTGTTCGTGCAGGCGGTGTTTGCGCTGACGATCGTCATTCTTCCGGCCTATGCGGCTGGCCTCTACGGCGGTTCGAAGCTGTTCGGCCTGGCGAAAGAAAGCACCTTCCGCCTGACCTGCTATCTGCTGATCGCCGCATCGGCGATCTTCGGCATGCCTGCGCTGGACGGCATCCTGCGCTAACGTCAGGCAGGCCTGCGCAGCAGAGGACGGCATCCTCCGCTAGCGTCAGGCGGGCCTGCGCAGCAGGCCAAGGTTGACGCTCAGCTTTTCGCCCGGGCCATGCGCAAAGGCAAACAGCAGTCCGGCAAGAAATGTGAAGTGATCGACGAAGAAGCCGAATTCGGCCTGGTTGCCTTCCCAACGGTTCGGACCGTGGAACGCGAAAGCGAGGAAGATCACGTAGACACCGGCAGCGAGCGACGCCTCGCTGAAGAAGGCGCCGCTCAGCAGTGCGACAGCAAGCCCGACCTCGAAGAAGGCAGCGATCCAGGACAGCAGCAGCGGCAGCGGAAAACCCGCGGCGGCAATATAACCGGCGGTCGCTCCCATATCTATGAATTTGAAGCTTGCCGCCATGACGAACAGGCCGCCGAAAATCAGCCGTGCCACGAGAATTGCGATTGTCTTACCCATTGTCCTACCCTCTTTTGCGGCCGAAGCCGTGTGAACTATGCCACAAGGACGGATGGTGGCGAGGGTTGCCGACAATGACGCATGCGAATTTTCGGGCAAAATCGAAAAAGCCGCGGAGCGTCTGCACCGCGGCTTGAAACATGCGGACACGAATAGGCGTCAGTCGCGTTCGGCGATGGTGGTCTGCCGCGAGAACTCCCCGTAATAGCCGCGCCAGTTGGCGATGGCGAAGCCGAAGACGACGAGCGCGCCGCCCTGATGCAGCAGGCCCCAATGCAGCGGCACGTGCAGCAGCAGCGTGGTAATGCCGATCGCCGCCTGGATGGCCACCAGCGCGAAGAGCACGACGGCGCGGCGCGCATGCGTCGTTGCCGGTGCGGCGCGCAGGGCGATCACCATGTTGATCAGCGTCAGCGCAAACAGCGTGTAGGCGCCGACACGGTGGATGAACTGAACGGTCTTCGGGTTTTCGAAGAAGTTGATCCAGGCAGGCTGCTGGATCAGCAGATCGCCCGGAACGACGGAACCGTCCATCAGCGGCCAGGTATTGTAGGTGAAACCCGCATCCAGACCGGCGACGAGCGCGCCGAGATAGATCTGGAACAGCGCGAAAATGGCGATCACCGCCGCCCAGCGTCTGGAGCTCTGCGTCGGCGCTGCATCATCGGAATGCGGCGAGAGCCCCCGCATGATCCACATGCAGGAGGCAAAGATCAGACAGGCCATGACCAGATGGGTCGCAAGGCGATATTGGCTGACATCGGTGCGCACGGAGAGACCGGAGGACACCATCCACCAGCCGATGAAGCCCTGCAGACCGCCAAGCGCCAGAATACCGGCGAGCGGCCAGCGCAGGCGGCGCTCCACCTTGCCGGTGATCCAGAAATAGAGAAGCGGCAGGCCGAAGATGACGCCGATGCCGCGGGCAATCAGCCGGTGTGCCCACTCCCACCAAAAGATGCCCTTGAACTCTTCGACCGTCATGTCGCTGTTCAGCTGCTGGAATTCGGGAATGCGCTGGTAGAGCTTGAATTCCTCGTCCCATTCCGTGGCATTCAGCGGCGGAATGACGCCGTGGATCGGCTTCCATTCGGTGATCGACAAGCCGGAATTCGTCAGCCGCGTGGCGCCCCCGACCAGCACCAGACAGAAGAGCGCCAGAAGCACGAAACCCAGCCAGATGCGCAATGCGCGGCGGTTGCGGTCCTGCTTGCGCACTTCGCCCCGGATTGCCTGCTCGGTGGTCATATTCGCGACGGCCATGATTGCTCCTTCGTTACGGCAGTTGATTTGCCCCAGCGGCTCATGCAAAACAAGCCCCGAACCTTTGCGGCATGCCGTCGCGCTGTCCAAGCAACCCGGAAGATTGAACTGATATGCCCGTTCGCCTGCGCAAATTCATCGGCACGATCCTGATCATCGTCCTCGTGCTCGCCTATGCGCTGATCGCGAATACGATCGCTGTCGCCACGCTTGGCGAGGCGCCGTGGTGGGGTCACCTGCTCTATTTCGCGCTGACCGGCATGCTCTGGGTGCTTCCCGCCATGCTGATCATCAAGTGGATGGCCGGGCCGAAGCAGCAATAGCGCATTAACGCGCAGATAACCGTGATCGGCGGAAAAGCGCGCGCCACGGCCTGCGTTTAAATCCTCGATAGGCTCCGCAGCGCTATATCCTCTGGCAAGCAATCTTGACCGGAGAATTCCCGTGCGGACCCAGAAGCTCGATGCCGACCAGCAGCCGCTCGACGACGCAGGCAAGGCCGATGCCGGCATTTCGCGGCTCAGGTCGCTCAGCGCCAAGCTGGCGATCGCCGAACTGGATGTAAGCGTCCACGATGCGATGGAGCCGCTGGAGCGCGATTGGCGGACGCTGGAGAAGGACCACCTCACCTCTCTGCATCAGGGCTATGAATGGTGCCGCTCCTGGGTGCGCGCCTACAAACGGCCGCTGGCAATCCTCAAGGGCAGCACGCATGGCAAGGTTGCCTTCATCCTGCCGGTCGAGATCGATAGCAGCCACGGCGTCCGGATCGCCCGCTTCATCGGCGCCGATCACAGCAATATCAACACCGGCCTGTTTTCCGAACATTTCCTGGAAGCCTTTGAAGACCTTGATCCCCAGCGCTTTGCCGAATTCCTGAAACAGGCGCTGCAGGGCAAGGCCGATCTTCTGCTGCTGCAGAACATTCCGCTCGAATGGCGCGGGCGGCGAAACCCGCTCGGCCTGCTGCCGATGGTGCAAAACCAGAACCATGCCTATCAGCTGCCGCTGCTCGACAATTTCGAGGCAACGCTGAAGCAGGTGAATGCCAAGAGCCGCCGCAAAAAGTTCCGCGTCCAGTCGAAGCGGCTGGAGGCCGTCGGCGGGTTCGACTATGTGGATGGTGGCACGCCTGGCGAACAGCACGCGCTGCTCGACCTGTTCTTCAAGCAAAAGGCGGAACGCTTCCGCACCCTCGGCCTGCCGGACGTTTTTGCCGATGCCGAAACCAAGGCCTTCCTGCACGGCCTTATCGATATTCGCGACGGCGGCGACTACGGCCTGGAAATGCATGCGCTGCGGCTGAAGGGCGAGCTTGCGGGCAAGATCGCCGCGGTTTCAGGCATCTCGCGCAAGAGCGATCACATCATCTGCCAGTTCGGCGCGATCGATGAGAGCCTGGTGCCGGATTCGAGCCCGGGTGAATTTCTCTATTGGCAGATGATCTCGGGGCTGCAGGGCAAGGGCGTATCGCTCTTCGACTTCGGCCTTGGAGACCAGACCTACAAGCGCTCTTGGGCGCCTGTCGAGACCAGCCATCACGATGTGGTTCTGCCGCTGTCGCTGAAGGGGTCGATCGCCGGTGCGGCGCATCGCGCCATCACCAGAAGCAAGGCCTTCATCAAGGCCCGGCCGGGCTTCTATCGTGCCGCCCAGCGCGTTCGCGCCAGGATCGGCATCTGATCGTCACGCCGCGTGGCGGGCAACATCAGGCTCGGCGGCTTCCCCGCCCGACATCAGCACGACGCGCTGATAGCCGGCCTTTTCGAATTCCGTCATGGCATGGACGAACTCGTCCTCCAACACTTCGGGCATCGACAGGATGATTTCGACATCCTTGCTGCGGGTCAGACGCGAGACGCCGGCCACATCGGCCGCGCCGCATTCGACGACGACGATATCGTAGGCCGACATCAGCGCATCGAGAAGCAGCGAGAGCCGATCGGCCCCGCGCATGGCCTGACGCACGTCGCTAGTCCCCTGCGGAATGAGATGGGCGTCCGATGCACGGTCGCCGTGGATCGTGTCGCCGAAAGCGGCAACGCCGCAAAGCAGATCGGTCACGCCCGGCGCTTCGAGGTCTTCGGCCATCAGAACCGTCGGATAACCGGAGCCGGTCATATCGACCAGAATGGTGCGCTGGCCGGACGCCGAGAGCTTGCGGGCCAGTGCGACGGTTGCCGCCGATCCATCGTCACCAACAGGTGATATGGCGATTGCCAGCGGCGCGCGGCTGCTGGTCAGGTATTCGGCAACGGAGCCGATCGAGAATTCGTTGTCGTCAGCGGGCTCTACGGTTTCTGCCGGCTCTTCGACAACCACGTCTTCCGCGTGTGCAGACAGCATGCTCGGCGCTGCGGCGCGTTTGGACTTGACCGGCGCGGCAACGGTGAGCGGTTCGTCTTCGGTCCGGGCGGCCGGGACGGCGGATGCACCGACGGGGCGCAGTGCGCGGCCGCTGAAAAGCTCTGCCAGCATGATGAAGATCGAGGTGAGGATCAGCGTTGCGAAAGTGGCGACGATGACGATCGGAACGACCTTCGGGAAATAGGGATCGACCGGCTGGACAGCCTTGGAAACAACGCGGGCATCGGCCGGGCTGGAATTGCTGTCGGCACGAGAGGCGGCTTCGCGGTAACGGACGAGATAGGTCTCGAGCAGCTGGCGCTGGGCATTGGCTTCGCGCTGCAGGGCATTGAGGCCGACTTCGTCTTCACCGGCCTTGGCGCTATTCTGCTGAAGCGTCGTGGACTGGCGCTCGAGCTCGGCGGCACGAAGATCGGCGACCTTCGATTCGTTCTCGATGCTGGTCAGGATCTTCTGCGTCTCCTGGCGGATCTGCGTCTTGATGTCGGCCAGCTGTGCCCGCAGGCTGCGAAGTCGCGGGTGGTTGTTAAGCAGCGACGTGCTGAGATCGGAAATCTGCGACTGCAGGCCGGACTCGGTGCCCTTCAGCCGCTGCATCGACTGCGATGCCATGATATCCGGCAGCGTATCGGACGGTGCGCCCGACGACAGGGCATTGCGAACGGCCTGTGCGCGGGCCTCGGCATTGGCCTTCTCGCCACGGACGCGCGTCAGCTCCGCGGAAATATCGTTCAGCTGCTGGGTCGGGAAATTGCTGCCGCCATTGGTGGGCAGCAAGCCATATACCGAGCGGTATTCGGCAACCTTCTGCTCGGCATCGCTGACCTTCTGACGCAGGCTTTCGATCTCGGGCTCGAGCCAGCGGGTCGCTTCGGAATTGGAATCCAGCTTCGCGCCGCTCTGGGTGGCAAGATAGACGGAGGCCATCGCATTCGGGATGCGGGCGGCGAGCTTCGGATCCTTGGAGGTGAAATTGATGCCGATGACGCGCGAGCCCGGCACCTGAAAGACCTGCAAGCGCTCCGTGAACGCATCGATGACGCGCTCTTCCGGCGGGTTCTCGGCCGGGTTCTTTTTCAGATGCAGCGCAATCAGGATATCGGTCAGCGCCGAGCCGTTGGCGGCCTCGTCGAATTCGGGAAGCTCGTAAAGCTTCTCGCTGTTAATGACCTTCTTGATCAGATCGGCCGATTGCAGCAGCTGCACCTGGCTGGCGATGTTCAGTTCGTCCAGCAGCGGCCCGGCGTTGGCGTCGGCAGACTGGGTGTTGGCGAAGGCCGGTGCGCGTTGCTCGATCAGCAGCCGCGTTTCACCGCGGTATTTCGGAGCAATCATCTTGGCGCCGGCAAAAGCGACCCCTGCCCCGACCAGCGTGATCGCGACGACCTTGAGCCGCCGTTCCCATACCGCACGGACAAGCTGGCCAAGATCGATATCGACATCCTGATTACCCGTTACGCCGGACATACTCGCACTCCAAGAACAAAGGTGTGGCGAAGGGTAAACGACTATAGTAACCCAAGCGTTAATTACCGGCTGAGCAAGTAAGGTGCCCAAACCTGCCGTCTTCCAAAAAATCCTGCAAATTTTTACCGGGCATTAACCCTAACGGATTGATAACGGCAGGGACCAAGTTCGTTTCCTGTGAGCACAGTCGAATGCCTTTCGCAAAGCCCAAGATGTTTCTGGCCCTGAGCCTTGCCGCGATGACCGCGGTACTGAGCGGCTGCAACACCTATAAGCCGGCGCCGAAGGCTTTCCAGCAGGCGACGATTCAGCCCTATACGTTGGATAGCGGCGACCGGCTGCGGATCACCGTCTTCGATCAGCCCAGCATGACCAACAGCTACACCGTCGACCAGGCAGGCTATGTCGCCTTCCCGCTCGTCGGCCAGGTTCCTGCCCGCGGCCGCACGCTGCAGCAGCTGTCCGGCCAGCTTGCCGCCAAGCTCAAGCAGGGTTATCTGCGCGATCCTGACGTCACCATCGATGTCGATCGCTACCGTTCGATCTACGTCATGGGTGAAGTTGGCCAGCCCGGCCAATATGCCTATGTTCCAGGCCTGACCGTGCAGAACGCCATTGCGGTGGCCGGCGGCTTCTCTTCCCGCGCCAATCAGGCCAGCGTCGACGTGACACGCAAGATCAACGGCCAGGTCATCACCGGCCGCGTCAACATCTCGTCCGCCATCATTGCCGGCGACACCATCTACGTCCGCGAACGGCTGTTCTGATCCCATATGGCAGACGAACAACGGCCTCTCCGCATCATTCACTGCTTCAGGTCACCGGTCGGTGGCATTTTTCGCCATGTCCGCGATCTCGTCGAGGAGCACAGCAAAGCGGGTCACGAGGTCGGCATTCTCTGCGACAGCTCGACCGGCGGCGAGCACGAGGACCGGCTGTTCGACGACATCCGTCCCTATCTTTCGCTGGGGCTGACGCGCGTGCCGATCCGCCGCGCCCCCGGCATCTCGGATATCCCTGTAATCTGGGATACATACAAGACGATTAAAAGTTTGCGGCCTGATGTGCTGCACGGACATGGCGCCAAAGGCGGTGTGCTCGCGCGGCTCGTTGGCTCAGCCCTGCGGGTGAACAGGTATCGCGTAGCCCGCCTCTATACCGCCCATGGCGGAAGCCTGCACTATTCCCGCACCTCGCTCCTCGGGCAATTCGTGCTCAAGATGGAGCGGCTGCAGGAATATCTGACCGACGCGCTCGTCTTCATCTGCGAATACGAGCGCGACACCTACATGAAGAAGGTCGGCAAGCCGAAGACCAAGACGCGACTGATCTATAACGGCATCGGGGAGCGCGACTTCCAGGTCATCCCGACCCGATCCGATGCGGTTCATTTCATCTACATCGGCATGCTCAGGGACCTTAAGGGTCCCGATCTTTTTGTGGATGCCTTTGCCAGGACGGAGCGTCTGGCCGGACGGCCGCTCTCGGCGCTGATGATCGGCGACGGCCCTGACCGCGACAAATACCGCGACATGATGGTCGAGCGCGGGCTTGGAAAACGCATCAGCATGCTGCCTGCGATGCGGGTTCAGGACGCCTTCACCATGTCCGACAATGTCGTCGTCCCCTCCCGCGCCGAAGCCATGCCCTATATTGTTCTCGAGGCACTCGGCGCCGGCAAGACCGTCATCGCCAGCCGTGTCGGCGGCATCCCGGAAGTGCTCGGCAAGGACAGCAGCGCGCTGGTGGCGCCAGGCGACGCCGGTGATCTGGCGCGGGTGATGGCGGAAGCAATCGCCAAGCCCGGATGGGGGCGGCAAACCATGCCGTCGGCAGACGCCGTGAAGGCGGTTTTCTCCGCACCTGTGATGGCCAAGGATGTTCTGAAACTATACTACGAGCTCGTGGGTATGACGCCGCAGCCGGCAAATATATAAGATCTCGTAAATCTTTCTTAGGGGCTTGGTGTTAAGCCGTTCGTATCAACGAGCGGCGGTAGCCTCATGAACAAGGCAGAAAAGAACGATCAGTTCGACGTCGATACGCTGCGAAAGCGGGTTTCGGACATCAATGTGCGTGGCGACGGCGATGAAAAGCCGGACGAGGCCGCGACCATCAACGCCTATGCGCTGCAGATCGCCGAGCAGTTCCGCGAAGGCACACATTCGCCTTCGATCATCATCGGCCAGTTCCGCCTGTTCGAATTCGCCTCGCAATTCCTGATCGGCCTGCTGGCATTCCTGATCTGGCCGGGCGACGGCAGCGAAAGTTTTGGCGCACGCGTAGCCATGTCCTTTGTGGCAGCGGCTCTTGCGGTCATCAGCCTGCAGATCAGCGATACCTATTCGATCCCGGCGCTACGCTCGCGCGTCCGGCTGCTACCGCGGATCTTCCTGTCCTGGGGCGCAGCCTTCATCGTGACGGCGCTGATCTTCGCGCTGGTGCGCGATGTATCCCTGACGCAGATCCAGATCCATCTGGCCTGGTTCTCGCTTTCCGGTCTCTTCCTCATCGGTACCCGCTTCCTCGTCGCCTACGGCATCCGCAACTGGGCGCGCAACGGCGTCATGGAACGCCGCGCCGTGATCGTCGGCGGCGGCGATCCGGCGAAAGACCTGATCCGCCTGCTCGAGCTGCAACCCGACAACGATATCCGCATCTGCGGCATCTTCGACGACCGCGGCGAGAAGCGCTCGCCAATCATGGTCGCCGGTTATCCGAAGCTCGGCACCGTCGCAGAGCTCGTCGAATTCGTCCGCCTGACGCGCATCGACATGCTGATCATCGCGCTGCCGCTCAGCGCCGAAGCGCGCATTCTGCAGCTCTTGAAGAAACTCTGGGTGCTCCCGGTCGATATCCGTCTTGCCGCCCATGCCAACCGCCTGCGCTTCCGCCCGCGCGCCTATTCGCATGTCGGCACCGTGCCGATGCTCGATATCTTCAAGAAGCCGATCCAGGACTGGGATTCGGTCGCCAAGCGCGGTTTCGACCTGTTCTTCGCATCGCTGGCGCTGCTCTTGCTCTGGCCGGTGATGGTCGCCACGGCGATCGCCATCAAGCTGACCTCGAAGGGCCCCGTGTTCTTCATGCAGAAGCGCCACGGCTTCAACAACGAGATCATCAACGTCTTCAAGTTCCGCTCGATGTACACGCATCTGAGCGATCCGACGGCCAAGGCCGCCGTCACCAAGGGCGACCCGCGCGTCACCCCTGTCGGCCGCTTCATCCGCAAATCGTCGATCGACGAACTGCCGCAGCTGTTCAACGTGCTGCGCGGCGAGCTGTCGCTGGTCGGCCCACGCCCCCACGCCGTTCTCGCCCAGGCCCGCGACCGCGCCTTCGGCGATGTCGTCGAAGGTTATTTCGCCCGCCACCGCGTCAAGCCCGGCGTCACCGGCTGGGCGCAGATCAACGGCTGGCGCGGCGAAGTCGATAACGACGACAAGATCAAGTTCCGCACGGCTTACGATCTCTATTATATCGAGAACTGGTCGCTCTGGTTCGATCTGAAGATCCTGTTCCTGACGCCGATCCGGCTGCTGAACACGGAAAACGCCTATTGAGAGCGAAAGTCAACGCGCAAAACATAAGCGTTTTCAAATCATTAGGGAGTGGTGCCCAAGGCAAGTGCCCAATATCGGAAATTCGCTCTACGGGTGCCTTGTCTCTACCACTATTTTTGCGCTGTTATCAGCGCTTGAAGTAAATTCATGATGGTGTCTCCACTTAGGACACCCCACGCAGCTGTAATTGCACCGATCACTCCCGCGCCTACGACGGTCGTCAAAATCCTAGGGTAGTCGATGAAGCTTTTTCGGTCCTTCGACTCTGCCTTAAGATACAGTAGGGTTGTCGTAGTCGTTCTGTGTATCAAGAGATAGATTACTGCGAGCAGAAACCACGCCAGCAGCAGCGCCGCCCTAGACGGAACGTCGAGGCTTGGTAAGGCAATCAATGCAATCAAGAACGATAAGAAATTGATGGTGAGGGCATAGTTTTCGTACAGTCGCCGAACAACGCTTTGCTTCGACCGCAAAGCTTCGCCAATTTCTTCGAATGCCCCTGCCACCCACAACTCATCTGTTCCTGACACGGTGTATGAACAGTTCGTCTTGCCAAAGTTTATAGTGATACTCTTGGGGATCGGATTGGAGGGGCCGGTGAGGGAAAAGGAAAATTCCGGCGCAGTCGATGGGAGTGCTGGCGTCTCCCAAAAATGGGGAGCTATCGCACGGAGGTTCTTGCCGTTGATGCTTGCGTCCACAACCACGTCGTAGTCTGTAGGCAACAGCGACTTCATCTTAGCGATGAGGCTCATCGCCTCGTCCCGATAAAGTGTGCTACGAGGTAGCGGCTTTGTTCGATTAACTAGGGCGTAGACTCATAACGACCTGATCCAGATGCGGGTGGCGAGTAGTTTTACGGCTGCTAGGAAGTTTTGGGGGTCCTTGTCATATCGAGTGGCAATCCCTCTGAACTGCTTGAGCTTGTTGAAGAAGCGTTCGACGAGGTTTCGC